>CAITBM010000079.1 GCA_903890485.1 uncultured Opitutaceae bacterium | reverse complement strand
TGGCCACGTCCACGAGCGAGCTTCCTCCGGCGATCTTCTTCGCGGCATCGTACTCGTCCGCCGCGGTCCGGTTGAACAGGAAGTTCCCTGACCCTGCAGCCTCATGCTGGTCGCGGATGCGGGGGATGTCTGCGTTCGCCAGGGCCTTTGACTCGTAGTAGTGCCTGTGGCGCTTGCGCGTAGGGTTGCCACCCTTGTCCATCACGACCGAGCCGTCCGGGTTCGTCCTGGGCAGGGAATAGCTCAGGTACCAGGGCTTGGGCTGCCCGCGGCGCAATTTGTCGTAGTAGGGGCCTCCGATCTTCATAGCGGATATACCTGTAAGAATACGCGGTTTTTAGTGACAAGCCAGTGACAAATTTTTCCTCAAATCTGTCACTACGGGGCTTAAGCCAGCCTAACGCAGCCTAATCGTCCCCCCAACGTAAGATGGCCTATACCAATGATAAAGGCCGTACTTGTAACAGTTACGGCCTTTTCTTAAATGGCGGGATGGACGGGACTCGAACCCGCGACCTTCTGCGTGACAGGCAGACGCTCTAACCAGCTGAGCTACCACCCCGTGGTAGGGACGAAGGATCACTTTCCGAAGTCCACAGGGATCGGTCAAGAGGGAATTCGACGGCATTTTGGACCCCTTTGCGCGGTTTCGGGGCACTTTGTCCCCAAGCATGGGTAAGCGGATTCAGCCCAGGATCCATGAGCCCATTATCCGTTTGGACCCCCGCAGGATTCCGGTTTTAACTTGTCCAAATCGACGCGCAAATCTAACCGGAGACGGTGTTTGGGGGTATTAACGCGGTGGTAGCTCAGCTGGATAGAGCAACGGTTTTCTAAATCGTCGGTCGCGAGTTCGAGTCTCGCCCACCGCGCCAAATAGCCCCCCAGGTTCCCGCGTGGGCGAGAGCCGCGTGCCAAAGGTCGGCTTCGCCGGGGAGGCCATGCCGCCTCAAATGGGCGTCGATTTCGGCGATCGTGGGCTCCTTCACGAGGTGGCGGACATCCCCGTGGAGGATCGGCATCACTTTCCGGGCAAGCGCCCAGCAGGCCCAGGCGCGCCACCGGCGCTGGTCCTTGCGCGGTTCGTTCATCCGGTCGGCATAGTGCTGGAAATGCACGCGGGGATTGCCGATGAAGACTTCGGAAGGAGCGTGTCTCATGAACCAAGCCATTGCCTCGTAGGGCATCGGCCACCGGGCCAAGATCGGCTCGTCCCCCTTCAGGTCCGCCCCCATTGCCCGGTCCAGGCAGAGGATCGCCCGGGCGGCGTATTTCCGCCTCCAGAGCGAGTGGCCGTATTCCAGGCAGGCGTCGTAAAAACGCTCGCCTCGGTCGTCTGGACCGAACGCGTTGAGCATCCGCCAGTCGAGGCCCGGCCTGGGGTCCGGCAGATGGGGGCAAGGTGCCAGCATTAAAGGTTCGGTGACCGCAAATGGGGGGCTCGTCAATGCGGCTCGACAGGGACGCCCCAAATGCGAGACAAGTGCCGTCCTGAACACGACCCCCGAAAGACGAGAACCCACGATCGCGCTTTGGCGCCAGGTCGCCATTTGGCCCGTGGCGGGGCTCGTTCGCCTGTGGCTCTCCACGATCCGCATAGAGATGGATGAGCCGGACAAGGCCATCATTACCGCGCGGGGCGAGCCCACCCTCTACCTCCTTTGGCACAACCGGCTGTTCATGACCTCGGAGATCTTCCACCGCTACAGGAACGGGCAGCCGGTGTACGGGCTGATCAGCGCGAGCAGCGACGGCGCGTGGCTTGCCGCCTACTTTGACGCGGTGGGGATGCGGGCGGTCCGCGGCTCCTCGAGCCGCGGCGGACGCGAAGCGGCCTCGGGACTGGTGGAGGTCCTCAGGCAGGGCTACGACGTGGGGGTCACACCCGACGGCCCCAGGGGGCCCGTCTATGTCATGAAGCCGGGAGCCCTGATCGTCGCCCGAAGGGCCCAGAAGCGGGTCGCCCTGGTCGGAATGGATTTTGAGTCGGCCTGGCGGGTGTCCAGCTGGGACGGCTTCCACCTGCCGCGGCCATTCTCGCGGGTAAGGCTCCGCTTCGAGCTTGTCCCTGGCGAACAGCTCGAGGACCGCGACGGGGCCGCGCACCGGATCGGCGCGCGGCTCGTCGAGTTGAATCCGGACCGGACGCCGGCCCCGGTCAGAAGGCGGGCGTGACCGTCACCGTGTCGCCAGGCGACGCGGCAAAGTCGATCCCCGTGCTCCAGACCTCATCGTTGATGAGGAGCTTGAAGGCGATGGGTTTCTCGGCCCCGGAAAGGACCGTCTTCCAGGTGTCGCCCGACACATTGTCGAGCAGGAGGCCCTTACCCCAGCTCAGGCCTGCGCCGTCGCCTCGGATAAAGAGGGAGTTTCCAAAGCCGACATCCGCTTTCGCGATGATCGTGACTCGGGAGCCCGTGGGTTTGGCCACGATTGCAGAGGGAACAGGCTGAACGGCCGGCTTCTTCACCTTCGGTGCAACGGTGGATTTACGCGCCGGGGCGGGCGCAGTGAGCTTGGTCGCCGGGGCGGGCGTCTTGGTTGTCTTTGCGGTCTTTTTCATGATGAGACGATTAGTTCCCCTGCGTACAAACAGCCCAACGGACTCATCGAAGCCATAGCATTTGCAACGCCAAACCACCGGCGCAGCCCTAATTTCCAGGTCCGCCACCGATTTGCCATTCGCCCGTCACAACCTAACCCAATGAGGTCACCTCACCTGCAGCGTATTTCCCTCAAATTCGAGCCCCATCGAGGGTATTGAAACCGCCTTGCGGTTGCCGTCCTTTTTCACCGTTCCGGCCAGCCACGCATCGTACCCGGAGGCCCGCGCAGCCTCAAGCGCCGGTGCGGCAAGTTCCGGCGAGACATAGACGGCGAATCCGATTCCCATGTTGAAGGTCGCAAAGGCCTCACGCGGGGCGACGGGTCCCGCCTTCATGAGAAATTCAAACAGCGCCGGCGGGCGGCGCGGCTCGGTGATCTCGTAGACGAAGGGTTCCTCCAGGCGCATCAGCTTGCGCCAGCCATGGCCGGTCACGTGGGCCGCGTAATTGAGGCGCACGCCCCGGCGCTGGCATTCCCGCACGAACGACACGTAGATCGTGGAGGGCGCCAGAAGCGCCTCGCCGAGGTTCTTTCCGTCGCCGATCGGCGTCCCGTACCCGCCGGGCAGGCTCTCGGCGATTTTCCGGCAGAGGGTGAGCCCGTTTGTCTGCACTCCCGAGGACGCAAGAAAGATGATGGCATCGCCTGCCTGGACGTCGCCCAGAATGCGCAGGGACTTTGGCGAGATGGTCCCCACGGCGGAGCCCGCCAGGACGATCGTTGAAGGGTTTATCAGGCCCTTGAGCGCCGGGGTCTCTCCCCCGCCCCAGACGGCGCCCGCGCTCCTGCATCCTTCGGCGAAACCCCGCACCAACTCCTCGGCCCGGTGCTCGTCCGAGAACCATTCCGAGCTGCCCACGGCCGCGTGCATCGCAACGGCGATCGGGAGCGCCCCGCAGGTCACCAGGTCGTTCGTGATGGTGGCGACCGTGTCGATCCCGATCGCCCGGTAAAAGCAGCCGCCCGTCTGGGCCTGGACCGCGTCAGCCACCAGGTTCTTCGTGCCGAGGCCCTCCTCGACGTGGGCCAGGAAATGGTCCTCGGCCTCGATCAGGTAGGCGCTCTCGCCCCGGACGGTCGAGGGCTCCTTGAAGCCGTGGACTGCGAGCAGGTCGGTCGTCGTGAGGGCGGACTTCTGGCAGGCGCGCTTGAACGCGTCCAGGGGACCATAGCTGACGCCGGAGGATTCGTAGGAGAGCGACATCGCGTACCCTAGTAGGACCTGCCCTCGTTCTTGTCGTAGTAGTTCACGTAAGCCTGGTTCACGACCCGGTAGCCCCCCTCGGTCGGGTAATGCCCGGAGAAGTACCAGTCGCCCGTGTGGTTGGGGACCGCGGCCCGGAGGTTCTCGATCGTCTGGAAGATGATTTCGATCTCCCCGTGCCAGTCGATGTTCGCAGGGCGCACAAGCTTCGTGATGCGCGCCGAGATCTCCTCCGCCGTGAACGGCTCGTAAAGGCGGCGCACGTGGTTCACCAGGCCGCGCTTCTCGACCTCCTCGCGGCACGCGCGGTAAACCTCGCCCAGCAGTTCCGTGCGCCCCGTCTCCTTCAAGAGGTCGATCACGGCCTCGAATGCGACGAACTTGCCGATCTCCGACATGTCGATTCCGTAGCAGTCGGGGTACCGGATCTGGGGAGCCGTCGAGACGATCACGATCTTCTTCGGATTGAGCCGCGCCAGGATGCGCAGGATCGAGCGCCGGAGCGTCGTTCCCCGCACGATGGAGTCGTCGACGCACACCAGGTTGTCCTGGCCCGGCCTGACCGAGCCGTAGGTGATGTCGTACACATGGCTCGCCAGCTGGTTGCGCATCGATTCCTGGCCGATGAAGGTCCGCAGCTTGATGTCCTTGCTGACCACCTTCTCCCCGCGGGGCCAGTTCCGAAGAATCAGGTCGTCGAGCAGGGATTCGGTGAGGGATCCCTCGGCGCTCGCCTTGAGGATAGCGGCCTTCACCTCTCCCCGGCGCAGCGTCCTGAGCGCCGACATGAGCCCGTAATAGGCCACCTCGGCCGTGTTCGGCACGAAGCTGAACACGGTGTCGGACCAGTTGTGGTCGATGGCGCGCACGACCTGCTCGGCCAGCCGGCCGCCGAGAGCCTGGCGCTCGCGATAGATGTCCACGTCGTTTCCGCGGGAGAAGTAGATCCGCTCGAAGGAGCAGGACGTCTTCGGCAGGGCGGGGGTAAAGGGCTGCTCGGAGATCGTGCCGCGGCGCTTGATCACGACCACCTGCCCGGGCTGGACCTCCTTCACGTCGCCCACCGCAAGGTCGAACACGGTCATCAGCGGCGCACGCTCCGAGGCAAACGCGACCACCTCGTCGTTCTGGAACCAGTGGCACGGGCGTATCCCGGACGGGTCGCGCGCCACGAAGGCGTCGCCGTTGCCGACCAATCCGCAGAGAACGTATCCCCCGTCCCAGTTCTGCGACGCCCGGGAAAGGACGCGGGTGAGGTCCAGGTCCTCGCTGATTCGGCGCGAGAGCTCCTCGCCCGCCAGGTTCCTTGTCCTCAGGTAGCGGTAGATGTCCTCGTGCTCCTCATCGAGGAAGAACCCGATCTTCTCGAGGATCGCCTGCGTGTCGGTTGCGAACACCGGATGCTGCCCCATCCCGATGAGAGACTGGTTCAGCTCGGCCGTGTTCGTGAGATTGAAGTTGCCGCAGAGCGCGAGGTTGCGGGTCGCCCACGGGCTCCGCCTGAAATAGGGATGGCAGGCGCTCAGGTTGTAGCCGCCGCTCGTGCCGTACCGCAGGTGGCCGAGGAAGAGCTCCCCACCGAAGTCGAAATTCTTCTTCACCGTCTCCGAGAATTCCGGGTGGATAACCCCCGAGGCCACCTTGTCGTTGTACTGGCCGAGGAGCTCCTTGAAGATCTTGTCCAGGGGGTTCGATTTCACGTTCCTCTCTCGGAACAGGAAGGGCTCGCCAGGCGTCACGTTGAGCTTCACGCAGGCCACGCCCGCGCCGTCCTGGCCCCGGTTGTGCTGCTTTTCCATCAGCAGAAACAACTTGGTGAAGCCCCAAAGGGGCGTCCCATACTTCTCCTGGTAGTAGGAGAGCGGCTTCAGCAGGCGCACCAGGGCGACTCCGCATTCGTGGGATACAAAGTCGCTCATGAGGGTCAGCCCAGCCCGGGACGCTTCATGGCCGTCTCAATACTCGACTCCCACTTCGAACGCAAATCGGCCACCGGCCAGTTGAGGGTCCCGATGCCGGTCGCGACCGAGAGCATTGCCGAGGCCCTGAATGACCCGATCGCCTCCGCAGGGACAGCCGAGGCTGCGGCGTCCGCCAGGACCTCAGCCAAGTCGCCGGGACCCACCTCGACCAGGATCCGTCCCTGGCTTTCCCCGTAGAGAAGCGCGTCAACGCGCAGCGATCCCTGGCCGGAAAGGTCGACTTCCGCCCCAAGCCTAGCCGGGCCAAAGAGCATCTCGGAGAGGGCCACCAGGAGCCCCCCCTCGCTCAGGTCGTGGGCGGCACTGATCCGCCCCGCCCTGATCTGCGCCAGCAGGAAATCCTGGAGCCGCTTCTCTGCGTCCAGGTCGACGGCAGGCGCGTCCCCGGTTTTCAGGCCGTGGATCGCCCCGAGGAACTGGCTCCCCCCGAGTTCGTCGGGTGCACCGCCCAGGAGAACGATCCGGGACCCGGCTGTGCGCGCGAACTGGCGCGTGATGTGCGCCTCCTTCTCGATGAAGCCCACAACGGACACGGTGGGCGTGGGGTCGATGGCACCCTCCGGGGACTCGTTGTAGAGCGACACGTTGCCGCCCACGACCGGGACGTCGAAATAGCGGCAGGCCTCGGCCAGCCCCTCCACGCATTCCTTCAGCTGGTAGAAATTGTCCGGCTTGTAGGGGTTCCCGAAGTTGAGGTTGTCGGTCATCGCCAGCGGGGTCGCGCCCGAGCAGACGAGGTTCCTCAGGCACTCCACCATCGCGATCAGCGCGCCCCGCCTCGGGTTGAGATAGCAGTAGCGGCCGTTGCAGTCGTTCTTGATCGCTATGAACTTCTCGGTCTCGCCGAGGCGCAGCCGGACCACGCCGGCGTCGCTTCCCGGCAGCACCACGGTGCCGTGCTGGACCATGTGGTCGTACTGCCGGTAGATCCAGCGCTTGGACGCGATCGTGGGCAGGGCGAGAAGCCTCGGGAGGGCGGCCTTCGCCCCCTCCAGGTCCACGTCCCTCAGGCCCGATCCCTCGGGTGTCCAGCGGGAGGTCTCATCCAGGTACGCCGGCCGCTTGGACTGGCGGTGATAGACCGGGGCCTCATCGGTCAGGGAGGCCGCAGGGATGTCGGCCACGACGACCCCGTGGTGCCTCACCACCATTCGGCCCGTGTCGGTCACGGTGCCCACATGGGCCGCGTGCAGGTCCCACTTGGCGAAAACCTCCTCGATCTCGCGCTCGCGGCCCTTCTGCACGATCACGAGCATCCGCTCCTGCGACTCCGACAGCATGACCTCGTAGGAATTCATCCCGGCCTCGCGCTGAGGCACCTGGTCGAGCTCGATCTCGATGCCCGCGCCCCCGCGGCTGGCGGTCTCGCACGTCGAGCAGGTAAGGCCCGCCGCCCCCATGTCCTGGATGCCCACGACCAGGCCAGGGATGGCCATCATCTCCAGGCACGCCTCGATCAGGAGCTTCTCCATGAACGGGTCGCCCTTCTGGACTGCGGGCCGGTCCGCGGAGCTCTCGGCGCTCAATTCCTTTGAGGCAAAAGAGGCTCCCCCCAGTCCGTCGCGCCCGGTGGCGGCACCGACATAGTAAACCGGATTGCCGAGCCCCGTCGCCTTGCCGCGTCGGATCTGGTCGTGGCGGAGCGTGCCCAGGCAGAGCGCGTTCACGAGCGGGTTCCCCTCGTACGACCGGTCAAAGTAGACGTCGCCGGCAACGGTGGGCACGCCCACGCAGTTGCCGTAGTGCGCGATCCCCGCCACGACTCCCCGAAGGAGGCGCTTGGTCACGGGGGAATCGAGTTCGCCAAACCTCAGGGAGTTGGTGAGGAGCACCGGCCGAGCCCCCATCGTGAAGATGTCGCGGATGATTCCCCCCACTCCGGTGGCGGCACCCTCGAAGGGCTCGATGGCGCTCGGGTGGTTGTGGGACTCGATCTTGAACGCGATGGCCCAGCCGTCCCCCACGTCGATGATGCCGGCGTTCTCCTCCCCCGCCTTCACGAGGACCCGCCCGAAGTTGGCGGTCGCGCCGCGCTTCTCGGTCGGGAACCCCTTCAGGAGCGGCCTCGTGTTCTTGTAGGCGCAATGCTCAGACCACATGACCGAGAAGATGCCGAGCTCGGTCAGGGTAGGCGTGCCCCCGAGGTGGCCGCAGAGCTTGTCGTATTCCTCGGGCAGGAGCCCGTGCTTCTTGACCAGCTCCGGGGTGATCGGCTGGTTGAGTACCGGGTCCGGATTCGGCGGCAGGTCCGCTCTCTTCATGCGCTCTCCCTCAGGATCTCCGGAAACCGCAGCGAGAGGACCGCGCGTGCGACCACCAGGCCGTCCTGGCTCGGGTGAAACCTCTCAAACGCCCGGTCCGGGTGGGGCATCATTCCGAAGACATTGCCCTCCTCGTTGCGAATGCCGGCTATCGACGAAAGCGAGCCGTTGGGGTTCTCGGCGTAGCGCAGGAGCACCTGGTGGTTGCTTTCCAGCCGCTCAAGGCCGGCCGCGTCGATCCGGAAGTTGCCCTCGCCGTGCCCTATCGGCAGGCTCACGCGCTTGCCGATCAGGCGGGTGTTGAAGGCCGGGCCGGCCTCCTCGACCACCAATTCGCAGGTCATGCACCGGTACTCGAGCGAGCTGTTGCGGATGAGCGCGCCCGGCAAAAGGCCCGCCTCGCAAAGGATCTGAAACCCGTTGCAGATGCCGAGGACCAGGCCCCCGCGCTCGGCGTGCTCGCGAACGGCACCCATCACAGGGGAGAACCGAGCGATGGCCCCGCAGCGCAGGTAGTCCCCGTAGGAGAAACCACCGGGCACGACAACCAGGTCCGCGCCCCCGACGCTCGTGTCCTTGTGCCAGACATAGCTGGTCGGCAGGCCCAGGCCGCTTGAGAAAAGGTGGAAGGCATCCTGGTCGCAATTCGACCCAGGAAATTGCAGCACAGCGATGTTCATGGGTCCGCGGATCACCCGCCGGCGATCTCGTAGTGGTAGTCCTCGATCACCGGGTTGCTCAGGAGGTCCCGGCAGAGCTTGTCGAGCTGTGCGCGGAACTGCGGGGAGTCGGCCCCCTCGATCTCCAATTCAACCACCTTCCCCACGCGGGTGCCCTTCAGGCCGCCGAGTCCCAGGCTCTCAAGGGCATGGCCAACGGCCACTCCCTGGGGGTCCAGGACGTTCTTCTTGGGGGTTACGAATACTTTGATCTTCACGGACCGTTAAAGGCAAACGATCACGCCGTGAATCCCCGGGCGGTCAAGGTTTTTGCCCGGGTTTCCGTGTCATTTCTCACGGTTGCGCGGATGGAATCGATTGTGCTGGTCGAGCAGGCGCCGGCCCTCGACGGACGTGTAGATCTGCGTGGTGGAAATGCTGGCGTGACCGAGCATTTCCTGGATCGACCGGAGGTCCGCCCCCCCCGAAAGCAAGTGTGTGGCAAAGGAATGCCTCAGCAGGTGGGGCTTCACGGTCTTGGTGATCCCCGCCCGCTTTGCGTGTTTCTTGACGATGCCCCAAAGGCCCACCCGGGAGAGCGACGTGCCCCGGCTGCTCAGGAAGAGCTCGCTACGGGTCTTCGCCTTCACGAAGTGCGGCCTGCCCGAGGTGATCCACGAGGCCAGGGCATCGCGGGCCCGGTCGCCCACCGGCACCACCCGCTCCTTGGAGCCCTTGCCAAAGACCCGCGTGAACCCGTTCTCAAGGTCCACCTGCTGCAGCGTGAGCGCCGCCAGTTCCGAGACCCGAAGGCCGCTCGAATAGAAGAGCTCAAGGAGCGCGCGGTCCCTGAGCGACGGGGGATCGCCACCGCCGGGTGAGGCCAGAAGCCGGGTGACCTCGTCCCGGGTCAAGGACTCAGGCAGCCGCCGCCTCGGCTTGGGTCCTGAAAGCAGCGCGGTGAAGTCATCCTTCCTCAGGCCCTCCCGGACCAGGAACCTGGCGAACATCCTGAGCGCCGTCAGCTTGCGCGCTTGGCTCGTGGCCGCGCGCCGGCTGAGCGAGCGCACCCACTGCCCGGCTTGATCGGCGGTCGCCGTCCGCCAGTCGGTGGCCCCGAGGCGGCCCAGGAATGCCGCGCACTGCTCCAGGTCCCTCTGGTAGTTCTCGCGGGTGTTGCGCGAGAGCCCGCGCTCCAGGTCGATGTACGCAAGGTATGCGTCGATGTCGGACGCAAATGCGCTTGCCTGCATGGAGCCAGGCGGCCGGCCCTAGTAGCGCCGGCGCATCGGGGGAGCCGGTGAGCCCCCCTGTTCCTTCATGCGGAAGGTGATCCGCGCCTTTTCCAGGTCATACGGGCTCATCTCCATCTTCACGGTGTCGCCGGCGGCGATCTTGATGAAATTCTTCCTGAGCTTGCCGGAGATGTGCGCCAGCACCACGTGGCCCGGGCTCTTCAGCAGCTCCACCTTGAACATCGTGCCCGGCAGTACGGCCACCACCTTGCCCTCAACTTCTATCGCATCGTTATCAGGCATGGTTGGGTCGGGATTGGGCCGGTGAGGCAGGGGTCATCGCTGGGTGTTCTCGGCTGTAAGTGGACATTCTAAAGGCGTCATCCCCCCCGGGGAGTCAAGGATTTACCTCTGGGGCGGGTTCCAGCCGCTAGGGCTTTACGCCCAGCTGGGTCCAAAGAAAACTTTTCATCTGGGCCGGGACGAAGACGGGTTTAAGCAGCACGTGCGTCGACCCATCGGCAAGTTTCACGGTGAAGCGATAGATCCGCACAGCGTTGTCCAGGTTGAGGATCCATTTGACGTGCTCGTCCTGGGGTGCGAAGGGCCGGCTGGCGCCGCCGACGAAATGCTCCCTGACCAGCAGGGGCTTGGGGTCCTGCAGGATCGGCAGGACCGGCTGCTCGGTGAAATCCTCGACCAGGAGGTTCGCGGGCTTCGACCCGTCCGCGAGGCGGACCACGTAGGTGAAGGTGATCGCCTTCGGCTTGTCCTTGCCCATGTCGAAGGGGGCGAACTGAAAGTTTTCGATCGTCACGATCCCGTCGGTGGGCGGCGGCGGCATGGTGGTGAGGGGCACCTCAATCACCTGGCCGTCTGCAATGGTGACCCTCACCGAGACATCGGGGGCCACGCTGCAGCCGCCCAGAAGCACCAGGAACACGGCAGGCAGGCAGAGGCGGACGGAGCGCATAGGGGTATTGGGATCACGCAGCATGGCCAAAAGTTCCCCTACCCCGGTCCCCACGGCAAGCCGCAACGGGACCAGGCCGGGCGAAGGCCCGGCGCCTAGGGGGGCGTCAGGCGCACGCGAACGGTGCGGGCGCCCGGGCCTGGAACGATCACGACGCCGAGCGGGTCGCCCTCGGGCTTGCCGCCCTCGACCGATGCGACGGAGCCGATGCCGGCGAGCTGCAGCCTCCAGCCCTTGGCGGCCCCCTCCAGGGAGGCCTCCACGACCAGGCCCTTGCGGGACACGCTGAGCGTCGCGGCGACCTTGCCTGAAAGGTCCGTCACCACCGCCTCGGACCGGCTGCCGTCCTGGAGCCCGTAGGCACGGAAGGTAACCCCTTCCGGATACGGGTAGTCCGGCCGGCTGTCGACCGATCCGAGGGCAAGGATTTTGCCCGGGCGCACGAAGAGCGGCATCTCGAGGAACCCGTAGGTCCCCCGCTGCCAGCGGCCGCCCTGGCGGACCTCGCCCGTCAGGAGGTGGGTCCACGCCCCCTCGGGGAGGTAGAAGTCGACCACACCGTCCTCGGAAAAGACCGGCGCCACCAGGAGCGAGTCGCCGAGCATGTACTGGCGCTCCAGGGTGTCGCTCGCCGGGTCCCCCGGGAACTCGACCACCATCGCCCGCATGACCGGGATGCCCTCCTCGTGGGCCTCGACGGCCATCGAGAACAGGTAGGGCATCAGGCGGCATTTGAGCTTCGTGAAGAGCCTGAGGACGTCGCAGGCCTCCTCGTCGTAGTTCCACGGCACGCGGTAGGAGGAGCTCCCGTGCAGGCGGCTGTGGGAGGACATGAGCCCGAATGCGAGCCAGCGCTTGTAGACCGCAACCGGGGGCGTGCCCTCGAAGCCGCCGATGTCGTGGCTCCAGAAGCCGAAGCCGCACATGCCGAGCGAGAGCCCCCCCCGGAGGCTCTCCGCCATCGACTCGAACGTCGAGGCGCAGTCGCCGCCCCAGTGGACCGGCAGGCGCTGGCCCGAGGCGTGCGAACTCCGCGCAAAGACGAGGGCGTCTCCCTTGCCCCGCTCCTGCTCGAGCACCTCGAAGACCGCCTCGTTGTAGAGGATCGAGTAGTGGTTGTGCATCTTCACCGGATCCGATCCGTCGAAGTAGACCACGTCGGTCGGGATCCGCTCGCCGAAGTCGGACTTGAAGGCGTCGACGCCCATGGACGCCAGCCGGCGCAGCTGACCCTGGAACCAGGCCTTGGCGGCGGGGTTGGTGAAGTCGACGATGCCCATGCCGGGCTGCCACAGGTCGGTCTGCCACACGGAGCCGTCCTGACGCTTGAGAAGGTAGCCCTTCTTCGCCGCCTCGGCGAAGAGCGACGAGCGCTGGCTGATGTAGGAATTGATCCAGAGGCAGATCCTGAGCCCACGGGCATGGAGGCGCTTAAGCATGCCGGCCGGGTCCGGGAACACGCGGGAGTCCCACTGGAAGTCGCACCAGTCGAACTCGCGCATCCAAAAGCAGTCAAAGTGGAAGACGCTCAGCGGAAGGTCCCGCGACTTCATTCCCTCGATAAAGCCGGTCGCCGTCTTCTCGTCATAGGAGGTCGTGAACGAGGTCGTCAGCCAGAGCCCAAACGACCAGGCCGGGGGAAGCGCAGGCCTTCCGGTGAGGGCCGTCAGCCGGGAGAGGACGTCCTTCGGGGTGGGACCGTTGATCACAAAATACTCCAGGCTCTGGCCCTCGATGCTGAACTGCACGCGGGCCAGCTTCTCGGAGGCCACCTCGAAGGACACCGGGCCCGTCTCATTCACCAGGACCCCGTAACCCCGGTTCGTCAGGTAGAACGGGACCGACTTGTACGCCTGGTCGCTGCTCGTCCCCCCGTCCCGGTTCCAGTTCTCGACCACCTGGCCATTCTTGACGAGCGCGGTGAACCGCTCGCCGAGCCCGTAGACGCATTCGCCGACGCCCAGGGAGAGCTGCTCGTGGACAAACGTGCCCTTGCCGGGCCACTCGATGTAGCCCATCCCGCGGAAACCACTCGACGTGAGCGCGCGACCGCCGGACTCAAACGAGAGCCCCCAGGGCCCCACCCTGGAGACGCTGGCGGAGAGCCCCCCGGTCTTCAGGACGGCCACCTTCTCAGTGACCTTGATCGAGACCTTGGGCTTGCTCTCGGGGAAGATCGGGATGTGCGGGCCCTTTTCCCCGGCACCGGTGAAGTGCTCGATCCTCACCCGGATGACATCGGTCATCGGCGAGTCGACGCGGATCGTCAGCAGAGGCCCCTGGAGCGTGTCTCCCCTGTGGCGGATGGGCCGTGACGGCGCGTGGAAGACCAGGCCGCGGCCGCTGACGGCCGCATCGTGGGCCTCGGCGGGATGGTGGGCAACCACGCCCGGCTGGAGGAGCCAATTGCCGTCTGTGAATTTCATGGGATAGGAGGCAGGGACGCCGACAGGTCGGGCATGCGCCGTAGGTCTGTGAATGCACCCCATTGCCGGCATTTCAATTCCCAATTTCGCCGCGGAGGCGACGCCGGGGCCCCACCTAGGGTTTGCCCAACGCCCCGAATTAGGATTGATCGGAATCCCGTGCCCGAGCCCGCCCCCCTAGCCTGCCCCTTCCAGAAGCGATTCCCGTCGCAGCTGGTCCGGGACGACGCGTTCTACATGAGCCTGGCCTACAACCAGGCGATCGACGCCTGGCGCGAGGATGAGGTGCCGATCGGCGCCGTGATCGTCTTCGGCGGCGAGGTGATCGGTTCGGCCCACAACCGGGTGGAGACCTCCCGCGACCCGACCTCACACGCGGAGATGCTGGCCATCACCCAGGCCGCCTCAAAGATCGGGGACTGGCGCCTGGAGGGGGCCACGGTCTATGTCACCAAGGAGCCCTGCCCCATGTGCTCGGGAGCCATGGTCATGTCCCGGGTGAAGCGGGTCTGCTACTCGGTTCCCGACCCCAAGATGGGGTGCCTGGGCGGCGCGGCCGACCTGAACCTCCTCGAGCGGTCGAACCACCGCTTTGAAGTCACCCGTGGCGGCGTGCTAGAGGACGAGTGCCGGGAGCTCCTCCAGGCGTTCTTCCGGGCGAAGCGGCAGGAACCCGACGCGAGCTGAGAGGCCGGTGGGCACTGCGCCCGAAGGCCGTCATAAGCGCCAAGCGAGTTGACGCACCGAAACTCTAATATAATCTGACCCATCATGGCTTACGAACTTCCCAAACTTCCCTACGCTTACGACGCCCTGGTTCCCCACATCGACGCAAAGACGATGGAGATCCACTATTCGAAGCACCACCAGGCCTACATCACGAACGCGAACAAGCTGCTGGCCGACCACCCGGACCTAGCCGCCCTTGAGGTCAATGCGCTGATCGCCGACCTCTCCAAGGTTCCCGAGGCGATCCGCGGCGGGGTCCGCAACAACGCCGGCGGCCACAGCAACCATTCCTTCTTCTGGACAATCCTCGGGCCCGGCAAGGGCGGGGCACCCAAGGGCGCGCTCGCCGCGGCGATCGACTCGACCTTCGGCTCCTTCGACAAGTTCAAGGAGGAGTTCGCCAAGGCGGCCGCCGGGCGCTTCGGCTCAGGCTGGGCTTGGCTCTACGTGACGGCTGACAAGAAGCTCGCGATCGGTTCAACCGCCAACCAGGACAGCCCGCTGATGGGCAAGTCCGTTGCCGGCATCGACGGCAAGCCGGTCCTGGGCCTCGATGTCTGGGAACACGCCTACTACCTTAACTACCAGAACCGCAGGCCGGACTATGTCACGGCCTTCTGGAACGTGGTGGATTGGGACAAGGCCGGGGCGAATTTCGCCGCAGCCTCCTAAGGCCCCCGGCTCTTAGCGGGACCAGACGTTCGCCTGGAGCGCCGGACCGAAGCCCGTGGGGCTGACCGGCGTGCTCTTGCCCGTCTCCGTGTCCAGGATGCAGATCCGGCTGGTTGACCCGGTGCGCGCCGTGTAGACCACGTGGCGGCCGTCGGGCAGCCACGAGGGCTCGATCCCGTCAAAGGGGGCCTTGGACACCTGCTCGGCGTGCCGCGTCGACAGGTCGAGGACTCCGATCTGGTAGTTGCGGCCGACCCCCATCGTGAAGACCACCTTGTTCGGCGAAGCGCGGCTCCAGTCGGGCTCGGCGCAGTAGCGGCTCGTGTCGAAGCTCACCCTCTGCGGCGTGCCGCCCGAGGCGGACATGACATAGAGCTGGGGCCCCGGCTCCATCGTGAAGATGATCCGCGAGCCGTCGGGCGACCAGCACGGCGAAGCCTTGGTCGTGTCCGAGTGGGTCCTGCGCGTGACGCCCCGCCCGTAGGCGTTGCTCGTGTAGATCTCGGTCTCACCCTCTCCCGAGAGGACCATCGCCACCTGCCGGCCGTCGGGGCTGAAGCGGGCGCTGCTGTTCGTGCCCTTGAAGCTCACGAACGTCGTCCTCTGGTACGTGCCGAGGTCGATCTGGAAGATGTCAGGGAAGCCGGACCTGAAGAAGCTCGTGTAGATCACCTTCTGCCCGTCCGGCGCCCAGCGCGGCGTCATCGCGATCGCGCGGTCGTGCGTGATCTGCCGGACGTCGCCAAAAAACAGGTCAGAGGTGTAGATTTCCTGTTTGCCCGTGCGCTCGCCAATAAAGACGAGGCGGGAGGAGAAGAAGCCCCGAAGGCCCAGGCCGTTCGTCTTGGAAACGGCGATGTCGGCCGCGGCGAAGAATGCCTCGCGAAGCGTGGAGCCCGAGGCGACCTCGGAGGCGACGGAGCCGCCTCCCAGGCCCCGGAGGACGTCGACCCTCACCTGGGACCCGCCGGCCGGGGCGAAGCGGATGTCGTAGATGAAGCCGTTCGCCACGACGTGGTAGCGCCCGTGTGCGCCAAAGGCCTGGAGGGCCAGCTGGTTAAGCTCCTGCGTCGCCCCGGATACCCGGACCGGGATCGTCCGGTTGTCCGCGAGAACCTCGACGGTTCCGATGTCGCGCTGGGCGAATGCCGGCGCGGCGAGTGAGAGGGCTGCCAGGAAAAAGGTGAGAATTCTCTGCATGATTGGAGCGCTTGCGCCCCTTTCTATTTGCGCGCCGGCCGCGCATAACAACTCTTATTTGTGCCGTGACCTCCGAAGACCTATTGGCGCAACTCAGGAACGTTAAGTATCCAGGCTTTAGCCGGGACATTGTGTCCTTCGGGCTCGTGAAGTCCGCCGCGTTCCACGACGGCGTGGCCCACGTCGCCCTGGCGATTACGACCAGCGACCCGAAGGTCCCCAAGCAGCTGCGGGACGAGGTCGAGCGGAGCTTGCTTTCCCTGGCGGGGGTCTCCAAGGCCACCGTCGAGGTGGCGGTCCAGGCCGCCAAAGCGCCGGCTGGGCCGACGGGACTGCCCTCGGCCAAGCCCGGGGCCTCGAGCGGGATACGCCACGCGATAGCGATCGCCTCCGGCAAGGGCGGGGTCGGGAAGAGCACCTTTGCCGTCAACCTGGCGTGCGCCCTGGCGCAGGTGCTCTCCGCCCAGGGGCGCCCGGGACGGGTCGGGCTCATGGACATCGACATCTACGGCCCGAGCGTGCCGCTGATGATCGGCCTGAAGGGCCGGCCCGAGGTCGAGGGCGAGGGGCAGGACTCGTGCCTGGTCCCGATGGAGCGCCACGGGGTCAAGGTCATGAGCATGGGCTTCCTGGTGGACGACAACACCCCGGTCGTCTGGCGGGGCCCGATGGTCATGAAGACCGTCCAGCAGTTTGTTCAGAACGTGAAGTGGGGCGAGCTGGATGTCCTCTTGGTCGACCTGCCCCCGGGCACCGGCGATGCTCAACTTTCCCTCGTGCAGACGCTGCCCCTGGACGGGGCCCTGATCGTCACAACTCCCCAGCCCGCCGCCACTCAGGTCGCCCTAAAGGGCGGCCTCATGTTCCAGAAGGTAAATGTGCCGATAGTCGGGGTTGCCGAGAACATGAGCTACTTCATCGATCCCACGGGGCAGAAGCACCTGATCTTCGGATCGGGCGGTGGCATCGCCACCGCCGAGCGCTTGGGCACGGTGCTCATGGGCCAAGTCCCCCTGATCCCGGCCATCCGCGAAGGCGGGGACAAGGGCATGCCGATCGTCGTCACCGAGCCCGAAGGGGCCGCCGCAGGGGTCTTCCGAGGCATCGCCGAGGCTCTCCTCGCGACGGCCCAGAAAGCCCCGTCAAGAGCAATGTAACGATCAGGCGACATTGCTGGCATTGACACCTTAGGCGCCGCTGCTCACATCCTTCAATTTACCGGACGCCCTGAATGACTTCTTCCTCTAAAGAGCCAGCGACAGCGTCGTCGCGCGAATTCGTAAAGCAGTCGAGCCTCTATCAGGAATTCCTCGCGGAACGGGAGGAGATCCTGAAGCACAAATGGCTAGAGTCCGAACGCTTGGGATACGACATCGGCTTTGAGCGCGCCCTCCTGGACTGGATACGCAAACATCGCGAGGGCTGGCGCGCAGCGCGCCGCCAGACCTTGACCCCCGTCGCTTCCGGTTCCTCCGCCTCGCCCTTTTCGAGCACGAGCGGGAAACAGTCCTAAATTCCGGATATTCCCGGAAGTCCGCTTACTTGATCTCCTTGTGAAGCGTGTGGCGCTTCAGGTGGGGATTGTACTTCTTCTTCTCGATGCGCTCGGTGACGGTCTTCTTGTTGCGCCTCGTGAGGTAGCGGGAAACGGGTTTGCCCTCTTTGCGGGCCTCTGTGCACTCCAGTGTTACGACTTCTTGCATGGGTTTAAATCGGTTGAACGGTCAGAAGAAACCGCGCCGCGGCCCCTAGCAACCCCAAAGTTCGAGCCGGCGGGTCCCTAACGCCGCTTTTCCGTGAGCGGCAGCATGACGCCCCGGCGGAAAAGGGTCACCACGGCGGTGCTCGAGGACACGGCGATCGCGATGCAATTGGCTGATACACTGATGCCTGCCGCGGCCGCATGCCGGCTTCCCAGCCCGCTCGGCAGGGTGATCCCGTTGCCATTGGCCTGGATCAGGCTGCCCGCGGACTCGACCACCCCATCCCCACGGATCACGAAGGCACCGTCAATCGAGGAGAATTCCTTAATCGTCTCGTCCATGAAGGGGTTAAGGATGTTCCGATCCTCCTCCTTGTAGCCGTAGAAGGGATTCAGCACCAGGGGCTTGGTGTATTCCTCGACCGTCTTGGTGTCGCCGACAACGAAGAGGCACCCGACCGGGCGCCCCTCCCTGCCCTCCACCGCGAGCTCGGTGGCCACGGCAAGCACCCGCTCCAGGACCTCGGGCTTCACGTCCTCAGGAAGCAAGTCGGTGGCCGGGCCCGCCAGTAGCGTCTGGAACTCCCGCTCGATGTCGGCCACCACGATCGTGTCGAACTGGTTGCTGCCCGTGATCCCGCCGATGCAGCAGATCCGGTCCTTGAAGCCGATGATGCCGCGGGTCAGGGCGACCAGGAGCGCGCTCCTGAGCTGCGCCAGCCTCTGGCTCGAGAACGAGCGGACCTGGATCGTGTCGGCAAAGCGCCCCTCGGCCTCGTCGACCTCGATCGGGTTACGGGTGACCAGGATCGTCTTCAACTTCGGCCGGAGCATGTCCGTCTCGACGCCGCCGATGAACGTGTCCCCGAAGACCATCGTGGCGCTGCAGCCGGCGCCCCGGGCCACGTGCTCGGCCTGCCGGAACATGAGCCGGTTGACGCGGTTCTGCTGAGCCTGGATCGGCCGCATGCCGCCAAACCCGCCGAGGAGCCGCTCGTAGAGCGTGTCCAGGTCCGGGGCGTTCACGAAGCTGTCCACAAGCTCCTGCTCGCGGACAAGCCGGCCGATGGAGGCCAGCACCTGCAGAGTGTCGCGCGCCGAATCGCCGGCAATCAGCATCACGATCAGGTGCACGCGCTCGCCCGACATGGCGCCCTGGTGCCTCATGCCCGATCGGCTCCTGCCTATGGCCAGGATGTAGCGCCGGGAGGTCTTGACCCGCACGTGGGGAAGGGCCACGCCCAGTCCCAGGTAGGTCGTCATCGAGCTCTCCCGGGCGAGGAGGCCCTTAAGGATGGCCTCCCGCTTAAGGTCGGGAAACCGGGCTATGCAGACGTCGAGAAGCTCCTCCAGGGCGGATTCCAGGGTCTGGCTCCGCAGGTCGATGATCCGACTCCGGGCGATGATCTTGTCGAGCCGCATGACGGGACCCGGCTTCTACCGCTCCCACTCCAGTGCGCCCTTCTTGACCTCGTAGACCAGTCCGAGCACCAGTACGAAAATGAAGAAGAGGATCGGACCCAGGATCGAAATATGCTCGTGGAGAAACTCGCGGTAGATGAACACCCACGGCACGAGGATCACGATCTCCAGGTCGAAGAGCATGAAAAGCAGCGCCGTCACGTAGAACTTCACCGAGAAGCGCGTGTGCACCACGCCCTCTCCGGCAACGCCGCACTCGTAGGCCGAGTCCTTGATCTTCGTGTGCTTGCCCCTCTGGCCGAGAAGGTGGCTAAAAATGAGCACGACGCCCGTTATCCCGGCGGCGAGCACCGCTTGGATCAGGAAGGGAAGGTATGCGGCCGATGTCATTCTAGGAGCGGCGAGCCTGCAAGCGCCCGCGCGGCGAGACAAGCCGTTTGTGAAAACCGAGGGCTCCTAGTCCACATCGACCATCCGCGCGTCCTTAATCAAGGTCGAGCCGACGCCCAGAGTCTCGGCGAACTCGAGCGTGCGGATCTCGTCTGAGATCGGCTCGAACCCCTCGTGCTTCCTCGCCAGGTTGATCTTCGCCCTCATGAGCGCGTCCATCATGACCGGGTCGGTGCCGAGCCAGAGGATCGGCTCCGACTTCGTGTAGAGGGAGTTAAAGAAAGGCCCGCCGATGTACTGGTAGTGCTCCAGGCTCGCGATGCTGAAGAGCCAGGTTTGCCGGAGCTCGGGGATCGCGCTCATCTCGGCCACCGCGGCCGGAGCGGTTGCCGGCGACCGGAAGAACCGGGCCGTGTTCGAGGCGTTCCAGAGGGTCGCGTTGACCAGGGCCCCGTTGACGCCGAGCACCTGGTGGTCGGTGTAGACCGGCAGGTTGATCCAGAAGTCCGTGTCGAGGAACAGCGGCGTCGCCAGGAAGCTCTTGCGGTCCTCCTCCTTGGTCGAGGTGTTCGGGACCCCCTCGGTCTGGTGCGCCGCGAAGATGGGGTCGAAGCGCTCGGGCAGCGGGCTGTCGTAAAACCAAACCGGATCGTAGTAGCGGTTGGACTCCAGCACGAACACGGGGTTGCCCTTGAACTGGGTCTCACCGGTGACAAGCGAGGGGAGGTAGCCGGTCATGCGCAGCCGCAGCTGGTTCAGCCCGACTAGGAAGATGTTGTTGTTGGCGTAGCCCCGCTTCTCGAGGGCCGAGATCACGGCCTTAACCAGGGCCGTCGGGGTCGCCATGCCCGGTCCCGAGTCCGAGTAGATCTTCAGCCCCACCTTCTTCTTGGCCCCGGGGGCAATCGTGTGCCCGGTCGCCTTCTCATAGGCCGCGATCAGTTTCTCCACCTCGGCGTCGTAGTCCGGCTCCCCGTACCCGGGAAGGTGGGCGCGCCAGACCGGTTCCGTTGGCGCCCGCTTCACTTCCGGGGTGTACTCCGCCCTGAGGACGGATGCCGGAACCGAGGCGATGAGGACCGCCAGGGCGGCAATTGAGGAGATTCGCATGGGTTGTTAAGGTATATGTCGCCTGCGGCGGGACAAAGTTTCCAAAAAGGCTTACTTTGGGCGACAGGGCGGGTCCGGAAACTTGACAGCCCCCCGGGGCGGTTGAAAGTGGATTCTTCATTACGCCAGGCTGGGCCCGGCCGAAAAGCCCGCGCGTAACCCATGCCCGTCATCAAACCCAGCTGTGTTCGCGACCTGAAGCTGCGCGTCAACCTCGCCGACGTCATCTCGCGCGTTGTCGCCCTTCGCAAGGCCGGCGGAAGCCGGCTCAAGGGGCTCTGCCCGTTCCACAACGAGAAGACGCCGTCGTTCAACGTGGACGCCGACAAGGGGTTCTACAAGTGCTTCGGGTGCGGCAAGGCGGGCGACGCGATCACGTTTGTTCGTGAGACCGAGCAGCTGTCGTTCACCGAGGCCGTAGAGACGCTCGGCCAGCGCTACGGGGTCGCCATTGAATACGAGGAGGGCTCTGGCCCCAGCCGCGAGGAGCGCTCGCTCCGCCAGGAGCTCTTCGACCTGCACGACCAGGCGGCGGCCCATTTCCACGAGGTCTTCCGCGCCGCCGGGCCTGCCGGCGACTTCATGCGCGCGTACTGGGTGAACGACCGGCGATTCACCCCGGACCTGGCAGAGGAGTTCAAGATCGGCGCAGCCGGGCCCGACGGCTCGGGGCTCGGGGCCGTGATCCTAAAGAAAGGCTACTCCGAGGACGCGCTCCGCCAGTGTGGCCTCTTCTTCATCCGCGACGACGCGATGATCACCACCGGGGCACTTCGCTGCCGCTTCAGGGGCCGGCTCATGATCCCGATCCGCGACCACCAGGGCCGCGTGGTCGCGTTCACGGCCAGGCAGACGGCGCTCACCCCCGAGGACGATCCCGCCCGGGAGGCAAAGTACGTCAACTCCCCGGAGACGCCGATCTTCACCAAGGGCCACCTCCTCTTCAACCTGGACCGCGCGCGGACCAGCGTCGGGGAGGGCAAGCCCTTTGTGATGGTCGAGGGGCAGCTCGACGCGCTCCGGTGCTGGTCGGTGGGGCTGAAGACCGCCGTGGCCCCGCAGGGCACCTCGCTCACCGACGGGCAGCTTGCGCTCCTCAGGCGTTACCACACGGAACTCGAGTGCTTTTTCGACAGCGACTCGGCGGGCCAGAAGGCGGCCCTGCGGATGCTTCCGATGGCGCTCAAGGCGAACATAGAGGTGCGCTTCCTGACGCTCGCCGGCGACGCGAAGGTCGACCCCGACCTCCTTTTCCTGGAAAAGGGGATCTCCGCCTACGACGACGTCCGCAAGTCCTCCCTGTCGGCCATGGCGTTTGCCTGCCAGGCCTACCTCCCCTCCCCCGGGACGGCGTCCTCGGAGCAGCGCTCGAGGGCAGCGCAGTCGATCCTGGCCCTGATCGCGGCGGCCGAGAGCGAGGTCTCGCGCGCCTCGTTCATCTCGGAGGCGGCGTCGATCCTCCACCTGCCGGCGTCTGCACTCCAGGGCGACCTGAGCCGGATGCTGGGCCGGGCCCGCGCGACGGCCCCCCATCCTCCCCCGGCCGCCCCCGCCCCCAAGAGTTCGGGCACCGTCTCGGCCGAGCACGACCTCCTGCGGCTCTTCCTGCATTTTGAGGCCCTGTCCCGTCCCATGAGCTCGGCCATACCCCATGAATGGATCGACCGGAGCCAGCCCGCCGGTGTCCTCCTCAACCGGTTCCTTGGGGAGGTGGAAAGCGGCAACTGGCCGGGCCGCGACCATCTCGAGTCACTTATGGAAAGTGATGATGAAAAATCACTTGTAGCGTCGCTTCTCTTCGACGTACCGGCGGTGGACGACCCCTTCAAGGTGGCCCGAGAGGGAATCAGGCGGCTGCGGGACCGGACGGTCGAGCCCCGCATTCGCCAAATAGAACTTGCATTAGCTAGCACCCCATCGGACTTTAACAATGACTCATCGTCTCTCCTAAGGGAATTGTCAGAACTACAGCGCCTGCTCCGGCAACCGGTCACGATGACCGAGGCCGGTTGAGGTGAAGTATTTCTCAATTCCGTCCTCTCCATTTTCATGCCTCGCAAAGCCAAACCAGCAGACAACCCGAACTCAGAAGCCGTCGAGACCGCACTGGCGAGCGCCCCTCAGGCGCCCACCGAGGGGGGCGATGCCTCGGCGCCAATCGGGGGCATCAACGAGAAGATCCGCCAGCTTATCCGGCTCTCCAAGGAGCAGGGATACCTCACGTTCGACGACATCAACGAGGCGCTGCCCGAGTCGATAGAGAACCAGGAGGAGATCGATAACGTCCTCTCCATCCTGCAGAACCTCGAGATCGAGATCCTCGAGCCCGACCAGGTCGAGGACTACAAGCAGCGCCAGGAGGAGGCCGAGGAGGAGGAGTCGCGCTCCTCGCAGAACGACATCCTGGACGACCCGGTGAGGATGTACCTGAAGCAGATGGGCCAGGTCCCGCTGCTGACGCGCGAGCAGGAGGTCGAGATCTCAAAGCGGATCGAGAACGCGGAGCTGAAGGCCCAGGAGGCCCTCTTCCAGGCCTCGGCCGTGGGCGCCTACATTGCCGCTCTGGGCGACAAGCTCCTGAAGCGCGAGGAGCGCTTCGACCGCATCGTGATCGACAAGAAGATCGAGAGCCGCGACGCCTATTTCAGGACGCTGCCGAAGCTGGTCGAGACCACGCAGAAGAACGAGGCCGGGACGGCCGAGGCCTGGCACGAGCACGCGAAGGCCCGTTCCGAGCCCGAGCGCAAGAAGGCCCTCTCCAAGTTCCGCCGCCGCGAGACCGCCCTCCGGGCGAACTTCTCGAAGTTCTTCTTCAAGCTGAAGGTCTACGAGGAATACCTGGAGCTCCTGCGCCCGACGCTTGAGGAGATCGAGACCGTGCAGATCCAGCTCGAGCGCGCGAAGCACCCGAAGACTAAGAAGGACGCGGCGATCGACACCCGCGCGATCCACAACCGGCTCAAGCACATCGAGCTCGAGCAGCGGATCTCCCCGACCCAGCTCCTGGAGGTCTACCACCAGACGATGACCCACGTGCGCGAGGCGCACCGCGCGAAGACCGAGATGGTGGAGGCGAACCTGCGCCTCGTGATCTCGATCGCCAAGAAATACACGAACCGCGGCCTCTCCTTCCTCGACCTCATCCAGGAGGGCAACATGGGCCTGATGAAGGCCGTCGAGAAGTTCGAGTACCGCCGCGGCTACAAGTTCTCGACCTACGCGACCTGGTGGATCCGCCAGGCCATCACGCGTTCGATCGCCGACCAGGCCCGCACGATCCGCATCCCGGTCCACATGATCGAGACGCTCAACAAGGTCATGCAGGTGCAGAAGCAGCTCCTCCAGGAATACGGCCACGAGCCGACGCCCGACGAGGTGGCCGACGAGATGAACCTGCCGGTCGACCGGGTGCAGCAGATCATGAAGATGGCGCAGCAGCCCATCTCGCTTCAGTCGCCCGTGGGCGACGGCGACGACACCTCCTTTGGCGACTTCATCGAGGACAAGTCGGCCGAGAACCCCTACGACATGACGGCGTACTCGCTCCTCAGGGAGAAGATCATCGACGTCCTGGACACGCTCACCGAGCGGGAAAGGCGCGTATTGTCGCTGCGCTTTGGCCTGGTGGACGGCTACAGCCGCACGCTTGAGGAGGTGGGCAAGCAGTTCAAGGTGACGCGCGAGCGTATCCGCCAGATCGAGGCCAAGGCGCTCCGGAAGATGCGCCACCCGACCCGCATCCGCCAGCTGCACGGCTTCTTCGACGCCGAGCAGATCGACAACGCCCAGAACCTGCTCAAGGTCGCCGCGTCCCTCAAGCCCCCGCGGGGCTAGGAACGCTCTTGCTTAGGCGCTCGACGGCACTAGATTACCGCTATGACACCCTTCAATGTCCAGTTGGCCGGATTGATCCCCACGGGTGGCGGTGAGTGGGTCCTCATTCTGCTGATCGTGCTGCTCCTTTTCGGGGGCACCAAGCTGCCGCAGCTCGCAAAGGGCCTCGGCCAGTCGGTCAAGGAATTCAAGAAGGCGTCCAAGGAAGAGGAAGCCCCTGCCAAGGACGAGGCCAAGAAGCCGGACCCAACCCACGGGGCGAACTAGGCCGCTCTAGGCCTGCGCCTCGCTCTGCGGGTTCTCCTTGAGCCACCCGCGGAAGCCGCGGATCTGCTCGGGCGTGCCAAGGACGAGGAGTTCGTCCGCGGGATGGAGCACCTCGTGGGCGCCCGGATTGAGGATCCTCACCTCTCCTCTGCGTATCCCCGCGATCTGGACTCCGTGGTTCCTGGCCGGCGAGATCCCCCCTAGCGTCTGGCCGCTGGCCCGGCTCCATTCGGGGACGCTGACGGTGTCCATGCGCACCTCCTCAATGAGGGACTCGGTGTCGACCGTGCCGGAGACCCCTCCCAGGAAGGCCCGGCCGCGGTTGACCTGCTCCATCGTCCCCATCAGCAGCACCTTGTCGCGCGGGTAGACCACCGACTCGGGCGGCGGCAAGGGGATCATGAAACCCTGCCGCTCGATGCCCACCACCGAGCACCCGAAGCGCGCCCGCAGGTCGAGCTCGGCGATCGTCCTGCCCTGGCAGTCCGCAAGGTCGGGCAGGGTGCAGTCGATCATGTGCAGGTCCCAGTCGGGATGCCGTCCGAGCCACGGGGCCGTGGTGGAGGTCATCTTGGTCTCGGAGACCTCGATCGTGTTCTTGAGCTCCACCTCCAGGACGCAGTGCCAGTAGATCAGCCTCCGGCGCAGGACGACGATGGCCAAGGCCGCACCCAGGCCGCTTGCGATCAACAGCCAGCGGGCCGTGTCCTCGACCGGCACGACCGCGATCAGCCAGACCGTGAGAAGCCCGGCGGCGATCACCTTGAGCCCCGTCTCGACCAGGGGCGCGAGTTCCCGCGCCCTGGGGTTGGCCGAGGTCGAGACCTGGGCAAAGAGCAGCGCCAGGGCCGAGCAGTTCCTCCAGATGGCCACCAGCGGGGCCACGACGGCGAAGGCGAGGATCATCCAGAAGCCGACCTGGGCTCCGTTGGGGAACATCCAGTCGTGGCCGAGCCATTCCTCGACGGCCGTGTAGAGTTCGCGGGAGAAGACAAGGACGCCGCTCACGAAGAGCATCTCGATCCCGATCTGGGCGAAGCGCGTGCGGCTAAGCTGCCAGAGGGTGCTCCGGCGGCGCTGGCGCATGAACCGATCGAGCCAGTCCTGGTAGTAGCGCAGCCAGTCTGCGAGCCAGCGCGGCTGGCGGGCGACAAGGGCCGTGGCGATCACGTCGCTCTTGCGGGCCACGACGGGCGTGACAAGGGTCGTCAGGAGCGACACGCCCACGGCCAGAGGGTAGAACCGCGTGGGCACCACCGCGGCCCCGACGCCGAGCTGGGCGATCACGAAGGAGAACTCCCCGATCGGCGAGGCCAGGAGCCCCGCCCGGATGCTGTCCTTGGAGGGGGTGCCGATCAGCCAGAGGCCCGAGGTCACGGCCATCGGCCGGGCAAGGAGCGTGAAGGCGGCCACCGCCGCGATCAGGCCGGAGGCCTGCACGAACTCGTGGACGTCAATCTGCATGCCGATCGCGACAAAGAACACCGCGCTGAACACGTCGCGCATCCCCTCGAAGGTGCGCTCGACCTGGTGGCGGTGCGGGGTCTCGGCGACGATGATGCCGAGCAGGAACGAGCCCAGGGCCAGGGAATAGCCCGCCTTCTGGGCGAGGAGGGCGAGGCCGAAGAGGAGCGCGGCAAGCCCGAGCGTCTGGAGCTCCTCGTCCATGGAGACGCTCATCCGCTTCAGGAGCCACGGGATGAAAATGAGGCCCGCCACACCGACCATGACGACAAACGCGCCCAGGTGAAGGAGTGTGGCCCCGAGTGCCGAGGCGTGGCTCGCCCCCACCCCTCCCAGCTGCACCACCGACTCCAGGAGCGCCAGCATCGCCACGGCCACGACGTCCTCCAGCACCGAGAAGCCGATCGCCAATTGGCCCGCCCGCTCATGGTTTAACCCCGTCTCGTGCAGGATCTTTCCAATGATGGACGAGGAGGAGATCATCAGCATGCCGGCCAGGAACAGCCCCTCGGTGGAGCTCCACCCCAGGACAGCCGCGAAGAGCCGGGAGAGGTAGTACATGGTCGCGGCCCCGAGGAAGACCGCGGCCACGAGCGGCAGGCCGAGGCGCCTCAACCTGCGCAGGCTCAGGCGCAGCCCGATCGAGAACATGAGGAAGACCAGCCCGACCTGCGCCAGGGTCTCGATCCCCACGATGTCGGAGACCAGCGAGAGGTAGGGCATGCCCGGCCCCACCAGGATCCCGGCGGCCAGGAAGCCGACCACGGTCGACAGCCCGATCCGTTGGCAGAGCCAGCTCACGGCCCCGGCGACAACGAGGATGATCGCCAGATCTTGGATGAACAGGATACCGTGCATAACCGCCCGGGTGCAAAATCGCTTCGGGGGGCCCGAGCCGTCAACCCAAAGCGGCGTATTTCCCTCGTTGACAGAGTCCTGCGCAGCCCATTCGATTCCGTCGGCGGCAACGCCAGCGCTACCAGCTTCCCCCGCACCACGCGAACATGGCCAACCTTTTCGGTTACTTCTCAAACGACATCGGCATCGATCTCGGCACGGCCAACACGCTCGTTTACCTGAAGGACCGCGGAATCGTCCTGCGGGAGCCCTCGGTCGTGGCGCTCGACACGGTGACCCGGAAGGTCCGCGCCGTGGGCGACGAGGCGAAGCGGATGCTCGGGCGCACGCCGGGAAACATCACCGCGATCCGCCCGATGAAGGACGGCGTGATCGCAGACTTTGACGTGACCGAGGCGATGCTCCGGTACTTCATCCAGAAGGCCAGCCAGAGCTTCAGGGCACCGCCCCGGGTCGTGATCGCGATCCCCTCGGGAATAACCGCCGTCGAGAAGCGCGCCGTGATGGACAGCGCCACCCACGCGGGCGCCAGGAAGGTCATCACGATCCCCGAGCCCATGGCTGCGGCCATCGGGGTCGGCCTGCCGATTGACGAGCCTGCGGCAAACATGATCGTGGACATCGGCGGCGGCACCACCGAGATCGCCATCATTTCCCTGAACGGCATCGTGTTCTCGAAATCCATCCGCGTGGCCGGCGACGAGCTGGACGCGGCGATCATCGGGTACATGAAGCGCGCCTACAACCTGCTGATCGGCGAGCGGACCGCTGAGGAGATCAAGATGCGCATCGGCTCGGCCTACGCGCTCGACGAGGAGCTTTCGATGGAGGTGAAGGGCCGGGACTCGGTGGCCGGGCTGCCGAAGACGATCCACATCACCTCGCAGGAGATCCGCGAGGCGCTCTCCGACACGATCGCCTCGATCGTCGACGCCGTCCGCACGACCCTTGAGCGGTGCCCGCCCGAGCTCTCCGCCGACCTTGTCGACAGGGGATTCGTGATGGCCGGGGGCGGATCCCTGATCCGCGGGATCGACCGGCTCCTCAGCGACAAGACCGGGCTGCCGGTGACGGTGGCCGATGATCCCCTCTCTGCAGTGGCCAATGGTACAGGAGCCGTTCTGAACGACCTGTCCTGGCTCATGCAGAACGCGTGAGGATTGGGCGCTCCCAGCGATTCGACCAAGCCCGACCCTACGTGGTGCTCGGTTTGGCCGTCCTAGTTTGGCTGGTTGCGCCGGTGGCGCTTAAGACCCTCGCCCGGGCGAGCTTCTTCGAGATGACGGCGCCCGTCGTGGCGGCCTCCTCCTACGTGAACGACCTCCAGAAGTTCTGGGCGCTAAGGCTCCATTCCAAGGACGAGCTGATCGAGGCCGGGCGCGACATGGCCCGGATCAACGCCAAGTATTCGCTCTCCGTCCAGCAGACCGGCGAGCTCCAGGCCGAGGTTGAGCGGCTGCAGGAACTGCTCAAGATGCCGGCCATAGAGGGCTACCGCTTCGAGCACGCCCGGGTGGCCCAGAGGGACTTCTCGGCGTGGTGGCAGAGGATGGTGATCCGCAAGGGGGCCGACTACGCGATCCCGGTGGGAGCCCCCGTGGTGTACAGCGGCGGCGTCGTGGGCCGCATTTCCGAGGTGCATGCGTACACCTCCGTCGTCCAGCTGACCACGGACCCGGGGCTCAGGATCGCCGCGGTCGTCGACGGCGACACCCGCCCGATCAGCTACCAGGGCGGCGACAACCAGGTCTTCGGCTCCCCGAAGGGCCTGATCGAGTTTGTTTCCCTCGACGTCTACGCGAGCGCCTCGGTGCCGAAGCGCCTGGCCACCTCGGGGCTGGGCGGGGTCTATCCGCCGGGGCTCACGATCGGGCGCATCGTCCATGTCGAGTCGAGCGCGGACGGGCTCTTCAAGGCGGGAGAGGTCGAGCTCGACCCGAGGCTCACGGAACTCACTGAGGTTACGGTCCTGGTGAGGGAGGGCGCACTCTAGCCTGGGTCCACCGCGATGCGCGCCACCCTTGTCCTCTTCCTCACCCTCTACCTCCTGCGGGCCCTGGTCGCCGAGGTGAACAACGCCCTGTCCGGCGTTCACGTGTGGCTCTTCGCCGGGGGGCTCTTCGTGTCGTATGCCGCCCTCGCGATGCCCTTCCGCTCGGGCTTCGCGGCCTCGATCCTGGGGGGCCTCTTGTGCGATTGCGTGAGCCCGGTGGGATTTGGCGCGCACGCTATCCTCTTCGGGATCGCCCACACCGTGGTCTTCAACCTGAGGGAACGGATCCAGCGCGAGGAGACCCCCGTCCGCGTGGTCGTGGCCCTCCTGGTGAACCTTGGGCTCTTCCTTGCGATAACGATCTTAAGGATGCGCATCGTGCACCTCGGGGCCGGGGTATGGCCCCGGCTGTTCTGGGACCTGGCCTGGTCCGAGGTCGCGCTTCTCCTCGCGGCGCCCTGGTTTTTCGCGCTCCAGCTCCATTCGCTCGAGTTGGCGCGTGCGAAACCCTCCCGCCTGGCATAGGTTCAACGCGAAACCGTGTCCGCGCCCTCCGAACGCTCAGGAAGCCTCGTCGAATCCAAGACCGGATTCGACCCGAGGATCATCGCCTTCCACGGGATCGTGGTGCTACTTCTGGGCGTCCTCACGGCGGGGCTCGCCTACCAGCAGCTGATCAAGGGGGCGATCCACCACGAGGAGGAGCGCCAGCAGAACGAGCGCCGCGTGATCGTGCCCGGCCCCCGGGGGAACATCTTCGACCGCAATGGGAAGGTCCTCGTCGGCAACCGGCCCCGCTTCGCCGTGGTCCTCTACCTTGATGAGCTCCGCCCCGAATTCCGCGAGGAGTTCATCCGCGTGCGCAACAACTACAGGAAGACCAGCGAGGGCGACATGCCGACGAACGCCCAACTGGAGCGGATCGCCCACACGAGCGTCGTGAAGCGCTACATGGACCAGGTGAACGAGTTCCTCGGCCGGAGCGGCACCGTGGACTCCTCCGGCCTCCAGCGCCACCTTGAGCGCCAGCTCCTCCTTCCCTACACCCTGGTCGACGACTTGAAGCCCGAGGAGTTTGCCCGGCTGATCGAGCACCTGCCCGTCAACTCCCCTCTCAAGGTCTACACCTCGAACACGCGGTACTACCCCTACGCCGGGGCAGCGGCGCACACGCTGGGCTATGTCGGCGTGAACGAGGGGGCCGACGACGAGGAGTTCCCGGGCGAGGGGCTCACCACCCTCAAGATGAAGGGCTCCATCGGCAGGGACGGCATCGAGAAGCAGTTTGACTCGACCCTCCAGGGCGAGGCCGGCTACACGATACTCCGGGTCGATCCCTCGGGCTACAAGGTGAACCCCCCGATCGAGCACCGGCTGCCCGTACAGGGGAAAAGCCTCACGACGAGCCTCGACATCGACCTCCAGCAGGCCGCCGAGGACGCGATCGCCGACCAGACCGGCGCCGCCGTCGCGCTCGACGTCCGCACCGGCGAGGTGCTCGTGATGGCGAGCCTGCCGGGCTACGACCTGAACAGCTTCTCGCCGAAGCTCTCCCAGGCGGCCGCAGCCGACATCGAGGAGAGGAAGGCGTGGACCAACTCGGCGCTCAATGGCGTCTATTCACCGGGATCGACCTTCAAGCTCGTGGTCTCGATGGCGGCCCTCATGGGAGGGGCGATCCGGCCCGAGGACACGCCTGCCGATTGCGAGGGCTTCATGATGGTCGGCAACCGCCGCTTCGGCTGCGACAACGGGCTCGGCCACCACGGGCTCCTCACGCTGCCCGAGGCCATCTCGGAAAGCTGCGACATCTACTTCTGGACCGTGGGCCTAAGGACCGGGGTCGGCGCGATCGCGGCCGAGGCGCGGCGCTTTCACCTGGACCGCCCGACGGGCATCGAGCTGCCGGGGGAGACGCACCGCATGCTGATCCCCGACCCGGACTGGAAGCAGGCCAAGCGCAGCGAGAGCTGGACGCCGGGGGACACGGCCAACATGTCCATCGGCCAGGGATTCGTCGGCGAGACCCCGCTCACCATGGCCTGCTTCGCGGCCTCGCTAGCGCGGGGCGAGGTCTGGACAAAGCCGACTCTGATCCACGAGGCCAACCGCCCTGAGCAACACACCGAGCCTATCGGCCTCTCGGAATCGCAGCGGGAGGCGATCCTGAAGGGCATGGAGGGCTGCGTCACGGAGGGAACCGGCAAGCTCCTGACGACCCTGGAGACGCTCCGGGTTCCCGGAGTGAGGATCGCGGGCAAGACGGGCACCGCTCAGATCGTCCGCCCGCAGGGCAAGGTCGACGAGGCGTGGTTCATCTGCTTCGCGCCGATCGAAAACCCCGAGATCGCCCTTGCAGTCGCCGTCGACGGCACGGTGCCCGGCGAGAACTTCGCGGGCGGCCGCTACGCCCTGCCCGTCGCCTCCGCGATCCTCAAGAAGTACTTTGAGAAGAAGCACGCGCAGGTCGCCGCGAACTAGCGGCGGCCCGGCGCGCCCGACCGAAGACGTCGGTAGGCCGGGGCCAGGAAGGGGCCGGTCCGAACCGGATCCGCTCCAGGTCCGCGCGGAGCGCGCGCGGTCCGTCTATGCGTTGGAGCCACCTGCCGGCCTCCCTGCGGATGGGATCGCCCTTGCCCCGCGCGCCAAAGGTGACGAGCCGCCAGCGACCGGTGGCCAGCAGGCGGGACACGAGTCCCACCAGGACGAGCACGGCCCCGACCTCGGCGATCCTCGGGCCGTCCCAGGGCCCCCTGGCCCACACCTTCGCGCGGGCCAAGGCATCGGCAATCGCACTCCTCAGCCACTTTCCCGAGCTCCCCGTGGCCTCCTTGACGGCGTTCAGGGTCTCGGCCTGCGACTGCTGGTCAAAGTTGACGATCCGGCGGTACCAGAACACCCGAAGGCTGTTCAGTCGGGCGGACCAGCTTCGGTCCATGAGCCCGGCGATTGCCGCATCGCCCTTCTCCTTCGCCGCCGATGCGGCGGCCACCGCGAGCGGATCTTCCCTTAGCCAGGACGCGCTCGGCGCGTCCCAGACCTCCGCCCAGGCGTGCGCGTCGGAGTTGCGGATCGTGTAGTTGCCCGAATAGGCGTTCCAGGTTCCGCCCTTGAACCCGGTGACCACGCGGGCGGGGATGCCCTCGGAGCGCGCCAGGAGGACGAGCGCCCCGGCGAAGAGCTCGCAGTGGCCGGGCTCCGACGAGGCCATCCACCGGACGAGCGGGTCCCCGGCCCCGTCCGGAAAATGCGGGGAAAGGGAATACCGGTGCTTGGCCCTGAGCCAGTCGATCGCCTTTGCGGCAAATTCCTTTGCCCCGACCGTGGGGCCAATCTCCGAGTCGAGCCGCGCCAGGACGGCCTTGTCGGGGTCCGAGAGCTGGAGTCCGAGCTGAAGCGGCGGCCCGACGGGGCCCCGGCTCCGCCAGCGCGCCGCAAAGAAGGGGTCCCGGAGCGAGGAGCTGTCGGCCTGCATGCCCTCGACCCGGTAGGCGGTCATGGAGGCGGGTTCGTCCCGGAGCGCCACAATCGAAAGGTCGCGGGAGAAGCGGTAGTTCTGGGCCTCCCGAAAACGCAGGGTCTCGAAGCGGCCGAGGATCGGCAAGTACCGGCTGACCCCGGTCTCCACGTAGAAGGTCCAAGTCGGTGCGCCACGGCCCGTGTTCACGCCGCTCTGGATGTTGGCGGAGGTGTGCTCCCGCCCGAGCTCCGAGCGGAGGGCCGCCGAGAGCTTGAACCCCCCGTTCTTGTACTCGTCGAGGACAACCATCCTCCAATACGGCTGCGCCGGCGCCTGGGCGGGATCCGAGAGGTCGACGTTGAACGCGACGCTGTCGTCTTGGGTGATCTCGGTGATGTCCCCGAACTTGATCGAGTCGTTGAAGCCCGTCATCGCCTTGCGAGTCACGAAGCGCTCGAGGAAGAGGCTGTTCTCGAGCTGGAACCGGGGAATGGCCAGGAAGAGGAGCCCCGACACCACGACCACGCCTACAAAGAGCCCGGCGGCCGAGGCCAGGAGGCGCCAGTCGGAGACCTCCCAGAGCCGGCGCAGGAGCCTCCTCCACTCGGCGTGCGCCGCCCAGGGCGGGACGACGCCGCGGACCGCGAGCTTGGGGGACATGCCGCCCTCGCCCGAGTCGGCAATCGTGACGACCATCAGGAGGCACAGGGCGCAGGCCGTGAAGACCAGGATCTGCGCGGCGAAGAGGAGGGATACGGTGAGGACGCCCGCCACGACGATCAGGAAGAGGCCCAGGACCACGATCTGGAGGTCGTCGCGCCGGGCCCGGTAGCTGATCCCGCGGTAGAGCAGGAGCATCAGGTCCAGGCGGACGATGGCCGGCAGCAGCTGGCCAGTGAAGCGCAGGTCCAGGACAAAGAAGGCGACGATGGCCGGGAATGCCAGGCGGTGCACCCAGTGGTGGACCCGGGCCGGCAGGCGGGGATTGGCCAGGGCCACCAGCACCCCGAGGAGCGCCACGGCCGCCATCGCCTCGCTGTTGATGTCCAGGTAGAAGACCGTGGCGACCGAGAGCGCCATCAGGAGGCCGCCCAAGAGCCAGCGCACGAGCTGTAGCTCGTCCAGGCTAAGTTGCGGCGGTCTTGTTTCCATTGACGTAGGCGGCGACGCCGCGGCTGCCCTCGGGCTCGAAAACCATCACGTTCATCCTTGGCCTTGCCTGGCCCGGAACCGCGCCGCCCTCGGCCCGTTCAATCTCGGAGAGGCGGTCGAGGAAGGACTCGAGGTCGGCGAGGCGCTTGGTCGCCACGGGCTGCCCCGCGTCGATCGCCGTCGACTGGAGCCGGCCCGCCCGGAAAAGGTCCTGGGCCAGCGTGGCGGCCAGGCTCACCATGGTCTCAAACTGCTCCGGGCTCCCCCAGAGCCCCTGGTCGGTCCTCACCCAGATCGAGCACGCGTCGGAATTCTGGGAGGAGAACTGCCGGATCAGGAGCCGGCGCTTCCTCGCACTCGCCTTCCAGTGGATCAGCCGGTGCGAGTCCCCGCTCTCGTAGCTTCGCAGCGCGATCATCTCGCCCTCGTGGCCCACGGAGGCGTTTCGAAGCTCCCCCTGGGGCCTCCGGGGAGTGGCCCCCGCAAGGCGGCGGTACTCGACCGGCGCGGGCCAGACGGGCACCTCGCGGCTCAAATCCGTGCCGGTCAGCTTCCGCAGGAAGCCGAAGGGAAAGAGCGACCCGACTCCGCGGAGTTCAACGCGCACGCGCCCCCTCTTCGCCGGCGTGAACATCCAGTCCAGGCGCGTGCGCGCCCCGGGGTCCAGGCGGGTCCTCAAGTGAACGGTCCCGCGCAACTGCTCGCTTTCGGCCTTCTTCAGCGCGGCCCAGACGTCGATGCCCTTGGCCGTGATCGTCGACTCGGGGCGGCCCGGTCCCAGCCGGTCGCGGGGGGCGGCCGCGAACTCGAACCAGAGCGCGTAGGTGGGCAGGAACTTCTTGCCGTTGGAGAGCTCGAGGCTCACTTCGGCCGGCTGGCCCGCCCGGAGCGGGGGCTGGACCTCCAGCTGCCAGGCCAGGCCCCGCAGGTTCAGCCAGGCCAGGACACCGGAAAGGATCAGGCACGCCAAAAGGAGAGCCAGGGCGATGAAGAGGATGTTGCTCGCCGAATTGTAGGCGGCCGTGCCGATGCCCATCGACAGCCCGATCAGGACGACGCCCGAGATGGTCGGCTGGGTCCGCTCGAACCGCCGGGGCCATACGAGGCCCCAGAGCATGCGCCTCCAGAGGTGGCGCGGGCGTTTGCCCGGCACGGGGTTCACGCCGGCGGGGGCAGGGCCGAGAGGATGCGCTTCAAGTGCGCCCCCACGCTCCGCCGTTCCTCGAGCGCGTCGCCGCTCTGCCGCGCGAGCGCCAGGCGGTGCGCGAGCACGACGGGGACGAGCTCCGCCACGTCGTCGGGGAGGACGAAGTCGCGGCCCTTCACGAGCGCGCGCGCCTGCGCCGCCGTGCGCAGGGCGAGCCCGCCGCGGACGCTGGCACCGGCCTTGAACTCGACCTCGGTGCGGGTCGCCGCAACGATGCGCAGGATATAGTCGAGGACCGAGTCCTCGACGAAGACCTGGGGGACGAGCGCCTGGATCGCCGCGACATCGGCCTTGGATGCCACGGCCGAGAGCGAGATCGCATCGTAGCCGCTCCTGGCCGTCCTCAGGATCTCGATCTCGTCGTCATGCTGGGGATAGCCCATCCTCAGGCGCATCAGGAAGCGGTCCATCTGGCTCTCCGGCAGGGGAAACGTCCCCTCGTAGTCCACGGGATTCTGGGTTGCGAAGACCATGAAAGGCGAACCCACCGCATGAGCCTGCCCGTCCACGGTCACCTTCGCGCGGTCCATGACCTCCAGGAGCGCGGACTGCGTTTTCGGCGGGGAGCGGTTGATCTCGTCGGCGAGGACGATGTTGGCAAACACCGGGCCCGGCTTGAACACGAACTCGCGGGTCGCCTCGTCGTAGATCGCCACCCCGGTCACGTCCGACGGCAGCAGGTCGCTCGTGAACTGGATCCGCGAGAACGCGCAGTCCGTCGAGCGGGCCAGGGCGTACGCGAGCGTCGTCTTGCCGACCCCCGGAAGGTCCTCGATCAGGAGGTGCCCGCCGGCGGCCAGGCACACGAGCAGCTGCTCGATCACGTCATCCTTGCCGAGGATCGCCTGGGCCATGTTGGAACGGAGGCGCTCGAGGGTCGCCTTCGCGCCGGCAACCCGGTCGGCCTGGAGGAATTCGCTCATGGGTGGGAGGGCAAGGGATCCTAGCCTAGGATCTCCAGGATCCTCGAAAAGAGGCGGTTCACCTTCTCCTGGTTGGACTTCACCAGGTCCTTGAAGCGGCTGAAGTCGATCTCGGTACCCTCCAGGCCGTTGGCGTAGTTGTCGATGACGGCCAGGCTGTTGTAGTTCATGCCGGCCTCGGAGCACAGGTCGGCCTCGTGGGCGGCGGTCATCCCCACGACGTCCCCCCAGGAGCGGACGATGCGGATCTCCGCCTTCGTCTCGAATCGGGGGCCCCTCATCTGCACGTAGACCTTGCCCGTCGGGATCGTGAACTCGGGCGAGAGCTTGGACACGAGGAGCGGGATCAGGTTGTTGGCGATGCCGGCGGCGCCGCCCTTCAGCTCGTTGTCGAAAAACGTGGCGGGACCCTGCTGCAGGCACACGTAGTCCGAGCAGGAGACGATCGATCCGGGCGGGATATCGGCCTTCAGCGAGCCCACGGAGTTAACCGAAAGCACGTCCTTGAACCCGAGCTCGGCCAGGGCGCGGATGTTGGCCCGGTAGTTGATCGAATGGGGCGGGAGGGGAAACCCGTAGCCATGGCGGTTGATCAGGACATGGCTGCCCCGATGCTTGTAGGTGACGGGGCCGTAGGTCGTCTCAATCGTGCTCACATCCCAGGAGGAAAAGAGCGTGGAATTGACGATGCTCGTGCCGCTTATGAATGCGACTCTCATGAAGGCACTAGATTCTCGCCCGCCCTTCCCCCTTGTCAAATCCGGCGGCGGAGACCTACCCTAGCCCGACACGCATGTCCCAAGAGTGCCAAGTTCCCCAGGATCCCTCCCAGACCCCCCGCCACGTGGCCATCATCATGGACGGAAACGGCCGCTGGGCGAAGCAGCGGGGCCTGCCGAGGATCGAGGGCCACCGCAGGGGCGTCGAGGCCGTGAGGACCGCCACCTACGCCGCGCGCGACCTCGGGGTGAAGATGCTCACCCTCTACGCCTTTTCGGCCGAGAACTGGAACCGGCCAAAGGACGAGGTGGGCGCCCTGATGGGCCTCCTCGAGCTTTACCTGAAAAAGGAGCTCGAGACCTTTGTGCGCGACAAGGTGCGCCTTCAGACCATCGGCCGGATCGAGGGACTTCCGAGCGGGGTCCAGAGGCTCCTGGCCGCCACCACTGCGGAAACCCGGCACTTCACGGACTACACGCTTGTCCTCGCCCTCAACTACGGCGCGCGCACCGAGGTCGCCGACGCCGCCCGGGCGTATGCCGCGGCGCTTGCCGCGGGGACCGAGAAGCCGGGCGACGCCACCTGGGAGTGCTTTTCCAAGTACCTCTACACGGCGGGGATGCCCGACCCGGACCTGGTGATCCGCACGTCCGGGGAGACCCGGGTCAGCAACTTCCTGCTGATGCAGGCGGCCTACGCCGAGTTCTATTTCACCCCGGTCCTCTGGCCGGACTTTTCCAAGGCTGACCTTGCCGCGGCAATCGCAGACTTTTCGCGCCGCGAGCGCCGCTACGGCATGACCAGCGAGCAGCTCAAGCCCGCGGCCGCCAAATAACCCCCCAAAGGAACCCCGTGGCCAAACGCATCGCGAGCACCGTCACCCTCTGGCTTCTCCTCTTTGCCGTCCTCTGGTTCTTCCGCAACACCGGTGCCGTGGCGGTGATCGTGGCGATCTCGGTGCTCACGCTCCGGGAATTCTACCGGCTGATGGCCGCGGCCGGCTACGCCCCCTTTGAGAAGCTCGGCATGGCCTGCGGAGGCCTCATCACGGCGGCCCCGTGGATCGCGGCCCGTTTCGGGGTCCCCTCCTCCCCTCTCCTGGCGCTTGCCACGGTCGTCTTTTCCATCCGCATGGTGGCCGAGCGCCCGCCGGAGAAACGGGTCGAGGCCCTGGCCTCGACCATCCTCGGACTGGTCTACGTCGCGCTGCTCCTGCAGTACCTGGTGCGCATCGTCTGCCCGGTCCAGGGCGACGCCCTGCTTCCGGAGGGGCGCATCGTCCTGTGCCTCTGGCTGGTGGCCGTTGCCAAGTTCTGCGATGTCGGCGCCCTCCTCACCGGACTGGCGATCGGGCGGCACCCAATGGCGCCCCTGACGAGTCCCAAGAAGACCTGGGAGGGAGCGGTAGGCGGGGTGCTGGTCTCCATGGGCGTCGGGGCCCTCGTCGCGTGGCTTGGCCGCTCGTGGCTTCCCTCCTCCGCCACGCCCCTCCTGGCTGCCCTGGCCGCCGCACCCGTGGCCGCAGTCGGCATCGTCTCGGACCTGGTGGAATCGGTCATCAAGCGCCGGGCGGCGCTCAAGGACTCCGGCGCCGGGATCCCCGGCATCGGGGGAATCTTTGACCTGAGCGACAGCCTGATCCTGGCGGCGCCCGTCGGGTATTTCCTGCTGCAGCACCTGGCGTAGGGACCCACCCGTGGCCGAAACGTCCCCCAAAACCCGCCCTGCAGGCACCCCGAGACGGGTCGTGCTCCTCGGGGCAACCGGCTCCATCGGGAGCAGCACGCTGCGGGTCCTCTCGACGCACCCGGACCGGCTGGAGCTGGTCGGGATCGCCGCCCACGGAAACTGGAGGCGCCTGGCCGAGATCGCCCACGAGTTCGGGGTGAGGGATGTGGCCCTCTTCGACCCGGCCGCGTGCGCCCAGGCCCGCGCCTCGAACGCGTTTCCCGAGGGAACGCGGTTCCGGGAGGGCCCCGGGGGGCTCGCCGAGCTCTCGACCCTGGAGAGCGCCGACATCGTGCTCGTGGCCGTGGTCGGAACCGCGGGCCTGGAGCCCGCGCTCGCGGCCATCGCGGCCGACAAGGACCTGGCGCTGGCTTCCAAGGAGATCCTGGTCATGGCCGGCAAGTTCGTGATGGAGGCCGCGCGAAGGAAAGGGACCAAGATTCTCCCGGTCGACAGCGAGCACAACGCGGTCTTCCAGTGCCTGGAGGGCCACCCGGGGCCGGGGGTCCGCAGGATCGTCCTCACCGCCAGCGGCGGCGCATTCAGGGACTGGCCCTCGGAGAAGCTCGTTCGGGCGACGCCCGCCGACGCCCTGAAGCACCCCAACTGGGCCATGGGCAAGAAGGTGACTGTCGACTCGGCAACCCTCGCCAACAAGGGGCTCGAGCTGATCGAGGCCCAGTGGCTCTTCAACCTGAAGCCCGAACAATGCACGGCGGTCATCCACCCGCAGAGCCTGGTCCACTGCCTGGTGGAATTCGCCGACGGGGCGATGCTCGCCCAGCTTGCCCCGTCGTCCATGACGTTCCCCATCCAGCACGCGCTCCTTTACCCCGAGCGTGCCCGGGGAGTGGAGCCGCCGATCGACTTCACCAGCCTGGTCCGGCTCGACTTTGCCCCGGTTGACCTGGAGCGCTACCCGATGATGCGCCTGGCCATCGACTCGATGAAAAGGGGGGGCGTGGCGCCCGCGGTGTTCAACGCCGCCAACGAGGTGGCCGTCGAGGCGTTCCTTGCCGAGCGCATACCCTTTCTTGCGATTCCCGGGATCGTGGGTAATGCTCTCGACCGGGCGGCCCATTTCGAACCGGGCAGCCTCGCCGACGTGCTTGCGGCTGACTCGGAGGCCCGCCGGGGCGCAGCGGCAGACCTTCCCAATTTCAAATAATTTCAGGACAACATCTTACCCAACTCGTGCTGCACGTCATCCTCACGTACCTTACCGCCACCGTCTGGCCCGTCTTCCTGATTATCCTGTTCTTTGGTGGCTCGATCTTCGTCCACGAACTCGGCCACTACCTGGCGGCCCGCTCCCAGGGAGTCCACGTTGAGGTGTTCTCGATCGGGTTTGGCCCGCCCATCTTTTCCTGGAAAGGCTCGGACGGCACCCGCTACCAGGTCGCCTGGTTTCCCCTGGGGGGCTATGTCCTACTCCCGCAGATCGCCGACCTGGGGCCGATCGAGGGGGAGAGCTCGGTCGACGTGACCAAGCTTGAGCCGGTCAGCTACGGATCAAAGGTCTTGGTCTTCGTGGCGGGGGCCGCGTTCAACGTCCTCTTCGCGTTCGCCCTGGCCTGCATCATCTGGAAGATAGGCCAGCCCGAGAACAACGAGAGCGAGAGCACGCAGATCGGCTACGTGACCCGCACGATCGAACTGGCGGACGGAACCAAGGTCCCGAGCCCTGCTCTGCAGGGCGGCCTTAAGGTGGGCGACATGATCAAGGCCATCGACGGGACGCCGATAGCCAGCTGGGACGACGTGAACGAAACGCTTTCGATGGGATCAGGGAGGGACCCGGCCGGTGCGCGGAGCGCCGTGATCGACGTCCTTCGCGACGGCGCCCCGCTACGGATCACCGTCCACCCGATTCTTGTGGGCGAGGAGCACTGGCGCCGGGTCGGCATCATGCCGGGCTACGACCTGAACGTCCACTCCGTGGAGCCCAACTCGGCGACGGCCAAGGCCGGGGTCCTTCCCGGGGACCGTATCGTCGAAATCAACGGGGCCCCTATCCAGAACGCCAGCGGGCTCGGCGAGGAGCTCTCGCTCGACCCCGCGCGCCCGGCGCACCTTTCCGTGCTTCGCGGCGGCCAGAAGCTCGACCTGGTCGTCCCTCCGCGCACCGGGGGAATCCAGATCGGGGACATCGAGTTCTCGGCGGGTTACCACGTGACCCACCCCTCCCCGTTTGCGCAGCTGGTGCAGCCCTTCGTGATGACCATCCGGACCGTCTGGGGCCTGGTGAACCCGCGCTCGGACATCGGACTCTCCAAGGTTTCCGGGCCCGTGGGCATCGTCCACATCTTCCATTCGGCGGCCGAGGCGGGAATCCGCGCGGTCCTCAGGATCACGATCCTGATCAACATCAACCTGGCGATACTGAACCTCCTGCCGGTCCCCGTGCTGGACGGCGGGCAGATCGTCTTTGCCACGATCGGCAGGCTCCGGGGCCGGGCCCTCCCCCCGAACTTCGTCATGACCACACAGAGCGTCTTCATGGTGCTGCTCCTCTCGATGGTGGTCTACATCAGCTTCTTTGACGTGCGCCGCTGGAGCAGGGACTCCCGCGAGGGCCACGCGGCGCCGGCGGCGGCCGCGCCCGCAAAACCCTAAGCGGCGTCGGCATGGCCTACTGCGCGTCGCGTTTCCACACGCTCAGGCGCCCGACACGCGAAGTGCGGGTCGGCGGCGTGGGCGTCGGCGGATCCAACCCGATCCGCGTCCAGTCGATGACGACCAGCGACACGCAGGACGTCGCCGCCACGGTGCGCCAGTCCGTCGCGCTCGCGGAGGTCGGATGCGAGATCATCCGGGTCACCGCGCCGAACGTCCAGGCCGCCCGATGCCTAAAGGACATCCGAACGGGGCTAACCCAGGCCGGATGGGGCCACATCCCCCTGGTCGCCGACATCCACTTCCTTCCCCAGGCCGCCATGGAGGCCGTCGAGCACGTGGAGAAGGTCCGGGTGAACCCGGGAAACTACGCCGACAAGAAGCGGTTCGCCGTGCGGGACTACAGCGACGCCGACTACAGCCTCGAGCTCGAGCGGCTCCACCAGGCGTTCTCGCCGCTGGTCAAGCGAAGCAAGGAGCTCGGCCGGTGCCTGAGAATCGGGACAAACCACGGGTCGCTGAGCGACCGGATCATGAACCGGTACGGCGACACGCCCCTGGGCATGGTGGAGAGCGCCCTGGAATTCCTGCGGATCGCCGAGTCCCACGGCTTCAAGGAGATGGTGCTCTCGATGAAGTCGTCCAATCCCAAGGTGATGATCGAGGCCTACCGGCTGCTGGTCGAGCGCATGGACAAGGAGGACATGCACTACCCGCTGCACCTCGGCGTCACCGAGGCAGGTGACGGGGAGGACGGGAGGATCAAGGGCTCGATCGGGATCGGCTCGCTCCTGATTGACGGCCTGGGCGACACCATCCGGGTCTCCCTCACCGAGGACAGCGTCTATGAGATCCCGGTTGCGCGGGCTATCGCCGACAAGGCGATGAGCCTGTGGCGGCCCCTGCCTCCGGGGACCACCCCAGGCTTCGACACGGTCGATCCCTTCCATTTCGAGAGGCGCGCAGCGATGCCCCTGCCCCTCGGGGGCGCCCCCGTCGGGCCGGAGCATCCTCCGCGGGTGATTGTGCGGGTGCCCGGGTTAGGCGGCCTTCCCCAGGCCTGCCGGGACCTGGCTTCGCCTCTGCTGAAGGACACCCCGGCCGAGGGAATCCTGGTCGCCCTCTCCGGCGCCGCGGAAATCCCCGCGCTCAAGCAGGCGCTCGAGTCGGCATCCCTGCCCTCCCGATTCCTGGCCCTTGAGCTTTCGCGCTCGATCGGCATCCCGGACGTCGAGGCCTTCCTGCGGGAAACGGGCGTGAAGGTCCTCCTGGTCAGGCAGTTCACGGGGGACGAGGGCCCCGACCTGCGCTCGTGGGCGTCGCTTGCGCGACGGACCGGCCACACCCTGGCGGTCGATGCCTCCCCCGCCTCCTTTGTCGCGCTTGGCACTACCCTGTCGGAGATCGGCGGCGAGAGCCTGGTCGCCACCTGGTCGGGCGCAGCGGAGAGCGGGCCGGACCATCCCGTCGGAGCGTACCGCAGAATCGTGGGGGTGCTCAAAGACGCGAAATGCCCGCTCGCCGTCTGGGTGCGCAACACCGCGGCCAATTCGGTCCGCGGCGACCCCAGCTTCCTTTCGCGGCTGATCGAGGCGAGCTTCCTGACGGGAAGCCTGCTATGCGACGGCATCGGCGACCTGGTGAGCATCGAGACCGAGGCGGACACCGCGCGGTCCACCCGTCTCTCCTACAATGTCCTCCAGGGCGCGGGGGCCCGCGTGTCCAAGGCGGAATTCGTCGCGTGCCCGAGCTGCGGCCGAACCCTCTTCGACCTCCAGACGACCACGCAGCGGATCCGCGCCCAGACCGGGCACCTGAAGGGCGTGAAGATCGCCATCATGGGCTGCATCGTCAACGGACCCGGGGAGATGGCCGACGCGGACTTCGGCTACGTCGGCGGAGCCCCCGGCAAGATCAACCTCTACGTGGGCAAGCAGTGCGTTCAGTACAACATCCCCCAGGACCAGGCAGACGGCCGGCTGATCGCGCTCATTAAAGAATGTAACAAATGGGCCGAGCCCGAGGCGACGCCGGCCTAGGCGGGGCCGCTGCGGCGTATCAAAAAAGTCCACGCACCGTCACGTTCGCGTAACACGCCCATAACCTTCCCGATGGCTTTGAAAGCCTGATTCAGGGCGATGTAATATTGCGGGGATTACGCGCGAAAGGGACCCCTTTTCCGTCGCCTAAATATGTGCCCGGGACGCAACGATAAAATCGAAAAAAGTTATGCCCATGCCGGCTGTGAACAACTTGTCAGAAAGTTGACCTTGTAATGGATTTCGCGTTCACAGTTACTCCGCCCTTGTCCAAGCGATTTAGGCTCCCGGATGTTCTTTGCCACGTTACAAATGCAGCCCACCTAGGGCCCCGCAGCGATACACACCGCATCTTCCTGGCCATAAATATCTTACCCCATTTTAAGCCACCCTACACCACCGAATGGGCCAGGACACAAATTTCGTCGCAGCGGCAGGACCCAGAGGCAGCGCGCTTGACGTGCCAGAGTACCCCCCGGGGGCCAATGTGAATAAGCCCTGATTTTTCCGTCTGCCAATGCCCTCTTTGTCCCTGCCCCACAACCTCTGGGAAACCGTCAAATGCGACTTCAAGTCGCTGTTCCCGGAGGATGTGTTCCAAATGTGGTTCGAGCCCGTCGTCTGCGTTGAGACGTCGGAGGATTCGATCACGCTGGGCGTGCCCAACGACTTTGCGGCCATCTGGATCCACGACAACTATCTCGACCTGATTTCGCAGCGCCTGCGACTGACGGCCGGCAGGACCGTGAACGTGAACCTGCAGAAGACCGATGGGGCCCGGGGGACGCCCGGCCACCGGCCAACCGAGGCAGCAGCTCCGGCACCGCGTGCCAAGGCCGCCACATCCCCCCGCAAAACGTCACGAAGCGACGACCGCGGCCCCGCGCCGGGCACGCTAAACCTTCGCAACACGTTTGAGACCTTTGTCGTGGGCTCGAACAACCAGATGGCGCACGCCGCGGCACTTGCCGTGGCGCAGGCTCCCGCGCAGGCCTACAACCCGCTGTTCATCTACGGCGAGACCGGACTCGGGAAGACGCACCTGATGCACGCGATCGGCCACGCGATCCTGCGCAACAACCCCGACGCCAGGGTCGCCTACCTCTCCACCGAGAAGTTCACCAACGACTTCATCCAGGCCCTCCAGGAAAACGGGATGGTCAAGTTCCGCCAGAAGTACCGCCACGTGGACGTGATGCTTCTCGACGACGTGCAGTTCCTCGCCGGCAAGGAGCGCATCCAGGAGGAGTTCTTCCACACCTTCAACGACCTCTTCGAGTCCGGTAAGCAGATCGTCCTCTCGAGCGACCGCAGGGCCAGCGAGATCCAGAAGCTCGAGGCCCGGCTCGTCTCCCGCTTCGAGTGGGGGCTGCCGGCCGACATCCAGGCCCCCGACCTGGAGACCCGCATCGCGATCCTGCGGACCAAGGCAGCCACGCTCAAGTGCGGCCTGCCCGACCCGATCATCACCTTCATCGCCCAGAACATTACCAAGAACATCCGGCGCTTGGAGGGCGCGATGATCAAGGTCGCCAGCTACAGCGCGCTCAGCAACAAGCCCCTCGACCTCGCCACGACGGAGCGCCTGCTCCACGACATGCTGGTCGAGCAGGCCCAGAGCATCCTGACGATCGATACGATCCAGAAGCGAGTCGCCGACCATTTCCAGATCCGCCACAGCGACATGACGAGCAAGCGCAGGCCCAACAACATCGCGATCCCGCGCCAGGCTGCGATGTACCTTTCCCGGACGCTCACCAAGCACTCTCTCCAGGAGATCGGGGACGCGTTCGGGGGCCGTGACCATGGAACCGTCATCCACGCCTGCAAGGCCGTGGAGAACATGATGGAGCAGGACGCCTCGATGCGCGGAAGCGTCGAGTTCCTGAAGACCCAGCTCTCCCGCTAGGGCGGAGGGGCCCTTGCCCGGCTTGAGTTGGCCGGGAAAAGGATTTAGAGTTCGGCTTCATCCATGACCCTCACTCCCGAGCAAACCAAGGCCGTGTCCGAGTGGATCGCCGCAGGCGACACCCTTTACGCCGTTCAGAAGAAGCTGGCCGACCAGTTCAAGGTCTCGATGACCTACATGGACGTGCGGTTCATGGTCGACGACCTGAACCTCCAGCTCAAGGACACCGCCCCCAAGGTGGACGCGAGCGATGTCACCAAGACCCCCGAGGCTGCGCCCGCCCCGGAAAAGAAGGGATTCCTTGAAAAGGCCAAGGAGAAGCTGGGGCTTGCCCCGTCCGGGGACGAGGGCCTGCCGGCAGAGGACGCCCCTCCCCCCGCGGGCACGGGGGTCAGCGTCACGGTCGACAAGGTTAACCTCAATCCCTCGGCCATGGCGACCGGCACCGTCACCTTCCCCGGTGGCGTCACGGGCAAATGGATCGTGGACCTCCAGGGCCGCCCCGGGATCACCGAGGTGAGCAAGCCCGGCTACAGGCCCTCGCAGGCCGAGGCGCAGGCGTTCATGCAGGAGCTCTCGCTGGCCCTGCAGCAGTACTAGCCCCAAGAAGTCCGGGTGCCCTAGAGCATTGCCAGGAGCTCCTGCTCGCCGATCACGGCGACGCCGAGCGCCTTGGCCTTCTCGAGCTTTGATCCGGCGTCGGACCCCGCCAGCACGAAACTGGTCTTCTTGCTGACGCTCGACGAGATCTTGCCCCCGGCGGCCTCGATGCGCGCGGACGCCTCCTCGCGGGTCATCGTGGGAAGGGTTCCGGTGAGCACAAACGTCTTGCCCAGCAGAGGGCCCGTGCCCGGGGCGGCGGCCGCCGGCTTGGCGGGATCGACCCCGGCGCCGACCAGGTCCCTCACGAGCGTCCGGTTCACCGGCTGGTTGAAGTGGGAGATGATCGCGTCGGCCATGGTCGGCCCAATACCCGCTATGAGGCTCTCCTTTGAGCTGCCGATGTAGGCGTCGATCCTCGACTCGGAAAGGGCCTCCAAGCTTCCGAAACGCAGCGCCAGGTCCTTTGCCGCAGCGGCCCCGACATGGGCTATGCCCAGGCCGTGGATGAACCTCCAGAGGTCGGCCTTCTTGCTCCTCTCGATCGCCAAAAGCAGGTTGTCCGATGACTTTTCAACGCTCTTGCCGAGCGTCAGCAGGTCCTCCCGCTTCAGGCGATAGAGGTCGGCGATCCCCTTGACCCAGCCCTTGCCTACGACCACGTCGACCATCGCCTCCCCCATTCCGTCGATGTCGACGCAGGCCTTGGAGGCGAAGTGGAGCACCCTGCGGCGCACCTGGACGGGGCAATCGTAGTTTGGGCAGCGCAGGGCCACCTCGCCCTCCACCTGGATGACGGCGGTCTGGCAGGCAGGGCAGGACTTCGGGAAAACGTACGGGACGCACTGCGGGGCCCGGCGGGCAGTGTTCACGCCGACGACGGCCGGGATCACCTCACCGGCCTTCTCGACATAGACGAAGTCACCCTCGCGGATGTCCTTGCGGGCGATCTCGTCCTGGTTGTGGAGGGTGGCCCGGGAGACCGTTGACCCGGCCAGGAGCACGGGCTCCAGCTCGGCAACCGGGGTGAGGACACCGGTGCGGCCCACCTGCACGGAGATCCTGCTTAACCGGGTCTCAGCCCGCTCGGCCGCGAACTTGTAGGCCATCGCCCAGCGCGGCGCCCGGCTCGTGCTGCCCGCCTCCCTCTGGAGCGCCAGCGAGTCGAGCTTCACGACGGCGCCATCCGTTCCGTAGGCAAAGCCGGCTCGCACCCGGTCGAGTTCCCCGATCGCCGCCCACACCTCGTCGATCCCCTGGGCCTTCCAGAGCCTCTCCACCGTGGGAAGCCCCCAAGCCCTGACGCGCGCGTGGTAGCCCGACTGGGTCTCTCCCCCGGAGGTCGCCGGCTCGCACGCCCCGATCCCGTAGAGGACGATCTCCAGCTTCCTCGCAGCCACCTCGCGCGGATCCAGGAGCTTGATCGTGCCGGCAGCCAGGTTGCGCGGGTTCGCGTAGCGCTCCTCCCCCTCCGCATCGCGAGCGGCGTTGATCCGCTCAAACTCCGCAAGCGCCATGAAGATCTCGCCCCGAATCTCGATCAAGTCGGGAAGCGGGGCGCCGGCGGAGGCCCTGAGCACGCGAGGAAGCCCCTGGATAGTGAGCGCGTTCGCCGTCACGTCGTCGCCCTCAGTGCCGTTGCCCCGGGTCACCGCCCGCACGAGCGCCCCCTTCTCGTACGTGAGGCTGACCGCAAGGCCGTCAACCTTCGGCTCGACGACATAGGCCAGGGATTCGCGCCCGAGGAGTTTTACCAGGCGCTCGTGGAACTCACGCAATTCCGCCTCCGAGTAGGTGTTGTCGAGGCTCTGCATCGCCTGGCGGTGGCGGTAGGTCTGAAATCCCTCAGCGCGGTCGTCCCCCACCCCGGCTGTCGGAGTATCGGCCCCCGCCTTACCCGCCGCCTCCGGGAACCTCGCCTCCAGGTCCCCGAGTTCGCGCTTCAGCCTGTCGTATTGCGGGTCGGTGATTTCCGGGTTCGCCTTCCTGTAATACCGCTCGTCGTGGTGGGCCACCTCGGCGCGCAGCGCTGCGATTCTCGTTTGTGCTTCAGACGGGGTCATCGGTACTTCGGCGAGGGTGCACGCTTGGGATGCCCCGAAATTCCCGCGAAGCGGCCGCGGAGGCAATGCCCTTCGTGAGTCGGCGGACCTCAGGGCAAGGGGGGCTGCTCCGTCGGCCAGCCCTTGGGAGGCGAGCCTGCCTCGGGAGCGCCTCCGCGGCGCTTGCGCACGGCTTCCCGGAGGATGAACTCGATCTGGCCGTTCACGCTTCGCAGCTCGTCGGCCGCCCATTTCTCGATCTCCCGCCAGAGCTGGGGATCGGTGCGCAATAGGAATGCCTTTCGGTCGTCTGCCATCCTAGGGATTGGGGCCGGTCAGGCTCATCGGAGTCCGGCGGCCTCCCGGGCCGTGTGGATGAAGAACTGGGGATCCGACGGAGAGACCACCACCGTCTTTCCGGGCCAGCGCAGCACGACGGCATGGTCCGTGTCGGTCAGGAAGGCCTGGAACGTGCCCAGGCGCCTGCTCCAAAACCGGCCCCTGATCGCCCCCATACCCCCATTTCCCCAGATGCGAACGGCGCACCTCAGGGCCTTCGGATCCGGCTCGGCCGAGAGAAGCCCCTCCATCGCGTAGCGTTTGCGTCCCAGGACCAGGGTGTTGTCCTCAATCCGAAACGTCGCCGTCCTGGATTTCTCGAAGAGGAAGACCGGGACAACGGCGAGAAGCCCCACCAGGGGAACAATCGATGCGAGCATCCTGGAGGCCAGGGGAGCGCTCGGCGCGATCATTCCAAACCCGGTTAGCAGATTGAAGACCAGGACACCCAGAGCGATCAAGGCGACCGCGATGAGCGGGAAGATGGCACGCCTGCCAAGGGGCGCGGAGTGAAAGGTCTGGTTAATCGTCACCATGGACGGGCTCTTCTCGGTCCGCGATCAGTTGTAGAGGGTACCCGTGTTCACGACCGGCTGGGTCTGGGTCTCGCCGCAGAGGACGACAAGGAGGTTCGAAACCATCGCGGCCTTGCGCTCCTCGTCGAGTTTCACGACGCCCTTCTCCGAGAGCTCGCGCAGGGCCATGTCGACCATGCCCACGGCGCCGTAGACAATCTTCTGCCTTGCAGCGATCACCGCCTCGGCCTGCTGGCGCCGGAGCATGGCCTGCGCGATCTCAGGGGCGTAGGCCAGGTGGGTGAGGCGGGCCTCCTCGATGCCGATGCCGGCCCTTGCGAGCCTCTCCTGGAGTTCCTTGGCAAGGGCTGCCGCCACCTCGACCCCGCTGCCCCGAAGGGTCAGCTCGTTCGGCTCGCCGTCGTCATAGAGGTAGCTGCTGGCAACATGGCGCACGCAGGACTCGCTTTGGATGCGGATGTAGGTCTCGTAGCTGTCGACGTCGAACACCGCCTGGGCGGTGTCCTGGACGCGCCACATGATCACGACCGCGATCTCGACCGGGTTGCCGCGCTTGTCGTTCACCTTGAGCTTGTCGCCGTTCAGGTTGCGCACCCGCAGCGAGATCTTGAATTTGCGGTAGAAGGGATTGGCCCAGAGGAACCCGTTCTGCCGGGCCGTGCCCTTGTATTCCCCAAAGAGCGTGAACACGGCGGCCTCGTTGGGCTGGAGCGTGAAGAAGCCCCCTAGGGCAACGAACGAGGCGATGATCAGCGCAAAGCCGAGGACGACCGGCAGGGCCGACCGGTTGGCGGCTCCGAAGGCGATCAGGGCAAAGCCGCCGACCATCGAAGCCACGACAAGCAGGAGAAACATCCAGCCACTGGAGGCCGATGTCGGCTTCTCGCGGTGGGTGGTAAGCGAAACAGGGGTGTCAGAGTTCATGAGTGATTTGAGTGAACAGATATGGATATGATATCATATACATATCAATGCAATCAAATCCACCCCCTACATTGGTAATCCGTTTTTGTTTCGCCTCTTATCTCACAAATGACCCCGGGGCCAACAGCCCCGGGGCCCCTCCCCTCAACGCAAAACGAGCGGCTTGGTTGCGGGAATCGGATGGGGGTTCGGCGCAAAGAGAAGCACCGGCCCATTGCACTGCGACACCGCGAGCGGGGGAACTCCCTTGGAGCCCGCAAGGGCCAGGGCCACCACGGAGCGGGCGTCGCCGCCCGCCACGAGCCCGCTGCGCCAGGCCGGCACCGGCGTCAGTCCGCCGTGGCCGTCGCCCTTAAGCAGGATGCCCACGCCGCCGTCAAAGCGGCCGGTGGAGGGCTCGGGACCGTAGTTGTTGCCCACGCAGTAGACGTCGGGGATCCCGTCGCCGTCCAAGTCCCGCACGATGATCCCGTTGATCGGGGCGATCTGGGCGTAGGCCGGCAGCGGCCTGAACTCGAAGGTTCCATTCGGCTTCTGGAAGTAGACCCCGCTCGCCAGTTCCGTGGCCTCCAGCCGCTTGGCCTTGGCAAGGCGGTCGGCCGGGAAGATGTCAGCGACCGTGGCGTGGGCGTAGGCCTCGTAGGTCGGAAACTTCCTCGGGATCCACGGGAAGACATAGGACAGCTTGCTTCGTCCGCGCACCGGGTAGAGTTTTCCGCCCTCGAACTGGGCCTCGACCAGCTGTTCCTTGCCGCTTCCGTCCAGGTCGCCCGCGTAGAGGACGGTGGGTTCATTGGCGCTCGCGTGGTACTTGGTGTTGAGGCCGGCGTTGCCCGCTATGATGTCCAGGCGGCCGTCCCCGTTGAGATCGGCCACCGCAAGCGAGCTCCACCAGCCGGTTCTCTTGGATAGTCCCGCCTTCTCCGTCCAGTTGTCGAACCCGTGCCCGTTGTTGTGGAAATACACGATCGGACCCCACTCGGTCGCCAACACCAGATCCAGGCGCCCGTCGTGGTCGACGTCGGCCCAGACGGCAGCGGTCACCATGCCAATGTTCCGGAGCCCCGGGGCGATCTCGTCGGTGACATCCACGAATTTGCCCCCGACGTTGCGGAAGAGGAAGCTTCTGGGCGTCTCCGGCCAGTGTCCCGGCACGAGCCGGCCCCCGACAAAGAAGCCGGGCTTTCCCTTGCGGTCAAAGTCCGCGGCGGCGACCACGCAGGAGGACTCGCCGGTCGCGGGCACCGTGCCCTCGGGCGCCGGTGCGAATTTTCCGTGGCCGTCGTTCAAGTAGAGGCGGCTTGAGAACGCGGTATCGCCGCGGTCATGCCTGACCCCTCCGCCCGTGATCAGGAGATCCGGATGTCCGTCGCCCCGGGTGTCCAGGAACACGGCCGAAGTGTCGTCAGAATCCTTGGCCAGGGCCCAGGGCTGGTCGGGCGCCGCCTTGAAGGAGCCGTCAGCCTGGCCCAGATAGAGGACCCCGGACTGGCCGCCTGTGCCGCTGACAAAGACGTCCGCAATTCCGTCGCCGTTCACGTCGGCCACGGCGAGCGCCGGCCCGCTCATGCCTAGGCGCCGGGGAAGAAGGCGCTGGCGGCTGAATTCGTCCGTCGGAAGGGGCGCATCGACAAAGTTCAGGCCCTTGGCCCGCGCGCCTTCGGAAAAGAGCGCAGCCGGGTCGGTGGGATGGTTGATGTGGGCAGGGGAGCGGCGAACGGTCTCGCCTGGGGCGAGATCGGGCTGATTCACCGTGAGCAGCATGTCGACCGGGAGGTCCTCGAGCACCTGCACCTGGCCGTTCGGCCAATGGATCGTGAGCTTGGCGATCGACGTGTCTGCCCCGAGCCCGAAGTGCGCCATGGCCGGCTCACTCGCGACCACGCCGCGCTCCGTGTAGATCTGGCGCACCTGCACGCCCGACGCGGACTCGATCCGCAGCTCGGCCCCAATCGCGTCCATGTTGGGCGCGCGACCCGCGAGCTTTACCATCACGCGGTGCCCCTCGGTCGTGTTGTTGCGGATGACGGTCGGAGGGCCCTCAAAGTTGTTGTAGACGATGTCCAGCACGCCCCTCCCGTCCAAGTCGGCCAGCGCGGCACCAAAGGACACCCCCTGGTGGTCCAGGCCCCACTTTGCGCCCACGTCCTCGAACTTCAGATTCCCGAGGTTCTTGTAGGCGAGCGTGTGCTCCTTGCGGACGGGGGAATTCTTCCAGACTGCGCCCCGGGCATTCGGGTTCGGGGCGATGTTCTGCTTGTCGAC
>CAITBM010000078.1 GCA_903890485.1 uncultured Opitutaceae bacterium | reverse complement strand
TTCCGGACGGATCCGAACTACGGAAGCCGTTTAAGGAGAGGGAATTATTTGCAGCGCCCGGGTGGTGGAATTGGTAGACACGCAGGTCTCAGAAGCCTGTGCCTTAACAGCATGCGAGTTCGAGTCTCGCCTCGGGCACCATCAATAATATGCAAGATTACCGCACGCCGATGCAGAACAGCCTCCTCTGGGTCTACGAGGGCCAGACGACGTTCTGGGGGATTGTCCTGGCGGCGCGCTCGGGCCTTGTCTCCAGGGAGGACACCCTTGCCGACCTGGCCAATCTCGCGGCGTCGCTGGACAACCGGGCGGGTCGGGCGTGGCGCCCGCTGGTCGACACCACGAACGAGCCCATCATCGGCTACCATGCCCCGCAGGCCTGGACGAGCTGGCAGCGCTCGGTCGACTACTACAATGAGGGCATGCTCCTGTGGCTGGATGTCGACAGCCTGATCCGGAACCTCTCGGGCGGCGCCCGGTCCCTCGACGACTTTGCCCACGGCTTCTTCGGGGTCCGCGAGGGCGACTGGGGGGAGCTCACCTACACGCGGGACGATGTCATCAGGGAACTCAACCGGGTGCAGCCCTACGACTGGGCGGGGTACCTGCGTGAACGCGTGGACGAGACCACCCCGCACCCGCCCCTGGACGGGCTTGCCCGCGGCGGGTATAAGCTCGTGTACACCGACACCCCCACGGAATGGTTCAAGAGCCTGGAGAAGCGCCGGAAGGTCTCGGACCTGTCCTACTCCGGGGGGCTGGTCCTGGGAAGGGAAGGGGAAGTTTCCGGGGTCCAGTGGGACAGCCCCGCGTTCGATGCGGGCCTGACCGTGGGGACGAGGATCGTCGCCGTGAACGGCCGGGCCTACGACATCGACGACCTGAAGGAGACGATCAAGTCGAAGAGGTCGCCGATCAGCCTGCTCGTGCGAACGGGCGACATCTTCCGGACTGTTGAGTTCAGCTACGACGGCGGCCTTCGCTATCCAAAGCTTGAGAGGACCGGCACGGGGCCGAGCAGCCTGGACGCGCTCCTCGCTCCCAAGCCCTAGGCCGTCGCGCTTTCCCCCACTATGTCCATCGAACTCACGAAGCAGGAAGCGGAAGAAGCCATCCCATCGATCCGGAAATATTTCAGGGAGGAGCTCGAGATGGAGCTCAGCGAGATGCGGGCGAGGTTCCTCCTGAACTACTTCATGCAGGAGATCGCCCCCTTCGCCTACAACCGGGGGGTGAAGGATGCGGAGACGTTTTTCCGCGGGAAGGTGGAGGACCTGGCTGGGACCTGTTTCGAGGACGGGATGACGTTTTGGGCAAAAAAGGAGGGGACAAAGAGAAATCCCAGGATGGATTAGCCCGGAAATCGTGCCGGCCATTTGATAAATGGCCGAAAGTGACTTCGGGTTACCTGTCCGCTCCGCGTAATCTCTGTTCAGCCCGATTCCAACCATGTCGAACTCGATCCTATTCACCCCGGTCACTCTGGGCTCACTTCCCCTGAGGAACCGCATCCTGATGGCGCCCCTGACACGCTGCCGCGCCGATGCCAACCATGTCCCCACGGACATCATGGCCGACTACTACGGCCAACGGGCAGGGGCAGGGCTCGTGGTGGCGGAGGCGACCATGGCGATGGAGGGGAATTCCGCATTCGGCGGCCGGGAGCCGGGCATCTACTCGGAGGCCCAGGTGGCCGGCTGGCGCAAGGTGACGGACGCCGTCCACGCCAAGGGCGGCCTGATCGCGCTCCAGATCTGGCACGGCGGCCGGGCCTGCCACTCGCTGCTGAACGGCGGAGCCCAGCCGGTAAGCGCCAGCCCCCTTCGCATCGAGAACGACGAGACGCACACCCCGCAGGGCAAGAAGCCCTATGAGGTGCCGCGGGTGCTGCGCGACGACGAACTGCCCGGCATTGTGGCCGGGTTTGCGCTGGCCGCCCGAAACGCCCTGGCCGCGGGCTTTGACGCCGTCGAGGTCCACGGGGCCAACGGCTACCTGCTCGACCAGTTCCTGCGCAATGGCAGCAACAAGCGCACCGGGCCGTACGGCGGGCCCCTGGCCAACCGGGCCCGACTCCTCCTGGAGGTGGTGGATGCCGTGGTCGGGGTCTGCGGCGCGGACCGGGTCGGCGTGCGCCTTTCGCCGCTCAACAGCTACAACGACATGCTGGATTCCGACCCGGTCGGCCTCGTGTCGTACGTCGCCGGGCAGCTTTCGGCCCGGAAGATCGCCTACCTGCACCTGATGCGCGGGGACTTCTTCGGCGTTCAGAAGGGCGATGTCGTGACGCCGGCCAGGGCGGCATTCCGGGGTCCCCTGGTGGGCAACATGGGCTACGGCGCCGAGGAGGCCAGCGCGGCCATCGGTGCCGGGACCCTGGACGCGGTCGCCTTCGGCCACCACTTCATCAGCAACCCCGACCTGGTGGACCGGCTGCGCCGGGGCGAACCCCTGGTGGAGCCCGATGCGAAGACCTTCTACAGCCCCGGACCGCGCGGCTACACCGACTACCCGGTCTTCAAGGCCTAGCGGCTCGACTCGCCGCTCTCCAGCATCCCGCGCGCCGAGTCCTCGTCGGGAGCCACCACGCGCTGGACTCCGTTGTTGGTCTCTGCCTCGTAGAGGTTGGTCTTCCCAACGGCCTTCAGGAGCCGGATGCCCAGGACGTGGATCTGCTCCGCCCGATCGGGGAGCTCGCCCTTCGGCGAGAGGCTCTGCTCCACGGACATGGCACCCTTGGCGAACTCGGTCTTCAGGTCGAATTCCATGAGCCCCTGCCAGGAGTTGATGATATGGAAGGTCCCGGAGTGGGTCTCGCTGTTCCAGGTGAAGCCGTTGATCACGATCTGGTGGCCCACGTTGCCCCCGGACCAGGGGTGCTTTCCGACGAAGCCCGGGGGCAGCGCCTGCCAGATCTCCCTGGGGAAGGATCCCAGAACCGGGCGGCCCTTGCGGAGTTCCTGCCGGGTCCACTCGAAGGGATCGACCTTCGGGGTCCAGTCGTGGATCAGGGGCCGCGGGTAGAAATCCGTTAGCAGGTGGGTGAGCGCGGGGTAGTAACTCGGGCTCTTCCACGGCTCGGCCGTGTCCGCGTTGTTGATGATCTTGTAGATGGCGGCGTTGTCGACGTAGTAGCCCGCGATATCGAGCCAATGGACCCGCGCATAGACCATGCAGGTGGCGCCGATCTGGTCCCGGCCGACGTTGGGCGGCACAAGCTGGACGGTCTCAACGGGGCCGACCGTTGACGCCACGGCGATGGTCTTTTTCACGGGGACCGACTCCCTCACCACGGTCACGACCGAGTTGCCGTGGGGAAGGGGGCTCCGCACGCTGAGCGCCCTGAGCCACTCGAGGTCCTCGGCGTTCAGGGAGCTCAGGGGAACCAGGGCCTTGGCGCCGCTGGCCAGGAGCACCGTGGCATAGCCGTTTTCGATCCGCGCCTTCTGGGCGCCCTCGAATTTAGAGGAGACGGCAAACGCGGTGGCCGCGGTCCCCAGGAGGAGCACTGCGGCAATGGAAATGGGGATCACCTTGATTTTCCGAGCGAAGGAGCAGTCGGATCGCCGGACTCCGAAGGTCTTGAGGATGTCCATGAGGATTTGGAAAGGGCCCGCAGGAAAAGGAAGCGCTTCGCGGGCCTTCGGGTCAACCCGGATGCCGTCCGCTAAAACTTTGAAAATCTTCGAGAAACAGAAAATTCGCCTTGAGCAATGCGATATTCGTGACGAATTCTTTGGGTAAGGCTTTACCCCAGCTTTAACCCCATGAATTCGCCTACCCATTCGGGAACCCCTGTCCACGGGCATCTCCTCATGGGAATGACGACGGCGCTCGCCGCGTTCTTCGCGCTCTCGATCGGGCCCGAGCTCGTGGCTCCGCAGAACCCCTTTTCCCAGAATTTCCTCGTGCAGCGCGTGGCGCCGAGGCTCGTTCCCGCCAAGCGGTCCTATGTCGAGACCCGCTATGCATTCCCCCCGTTCCCCCGGGAGGAGCATGGTCAGGCCCCGGCTGCCGGGTATGCCTGGGTTCCGGGCTACTACAGCTGGACGGCGACCCACGGCGGCTACCACTGGACGTGGTTCCGCGGGCATTTCGAGAATCCCCCGAGGCCGGGCGCCCTCTGGGTCGCCCCGCATTTCGAGGACACGGGATCCGACCGGATCTACGTCGGCGGCTACTGGCGCCAGCCCTAAAGGGGGCAGGCCTCAGGCGCCCGGCTGTACTGCCGGGGCGGGCTTCTTGACCGGGACGTGCGCCGCCTGGCGCAGGGCCTCGACCTTCGAAATCCTCAGTCCCCCCGCGATCTTGTTCAGGCGGACGACTTCCGCCTGGCTGAGCGTCGTGAAGCGCGCGGTGCCGTCGCGGTCCACCCAGGCGACGTGGTGCGGCTTCTGCCGCGAGGCCTTCACCAGGTCCGCCAGGAATGCCAGTTCGTCTTCGGGGAGTTCCATAAGGTGAGCGCTAGTGGGGAGCAAAGCGCGGGAAGGTCAAGCGGGCGCGGCCGCTAGGGCTGCTCCAGGCGCTTCGCGAGCGCGGGATCAAGTACCCCACGGCGCGCGATCCCGGCCTCGTGTCGGAGGCCGCGTGGCACGTGCAGTATTACCCGACCTAGGCCGTCATCGACCGGAACGGCGTGGTGCGGGCGATCGGCCTCCAGCCCGAATTCGTGGAGCAGGTCGTGAAGAAGCTCCTGGCTGAGAACCCCTGATCTGGCTTTAGCGTGTCCGTGCCGGAGCCCGGACGGCTGACGCAAGGGTCGGTCCCTGCCGTGGGTCCGGCAGTCTACGGCCTCGGCTTCGGCCGGAACACAAGGGTGCCGTCAGTGATGCTCGCGTTCGGGGAGTGGGCCCTGACCTGGTCCAACATGAAATCGACCGCGTCAAACGGGTAGGGCTTCGGGTTAAACTCAAAGAGCGGTTTCTGGCCCCCCATCATGGTGCATTTCCACAGGGGTCGTCCCCTTGCGAGAACCAGGGCGATGTTGACCGAGGTGACCGCCGCCAATGCGACCGACTTGTCGGGGAGGAAGGGGCGCCGAAGGGTCATGGTCCCGGCGGAGAATTCGATCTTCTGGAAACAATAGTGGATGAAGATCAGGGGCCCGGAGACAAGGCATGCAACGCTCCAGGCCGCATGATGGTCTCCATATAAGCCGACGCCCGCGATCATCGGCATCGCGGAAACAAACCCGATGACGAGGTAGGTGCTGAGCCCGACACCAAATGAGCGCGCTCCCGGGAAAGGGGAATGCATCGGGGCTGCGTCCGCGTCAGGTTTCCTCATGGGCTTGCCGGGCGTCACGCCGCAGGGGGCGCCACCTTGCCGGGGAATTCACCCTCCCACTTGGCCACCACGACTGAGGCCAGGCAGTTGCCGAGGACGTTCACGCTGGTGCGCGCCATGTCCATCAGGGCATCGACCCCCAGGATCACGGCTACCCCCTCGGCGGGAAGCCCGAAGGAGTGGAGGGCCGCTATCAGGATCACGAGCGAGGCCCGCGGCACGGCGGCGACCCCCTTCGACGTGATCATGAGGGTCAGCATGAGGAGGACCTGCTGGCCGAGGCCGAAGTGGGC
>CAITBM010000077.1 GCA_903890485.1 uncultured Opitutaceae bacterium | reverse complement strand
GGGGCTCGCCCAGGCGTTTCTGATCGGCGCCGACTTCCTCGGGAAGGCCCCGAGTGCCCTCATCCTGGGCGACAACCTTTTCTATGGGCACGACCTGGCCCTCGCGTTCTCGGCGGCGAACAAGCGCAAGGAGGGCGCAACGATCTTCGGGTACCATGTCGCAAACCCCTCCGCCTACGGTGTGGTCGAGTTCGCCAAGGACGGGCGCGTGGTGTCGCTCGAGGAGAAACCCCTCAAGCCCAAGTCCAACTACGCCATTCCCGGGGTCTATTTCTACGACAACAAGGTGGTTGGATTGGCCCGCGGCCTTCGGCCCTCCAAGCGCGGGGAGCTGGAGATCACCGACCTCAATCGCCTCTACCTTGAATCCAGCGCCCTTCACGTGGAGGTCCTCGGCCGCGGAACCGCCTGGCTCGACACCGGCACGCACGAGTCGCTTCTGGACGCCGCGGAGTTCGTGCACGTGATCGAGAACCGCCAGGGGCTCAAGATCGCCTGCCTTGAGGAAATCGCATGGAGGCAGGGCTGGATCGACGACGCCCAGCTGAGCGCCAACATCGATCGCCTCGGAAAGTCGAGTTACGGCCTCTACCTCCGGGGACTTCTCTCGGGGAACTAGGGAGGTCCCAACCCGTGTCTCCCAGGAGCACCGTCCGGCCATTGTTGAGCGTCATCACGCCGCTGTACAACTGCCTGCCCCTGACCCAGGCCATGGTCGCGGGCCTGCGGAAAACAATTCCGTTCTGGATCCCCTACGAGGTCATCCTCGTCGACGACGGCAGCACCGACGGCACCCGTGAATGGCTAAAGGGCCTCGGCGCGCCATTCAGGGTTGTCCTTAACGAGCAGAACCTCGGCTTTGGGGGTTCGACCAACCGAGGCGCCGAGATCGCCCGAGGTCGTGTCCTTGCGCTCCTTAACAACGACCTGGTGCTCAAGCCGGGCTGGCTTGACCCGATGCTCAGGGCCCTCGCGTTCCTCGGAGGTCGGGCGGGCCTTGTCGGCAATCTGCAGCTCAACGCGAGCACCCTGCAGCTCGACCACGCCGGGATCGTGGTCGACGTGAAGTGCAAGCCCCAGCATGACCGGCAACGGCCGAGACTTTGGCAGCGCATCGTTCTCCCGGTTAAGCCCGTGTTCGCTGTGACCGGCGCCTGCCTCGTCGTGAGAACCTCCACCTGGAGGAGGCTTGGCGGCTTCGACGATGCCTACCGGAACGGATGCGAGGACGTGGACCTTTGCCTGAAGGCCGAAGAGGCTGGGCTGATCAACGCCGTGGCGCTCCACAGCGTCGTGCTCCATCACGTGAGCTCGTCGCCTGGCCGGAAAGCCCATGACGAAAGGAACAGCTACAGGCTTACCCAGCGCTGGCGCGACCGGCTCGCCGAGGAGGCCTCGCGTGAATGGACGTGGGAGCACTTCACTCCCTACCTGCCGGAGCCCCGCGACTTTCCCGACAAGGGGGAAGCCCTGAAGACCGCCCTCTATCTCCTGCATTTGCGCCGCCGGCCGCCGGCCGACGCCATGGAGGCCAAGCAGGCCGCGATCGAACTGGAGCTCGCGCGCTGGCGGAAAATGTTCTCCTCTTGAATATGCACACGTTTCCGCGCACCGCCCCCTTCGGCGGCGCCTTTTCCCGGCGCTTTACACGGTACTCGGGGCTGTACTTTGACGAGTTCGCGACAAACTCCGCATGGTTGAGGGAGACCGCGGTGGTCAAACTTCCGCCCATGGCCGATGTGGAGAACGTGGTGATCAAGGGCGAGTTCAGGCCGCATCCCTCTGCCCGCGGGGTGGAATCCGGCTTTCCGACACTCGCTATCTTTGTCGACGGGAAAATGGCGACGCAGTTCACGCCCACGGGACCGGGTCCGTGGGAAACCACCGCCAGGCTTGAGACCCAGATGGCGCTCAGGGGTTCGACCATCTGCCTGCAGCTCCACGGCACCGGCTTCACGAACGCCTTGGCCTGGCTCGGCCGGGTCACCCGATTTCCGCTCCTGCAGCGCTACCGCGCCCAGAACAAGAACCGGCAGGTCCGATTGTTCGCGATCACCTCGGGATCCGGCGAAACCATCTACGATTTCGCGAAGAGGGAGAGTCCCTACTGCGCGGAATTCGGCCGCATCCACTCCCGGACAGGGATGAACATCGTCGGGTTTTTGACGGCCGACCTGGGCATTGGCGAGTCGGCCCGGTGCATGGTGAAGGCGGCCGACGCCGAGGGGATCCCGACCGCGCTGGTGCCACTCAAACTCAACTGCAAAAACCGGATGGGCGACCTGACCTACGTGGACCGCCTCCAGGATGGCAACCCCTATGGGGTGAACGTGATCCACATCGACCCACCGGTGGCGCGCGATATCGACCATCACCACGGCCCGGAGTTCATGAGGAACCGGTTCAATGTCGGCTACTTTGCCTGGGAGCTACCGGATTTCCCGGACGCCTGGATGTCGTCGCTCGATCATTTTGACGAGATCTGGTGCCCGAGCGATTTTGTCCGGGAATCGATCGCGCTGAAGGCTCCGATGCCGGTTCTCACCATGCCGCACGCGATCAGCTTTGCGCGTCCGACCGAGGAGTCCGCTGTCCTGAGGAGGAAGTTCGGCCTTCCAACGGACAAGTTCCTCTTCCTTTGCCTTTTCGACCTCAACAGCTACGCCGCGCGTAAAAACCCTCGGTCTGTGATCGCTGCGTTCCGGGCTTCCGGCCTCTCCGCAGAGGGAGCTTCCCTGGTCCTTAAGGTGCACAATGCGGAGTCCAATCCGGGCGACTTTGCGGCCCTCAACGATTCCATCCGCGACCTTCCGGGCACGGTCGTGCTGAACGGGACCTACTCGCGCAGCGACATCTACGCCCTCGAGGCCGCGTGCGACTGCTTCGTGTCGCTGCACCGCTCCGAGGGTTTCGGGCTGGCCGTGGCTGAGTGCATGTACCTCGGAAAACCCGTCATCTCGACGGGATGGTCCGCCACGGCGGAGTTCCTGAACCGCGACAATGGATTCCCCGTGCGGTACTCGCTCCTCACCCTCACCGAGAACAACGGACCGTACAGCAAGGGCTCGCACTGGGCGGACCCGGATGTCGGCCACGCAGGCGACCAGATGAGAAAAGTGATGACCGACAGGCCGCTGGCGCTCCGCTTGGGAGCGGCCGCCCGGGAGACGATCGAGGCCCGCTTTTCGCCCGCGGTGATCGGGGCCCGGTATCGGAAGCGCCTGGCTGCAATCGCCTACCTCTAGGCGAGCGAGGGCTTCTGCCCCGCAGCCGGCCGCCTGCGCGCAAGCACGAGGGCGATCCCGAGCAGGCCCAATCCCGCGGCGGCAACCGAGAGGGCCGTGGTTAGCCCGCGCGGCCAGTAGCTGAAGGTGACGGCGTAGCTACCAGGTGCATCGACGTAGATCCCCTTGAAGGCGTGGTTCACCCGGATGACGGGGACCGCCGTGCCATTGAGGGTCGCCCGGAAATTCCCGGGCTCAAAGGCCTCGGTGAGAACGATGAAGCCTGGACCCGGGGCATCCACCGAAAATGAGGTCGTGTTCGTCGTCAGCCTGTACGCGGAGGCCTGCACCACCCTTCTCGTCGCCAGGTTTCCCGAGACAACGGGCGCCGGGGTGATGCGGTTCCAGTCACCGCTCTCGACGGCGGCGAACGGCCGACCATCGCCCGCCTTTAGCCAGGAGACGTACTGCGAAAGGTCCGTGTACACGGCGACGCTGTCCGTGAAGTAGGCCCTCGGCCAAGCGCCCGGACTTTCAAAAACATCCATGTCCGAGGAGTGAAGCGCCCCGAGCTCCCGGCCGGGGCGCACCTCCCCAAGGTGGTAGCCCACGTAAAAACGGACTCCGAGGGCGTCGAGCACAGGCTTTAGGGCCGCGACCTCCCCGGGCTCGACAATATAGCGCCAATCCCAGATCCGGTTCACCCCCGACGCGTCCATGAAGGCGCGGTAGAGGGGATTCATGAGGGCATCCGGACCCGAGATCCCCTCCAAGCGGTAAACGCTGCTCCAGCCGGGGAAAAGGTCGTTGTGGAAGCCTACGACCCGGGACGGTGTGTCCATAAGGCCCCGGATCGTGGAAATCGCCGTCGAGTCGGCGAGGAAGTCCATCCGCTTGGTGGGCCGCACAACATACCGGGAGAATGCGGGGCCGACCTGCAGGGCCTCCCTCCAGTGGAACGCGCCAAACCCAAAGGCCGCGAAAAGGAAAAGGGGCACGGAGACCGAGCCCCTGCGCCGCGCACAGGCGATAGACCCGACAAGGACCGCCGCACCCACCATCAGGCTCGCCGCATAACCCCAGAGGAACGGGTCCAGGTGCACGAGCTTTCCCCACGTGGTGGCGAAATGGACGCTGCGGAGGACCGCCTGCGCGGTGCCCAGGTAGGCTGCAAAGGCGAGGGCGAGAAGCGCGAGGACAAGCCTCCCTTCCGTCCTGCCTTCCTCGGTTCCGAGCCTCTCCCAGGCCTGCGTCCATCCGAAGGCCGAAAGGACGCACAGGATCGTGATCAGGGCGCAGGAGAAGGTGTTGTCGATGTGGAGGATGTTCCCGAGGAACGGGACGCGCGAGATAAGCCCCGGAGGGACGATCCCGTAGACCAGCGCAAGAAGCGGCACCGAGCAGACGGCGAGAGCCGCGGCACCCCTGTTGGCGAGCATCGCGCGCCAGCGGACCACGGAAAACAGGACGCCCAAGAGGACGAACAGGTTCGCCGAGGGGTTCACCACGTAGGATTTCAGCTGGAAGGGCCGGTAGAAGGCCTCGTCGAAGAGTCCGATCAGGAGGCCGGGCTCAAGCTGGAATGCGAGCGGGGCGTTGTAGCTCGTGTAGGCCCCCTTCAGTGCGCGCGCGAAAATGAGCCACACCGGGCAGCTGATCATGGCGAAGAGGACCCCCGCACCGACCGCGCCTCCCAAGAGGCGCGCCTTCTCCCGACTTGGGCGGGCGCAGAACAGCGTGACGCAGAACCCTGCAAGGTTGGTCGAGAGCAGGAGGATGTACGCCTCCTTGACGGTCCCGCTGTTCATCACCATCCAGCTTGCCCCCATGAGCCCGGCAAGCCACCCCGACGCCTCCCGGGCGGATCGGGACTGACTGCACCCGAGCCAGCAGAAGAGGATCCAGGGGGAATAGCACAGGCTAAAGATTGCCGGGTGGTCTATCCGGTAGACATAGAACCCGATGAACGATACCGAGATGGCGTGCAGGATGGCCACGGGCAGGTTTCGGAACGCCCTCCATGCGCACAGTCCCACACCAAGGCTGAAGAGCGCCTTGGCGAGGAGGTACTTCAGGTCCCAGGACCACGCGGAGCCGTTGAGGCAAAGCGGGATCAAGTGGAGCGGATCGCCAAAACACGACTGGCCCTGGCCCAGGAGCGGCAGACCTGCCGAGTCGTAGCGGTTCCACAGGGGAAGCTCGCCATCGGATGCGACCGCACGCCGCTCGATCATCGAGAGGGGAACATGGTGCCACATGGCGGCGCCCACGTCTGCGCCGTTGGGATCGCCCTCCTCCGAGCCCTGGAATCCCGGCAGCCAGGGCGACTGCCCGTAGAGGAGCGCCACGTTCTGGCTCGGGGAGACGAAGCTTTTCCCAAGGAAAATGACCGGATAGTTCGCTGCGCCCGTGCCGACCAAGGCAGCAAGCGCCAGGGCCCAGGTCGGCGACCTTCCCGCCCAATCCCAGAGGGCGCGGACGCGGCTGTCGAACCGGAGCCCCGGAGCGCGCCGGACCCAACTGAGCACGAGAACGCCACCAAGGAGAACGCCGAGGGCGCCGAGGTAGCGAGTGAGCACGGAGGGCGCGGGAATCCGGATCTCGTCCTCAAGGCGGATCCTCAGCTGCGGATCCGTCGCCCGAGGCTCGGTCTCCATCGTGAGACGGTCGGTGTCAGCCACGAGGCTCCGGATCTGGTTTCCCGCCACGAATTGCGACGGGGCAAAGGCAACCACAGTCCGGCCCGATGAGTCGACAACCCGGGCTCCGCCAAACGTCATCCGCGCGCTCCGGTCCAGGGGATCAAAGCGGAGCGCCCGGTAGTGTCCCGAGGGCAGCTCCAGGCGCAGCAGTGCCGGCTTGCCTGCAAGGATCGGCACGATGGCCGAGTCGGGCTCATTGAGCCCGCGGCCCACGTCATAGTAGAGCTGCACCAGACCTGACTGGTCCGACTCGGCGGCGACCTCGAAAGCGTAACCGCTCGGCTGCGACGAGGCCCAGGGCTCGGTCGGCAGCAGCGCCACAAGGGCGAGGATGAGGCAAGCGGCGAGGCTCGGGAGAGTCAGAGCCGGGCGCATCGGTGGGGAGACGGCATTTAGGCGCGAGGCTGCCCGTTTCCCGGGCAAATCACAACCCTCGGTTATCCCTGGCGTGGCGCGGGGCCGCGCTTCCTGGCGATGTAGACCAGGTTCTCGACGTCGCCATGCTCGCTCGGGTCCACGGCCAGTATATCCGCCCCCGCCTTCTCAAGGAATCCGACGACCGCGGTCCGAGGAAGGGCATACATCTGCATCTTCGGCGTATCCGGGAACCAACCGGGGTAATGGTAGCGCACGTAGCGCTTCGCCCGCATGACGAGGGTTGGCGGCCAAACCGAGAACCGGAACCGGTCAGGCGGGTCCCCGACGGGCACGCGCTCCGGGACCTGGACCGAGAGCATCCCCCCGGGGGCGAGTACCCGGACGAATTCACCGAGATAGCGCTCGGTGTAGCGGGGCGCGATGTGCTGGAGCGTGATGCGGCTATAAACCAGGTCGTACTGCCCTTCCCCAAAGAGAGCCAGGTCCGCCCTCGTGTTGTGCACAAATGTGACCCCACGCTGGGTGTTGTGGGCCTTGGCCAGCTCCACCATGTGGCCGGAGATGTCGATCCCGGTCGCCCGCTCAAAGTACCGCCCCAGGGCCTGGGTCAGGCGACCGGCCCCGCAGCCAAAATCCAAGGCCGAAACCCGCCGGAACCCGGCGCTGAGCGCCTCAATGCGTTCCAAGTCGCGCCCAACCTCAAGCACACCGGTCTTGAAGAACTCCTCGATCGCCCACTTGTTGCCCTGCTTTCCGGGGTCGGTGAGGACCGCAAAGAACGGGTCCACCTTAGCCAATCCGTCCCAGTGCCGTCGTACCTGCCAGAGCTTCATGGGGTGATAATCCTTCGGAAGACGCGGTTCATCCGGGGCGCTAGCGCCGCCCCTTGATGTCGATCTCGAGCCCCCGGATGCTGAAGGTGAGCCTTCGGCGGTCGTTGTTGCCCGGGTAGGCGGGCGGCTTGTCGCTCTGGAAATGAAGCACCGTGTCGCCCGGCTGGAGGACCAGGTCGGCAATCAGGGCCGACTCGGTGTCCGACGGGTCAAGCTGCCCGCTCCAGAGGACCTTCTCCCCGAGCTTCACGATGGCTTGGCGCCGGTCGGCTGCGTGCAGCCTGAAGCGGATATCGGCGACGATCGGGAACGGCTGGGGGTTGCGGAGCGCGATCGTGCAGTCGCCCAGGCTCCATCTCCAGAACTCCCAGCGCGACCTCTCCGGCCCCCACCAGTTGCGCTCACCGTAGACGGC
>CAITBM010000076.1 GCA_903890485.1 uncultured Opitutaceae bacterium | reverse complement strand
GGACTCCTGCATGCCGGACGGCGCCACCGGGCTCACCCTGGAGCAGGGCTTTTTCCGGCCGGACGGATTCAAGTACCGCAGGCTTTCCCAGATCAGCCGCGGCGAGCACCTGCCCCACGTCGTGAACCACCTGCGCTACATGGCCCGGACCGGGACGGTGGCGCACATCGACTTTCGCGAGCAAGGTCCGGCGGGCAGCGAGCTCCTGCGCGAGGCCTCGCGCCTCTCCGGGGTGGAGTCGGTGATCCTCGGCCAGTTCTCGGGGGTTCCGTTCGACGAGGCGGCGCTCGCCGCGAACTCCGCCCCGCTCCCGAGGGACGCCCGGATCGAGCTCGAGGCGATCCTCTCGGTCGCCGACGGGTTCAGCGAGAGCACGATGAACGACCTCACCGACGAGGCCTGGGCCGAGATCCGGGTCCTCACCAGGGACCGCGGAAAGCTCCGCGCGATCCATTGCCTGGAAAACGCCGGCTACCGCGACGTGAGCCTCGCGCGGACCGGGTCGGGCGACCTGGCCCGGGCCCTGAAGGTCTACGATCCCGACCTGATCGTCCACATGACGGTGGCCGACCCCTCGGAGGTGGCCCTCCTGGCCAGTTCCGGGAAGACCGCGGCGATCAACCCCAGGGCCAACGCGAACCTCGGCCTGCCGATGCCGCCCGTCCGGGCGCTCATGGATGCCGGCGTGAACCTGCTCCTGGGCACGGACAACGGACTCCTCAACAGCCCCAACCTTTTCGCCGAGCTTGATTTCACCTACAAGCTGGCGAAGAGCCAGTACGGCGACGCCGTGCGGCCCGACCCGCTCGCGATCCTGAGGATGGCGACCAGCAACATCGGTCGCCTCCTGGGCGAGAGCCACCCGGGGTACCTGGACGTGGGGCTCCCCGCGACCTTCGTGGTCCTCGATTTCCACCAGCCGCACCTGCGCGCCTCTCAGCACATCCCGGCCTCGATCGTGAGCCGGGTGACCCCGGAGGACGTGCTGGCGACCTTCCGGGCCGGCAACCCCCTCTACAAGTCCGAGTGGTACCCCGGCCCGATGGGCGCCTAGCGGCGCCCCTGCCTCGTAATTCGCAGCCCCGCATGCATCACCACCTCGACCGCACCCAGTCCTGCAACCGCTGGAACCGCGATGCCCCGCAGGTTCTCGTGATCGATCCGGGCGACACGGTCACCCTCCAGATGAAGGACTCGAGCGACGGGCAGGTGCACCCGGGCATGTCGAAGGAGGAGTTCGCCGGCATGGACCGGAGCCGCATCCACGCGATGACCGGCCCGGTCGGCGTCCGCGGCGCAGCCCCCGGCGACGCCCTGGTGATCGACATCCTCGACTTCAAGCACGAGGGATGGGCCTGGACCAGCGTCACGCCCGGCATGGGCGTCCTGGGCGACGAGTTCGCCGATCCCACCCTCCACATCTGGAAGCTGGAGCAGGGCTTCACCCGGAGCATCCCTGGGACGACCGTGGACCTCCATCCGTTCTGCGGCATCATCGGCGTCCAAAGGGCCGAGCACGGCGAATTCAGGACGCGCCCGCCGGGCGCGTTCGGGGGAAACATGGACGTCCGCCACCTGGGCGCGGG
>CAITBM010000075.1 GCA_903890485.1 uncultured Opitutaceae bacterium | reverse complement strand
GGGCTGCCCAAACCACTCCAGGCGAATCCCGAGGAACGCGATGATGGCGATCCCGACCAGGCTTGAGGCGACGGCGATCAGCATGCCGTGGCGCAGGAACTCACCGGCCTCCTCCGGCCGGCCCGCGCCCCGTGAGCGCGAGGCGAAGATCGCCACCGGGGTCAAGAGCCCTACCCCGATGATGAAGAAGACATTGAAGACGCTGCCCCCGAAGGACGAGGCGGCGAGCGGGACCGTGCCCACGCGGCCGATCATGACGCTGTCCGTCAAGCCCATGAGCATCTGGCTCAACTGGCCGATAACGATGGGGACGGCCAGGAGCAGCGTGCCCCGGGCTTCCTTGAGAATGGACTGCATCACCTAAGTCTTATTGCGGGGGCGCCACAATTGTCCAACGATACCGATCGTGGATTCGCGCCGCCTCACGAACCTTGCGATCGCCGCCCTGGTGAGCCTGGAGGCGCTCTGGGCCTACCTGGCGCAGCCCCGGGCCGGTGCTCGCCCCCCGCCAAAGGTGGTCCCCATCCAAGACGGCAAGTCGATCGACTTCTCGGAGGGCCGGCCTGTGGTCAGGGATGACCCGGCCTCAAAGGCGCGCATGGACCAGGCCCTCAAGCAAATCGACGAGGTGAACGCCACCGTCGTTTTTCACGGGGATCCCACCCCAACGCCGACCCCGAGCAAATAGGATCAGGTCAGCGCGCGGTGCGGACCCGGATCACGTACCTGCGCGCCGCCAGGTCGGGCGCCGTGAAGCGCACGACCTCGGTGGCCCCGGGGGCGATGGCGAGCGGCTGCCAGGCCGGCTCCGCACCGACCGCCGTCCCCTGGTCATCAAGAAAGAGGCACTGGACGCGAACCTTCGCCGCCTTGTCCAAGGAGTTCTTCAGGTTCGCTACAACCTCGACCCGCCCGTCCCCAAGGGTGCGCTCCTGGAGGCCCGTGCAGCTCACCGCCGCCTCGGCCTCCGGGTCCAGTGCCATGAAGCGGTCCGTGTTCTCCACGGTGAACTTCGTCGTCTCGATGGGGGCCTGGGGCGCGGGCGCAGTCGAGCAGCCCGAAAACGCGGCGGCCGCGGAGAGGGCCGAAGCGAGGAGGAGGGAATGCCGGGTGATCATGCGCGGGTGGTACCTATGAAGTGAGACTGGCACCGGGCGAGCAAGTTCGACGTTTCTTTTTCCCTACCCGGCCCAAAGGACGGAACAAAGGCCGGCCGGTGCTTGCACCAAGGGCCGGCCCCTGTGACAATCGCCCCAACCCCCTTACCCAAAGTCATGACCCGCTGCGTCCTAGCACTCGACCAGGGCACGACCTCCTCCCGCGCAATCCTCTTCGACCGGCGGGGGCGCCGCGTCGCCTCCGCCCAGCAGGAATTCAGGCAGCACTTCCCCGGGCCGGGATGGGTCGAGCACGAGCCCGAGGACCTGTGGCAGACCACCCGAAAGGTGGCGCTCGCCGTTCTCAGGAAGGCGGGTATCGGCAAGGGTGACGTGGCAGCCGTGGGGATCGCCAACCAAAGGGAGACCACGCTCCTGTGGGACCGGGCGACGGGACGGCCGGTTCACCGCGCCATCGTCTGGCAGGACCGCCGAACCGCGGGCGCGTGCGCGGAGCTCGAGCGGCGCGGCCTGGGACCCCTCTTCAAGCGGCGCACGGGGCTTCTCCTGGATCCCTATTTCTCGGCCACCAAGCTCGCGTGGATCCTGGACAAGGTGCCCGGCGCCCGC
>CAITBM010000074.1 GCA_903890485.1 uncultured Opitutaceae bacterium | reverse complement strand
CCTAGTTCGAGTAACGGCCTGACCCCTTGTTCGGCCCCCCGCCCAATACGCCGAGAAGACGGCGAAGAAATAAGGTCAGCTCAAGTCACCGGCGGGCCGCCTCCGTCACTGCCTCGGGATCTCGACGGTGAACCTTCCGTCCTTGGTGCGCAACGTCACCGGAAGCGTCTTACCATCCTCCATCGTGGCCACGGCACGATAGACCCCGTCCGGCAGCGTCTCGACGACCTGCACGCTCTTGCACGCCGAGGTGCCGTGCAGCTGCTCCTTCACGATCCGGGTGACGACGGCGACCGAGGCGGTCTCGAGCCGCTGGGCGACCGAAGGCTGGCGGGCGTTGGCGATACCGACCGCGAGGGCGAAGATCACCGCCAACGCGCCGAATCCTATCAGCAGCGGCTTGGTCCATGACTTCTTCTCATAGGCAAGCCCTTCCTTCACGAGCTTCACCTGTGCCAGCCCGCTCGTCATATACCAGGCCGCGAAGAAGATCATCCCGGGCGGCGAGGTCTCACGCGTTGTCACGATACCGGACGTCGCCAGCAACAGGCAGAAAAAGGCCGCCCCTCCATAGACCCACCCCATCGACTTGCGTGCCTCCTCCGGTCGGCCGAGTTCCTGCCAGTTCTTCGCCTGGATCCACGACCCGAACACCGGCGACAGGATCAGCGACCAACCCGCCGCCGCGGACGGATTCCAGAGCCTCACGGGGGTGGGCTTTTCCATGGAATCAGAAAAGTGGGATAATTCCGTTTTTGGTCCAGCGTCATGCATTTCAGGGGTGGCTAAGTGTTATGGTTAAGCTGCTACTAGAGTCAACAAGTGAGCTCTACGGTCGATGGGCTTGCCGGCGAACTCCTCGGGGGTCTTGAAGCCCAGGCTTCCGTGGGGGCGGTAGCGGTTGTAGTCCCGCAGCCAGTCGCCCATGGCGACGGCGATGTCGTCGTAGTTGTGGAACCACCACCGGTCTGCGAACTCCCGGCGGAAGCAGGAGTTGTAGGACTCGATGACCCCGTTCTGCCAGGGGCAGCCTGGATCGATGTAGATGGCCTTGATGCCGTTGGCGGCCATGAACTCCTGGACGGTCTCGGCGATGAACTCCGAGCCGTTGTCGGAGCGGATGTTCTCGGGCTGGGCCTGCTCGCGGATCATGGCCTCTAGGAGGACGCGGGCGACGTCCTCCTGCTTGATGGACGGGGGCTGAACTAAGGGGTCAGGCCGTTACCAATATAGCCTGAAACCAAAAACACCCTCAACCTTCAGGTTTAGTATCAGCGCCTAACGAGTAACGGCCTGACCCCGTGTTTGGTCCCCCCCCGATACCCCGCATCAGGATTAACGATGCTCGCTCGCGGGGGAACCGTGTTATAGTTATGTACTATGAAACCGCGCACCCCGGGCTTTGGGTTGATCGTCGCAACCGTTGGCCTGCTGGCGCTGCTGCCGATGAAGGCCATGGCCGGGATGTCCCCGGAGGAGGTTAAGGCCTTTGAGGGCTATAAGGCAAAGGCGGAGACGGG
>CAITBM010000073.1 GCA_903890485.1 uncultured Opitutaceae bacterium | reverse complement strand
TTTGCTGCTGATACCTCGATGCAGAGGGCGCCGAGTTCGCGCTGCAGCTTGAGGACGCTGTCCGAAAACCGTGTGCCACGAAGCTCCTGGGATGCGAACTCGATGTTCGCGTTGAAACTCTTGGTGATGAGCCAGACCGTGAGCGCCGTGAAAGGGATCGAGAAGATAAGGACGATAAGGGCGAGCCTCTTGCTGATGCGCATCCTCATCAGCATCCGTATGATAGCCGTGTGCCGTGGGGTCGCCTGAGGCGCCAAGGACTGGGCAAACTCCTCCTCTTCCTTAAATTGGACCATGACCTCTCTTCGGTACGTTCCTGAGTTTTTTTAATGCAAAGCACAGCCACGGCAGGCGTTGCACTCTGACGGCCCTACCTAATTCCACGCCAAGAACGGCCCTTCACCGGACCAGGAGGCCCGCGCGGGGGACACCCTGCCCAGATTTGCCGCGTCCTTGGCCAAGGAGCCGCACCGGGCCACTCCCCCGCCAAATTAAACACTTTGGAGGGTTGCACGCCCTCGCTCGGTGGCGCACGGTGGACCGCCCATGTCGCTCTTCAGCCTACTTGACGTCAATCTCTCCTTTGGTGGTCCCGCCGTCCTCGACAAGGTCAATTTCCAGGTCGATCCCGGCGAACGGGTGTGCCTTTTGGGCAGAAACGGGGCGGGCAAGTCGACCCTCATGAGCGTGATCGCCGGGGAAATGAAGCCCGACACGGGCGACGTGTTCCGCCAGCCCGGCTCCCTCTTTACGCGCCTAGCGCAGGAGGTACCGACCGACCTGACGGGCTCAGTCCTGGAGATCGTCACCTCGGGGCTCAGGCCCCAGGGGGAGCACGAGGAGGACTGGGAGCGGGACGTCCTGGTTCATGATTTGATCGACCACCTGCAGCTTACGGCTGAATCCGAGTTCTCGACGCTCTCCGGGGGGCTTAAGCGCAGGGCGCTCCTAGGGAGGGCCTTGGCCGCAAAACCCGACCTCCTGCTGCTGGACGAACCCACGAATCACCTGGATCTGGATTCGATACTCTGGCTCGAGGAGTTCCTCATCAACGAAAAGATCACGCTCTTCTTCGTGACACACGACCGGGCATTCCTGAGGCGCCTGGCGACCCGCATCGTCGAGCTGGACCGAGGGCGCCTTGCCGGCTGGGCATGCGACTACGACACCTACCTCCTTCGCAAGGAGGAGGTCGTTGCGGCCGAGGAGAAACAGCAGGCGGCCTTTGACAAGAAGCTAGCCCAGGAGGAGGTCTGGATACGCAAGGGCGTACGCGCCCAGCGCTCCCGGGCCCAGGGCAGGATCCACGCCCTGATGAAGATGCGCGCCGAGCGCTCGGCAAGGAGGGCCCGCGTCGGCAATGCGACGCTGCGCCTTTCGGAGGCGGACCGGTCGGGGATAAAGGTAATCGACGTCGAGAACATGTCCTTCGCCTATCCCGATGGCCGGTTGCTCGTTAAGGACTTCACGACGACGCTGACCCGCGGTGACAAGATTGGCATCATCGGGCCAAACGGATCGGGCAAGAGCACGCTGATCAAGCTCCTGCTTGGTCAGCTGCAGCCCACCTCGGGCACCATCACCCAGGGAACCCAGCTTGCGTTCGTCTATTTCGACCAGATGCGGGCCCAGATCAACGACTCGAAGTCGGTTGCCGACAATATCGCCGACGGCAATGAGACCGTAACGATCGACGGACGCACCCGCCACGTGATCAGCTACCTACAGGATTTTCTCTTCACCCCGGACAGGGCGCGGACACCGGCCCGGGTTCTCTCGGGAGGGGAGCGAAACCGACTTCTCCTGGCGCGTCTTTTCACGAAGCCGGCCAACGTCCTGGTGATGGACGAGCCCACGAATGACCTGGATGCGGAGACGCTGGACCTACTCGAGGACCTCCTAGTCGAGTACTCCGGCACGCTCCTAATCGTGAGCCACGACCGCGACTTCCTCGACAACGTGGTCACCAGCACGCTCGTCTTCGAGGGCGACGGCCGCATCGGCGATTATGTGGGCGGCTACGCGGATTGGGTAAAGGAAAAGGAAAAGGCCGCGGTGCGCGCCCTGGCGGCCGTTGCCGCGCCCGTAGCCCAGGCGCGGGAAAACAAGCCTGGGAAGGGGGTCCGGAAGCTCACTAACAAGGAACGCCGGGAGTTGGACGAATTACCCGCGAAGATCGAGGCCCTGGAGGCGGAACAGGCCAAGCTCGGGGCCAAGATGGCCGACCCGGTCTTCTACCAGAAGGAGCGCAGTGCCGCGGCCGCGGTGAAGGCCCAGCTCGACGACCTGGAGCGCCGCCACGCAGTCGCCTTCTCCCGGTGGGAGGAACTCGAGGCGATCAGGAACACACCGCCTCAGGGCTAGGAGCTCTCTGGCGGTCGATTTCGGCATTTTGGGCGTCAATCCGACGCCAATTGGCAACCAAGAGGAAGGATCGGGGTCGGTGATCATCAGGAAACGATAGTTAACCAACCCGAAAGACCTTCCCAATGACCGACAAGCCCACTTCAGTCGACGCCACGGTGGATTCCACCGCGGAGCACCTCAAGGCCCTCATTCACGAAGCCGAAGCCGTTCTCGGATGCGCCAAGGCCGATGCCAGCGCAAACCTGGACGATATCCGCGCCCGCCTGCGCGACGCCATCGACCAGGGCAAGGGCATGGCGTCCAACCTTGGGCAGTGCGTGAAACGGCAGGCAGGCAGGGCGGACGACACCATTCGCGCCAATCCCTACGCAAGCATCGGGGTGGCCGCAGGAATCGGCCTTGTCGTCGGTCTCTTGCTTGCCGGCAGGTTCCGCTCACAGGGCGGTAACTGATCCCTGGGGCTCGTGGATCGACCCGCCATGCCTGCCGACCTCGAACCCCCGTTTAAGGGAGACTCCCCCTCCGTCCCGAAGCTTATCGCGGGGGCGTTAATCCACCGTGGTGAGCTCGCCGCCCTCGAATGGGGCGAGGCCCGGGCCCACGGTGCCGTGACTGCGCTCTATGCCGGCCTCACCAGCGTGTTTTTTCTCCTGGCAGGCATGGCCGGCACGTTCGCAATAGCGGCGGCGGTGTGGGAGCGAAGCGACCGCGGATCCATTCTCTTTGGTCTGGCCCTGGCCTACGTCTGCCTGTCGGCCTGGGCCGGCTGGGCAGCCTACCGTCGGCTGAGGGCGTGGGTCCCGTTCGCTGAAACCCGAAACGTGCTCCACCAAGACTGCGCATCCATAAGGGACATGGTCGGGCACAAGGACGAATGAATCCCCAAACCGGACCCACCCTTGTCGAGAGGCGCGAGCGACTGAAGCTCGAATGCGAGCTCGACCGCCTGAATCTGCGCATTGCCCTGCGGCCGGCGGCTCAGAGGCCCGTCGGGGCTGTCGTCTCCCTCATACCCCGGATTCTCTCGCTCGTGCCCGGACGCTGGGGTCGCTGGACCCTCCGGGCCCTCGACGCTCTCGTTCTCGTTCGGGGCGCCTTCTAGGGGCGCATCCCTCCCTGTGCCGCCCGCCTCGCGGGCCCACTGCCACCCAAGCCCAAACCCACGCCTCCCATGTTAAGCTGGATTCTCCTGTTCCTGGTCCTCTCCCTTGTTGCCGGCGCCCTCGGATTCACCGGCATCGCCGGCACGTCCATCGCGATCGCCCAGACGCTCTTCTACATCTTCCTGGTGCTGCTCCTGCTCTCGCTGCTCATCCACGTCATGCGTGGCCGGGGTGCCGACAACTCGTAGCCCGGATCGCGTCGGGCCGCTTGGGCGCCGCCAAACGGCCGCCCTACCGCCTTCGCTGCACCGTCCCGGTCACTTCGCCGGGCCCCACCTGTGCGTGAACGGGTAGTAGATGAACAGGGGTCTGCCGACCACGTCCTTGGCCGGCACGTAGCCCCAGAAGCGGCCGTCGAAGCTGTTCATGCTGTTGTCGCCCAGGGCCAGGTAGGAGTTCTCGGGCACTTTTATTGTCTCTCCCTTGAAGAGGAGACTATAGCGCGAGTCCTCGTGAACGGCGTTGAAGTAGCCCCGGTAGGGCGCGGTGCGAGTGCCGTTCAGCTCAAACGTTGACGATCCCGTGATGGGCTCGCCGTTGCGCAGGATCCGCGGCTCGCGCATCTCGATCCGGTCGCCCGGGACTCCGATCAGCCTCTTGATGAAGTACTGGGCGCCGAACGTGCGCTCGATTTCCGGGATGTTGTCGGTCCGGAACACGAAACCCTGTCCAACCGTGGGCCTCACGAACTGGTAGGTGACCCGGTCCACGAAAAGCT
>CAITBM010000072.1 GCA_903890485.1 uncultured Opitutaceae bacterium | reverse complement strand
TGGCTTGACCCGATGCTCAAGGGACTCTCCTTCCTGGGGGATCGCGCGGGCCTTGTCGGCAACGTGCAGCTCAACGCGAGCACCCTTCAGCTGGACCACGCCGGGATCGTGGTGGACGTGAAGTGCAAGCCCCAGCACGACCGCGTGCGCCCCAGGCTATGGGAGCGCGTCGTTCTCCCGGTGAAACCCGTTTTCGCCGTGACCGGCGCGTGCCTGGTCGTGAGAACGTCAACCTGGAGGAGACTCGGCGGCTTCGACGAGGCGTACCGCAACGGTTGCGAGGACGTGGACCTTTGCCTGAAGGCCAGCGAGGCGGGCCTCGTCAATGCCGTGGCGCTCCACAGCGTCGTGCTCCACCACGTCAGCTCGTCGCCGGGGAGGAAGGCCCACGACGAACGCAACAGCTACCGCCTCACAATGCGCTGGCGCGACCGGCTGGCCGAGGAGGCAGCCCGAGAATGGACCTGGGAGCATTGCTGGCGCGACCGGCTGGACGAGGAGGCCGCCCGGGGATGGACCTGGGAGCATTTCACCCCCTTCCTGCCCGAGCCCAGCGACTCTCCGGACAAGATGGAGGCGTTGAGGACGGCCCTCTATCTCCTGCGCATGAGGCGCTGGCCCCCAGCCGCGGCGATCAAGGCCAAGCAGTCCGCGATCGATCTGGAGCTCGCCCGCTGGCAAAAAATGTTCTCCTCTTGAATATGCATACGTTTCCGCGCACCGCCCCCTATGGCGGCGCCTTTTCCCGGCGCTTTACCCGGTACTCGGGGCTGTACTTTGACGAGTTTGCGACCAACTCCGCCTGGTTGCGGGAGACCGCGGAGGTGAAGCTTCCGCCCATGGCCGGCGTGGAGAAGGTGGTGGTCAAGGGGGAGTTCAGGCCGCATCCCTCGGCGCGCGGAGTGGAGTCCGGCTTTCCCACGCTGGCCGTCCTTGTCGATGGCAAGATGGCGGCGCAGTTCACGCCCACGGAACCGGGTCCATGGGAGACAACGGTTAAGCTCGAGACCCAGATGGCGCTCAGGGGTTCGACGATCTGCCTGCAGCTCTACGGCACCGGCTTCACGAACGCCTTGGCCTGGCTCGGCCGGGTGACCAAGTTTCCCCTCCTGCAGCGCTACCGCGCCCAGAACAAGAACCGGCAAGTCCGCGTATTCGCAATAACCTCGGGATCCGGCGAACTCATTTATGATTTTGCGAAGAGGGAGAGTCCCTACTGCGCGGAATTTGGCCGCATCCATACCCGGACTGGGATGAACATCGTCGGGTTCCTGACAGCCGACCTGGGCATCGGCGAATCGGCAAGGAGCATGGTGAAGGCGGCGGACGCCGAGGGCATCCCCTGCGCGCTGGTGCCGCTCAAGCTCAACTGCAAGAACCGGATGGGCGACCTGACCTACGCGGATCGCCTGCAGGACGGGAACCCCTTTGGGGCGAACGTGATCCACATCGATCCCCCTGTGGCGCGCGATATCGACCACCATCACGGCCCGGAGTTCATGAGGGACCGGTTCAATATCGGCTACTTTGCCTGGGAGCTGCCGGAGTTCCCGGATTCCTGGATGTCCTCGCTCGATCACTTTGACGAGATCTGGTGCCCGAGCGACTTCGTCCGGGAATCGATTGCACTCAAGGCTCCCATGCCGGTTCTCACGATGCCGCATGCGATCAGTTTCGCCCGGCCGAGAGACGAACCCGCCGTGCTGAGGAAGAAGTTCGGGCTTCCCGCCGACAGGTTTCTCTTCCTCTGCCTCTTCGACCTGAACAGCTACGCCGCGCGAAAGAACCCGCGGGCGGTGATCGCCGCCTTCCGGGCATCTGGCCTCGCTGCCGAGGGGGCTTCCCTGGTCCTCAAGGTCCACAATGCGGAATCCAATCCCGCTGAC
>CAITBM010000071.1 GCA_903890485.1 uncultured Opitutaceae bacterium | reverse complement strand
GAGGACCCGGCCTACCTCCGGCAGAGTTGGGAAAGGCGACCGTAGAGCGAGGCCAGGCGGGGCATCTTGACACCGGCCGCCTCGGCCCGGCGAAGCGGCTCGCCCCAGATCGCCTCAACCTCGACGCCGCGCCCGGCACGGAAGTCGATGAGGCTGTAGGGCTGATAGGCCCACATCGGCGGCGTGACCTCGAACTGCCGCTCCACGAAGCGGTCGGCAATGGTGAAGCCAAAACCCGCGGCGGCCCTCTGGACCTCGAGCATGAGCTCCCGCGCCTCGGCCGCCAGGAGCGGGTCCGCGCAGATGCGGTCGGTCGTGATGCCGCCCTCGGCAATGGCCAGGCCATTGAAGGGGATGTTCCAGACGAGTTTCCTCCAACGGGCCTCAAGCAGGTTCTCGACCACGACGGCCTTGATCGACGACGCCACAAAAAGCTCGGCAAGGGCCCGGGTCCGCTCGGAAGGCGGCCCGCCGAGTTCGCCCAGGGTCACGCTGCCCGTGTGGAAGCACGTGACCTCGCCGGGGCCCGTGCGCGTGATCGCCATGAAGACCAGCCCCCCCATGACGCGCCCCGCCCCGAAAAGGCCCGCAAGGTGCTCGTCTGCGCCCAGGCCATTCTGGAGCGTCAGGATCGCGGTCGACGGCCCAAGCAGCGGCTCGATGAGCCCCCGGAGCTCGTCGCGCTGGGTCGTCTTCAGCGCGACGATCACCAGGTCCACCGGCCCGATCTCCGACGGGCTTCCATAGGCCGCAGCCGGACTCAGCTCGAGCAGGCGTCCCGACTCGAGCACCCGGATGGACCCGCGGGCGCGCACCGCTCCGAGGTCCCCCCGCATCAGGAAGCGAACGTCAGAGCCAGCGAGAGCCAGCTTGGCCCCGTAGTAGCAGCCGACGGCGCCCCGACCCGACGATGCCGATCCTGGGGAAGGGCGATTGCATCGCAACGCGGCCTAAAGCACCACGTTGTCGGTAAGGCGGATCTCGTCGACCCAGGCGGCGATGCACAGGAGCGCCCTCCCCGGCTCGACCTCCCGGACGGCCTCCATGGTCAGAGGATCCACCACCGAGGCGTAGATGACCCGGACCCGGTTGTGCTTGCCGAGGATATGGGTCACCTCGGCGACCAGCCTGTCGGTGCTCCGCACGCCGGAATCGACCATTTCCTTCGCCTTGCGAAGGGCCTGGCTGATGGAGACGGCCTCCTGCCGCTCCTTGGTGGTCAGGTCGGAGTTGCGCACCGACACCGCGAGCCCGTCGGGCTCGCGCACGGTGGGAACGACCAGGATCTCGATGTCGTAGTTCAAGTCGACGGCCACCTTGCGGATGACCGCGACGTGCTGGACATCCTTCTGGCCAAGGACGATCCGGGCGGGGCCCACGATGTTGAACAGCTTGGTGATCAGGGTTGTTACGCCCCGGAAATGGGTCGGCCGCGAGAGCCCGCAGAGCGGCTTGCTGACGCCTTCCTCGGAAACATACGTGGAGTAGCCCTTGGGGTAGATTTCCTGGACCTGGGGGATGAACACCGCGTCCACGCCCAGGCTCTCGCACAGCGCCAGGTCCTTCTCCGGGCTCCTCGGGTAGCCCGCCAGGTTCTCGTTGGAGCCGAAGGCCAGCGGATTGGCGAAGATGGAGACCACCACGGCGCCCCCTGCGGCCTTGGCCGCCGCGATCAGGGCCTCGTGGCCCGGATGCAGGGCTCCCATCGTCGGCACCAGCGACACCCCTCCCTTGGCGGCCCTGAGCCGCGCAGCCGTGATTCGCATCTTCAACACCGAATCGATTGTCTCCATGGGGCGAACGAGGGCTTGAACAAAGCCGGCCCGAAGGGTTTCTTCAAGGTTTTCGGCCACTACGAGCCCTCTTAACGT
>CAITBM010000070.1 GCA_903890485.1 uncultured Opitutaceae bacterium | reverse complement strand
GCCTCGCCAGTGCGATTGGTAATGCGGCGCATTTGGTTTCCCGTACCTACAAAGCCCACATTCCGCTTAGACCAAACGGAAGGCCCGGCAGAAACTGGCCATCCGTTAGAAAACGTCAAAATATAGAGCTCACAGAAGACTGTCCAAGCGCCGCTCCTCCTTTTAACTCAGACTGGAGACCATGGCTCTCCCCATATGCGAGCGAAGATCCAATCCTTTAGGTTGGGTCGTCGTGCAGCACTAATTTCAGTATAAAACACCTAAGGCTCTTTTGATTGGTTGATCCCTAGCGCGACTCGAAAAATAGGGCACAAGGGGTTGGATCGTCGCAAAGATACGGGCCAACTACCGACCCAAAGGCAATTCCCGGGATTGCATCAAGGCTCCCATTGATCCATGCGGTGGGTTCGCATGTTTGAATCCCTGACCGACAAACTGTCCTCCGCTCTCCGGAACCTCCGCGGGGTCGGCAAGCTTTCTGAGGAAAACATGGCCGCGGCGCTGGCCGAGGTCCGCGCCGCGCTGCTGACGGCCGATGTCCATTTCAAGGTTGCGCGGGAATTCACCGAGCGCGTCCAGGCCCAGTGCGCCGGGCAGGAGGTGCTGAAGGGGGTTACTCCCGGCCAACAGATCATTAAGATCATCAACGACGAGCTCGTAAGGCTCCTCGGCGAGGGATCGACCACCTTCACCTCGGCACGGCCCGCGAAGATCATGATGGTCGGCCTCCACGGCTCGGGCAAGACGACCTCGTCGGCGAAGCTGGGCCGGCTCCTCAAGAAACGCGGATACAAGCCCTTCCTGGTCGCATGCGACGTGTACCGGCCCGCCGCCATCGACCAGCTGGAGATCCTGGCAAAGCAAGAGGAGCTTAGGTTCTACGCGGACCGCGAGTCGAAGGATGTGCCGGCGATCGGCAAGGCAGGACTAGCGGCAGCACTCTCCGCGGGCTCGGACGCCATCATTTTCGACACGGCAGGCCGCCTCCAGATCGACGAGGGACTGATCGACGAGGTGAAGCGGCTCGGAGCGGTGGTGTCCCCCGACGAGGTGTTCCTCGTGGCGGACGGGGCCCTCGGCCAGGAGGCGGTGAACGTTGCAAAGGTTTTCCACGAGTCGCTTCAACTGACCGGCCTGGTTCTCACCAAGCTGGACGGCGATGCGCGCGGCGGCGCGGCCCTCTCGATCAAGTCGGTGACGGGAATCGCGATCAAGTTTGTCGGAACCGGCGAAAAGACCGACGACTTTGACACATTCTACCCGGACCGGCTCGCGTCGCGAATCCTCGGGATGGGCGACGTGGTCTCCCTGGTCGAAAAGGCCCAGGAGTCGATCGACCAGAACGAGGCCGAGCGGATGGCGGAGAAGATGCGGAAGTCGGACTTCAACCTCGAGGACTTCCTCTCGCAGCTTCAGGCCGTAAAGAAGATGGGGTCGATGCAGAGCATCGTCGGGATGATACCCGGGATGAGCGGGGTTCAGCTCGGTGACGACGCGGAGCGCCAGATGAAGAAGACGGAGGCAATTATCAAGTCGATGACCTATCAGGAGCGCCGCAAGCCCGACATCCTCAATGGCAACCGTCGGCAGCGCATCGCAAACGGGGCGGGGGTCAGGATCGCAGATGTGAACCAGCTCCTAAAGCAGTTCCAGCAGATGCAGAAGATGATGAAGATGATGCGCGGCGGGAACCAGAAGAAGCTCATGCGCCAGATGGAGGCGATGAAGGGCCGGGGCGGGTTTCCGGGAATGTGATTCGCCCCCTACGGCGCTCTGGCCGAAAACCGTTCTGCAGGGTTACTTCAGAACGTAGCGTCCATTCTTCTGCGTCCCAACTCGCCGCACCAATCCAGACTTTATTAACGGCCGAAGCAAATCCATCGCCCCTTGCTTGGAAATACCAAGCCCATCCCACAATTCCCTTGGGCTTAGGTTGCCGCGGACCCGCAAAAGCTGCAGGAGCTGCTCCTGGCGCGGGCGCAATACCACTTTTTTGGTTCCGGAGGCAGCTGCCAGATGCTGGATTCGCTGCCAGACCCTTTCCAAGGTTTTTTGCAGTCCCTCAGCAGAGTATTCCAACCATGATGTGAGGTCGTCACCGTTTTGCCGGACCGCATCAAGCGCGGCATAATAGCGTGGCCTATCTTCCCAATAAAATTCGTCCACAGAAAAGATATGATGCGAGTCAAAGCCTCGCCGATAGAGATCCCACAGTGCCAAAGCCCGACCGGTGCGGCCATTGCCGTCGGCAAACGGGTGAATCGTCTCGAATCGATGATGCACGATGGCCGAACTGAGCACAGGCGAAAGAAGTAGAGACTCGGTGTTCCACCATTCCAATAGTTCGAACATTAGACCCGATACATCCTCAGGAACCGGCGGGACAAACTCGCCAACTCGAACACGAATAGTTCGATATCGCCCCGCCTCGCCTTGGTCCATCACCTCCCCAGCCACAATCTTGTGGAGGCGAAAGACATCGTCGTGGATTAAACGCTTCGTGGACGCCTGTTTCTCGATGTGCCTTAGCGCAGCAAAATAGTTCACCACTTCCCGACGAACGCGACCCGGCACAGGTAAGGTTTCACCCTGTTCTACAGCCCGCACCTGCTCCAAAGTAAGCGGATTGCCTTCAATTGCGGTGGATGAATGGGCATTACGAACCCGTGAATCCTTCTGCAAAGCTGGAATCCATGGTACCTGTACGGCAGCGCGTTGGATGCGCTCTCGGAGGACAGCAATTGCTTCTACGCGATTGAGTAGAACCGGATTTATCTGGAATCGTGGACGAAAACTCACCGCGCGAATCGTGCCGGTGGGTCAAGTATGAGTCAAGTAATGAGTCAAGTGCTTTGAGCCGCCATTTGAGTCAAAAAATGTCTCCCGGCGTCATTGCCACACGTTGCCATCATAACACCCAATGCCAGCATATAGTCTCAATAGCCGAATGCCTTAACTCGTTATCCTGACGCATCCCCAACAGATGCAGAAGATGATGCGGGTCGGGAACCATAAGAAGCTCATGCGCCAGATGAAGGCCACGAAGGGTCGGGGCGGGCTCACCGGAATGCAGTCCTGCAACTAATTATCATTGAATCGCTAACGAGACATAAAGTTACTCACAATCGTTTCCTTCGCGTTGCGTGAGTCCGTTTTTCGGACTTTTTTTAGTCCGAAATGAAGACCTATTCCGTCACTGAGGCCAAGGCGAAGCTTGGTCCGCTAGCCGATCTGGCACTGAAAAAGCGACCGGTGTTCATCCGACGGGGGCAACGGATACTCCAGCTTGTCGAGGCAACACTACCGGAACCTATTCCGCATTTCCCTGAGGGACATTTTGCGGTCGGAGAAGAGCGCGCAGCCTATCTTAATTCCCTGCCTATGGATCCGGAGCCCCTCGACCGATGACTCCGATTCGCCAATGGGATATTGTAAGGGTCCGCATTAACGCCAATGATCGCGATGAACATCCCGCCATCGTTGTCTCCCCTGCCGAAGTAGCAGCATCAACCCTGGTCGACCGGATAAATGTAATCTACGGTTCGACACGCAGACCCGCACACCAATTGGGGCCAGGCGAAATCCTTCTAGATCAGGCGGACGGCTTGGATCACCTCACTGTTTTCGACTGCATACTCTTTCCTGTGGTGAAGAAGGCAGCAATCTCTTCGGTCGTGGGGCACGTGTCCACCGAACGAAAGCGGCACCTCCACCGGACATTGGTGGCCGCGCTTCGATTCTTTTCGTAGCCTTGGTTGGGTCATTCTGGTTTCCGCCCCGAGGTCTGCCCAATCCGCCGCAGGGCCCGAGCAACTCCTTCGCTGCTCGGGTCAGGAATTGGGCGCAATTATGCGACCCGGGCCCGGGGAATATTGTTCTCGTGCCATCGAAGCGGGACCTACTAAGGTACGCCGTTATTATCGAAAACTGGCATCGGGCCGGCAGTTGTATCGATCCCTTCTAAGGGACCATCACGAGCCTTCCCCAAGCTCATGATCAACGACTTAAACAGAGTTCTGTGGGGAGAATCGATCCGACGCATCGTTAGTCGGACTCTCCTGGTTGTCGGCGCTGCCCTTGCAGTGCACGGTGGGGCGGAGGAGCTCACGCCGGTGGCAACCCTCCGGTCGTTCGACCGCCACAATTCCCCCGGCCTGCCCCAAAGTACGGTGTCGGTGTTTGTCCAGGACAACGAAGGGGTGCTCTGGCTCGGCACCTACGACGGCTTGGCCCGGTACGATGGATTTGAAGTCACTGAGGTCCAGCCCCAAGGAAGCGTTCCGGCATTCGGTTTCGTGACCGACATGGCGAGACGCCGACGGGGGGGAGTCTATGTGGGGGGATCGGGCGGCATCAGCATCTTCGATGGGGAAACCTGGCGGCTTTCCAGCCTCAGCAAGTCGGTCGTCTCGCTGGCGGAGGATCCTGAGAATCGGCTTTGGGCCGTCGACCAGCATGGCGAAATCTGGCGCCAGGTCGCCAAGACGACCGACGGTTGGCAGCGGATACCCGTACCCGAGAGCCTGGGTCCGGCCGCAAAGGTTTCGATCGGCGGTGACGGAACCGTTTGGGTGTCCTCCCACTCGGCGGTCACGCGAATCAAGGACAACGTGCCGATGCCCCTTCCCCCGTTTCCTGATTCCTCGAGGTCGGTCACGGCGCTTCGGGCGGACGACCAGGCGGGATGCTGGGTCGGTACCCGTGCCGGAAAGGTGTGGCATATCGGTCCCGACATGGACACCTGGACGCTTGTTGGCATGGGACCAGTCGACGGGAGCCCTATCCTTGCACTCACCGAGGATTGGCAGCACCGCCTCTGGTGCGCCGATTCCGCCGGATCGGTCGCGATCGCGATCAAGGGCGGCGCCTGGACCATCTGGGGCCCGGCGAACGGCTTCAAATCCGTGGCCGGCGTTTCCGCCCTCTATGCGGACCGCGAGGGCACGATATGGCTTGGGGAAAACGGGCACGGCGCCCAGCAATATTTCAGCGAGGCTTGGACCCACAGGACCGACTGGATGGGGCCGAGCGGCCCCCAGTCCTCGGTAGTGATCGGAGGGATCTCCCCGACATCCAGGGGGGGCCTTTTGGTGGCGGTCTACGGCCTGGGGCTCTGGAAATGGGAGAACGACCACCTCAAGCAGTTCGGTACTGCAGACGGTCTCGTCTCGACCGTCCGCTGCGCAGTCGAACCCGCCCCCAACATCATCTGGGCCGGCACACGCGGGGGGATCTTCGAGTCCCAGGACGAGGGTCCGTTCCACCAGGTGCTCGCCCTACCCTCGGGACTGGTGAACAACTTCTTCGCGAGTCCCGACCACGTCTGGTATGCGCTCACAACCACGAGCGGAATCTTGGAGAAGACCGCACAGGGATGGATCCCCGCCGAGGAATTCAATCGGGTGATCCCCGACCTTAACGTAAAGAACATCACTTGGAGGGCCAATGGGGAGGTGTGGATCGGCACGCTCGCGGGCATCACCGTCATTCAGGGTAAGTCGGCAAAGAGCTACTCCTTTAGAGACAATCCGGCCATCCCCACCCCGGTTCAATGCATGCTCGAGGTCGGTCCGGACGAGATTTGGGTCGGTGGAACCGGGGGCATCGGGATATGGGCCGGCGGGCATTGGAGGAGTGCCTCAAGGGGCGAAGCCCTGCCCGGTCGGACAATCTACTCACTGACCCAGGACCCGGGCGGGACAATCTGGGCCTCGGGCGGCTCCGGCGTCGGACGGTACCGGGACGGCCATTGGTCGCTCTTCGATTCCCACAACGGACTGCTCAACGACGAATGCAACTTGAACGGGCTGTTGGTGGCCCCAGACGGGTTTGTCTACGTCTCCACGATGGGCGGGCTCGCCCGCTACAATCCCAAGGCGACCGAACCCCCTCGCCCGAGGCTCAAAGCCTTCTGGCGCCAGAGGCCCGACATCGGCTCAGATGGGATCGCGCACCTGCCCAGAGGCGTCCGGTCCCTCTCGCTCGCATGGAGCGCACCTTGGCTGGCTCCCACCCCGGTCGAGTACCGTACCCGCGTGACCCCACTCTCCCCGAATTGGTCCGCGCCCTCGACCGCGCACAACCTTGCCTTTGCAAACTTGAGCCCCGGCCTCTGGACAGTCGAGGTAGAGGCCCGCCTAGCGGGGACCGGGGACGAGGGTTGGACTGTGCCGATCGCCTCAAAAATCCAGATCGCACCGTTCTTTTGGGAGACCCTCTGGGGTCCCGTCCTCGCCCTGCTCGTCCTTTTCGCGGTCCTGACCGTCTTCATGAACCGCAGGACCCGACAGCTTCGGCAGCGCCAGGAGGAACTCCAGCAGGCCGTCGCCGAGGCCCAGGCAAGCGTGAAGACGCTGCGGGGGATGATTCCAATCTGCGCCTCCTGCAAGAGCATCCGCGACGACCGGGGAGCGTGGACCATGATGGAAGCCTACGTGCAACGGCACTCAGAGGCGGAGTTCAGCCACGGAATGTGCCCGGCCTGCGCAAAGAGGCTCTTCCCGGATATCCACACAACAGGTGATTCGTAAGGGAGGATATCTCCGTGGCAGTGTCGACGCGCTGGGCCTTCCGTCGACGCGGCGACCTTTTGCTATCATTTTTGTTAAAAACATCGTCGATTGTGCCATTTTTTATCCCTGTTTAAGCATGTAGGATGACCCCGGCAAATATCTCAGGCGTCGACTGGCCCGCGTCCTTTCCTTCGCCCCGCCATCGGACAGCCCATGCCAAAGATAACCCCTTTCCTCCAACCCCCTCTAGATCCCGACTTTGTTCCCGCAGCACTCTGGAACAGGGGTTACGCGAAGATGGTGTCCGAGGATCCCGGCCACCGTGTCCTCGAAGTGGCACTGGAGAGGCCCGACGGCGGCTGCTCCCGGCACACAAGCCGCATACTCTCCGCCACCCACCCGCGCGCGGAGCTCAGCTTTAGGTACGCGGAGAGGTTGCTCAAGTTTCTCCTCTGGCAGAAGGGCGGCTGCACAGTGCACATCGCAGGGGCGCCGGAGATAGCCGCCTACCTGGCGGGCGTCTACAGCCCGACGGGCGAGCGGTCGTTCGATTACGCGTTCATGGGCGAGAAGGTTTACCGGCGGCCCTTTACCATCCGGTTGGCCATCTCGGAGGACCTTCCCGAGGAGGGCGACACGGGTTTGCCGGTCGGCCGCCACCTGGGCGGATGCCGGATCGGTTTCGACATCGGGGGTAGCGACCGGAAGGCCGCGGCCGTCATCGATGGGAAGGTGGTCTTCTCCGAGGAGACCCGCTGGGACCCCTATTTCCAGACTGACCCGAGCTACCACATCGAGGGAATCCACGACTCGCTGGTACGGGCAGCAGCCCACCTGCCGCGGGTCGACGCGATCGGGGGAAGCGCAGCCGGAATCTACGTCAACAACGAGGTCCGCGTTGCTTCCTTGTTTCGGGGAATTTCCCCGGAGGTGTTTGAGCGGGAGATCAGGCATCTCTTCCTCAACCTCCGGCAACGCTGGAACGGAGTTCCCTTCGACGTCGCCAACGATGGCGAGGTTGCAGCCCTCGCAGGCTCGATGTCCCTGGGGGACAATGCAGTCCTGGGGATTTCCATGGGGACTAGCCAGGCAGGCGGATACGTCCGGCCTAGCGGGGATATCACGCCCTGGCTCAACGAGCTCGCCTTTGCGCCCGTGGACTACCGGGCGGACGCCCCGCGCGACGAGTGGTCAGGCGACGCCGGCTGCGGAGTGCAGTACCTCTCCCAGCAGGCCGTCTCGAGGCTGGCCGACAAGTCGGGCATGAACCTTCCCGCCACAATGCCGGCAGCGGACCGCCTGGTGGCGGTGCAAAAGGCTATGGAATCCGGGGACCCCCGAGCCGAGCTGATTTATGACTCGGTCGGATCCTATCTCGGGTACGCCATCGGTCACTACGCCGACTTCTACGACCTGAAGCACGTGCTGGTCATGGGACGGGTGACCAGCGGACCCGGCGGGGAACGCCTGCTCCTGAGGACACGTGAGGTCCTGGCCGCGGACTTCCCCGCGGTGGCCTCGCGTATCGTCATCCGAATGCCCGATGAGAAGGACAAGCGGCACGGGCAGGCCATCGCGGCCGCAAGCCTGCCATCCCTCCCGAGTGTTGCGGGCGGGCGGGCCGGCCGATAGCTCTTAACCTCCAACACGATGAAATTCTCAAACCCAACCGCGGACGTGTTTGTCCCGAAAGGAGACCAGAATGCGGAAGCTGCGCTCAAGCGCGTCACCCACCTTTGCATTGTTGCCCACCAGGATGACATCGAGATCATGGCCCAGTCCGGGATCAGCGACTGCCTTGACCAGCCCGGGAAGCTGTTCGGCGGCGTCGTGGTCACAAACGGTGCGGGATCGCCAAGAACCGGATCCTACGCTTCGTACACAGACCAGGAGATGCTCTCTGTTCGCCGCGAGGAACAGCGCCAGGCTGCGCGCCTCGGGAAATACGGAATTCAAATCCAGCTGGCCCACCCAAGCGCCGACGTGAAGAAACCGGGGCACCCCGGCGTTGCCTCCGACTTGAAAGCCGTGTTTTCAGGCTGCCAGCCCGAGGTCGTCTTTCTCCACAATCCGGCGGACAAGCACGACACGCACGTCGCCGTTCTCCTCCGCTGCATCGAGGCGATCCGCTCGCTCCCTGAGGGCCTTAGGCCCAAGCGTGTCCTCGGATGCGAGGTCTGGCGGGACTTGGACTGGCTTTCAGACCAGGACAAGGTCGCTCTCGACTCGGGCCGCCATCCCGAGCTTGCCCAGAAACTCCTCGCCGTCTTCGACTCCCAGATCAGCGGGGGCAAGCGCTACGACCTTGCCGCAATCGGCAGGCGCGCCGCGCATGCCACGTTTCACACTTCGCATGCCACGGACAAGCTGTCCGGGATCACCTGGGCAATCGACCTGACGCCAGTCGTGCGCGACGGCGGCCCATCGGTGCACGACCACACTGCAAGCCTGGTTTCCCGTTTCGCCTCCGACGTTTCCAAGCGGATAAACGCTTGGGCCTAGGAGGCCCCCACCTTCCCTAGTCCACTGTCTTGCGGGCCCGGTCCCCATGGCGGTACGCCATCGGGGAAACACCATAGGCGGTGTGGAAGGCCCTGCTGAAGCTGTAGATCGAAGTAAAGTTGCAGAGCTCCGCCACTTCGGTCACCCGACGCTGCGAGAGGCGCAGAAGGCCGCAGGCTTTTTCCAGCCGCAGCCTCCGCAAGTGCCGACCGAGGCTCACGCCGCACGACGCCCGGAACCGCGCCCTCAGGTGGCTTGAGCTGATCCCAAGGGACCGGGCGATCTCTTTGACGCTCAGAGGGTCGTCCTTGTTCTGGGCGAGCTGGTTGACCTGCATGATGAGCCCAGGGGACGTCGGGGGTTTGTAATGCTTTCTTAGGATCGGCTCGGCCTGCCTGATCCTCTGCAACAGCACGGCCAGCAGCAGGCTGGTCAGGTCCCCCTCCCCCCGGGTCAAGTAGGCCTCGACCAGCTCCCCGCAGGTCTGGCGCACCATCGGCGCAATCACAAAGGGGCGGAAGCGAAGCGGCTCCAGGGGCACCACGTCGATCATGTCGAACGTGATAAAGAGCCAGCGCAGGTCCTCTTTCTCCGGCTGGATGTAGTCGTGGAATTGGAAAGGAAGGACCAGGAGTCCCTCCTGGGGATTGAGCCGAATCGCTCGGTCATCGACGGCCACCGTCACGGCCGTCTCGAGCGCGAGGATCAGGACAAAGCGATGGTGGAGCGCCCTGCCCCGTTGCGGCCTATTCAGGTCCGTCGCCGACCTGCGGCAGAAGCAAACGATGTTGTCCGGGAGCGCGAGCGGAGCCGCGCGCTTGCCATGCAGGGGGCGGAGCGGCGAAGGCAACAGGTTCGCAAGTTTCTCGAGCGATAGGATGCGGGCGTCACGTGATTCTGACATATTTGTTAAAAACATCATAATTTATGCCATTTTTTAACGGCGACGCCAGCGTTATGATGGGCGCGTAATAAATAAACCGCCTCATTCGTTTACCCCGGCAATGATTGGCTTACCAAAATTGAAAACAAATTGTTCAGAGCGCGCGCACGCCAAGGACACGGCCCCGGTACGGGCTTGCCCAGGCCGCGGCTCCGCCGGGGAGACCTGCCGCCAATAGTGCGGACCGTCCAACTGATCATCACCTGTTAACAAAACCGCGTGGGCCTGAGGGGGAGTTCCCCCACTAACAGCAGCCGCACGCTTTGCTAGCCGCCCTCTTTTTACAGGCCGCGCACCCCGCAGCCTGTCTGACTCCTGTTTTGCGTCAAAACTGCCCGTTCCAACATCACCATGAGTACACCTGACCCTCGCGACCACAAGACCACTTCCGGTCACACCTGTCCCCCAACGGCCCTGCATCGATTTGCAGCGTGCTCAATCCTCGCCCTCGGCATCGCCGGTTCCTGCTTCGCGCAGACGGCGCCCGCCGCAAGCACAACGACCGCCTCCACCGACGAACCGGTGCAGCTGGGCGCTTTCGTGGTCAAGGGCTACACGGAAAGCCTTGCCCAATCCCTCCAGACCAAGCGGGCCTCCAACTCAAACGTCGAGGTCATCACGGCCGAGGACGTCGGAAAGCTCCCCGATAACAACCTCGCAGAGTCCCTGTCGCACCTCCCAGGCGTGACGGTTGACCGCCTGTTCGGCGAGGGCGAGCGCGTGAGCATCAACGGCACCGATCCCAACCTGAACCGAGTGCTCCTTAACGGTGAGCCGATCTCTTCGGCCGACTGGTACATCCTCGATAACCAGAGCCGGCAGTTCAACTACCTCCTCCTCACCCCAGACGTCGTGGGCCAGGCCGAGGTGTTCAAGACCTGGGAGCCGAGGCTCCTCGAGGGCAGCCTCGGAGCCACCGTGCTTGTTGACACACGCAAGCCGCTCTCGATGGCCCCGCTGGTCTTCACCGGCACCGTCTCTGACGACTATAACGATCGTAACAAGAAAAACGAGGGATCCATCAACGGCATGTTCAGCTGGCACAACGCGTCCAAGACCCTGGGAATCATGGTCGGGGCCGAGGACAAAAAGGGTTACCTGCGCCGTGACGGCGTCGAGGCCCTCGTCCAGAAGGACAACACGAACCTCGGCGTGGCGGGAGCCCTGCCGGGCCAGCCTGCCGGGCCCTGGGTGACTGACGAAGTGGTCAACAGCGCGATATTTGAGCAGCTCCGCCACCACCAGGGCGGCAACTTCGACATCCAGTACAAGCCCACAGATCGCCTGACGCTCGACATCACGGGCCTCTACGTGAAGCAGACGATGGATAACGTGAACTTCTCCTACTACATCTACCCGGGCGACAACTGGTCCGGGCTTCCGAGCATCTCCAACGCCACCGTCTCGAACGGTGTGCTCGGCTCCTACACCATCAACACGGCTCCCCTGGTGATCGACGCGTTCAACCGCGCGGCAAAGATCGAGACCCAGGACTACGACGCCAAGCTGACCTACAAGGGCGACAACTTCGACCTCACGACCAACGCGGGCTACACCCGCGCCACTGGCGGCACCCAGCACCAGTTCTTCGGGGAATACTTCGTCTTTGCCACCGCCAACATCAACGAGACCGCTTCTCAGGCGTCGTTCAGCGTCACCGGGGTCCCGGGAGTTGATCCCACGGCCTCGAACCTGAACAGCGGGGCCGACTTCGGGAATGCGGGCGAGCCGAGCTTCGACTACGGCAACATCGCGAGCAACCCCGAGGCGGACGACGAGAAATGGATCCAGCTCGACCTCTCGGTGCCGCTAAAGGGCGCCATTAAGACGGTCGAGGCCGGTCTGCGCTTCAGCGACCACAAGGCCGGGGAGACAGGCAGCGTGGTCAGCGTCCCCGGTTCCGCCGAGGTGGTGACCCCGCTCTCCGCCCTCGGAGTGTCGGCGGCCCCGTCCAACTACCTCTCCGGGCTCCCGGGCATCACCCCGTCGATGTCGCAGCATGTCCTCCTGAACTCCTACGGCACGGTTGCCAGCTTCATCGGTAACCTGCCGAGCGGAACCTCGGGGATGAACCTCCTGCAGTACTTCGACGCGAAGCCGCCGTCCGACGGTGCGGTCTTCACGGCGACGCCGACGTTCACTATCGACGAGCGGATCGCCGCGGCCTACGCCGAGGCGACCTTCAGCGACGGCCCGTTGAGCGGCAACTTCGGCGCACGGTTTGTCCAGACGACCACGACCAGTGCGAGCTACAACCTGAGCACGCCCGGTTCGCCGACCCTGATGACCGTGCAGAACACGAACACCAACTTCCTGCCTGCAGTGAACCTGGTTTACGACCTTGCGAACGACCAGCTCCTGAGGTTCGCCGTGTCCGAGGTGATTGCCCGCCCGAACACGGCCGCGGAAGCCAACTACGTGCAGCTCTACGACTCGAGCCTCGGGGGCATCGGCGGCAACGCCGCCCTCAAGCCGTACGAGTCGACGAATTTCGACGCGAGCTACGAGTTCTACTTCGCGAAGAATTCGGCCCTTGCCGTAAACTTCTTCTACAAGGACATCAGCAACTACATCGTGAACGCCACGAACCCCGAGCAGTGGAAGGACTACTCGTTAACGGGCGCACCGACCGAGACCTACTCGATCACGCGTCCGTCCAACGGCGGGGCGGCCAAATCGGAGGGCGCATCGGTCTCCTACCAGCAGGTGTTCGCTTACGGTCTCGGCGTCTCGGCCAACTACACCCGTCTTCACACCTCGGGAGTTAGCGGCCCCCTGCCGTTCTCCTCGAAGAACATGTTCAACGTGAGCCCGTACTTTGAGAACAAGTATGGCCTACTCCGCCTAACCTATTCCTGGCGCGACGATTACACATCGGCATCCTTTAACGGGACCGGCCAGGTCGTCACGGCGCCGTACGCCGAGGTTGATGCCAATGCCCAGATCAACATCACGAAGAACCTGTCGATCCTCGTGTCAGCCACGAACCTGCTCGACGAGACCTACCGCCAGTACTTCCAGAACCCGAACGGGCCGTCGCTCTTCGCCGACGCCTACAAGTTCGGAAGGACCTACTCGGTGTCCTTGCATTGGAACTTCTAGGGTTTGCGCGGGGAACGGCATAATCCCCGCGCCCAGGGACGTTAGCGCGATTGGGCCCGGATGCTTCGGCATCCGGGCCTTTTATTTTCAACCGGATTGGAAACAGGATGGCGTGACAGGCGGAAACCCGGCATCGTGCCCGCAATGCTAGGCATCCGCACCGCAAAGCCATCCACCCTCGCCGGCGGCCGAGTCCCGGGCGGATGATTTCATCCTTATGAAGGCCATCCTGGGTCTTTCCGCCTACTATCATGATTCGGCGGCCGCGCTCCTTGTCGACGGGAGGATCGTCGCCGCCGCGCAGGAGGAGCGCTTCAGCAGGGTGAAGCATGACAGCGGCTTCCCCAAGCACGCCGTCGACTATTGCCTGAGGGAGGCGGGTCTAAAACCTGAAGGCATCGACCACGTCGTCTTCTACGAGAAGCCGTTCCTCAAATTCGAGCGGCTGCTCGAGACCTACCTAGGGGTGGCGCCCCTTGGATTTCGCTCCTTCTCAATGGCGCTGCCGCTGTGGGTCCACGAGAAGCTGCGGCTACCCGAGCAAATCGCCAAGGGCTTAGGGGGAACCTACCGGAGGCGCCTGGTGTTCCCCGAGCATCATGAATCACACGCTGCCAGCGCCTTTTTCCCCTCCCCTTTCGACGAGGCCGCAATCCTGACCCTGGACGGTGTCGGTGAATGGTCCACGGCGACGCTCGGCCTGGGAAAGGCAAACCGGATAAGCCTCAGCCATGAGATGAGGTTTCCCCATTCGCTCGGACTGCTCTACTCGGCATTCACCTATTTCTGCGGCTTCAAAGTGAACAGCGGGGAGTACAAGCTCATGGGCCTCGCGCCATTCGGGGAACCACGGTACGCGCACCTAATACTGGAGAGGCTCATGGACTTGAAGGAGGACGGCTCCTTCCGCCTGGACCTCTCCTATTTCAACTACTGCTCCGGCCTCACGATGACCTCGGCTAAGTTTGCCAAGCTCTTTGGCGGACCCGCGCGCACCCCTGAGGCGCCGATCACCGAGAGGGAATGCGACCTTGCAGCGTCCATCCAACAGGTGACTGAGATCGTGATGCTTCGGTCCGCTCGGCACCTGCGCGCGCTCACTGGCTCACGCAACCTGTGCCTTGCAGGGGGCGTTGCGCTCAATTGTGTGGGGAATGGCCGGCTTCTCAGGGAGGCCGGCTTTGACCGCATCTGGATCCAGCCTGCCTCCGGTGACGCTGGCGGCGCCCTCGGGGCCGCGCTCTTCATGTGGTACCATTTGCTGGGCAACGACCGGCGGGCTGAGCAACCCGACAGTCAGCGCGGTTCGTTTCTCGGGCCTGCGTGCAGTCCCCGGGACACAGAGGCAATGCTGACGGCAAGGAAGGCCGTCTTCCGCAGATTTGATGCAGGCGCCGGACTCTGCGACCAAGTCGCGCGGCTGATCGCCGACGGCAAGGTGGTTGGCTGGGTCCAGGGGCGCATGGAGTTCGGGCCGAGGGCCCTTGGCGCGCGGAGCATTTTGGGCGATGCGCGCAATCCGGCGATGCAGCGGCAAATGAACCTCAAGATCAAATTCCGCGAATCATTCAGGCCTTTCGCCCCGATCGTGCTATTCGAGCGCGCCCACGAATACTTCGAGTTGGAGGCCGGCACGGACAGCCCCTACATGCTCCTCGTGGCGCCGGTCCGAAAAGACAAACGATGCGAGGCAGCGCAGGGAGACGCGCCCAGAACGGGCCTGTCCCGGATATCGGACTCGCGCTCGGTCATTCCGGCCGTAACCCATGTGGACGATTCCGCACGTGTCCAGACGGTGGATCGTCAGCGCAATCCCAGGCTTGCTGAGCTCCTCGAGCGTTTTTCCGACATCACGGGGTGCCCGGTGATGATCAACACGAGCTTCAACATCCGGGGCGAGCCCATCGTTTGCACCGCCGAGGACGCCTACCGGTGCTTCATGACAACCGACATAGACGCGCTAGTCATTGACGATTTGCTTCTGCTGAAGACCGACCAACCCGCGACGGGAAAGCCCGAACTCGAGGCCTATCTCGGCCGCTACGGCAACGACTAAGGAAACCACCGTGTCGCTCGTTCGCATCAATCCCAACCCCACGAAACGCCAGCTCCAGGTATTCGCCTGCGCATGGGCTGTTGTGGTCGGCTGCCTGGGTTGGGGTCTCTGGAAACGGAATGGCCACGCCGGCGCGGAGGCCCTTTGGGTGTCCGCCCTGGCCGTGCCCCTGGCCGGTGCCGCGGTGCCGAGGCTGCTCAAGTGGGTTTACCTGGGCCTGAGCTACGCGACCTACCCTATCGGGTTTGTTGTTTCCTATGTCGCCCTAGCTCTTATGTACTTCGGGGTGCTTACCCCGATTGGCCTGGTGATGCGGCTCCTGCGCTACGACCCGCTCACCCGCACATTTGACCCAAAGGCCAAGTCGTATTGGGTTGGCCGGGGCGGTCCGAAGCCCGCCGAGAGCTACTTCAACCAAAGCTAGATATGCCAGAATCCGAGAAAGATGCCTTCGCCCGTCAGGCCGAGGAAAAGCAACGCGGCCCAATTGCCGAGTTCCTCTCTTTTGCCGCGCACAACAAGAAGTGGTGGCTGACCCCGATCGTGGTGGTCCTCATCCTCGTCGGAGTCCTGGCTGTCCTTGGAGGCTCCGGCGTCGCTCCTTTCATCTACTCACTCTTTTGAGCGGGCGCGTTGGGCGGACGCCTCCTCCCACTCTATCCGCATCCGGCCAACAAGGCCCTCGATTGAGTCGGTGACAGCGGCATTGCCCTCATGGGCGGAAAGCCGCCTGGCCAGCGCCAGGTGGATCATCATTTCGTCGAGGCGCCTCAACTGGTAGAGCTTGAGAGCTAGGGTCAGCTCGAATGTTGCCGTGACAGGCCCGCTCAGCTCGGCCGCCTGCAGGTTGCGCACGAGCCCGTCCATGTCCCCCCGGGCCTCACACTCCCGGGCCACCCTCAGGCTGTTGGCCTGGTTGCGCGACTGGAAGGGAGATGCCGCAGCGCTGGCCCTGGCCGCCTCCGCCGTCCGGCCGGTCTCGCCCAGGAGCGAGACCAAGCCCTCGAGCGCGTCCTCGCTTGAAGGATCCTCGTCCAGCACCTGGCGAAGGGCCTGCTCGGCCGCAACCCGGTCTCCCGAGGCGTCCAGAAGCCGCGCGCGCACCACCCTTAACCTAAGGTCCCGTGGGCGCCGCGCCAGGGCCTTGTCGACGAACCCGATCCCATCCCTAAGGCGCTTCGAGCGCCCCCAGAATTCCTGGAGGATCGGCAGGAGCAGGTCCAGGTCGGCACCCGACGCTGCGGGAACGAGGATGCGCTCTGCCTCGTCGTAGCGCCCCATCTTGATCAGCACCGATGCCTCATCGGCAGCGAGCGCGTAGTCTCTAGGCAATTCCTGCTCGGCCTGCCGCACGCGCTGAAGCGCCGCCTCCAGGTGCCCCCGGTCCACTTCGATTCCCTCAAGAATCCCTGCGAGGGTCGGGTTCTGGGGGTCATCCGCCAACGCATGCGACGTCGTGCGGGCGGCCAACTCAAGGATCGCCGGGTCCTTGATCTGCTGGGTCGCCGCCTCAACCTCCCGAGCCATTCTGGCCTCGTCCTCAACGTGGGTGATCTGCTGGGTGAACGGCGGCTTCCGGGTGAGGACGTCAATGCGAAGCAACATAGGAAGCCGCTCATGTGGCGTGTAGCCCAGCGCATCCGCACACGCCTGGCGATCCAGCCAGCCCCCCTCACCCGGGTCGCTTGCGAAGAGGGAGCGACCTGCCGCCCGTGCAATCAGGCGCGCCGCCCGGTAGTTCCCTTCCCAGTCGAAATGAACGTGCTCAAACAAGATTTCCCTTCCGCTTAGGTCCCCGGTGGACGCCGCATCCGAACCGAGCTCGTAGGCTGTGTCCACGAGACTCACCCCTGCACCGCTCGTGCGCGCCACATCCCTTATGGCCTGATTTATGGGAGCGTCCGGCCTGAACCGGAGCGCATCCCAGTGCAGCGCATCCAGAAAATGCTTCCTGGCTGAGGCCGCGTCCCCCTGTTGCAAATCAAGAGACCCAAGCATGAAGGACGTATCGGCGTATTCGGGATCGATCCTGAGCGCCTCGGTGAGTTGCCCCCTGGCCTCACGCGTGTCACCCAAGAGCCAGGCCAGCCGGCCTCGCCCGTAGGGCACCCGCCAAACCGCCAACTCCCCCTTCGAAAGCCACGCCCCGTTGCGGGAGAGGAACGGGGCACAGTCCTTGAGGTTCGCCACAACCGTGCAAAGGACGGTCTTGGCCCCGGCCCCCGATGCCGCCTTCACGATCCCCCGAAGGTTATCCGCAAAGTTCTCGTAGACGGCGTAGAGCCGCGGATCGTCGGCAAGAACCGCATTGTCCACGAACATCGACATTCCTCCCCACTCGGCACGGCGCCCACCCGAGGTGAGCCTCGAAACCAACGAGGAGAGCCATTGGCCTGTCCGCGTCGACCTCACCCAGACGAACGCCCGGATCACCCAAAGGGGCGTCATGTTCGATATGTAGGCGCAACAGGTGCCGTAGGGTCCAACCACCTCGTTGTTTCCCGCATACAGAACGAAGAGGTCGGGCTCGAAACGCGCCATTTCCTTCGCGACCTGGTACACGACGTGGGAGTTGATCGCGACGATGCCCGTGTCGATCACCTCGAAATCCGTGCCAGGGTATCGATGCCGGAGTTGCGCCCTAAGCTGCGGCGAAAACCCAAAGCCCGGCACCGGGACCCCCTGGGCCGCCGACTCGCCCAGCACTACGATCCTGACGGTCTTTGGCGCCTTGTGCAGGGACACGCTGAAATTGAGCGGCCTCAGGTCGAAGTTCCCCGGGAG
>CAITBM010000069.1 GCA_903890485.1 uncultured Opitutaceae bacterium | reverse complement strand
GCGGTCGAGAGCGTCGCCACGGGAAACCTGACCGCGGCGCTCCGGGCGCGGCACCCCGTCCGGGTCGCCCGCCGTGCAACGCTTGCCGACGGCCTGGCCACGCTCTCGGTCGGCGACCGCGCGTTCCGCCAGATCCGGGGTCGCGTGGACCAGGTCGTCCGGGTGGAGGAAAAATGGATTTCGCTGGCGATCCTCAGGATGCTTGAGCTCGAGAAGACCGTGGTGGAGGGCGCGGCTGCCGTGCCCCTGGCGGCGATGATGTCGGGTGCGCTTCCCGGTCTCCATGGGAAGAAGGTGGCGCTCGTGGTGTGCGGCGGAAACATCGACCCGGTCATCCTGGGGCGGGTGATCGAGAAGGGCCTGGTCCACGACGGAAGGCTCACGCGCTTCACTGTCAGGATATCCGACAGGCCGGGGGGCCTTGCCGAACTGTGCCGGGTCATCGCCTCGTGCGGCGCCAGCGTGAACCAGGTCGACCACGACCGCGCGTTCAGCGGTCCGGACGTCACGGCGACGCATGTCGTGTGCACTGTGGAGACCCGCGACCGCGGTCACGCGGCTGAGCTCCGCAGGGCACTGAAGAAGGCCGGATTCTTCACGTGACGTCACGGATTCCTGCGCGGCTCTGCGTGTTGGGGCTCGTTGCGGCGCTCTGCGCGCGGGGTACCCCCGCGGTCGAGCTCGACATCCCCGTGTTCGAGGGAGGATACGGCCTCGGCTTTTACCAGGACACGGCGCGGGAGTTCGAGCGCGAGCAGCCCGGCGTCAGGGTCCACATCTACGGGAGCCCGAGGGTACAGGACCAGGTGAGGGTGAGGATCATCGATGGGAATCCGCCGGACGCCGCATCGGTCCCCTACATCCTCTGGACGACCCTGGTGAAGGGCGGGAAGATGGTCGACCTTCGTCCGGCCCTGGACGGGAGGAATTGGGAGGGGGATGCGCGCTGGGCGGACACGTTCAACCCGGGATCGCTCGACTCCTGGAGGATTGAGGGGGGCGTGTACGGGCTCCCGATGGTGTATTCCTGCTGGAGCCTCTTTTACAACCGGGGCCTCTTCAGGGAACACGGCTGGAAGGAGCCGCGCACCTGGGATGAGTTCTTTGGGCTTTGCGCGAGGATCCGCGCCGCGGGGCTCGCGCCCGTGAGCCTGCCCGGCACGCGTTGGCTCTACGGAGACGCGTTCTTGCGCGCGGCCTACCACAACCTGGCGGGACCGGAGGGGTGGGAGGCCATCAACACCCTGACGCCAGAAGCGTGGAAGGATCCCCGCCTTGTCCGCGCGGCCGCCGTTCTCGGGCGCGTGACCCGCGACTGCGTTCAACCCGGATGGGAAGGAGAGACCGCCCAGGGGGCGGAGCTCTTCTTCCTGCAGGGGAGGGCGGCGATGACGGTTTCCGGATCCTGGTTCTTCAGCGAGATGCAGGGGAAGATCCCGTCGGATTTCGACGTCGGGACCCTCAACTTCCCGGTGTTTGCCGACGGAGCCGCCGATCCCACCACGATCCAAGGAGGCAGCGACTGCTTCTTCGTGTTCAGGACTGGAAACCGGGCCCGGGAGAAGGCCACCGTCGATTTCCTCCGGTTCATGACCTCCCGGAGCCGGGCCGAGGCGATGGTCCGCATGACCGATGCCCCGGTCGCGGTCCGCGGGGTCCCGCGCTCGGCCTATTCGGCGAGGATGCAGGACACGGCCGACCTGATCGCCGGATCGCGCGCGTCGTTCAACATGCCGCAGACCATGATGCTCCCTCCGACGATCCGGCAGGCGAGGGTGGACGACACGCGGGCGCTGATGGCGGGACGCTTGTCGCCCGAGGCATTCGCGCGGGACCTCGAGGCGGCCGCCGCCGAGGATCGATCCCGGCTTGCCGAGCCGGACCGCGTTTCCTACCGGCATCCCGCGGCCGGGACGGCGCTAATCCTGGTCGTTGCCGGCGCGGCGGCGTGGCTCGCGGCCGGTCGACTCCTGGCGAGGCGAAAAGGCCCCCATCCGGCGCCCGCGGAGGGCTTTGGTCCCCTGCGCCTTCCCATGGCGGCAGGGTTTGTCGGCCCGGCGCTCGCTCTCTACGGAGTGTTCCTCGTGGCGCCCGCCGTGACGGCGTTCCTCTGGGCGTTCAGCCACTGGGACGGGATCGGCCAGCGGTCGTGGGCCGGGCTCACCAACTTCAAGTCACTCCTCTTCGACGGGGACCAGATGTGGACGGCGCTCGGCAACAACCTTTTCCTGATGGTCGTACCGGCGCTCATCGTCGTGCCCCTGGCGCTCCTTTTCGCGCTGCTGATCCACCGGGGCGTTTGGGGTGCATCGGCATTCCGCATGATCCTGCTCTTCCCCAATCTCCTGGGGGGAATCGCCGCCACCCTCATCTGGCTCAACGCCTACCAGCCCCACGGGGGACTGGTGAACGCGGGCCTCTCGGGCCTCGGAAATGCACTGGGCTCCGACTGGCTTCGCTCCTTTGCCGACTATCCGTGGCTCTCCGAGGAGCATCTCTACGCGGCCCTGATCCCGATCTACATCTGGATGGCCTGCGGGTTCAACCTGATCCTCTATCTCGCGGCAATGGAGGGCATCGACCCGCAGCTCTACGAGGCGGCCGAAATCGACGGGGCCCCGCCCTGGATGCAGTTCCTGAAGATCACGCTTCCCCTGATCCGAGGAGTTGTTGCGATCTCCGTGGTGTTCCTGGTGATCGCTGGGCTGAATGCCTTCGAGATGGTGTGGCTGCTCACCTCCCAGGATCCGTCCGCGAAGGTGAGCACGCTCGGGACGCTCCTCGTGACGACCATGTTCAAGGACTTCGACATCGGGCGCGCGGCGGCCCTTGCGGTAATCCTGTTTTCGCTCGTGCTCCTGGGCAGCGCGGCCGTCCTGAGGGTGTTCAGGGAGGAAAGCGTGGAAACCTAGCGCCATGGAATCCCCCGCACCCAACCGTAGGCGCTTCTCCCGATCCGTGGCCTTCGCCGCGCTCCTGGGCTACGCAGCCTGGCTCGTCTTCCCGATGATCTGGGTCGCCTATTCTTCGCTGAAGGCCGACGACGCGATCTTCAGGGACACGTTTGCTCTGCCCTCGATCAGGGCCCTGCACGCCGACAACTACCTGAGGGCCTGGGGCGGGGCCCATTTCGGGGCGTACTTCCTTAACTCCGTAATCGTCACCTGCAGTTCGGTGGCCCTCATCGTTGCGCTGGGATCTATGGCCGCCTATGCGCTGGCCCGTTTCACCCATCCCCTCGGGAAAATCGCCTTCGGGCTCATCGTGGCAGGGCTCACGCTGCCTGCGCAGCTGGCCATCATCCCGCTGTTTTTCGAGATGCGGGGACTCGGCCTCCTGAACTCGCGAACGGGACTGGTCCTCGCCTACACCGCCAACGGCCTCCCGTTCGCGATCTTCGTCCTCGCGGGGTTCTTCCGGGTGCTGCCTCGGTCGCTCTACGAGGCCGCGGTCGTCGACGGCTGCGGGGAGTTCGCGGCGTTCTGGAGGGTGCTCCTTCCCCTGGCGAGGCCCGGGCTCGTCACGGTGGCGATCTTCCAGTTCATCGGCGTGTGGAAGGAATACTTCTACGCCTTCATGCTCGTGAGCGGGGACGTCGAGGGCTCTGCGAAAACGCTGCCGATTGGCCTGGCGAACCTGTCCATCGCTGCGGAGTACCGCAGCGAGTACGGAATGCTCTTTGCCGGGATCATCCTGGTGACGCTCCCGATCCTGGTGGTCTATTCCGCGCTCCAGAGGCAGATCGTGCGCGGGATCGCAGCCGGCGCGCTCAAGGGATGATCCTGGGGCGCTAGAAGAGCCTGCGCGCGGCACAGGGAGGGCGTGCACCCTTCCTGATGTTGCCTAAAGGTGCTTTCTTTCCGAACTTTCCCCCTCAACCTCGGTCGCACATCCGTGACCCCCGCCCGTGAACCGAACACCCACCCGAACCCTTGCCCTTCTTGCGCTTTTCGCGGGGTCATCGGTCTGTGGGAGGGCAGCCCCGGCTGCGGACCGGACTGCCTTTCCCGACAGCATCCGCCAGATTGCGACGCAGGCTTCGGTTAACGGGGCGGCGGTCTCCAGGACAGTCCTGACGACCGCGGAAAGGTCGGCCCCCATGACCTTCGAGGTGGCGCTCCGCATGAGGAATTTCGACGAGTTGCAGGCACGGATAGCCCGAGGGGAGCTGATCTCAGACGAGGAGAAAAAGGCGCGGTACTTTCCCCTGGCCGCCGACCACGAGAAGGTCCTCCAGTGGATCAAGTCCCAGGGGCTCGAGGTGACCCGGACTGACGAGAACCACATGGGCATTTTCGGTCGCGGCACCGTGGACGCCGTGGCATCGACGTTCGCGGTCTCGTTCGCGCGGGTCCGCAGGAATGGGGACGAATTCACCTCCGCGGTCACTTCGCCAAGCCTGCCCGCGGGGATTTCCCCCTTGGTCCTGGGTATCCACGGCCTGCAGCCCCACATCCAGCGCCGCCCTCTCTCGACCCCGAGGGTTCTCCGCCCCGACGACCAGCAGGTGAACCGGTCGGGCTACCTGCCCGCGCAAATTGCGAAGGCCTACAACGCCGACGGCGTGAGCGTCACCGGGGCCGGCCAGACGATTGCGATCTACGGGCTCGCGTATCCGCTCACGAGCGACTTGACCTCATTCTGGACGACGGCGGGGGTGACCCAGTCGCTCGGCAACGTGGAGATGGTCGATGTCGCCGGGGGACCCGGAAGTGCCCCGAGCACAAGCGCACAGGAGGAGGCGGCCCTTGACGCGGAATGGGTGACGGCCCTCGCCCCGGGATGCAAGGTTCGGATCTACGGTGCAAGCGAGACGGACCCGGCCGAGAACGATGAGATCCTGCAGCAGGTCTATGCCGACCTGCCGGGCCACCCGGACATGCGCATCCTCTCGATCTCCGTTGGGGGCAATGAACTCGACGTTCCGAAGGACTACCTCCTGATCGAGGCCCAGTACATGGCGAACCTGGCAAGCGCCGGGGTGACGGTCCTCGTGGCCTCGGGCGACACGGGAGCCTCTCCCAATGGTGTCGTCCAGGCGACGTACCCGACCTCGGACCCCGATGTAACCGGGGTGGGGGGCACGTCGCTTTCGCTGGACTCGACCGGAGCCGTCTCGGGCGAGTCGGCCTGGTCGCTCAGCGGCGGCGGCGTGAGCGCCGTCTTCAGCCGTCCGTCCTGGCAGAAGGGAACGGGAGTACCCGCTGGCGGCATGAGGCTCGTTCCCGACGTAGCGGCCTCGGCGGACCCGAACGAGCCGGCCATGATCGTTTTCAAGGGCGCCCAGACGCGGGTTGCTGGAACCAGCTGGTCAGCGCCCATTTGGGCGGCCTTTTGCGCGCTCATCAACCAGAAGCGGGGCACGCCGCTCGGGCTCCTCAACCCCGCCATTTACCCGCTCATCGGCACCTCGGCGATGCGCGACATCACGACCGGCAACAACGGCGCCTACAGCGCGGGTGTGGGCTACGACCTGTGCACGGGCGTGGGCGTGCCGAATGTGACCGCCCTCCTCGCGGCCTCGCTCGGCTCGGGGGTTTCGCTTTCCATCGCCGGATCGCTCGGTGACGTAACCGTGACCCGGGGACAGCCGGCAACGTTCTTTGTCGTTGGCAGCGGCGTAGCGCCCCTCACCTACGCCTGGCAGCGCCTGCCCGTGGGAAGCACCGCGTGGGCAGCCTTGGCTGACGGAGCGGCATATTCGGGGACATTGACCCCGACCCTTGTCGTGAATGGCGCGAGCCCGGCCATGACCGGCGACCAGTTCCGGTGCGTGGTCTCGAATGCCTCCGGCAGCGTAACCTCGGGCGCGGCGACCCTTTTCGTGAAGGCTGTCGGCGTAACGACCCTTGCGGGCTGGCCGGGGGCCTCGGGCGCCGCGGACGGATCCGGGCGCTCTGCCCGCTTCGCCTTTCCGGGAGGCGTGCGCGTCGACCCGAGCGGCAACCTCTTTGTCGCGGACTCGAGCAACTACACCATCCGCAAGGTGACGCCAGGCGGGGTGGTCACCACCGTCGCCGGCACCCCGGGCAAGAGCGGCAGCGCCGACGGCCCCGCGGCCAAGGCGCAGTTCGCGGGCATCGGGGGCGTCGCGATCGACTCGGCTGGAAACCTGTTTGTCGCCGACTCGGGCAATTACACGATCCGCAAGATCACGCCCGCCGGGGTCGTCTCGACGTTCGCCGGGCTGGCTGGAACGCGAGGGGACACCGACGGGACGGGCACGGCGGCGAGGCTCTACGATCCCCAGAACCTGGCCATCGACTCCGCGGACAACATCTACGTCCCCGACGGGGCGGGCAATGTTGTCAGGAAGATCACGCCCGCCGGGGTCGTGACAACCCTTGCCGGATCGGGGGCAACCGGGTCGGCTGACGGCACGGGTTTGGCCGCGCAATTCAACAATCCGACGGGCATCGCGGTCGACCCCAGGGGAATCGTCTACGTGGCCGACAACGGGAACAACACCGTGCGAAGGATCGCTCCCGGGGGGGTCGTGACGACCCTCGCGGGGATTCCCCAGGTGAGCGGCAATACCGATGGCGACGGGAAGCTGGCGTCGTTCTACGGGCCCGCCGGGGTGGGGATAGACAGCTCGGGCAACGTCTACGTGGCGGATTCCAGGAACAACACGATCCGCATGATCAGCCCGTCGGGCTTCGTGACGACCGTGGCCGGGCTTTCGGGGGACGCGGACAGCATTGACGGCCTCGGAGGCACCGCGCGGTTCAATTCCCCGGGCGACGTGACGATCGACAGCTCGGGGATCGTCTACGTGGCGGACGCCCTGAACAGCACCATCAGGCGCATCATCCCGGGATCCGACTCCGCCCCGATCTTCACGGCGGAGCCCTCGAGCCAGTCGGTCAACCTGGGCTCGTCCGCGATCCTGTCGTTCGGCATCCAGGGCACGGCCCCGCTTTCCTTCCAGTGGTACCTGAACAATTCCCCGATTGCCGGGGCAACCAAGCCGATCTACGTGATCCCCCAGGCGGAGCAATCCGACGCGGGGTCCTACACGGTGACCGTCACCAACGGGGAGGGCGTTGCCTCCAGCCAGCCGGGTGTGCTCACCATCAACCTTCCGGCCGGGTATCCGGACATCGTCGCGCAGCCCCTGGGCTCGGTGATGCCCCCGGGCGGAACGGTGGGCCTTTCGGTGGCGGTTTCCGGAAACGGCCCGTTCACCTACCAGTGGCTGTACAACGGGGCGCCCATCGCAGGGGCGACCTCGGCATCCTACACGGCCTCCAAGCCCGGCAGCTATTCGGTCTCGGTGTCGAATTCGGTGGCGACCTCAGTCAGCAGCGCCGCGTTCGTGAGCGCGGGAAGCCGCCTGGTGAACCTTTCCGCGCGCTCCCTGGTGGGAACCGGTGGAGGGATCACGATCGCCGGGTTCGTGATCGAGGGTCCCGCGGGGACGGCCAAGCGGGTGCTGATCCGCGGGGTCGGGCCGGCCCTGTCCTCGTTCGGCGTCTCTGGCGTGCTCGCGGCGCCGACGATCTCGCTCTATGATTCGACGACCGGTGCCGTCCTCGACTCGAACACCGGGTGGGGCACGGGCCCCAATGCAGCGAAGATCGCCGCCCTGACCGAGCAGGTCGGGGCCTTCGCGCTGCAGACGGGGAGCGCCGACTGCGCCCTGCTCGAGGACCTCGCCCCGGGGCCGTACTCCGTGCAGATGTCCGGTACCAACTCGACCACGGGCGTGGGACTGGTCGAGGTCTACGAGGCCGACACGGCAGCCCCGTCGCTCCTGGGCAACATCTCGACCCGAGCCCAGGTGGGCACCTCGGGCAACATCCTGATCACCGGCTTTGTCGTGACCGGCTCACAAGCCGCCCGCGTTCTCATCCGGGCCGTGGGGCCGGGGCTCGCCCAGTTTGGAGTCTCCGGGACGCTGGCAAAGCCGGTCCTCACGGTCTTCGACTCGGCGGGCAAGAGCGTGGCGACCAACACGGGCTGGCAAAACGCGGCTAATCCGGCCGAGATCACGTCGGTCGGGGCTGCCGTGGGGGCATTCGCGCTGCAGGGCGGGAGCGCCGACAGCGCGCTCCTGCTGAACCTTCAGCCCGGAAGCTACACGGCGCAGGTGACGGGCACCGGCAACACGACGGGCATAGCACTCGTCGAAGTCTATCAGGCTGCGCCCTGACCCCCGCCCGTGAGTGCAATCCTGCCCCATGACATCCGGCAAGCGCACGCGCGGATACGCGACCACGTGCGCAGGACCCCGGTCCTCTCGAGTTCGCGGCTGAGCGCGATGGCCGGCGCCGAGCTCTTCTTCAAGTGCGAGAATTTCCAGACGACGGGGGCCTTCAAGGCCCGCGGGGCCACGAACGCGGTCCTCATGCTCACCGACGACGAGGCGCGGCGCGGCGTGGCGACCCATTCCTCGGGCAACCACGCGGCGGCCTTGGCGTGGGCGGCTCGCCGCAGGGGCATAGCGGCGACCGTCGTCATGCCGCGCACGGCGAGCCCGGTGAAGATCGCGGCGGTTGAGAGCTACGGCGGACGGATCCTTTTCTGCGAGCCGAACCACAAGGCCCGCGAGGAGGCGGCCGACAGGGTCGTCAGGGAGACGGGTGCCACGCTCGTCCATCCCTACAACGATCCAAGGGTGATCGCAGGCCAGGGGACCGTGGCCCTCGAGCTCTTCGAGGATGTCCAGGGGCTCGACTTGGTCGTGTGCCCCGTCGGGGGAGGGGGACTGCTTGCGGGCACCTCCGTCATTGTCCGCTCCCAACCGACCCCCGTGCGCGTTTTCGCGGGGGAGCCCGAGGGCGCCGCCGACGCCTCCCTTTCGCTGACCTCTGGCATCCGGCAGCCGGTTGAGCACCCCTCGAGCATCGCGGACGGTCTGCTGGCCTACATCGGGGACCTCACGTTCCCGATCATCAAGGAGAACGTGGAGGCCATCGCGACCGTTTCGGACCAGGAAATCATTGCGGCTGTCAGGCGGCTCTTCGGGGTCATGAAGATTGCGGTCGAGCCCTCCGGCGCCGTGGCCTATGCCGCGGTCGCAGGCGGGAAGCTGCCGGTCGCCGGAAAGCGGGTCGGCATCATCCTCTCCGGCGGAAACCTGGACCTTGAGCGCGTGCTTGGTTAGCGGGCGGGGATCGGCATAGTGGGTTCTCCATGGAATTCGATGTCGTGATCGCAGGGGGAGGATTCGCGGGGGCCTACTGCGCCCGGGCGCTCGGGGGGGCTTTCGGCGGGGCGGAGGGGGAGAGGCGCGTGGCGCTTGTCTCCGAGCGCAACGTCCTTGTGTTCCAGCCGATGCTTGCCGAGGTCGCGGGGTCGTCGCTCGCGCCCGTGGACGTCGTCAATCCGCTCCGGCAGTTCTGCCGCGGCGTGAACGTGCTGCAGGGGACCATCCAGAAGATCGACTGGGCCTCGCGCTCGCTCACCCTGGACGGAGGGCGCTTCACCCGCGACCACAGGGTGGGCTTCCGCCACCTCGTTCTGGCCTTGGGGAGCGTGACCGACCTGGGGGCCGTGCCCGGGATGGCGGAATACGGGTGGCCCATGAAGAACGTGGCGGATGCGCTTCGGCTGCGGGCTGCACTCATCAACCGCCTTGAGGAGGCGAACCTGGTGGAGGACGACGCAACGCGCGCCCGACTCCTCACCTTTGTTGTGGTGGGCGGCGGCTACACGGGCGTCGAGACTGCCGGCCAGATGCTCGACTTCATCCGGCAGGCCCACCGCTTCTATGCCAACCTGAGGGACTCCGTCCCGCGGGTCGTGCTGGTGCACAGCCGCGACGAGCTCCTCGGGGAGATCGGCCCCGAGCTCGGGGCCTATGCGAGGGGGGTTCTCACCAAGCGGGGGGTCGAGGTGCTGCTCAAGGCGCGCGTTTCAGCGGTCACGGCCCGGAAGGTCCTCTTGGCCGACGGGACCTCGATCGAGGCCAACACGGTCGTGTCCACGATCGGGAGCGCCCCGAATCCCGTGGTCATGGACCTCTGCCGCCAGCTGGGCATCGATGGGGGCAAGGGCCGCGTCCCCACCGATCCCACCCTCCGGGTGGCCGGGATCGAGACCCTCTGGGCGGCGGGCGACGGGGCCTCGGTGCCGTGGATCGACCGGGGCGAGGCCAAGACGTCGCCCCCGACAGCCCAGTTTGCTCTCAGGCAAGGGACGCTCCTGGGGCGCAACATTGCCGCGGTCCTAAAGGGCGGGGAACCCCAGCCGTTCCGGTACCGGTACATGGGACAACTGGCCACCATCGGGGAGCGGGCCGCCGTCGCCGAGGTGTTCGGCCTCCACTTCAAGGGCTTCCTGGCGTGGTGGATGTGGCGGACCATCTACCTGGCGAAGCTGCCGGGCACGATGCGCAAGCTCAGGGTCATGATCGACTGGACCTTCGACCTCGTTTTCCCAAGGGACATCAGCCAGCTCCTGCCCCCGCCGGAGGACGTCGTGCGGGCCATCCACCTGGAGAAGGGTGAAAACCTGTTCGTCCAGGGAACGCCCTGCCGGAGCTTCTTCTTCGTGCGGACGGGCTCGCTCACGCTGTCCTCGCCCGGGTTGCCCGACCGGGCCGTGGCCACCGGCAGCGTGATCGACCAGATGGAGCTCGATTCCTCCAACCTGTGGGAATCCACCGGCACCGCGGCCGAGCCCACGGACCTGGTGGTCTTCCGGGGCAGGCTCCTCGAATACCTGAGGCGCGACCTGCGGCTTTCCAAGCGCGCCTAGGCCCCGACGGCCTCGCGGACCAGGGCGGCCACGTCCTTAGGCAGCTCCAGCTTGAGCGCCAGGTCCTGCGCCCTCGGGCTCATCTTCCTCCAGGTCTTCCTCAGGATGTCGACGAACTTCTCGCGCGGGTAGTCGGCGTGCTGCTCGCGGAAACGGAGGATCTCGCTCTCCAGGAAAACGAGCACCGCGGCGTCCTCCAGGGCCTGCGTCCCCGCATTGGTCCTTAGGCCCGTCTTCGAGATCCAGGTCGCGGCATCCTCGGCCTCGGCCGCGGGGATTCCCGCGCCCAGGAGAATCCCGCGGGCCCGCTCGGCCTGCTTCACGTAGAGGGACCTGCGCCACGCCAGGTAGCCGGCCTTGCCCTCGGGAAAGAGCGACCGCGGGGTGGCCCAGCGCTCGAGATGCTGGCACCGCGCGGCCAGGCGCAGGATCGGCGAGGCGTCGGGAACGATCGCAACGACCCACTTCTCAACCCCGTCGGCGTAGGCAAGCTCCGCCGGGGCCCCGTCGGGGGAGCGCCCGGGGTCGGCGCGGTGGGCGTCGTCGATCAGCTCCCGTGCGCGTTGGTAGGCGGGGATCAAGGGCGACGCCTAGTAGACCTGCTCGTCCAGGAGGGCCAGGAGCTCGGGCTCCTGGATCCGCCGCTGCTGCATGGAGTCGCGTTCCCTGAGCGTGAACGAGCCGTCCTTCTCGATGGTCTCAAAGTCGATCGTGACACACCACGGGGTGCCGATCTCGTCCTGGCGCCGGTACCTTCGGCCGATGGCCCCCGACTCGTCGTAGAACACCGCGTAGCGGCGCTGGAGCTTCTTGTGGAGGGCCTGCGCCCGGGCGACGAGCTCGGGCTTGTTCTTGAGGAGCGGGAACACCGCGACCTTGACCGGGGCGATGCGGGGGCTCAGGCGGAGCACGGTGCGCTTCTCGACGTTGCCCTTGTCGTCCTTCACCTCCTCCTCGGCGTAGCCCGCGCACAGGATCGCCAGGAAGATCCGGTCGACGCCCACGGCGGGCTCGATCACGTGCGGGATGAACCTCTTCTTGGTCGTCTCATCAAAGATCACCTGGGGAACCCCGCTCGCTTTCTCGTGCTGCCCCAGGTCGTAGGCGCCGCGCGCCGCGATGCCCCAGAGCTCCTGCACGCCGAAGGGATAGTGGAACATGATGTCCGTCGTGCCCCGCGAGTAAAAGGCCAGCTTCTCCTTCGGGTGGTCGAACTCCGAGAGGTGGGATGCCGGCAGGCCGATCGAGAGCAGCCAGTCCTTGCACCAGTTGATCCACTGCCGGTGGCAGGCCGCCCAGTCCGCGTCCTCGTGGATGAAGTATTCCATCTCCATCTGCTCAAACTCGCGCGAGCGGAAGATGAAGTTCCTCGGCGTGATCTCGTTCCGGAACGACTTGCCGATCTGGGCGATGCCGAAGGGAAGCTTCACGCGGCCCGTGTCCACGACGTTCTTGAAGTCCGCGAACATGCCCTGCGCCGTCTCGGGCCGGAGGTACGCGACACTGGAGGCGTCCGTCATCGCCCCGACGTTCGTCTGGAACATCATGTTGAACGAGCGCGGGGCGGTGAGGCTGCCGGGCTCACCGGTGGCCGGGGAGGGGATGAGCACAATCTCCTCGGCCTTGGCCTCGGTCATGTCCCGGGGCTGAACGGGCTCGAGCTTGCCCTGCACGGACTTCTTGCGCTTCAGGGTCTCGGCGGCCTCCTGGAGGGCCTCGGCCGTGCGCTCGCTCTCCAGTGCGGAGACGTAGCCGATCGTGTTGCCGTCGACCACGACGGGGGAGAAGAAGAGCTGGTCGGCGCGGTAGCGCTGCTTGGAGGCCTTGCAGTCCACCAGGGGGTCGGTGAACCCCGCGACGTGGCCGGAGGCCTCCCAGACCTTCGGGTGCATGATGATCGAGGTCTCGATGCCCACGATGTCGTCCCGGCGGCGGACCATGTCGTCCCACCAGCAGTCGCGGATGTTCTTCTTCAGCTCGGCGCCCAGGGGACCGTAGTCGAAGAACCCGTTGATCCCCCCGTAGATCTCGGAGGACTGGAAGATGAATCCCCGGCGCTTGCACAGCGCAACGAGCGTTTCCATGGAGACGGCGGGGGAGGGAGTGTCGGGCATAGCCGTCGATACATACCCGTCCGGGCCGGCCCCGGTCAATTCCCTGTTGGGCCTTTGTGGGTCCCCCAAGGTGTGGCGGCTATTGCCGCCCCATCGCCTCGCGGAAGAGATCGGCCACTGGGCCCCGCTCGTTTTCCGAGGCCCGTACCTCGCCCGAGGTGCCAAAGATCAGGTACTTGCGCGCCTTGCCGTCATAGGCCGGCCACGGGACCGCTCCCGCACCATTCGGGTCGCCGGTCCTGGCAAACCGGGTCCAGTAACCCTGGATCGCGGCGGACAGGCCCCTGTCCGCGTCCTCGAAGTCCCCGGTCATGCCGGGCCCCGTCCTGTTGAGGTTCCCAAACACGTAGGGCAGGTCGCTCGAATGGCCGGTGTGGGCCTTCGGGGGAATGGCCCGGTCGAACTCGTACTCCCAGGTTGGATTGCCGCTGTCGGTGTGCCATTCGCCCTGGACGATGGCACGGCACCGGAACAGGTCGGAACCCCACTGGTCGGCCGCGTCCCCGTAGAGGGGGTCGCTGGCGGAGGGCCCGCCGCCTGAAATGCCGTAGAGGGATTCGGCACGCGGGGACAGGTCCCCGAAGAACTCGCGGATGCTCGTCTTGAGCGCCGCGGGGTCGCCAACAGCCGGGAACTCTATCGCGGCGCTGCCGATGATCAGGGGCACGCGGGCCTCATGGCCCTGGCGGAAGGCGAGGCCTGGATTCTCGGGAAGGACCCAGCCGTCCGTGGTCCCCGCCATCATGCAGGGCATTTTCTTCAGCACGGTGTCCGTGGGGAGCGAGCGCAGGTAGGCGAGCGTGCCTTGGGAAGGGGCTCCGGCCGACTCCGCGGCCCGGATGCCCGCCTTTTCCGCCTCAGGTTGGGACACAAAGGACATCGTGGGACCGCTTTCCGCAATCGCCCTGTGAAAGAGTCCACGGGCGAGGGGAGACGCCATGAGGGACAGCACGTCCATGGATCCTGCCGACTGCCCGAAGAGGGTCACGTTGCCGGGATCGCCGCCAAACTGGGAGATGTTGTCGTGGACCCACGTGAGCGCCGCTGCCTGGTCCATGAGTCCGTAGTTGCCCGAGGCCCGGTGCGGGGACTCGCGGGAGAGCAGCGGGTGCGAGAAGAAGCCGAGGATGCCTAGCCGGTACTCGACCACGACCAGCACCACGCCCTGGCGGATAAGGGACCTGCCGTCGTAGAGGGGGTCAAAGCCGCCGGCCCCGGCGACGTTCGCTCCCCCGTGGATCCAGACCATGACCGGAAGCTTTCCTCCCGGGGCCGGAGCGGGAGTCCAGACGTCCAGGTAAAGGCAATCCTCGCTTCCCGCCTTGGCGTCGGCGTCGTTCCATCCAAGAGGGATCTGCGCAGCCGGAGGCCCGGTCCGGGTGGCCTCCCGGACGCCTTCCCACGGTTTTACGGGCATGGGCTCCCGCCAGCGCAAGTCGCCCACCGGAGGAGCCGCAAAGGGGACTCCCCTGAATGCCGCCGAGGTTCCGTCCTCGAGCCGGACGCCCCGGATCTGGCCGCCGGTCACCGAGACTACCGGCTCGCCGGCGCCGAGCCCGGATGTCGCGAGGGCAATAAGCAAGGCCAGGAGCACAGTCTGCGCGGTGCGAAACTTGGGGATGTGGATCGGGGTCATGGGGTGGATTTCCCCAATATGGATCACGAAGGGGTGAAGATCGAGCCCTCGGTGTCAGGCCTCATCCAGCACATCCTTAACCACCCCGAGGAGGGCCTCCGCGGTGAAGGGCTTGAACAGCGACCGTTTAGCCGACACGCCAAAGGAACCGACCACTCCCCCCGAGTGGACCAAGCCGCTCACGGCGATGATCTTCACCAACGGATCGATGCGCTTGAGCGCAAGGATCATGGCGCGGCCGTCCATGACGGGCATCATCATGTCGGCGATCACAACGGAGATCTCCTTGCGGTGTTCCGCAAAGACCGCAACAGCGTCGGCGCCGTCGGTGGCGGTGAGGGTTGAGTAGCCGAATTTCTGGAGGGTGCGCGAGGTCATCGTGAGGATGGAGGGCTCGTCGTCCACGATGAGGACCACCTCTCCATTTCCCCTGGGCAGAGTGTCGACAGCGGGCGCGTCCTTGCTCGGGCACAGGGCGAAGGCCTTCGCGGGAAGGTACAGGTTGAACGTCGTCCCGCGCCCGAGCTCGCTGTAGACGTTGATGATCCCGTGATGGCTTTTCACGATCGCCAGCACGGTGGACAATCCGAGGCCCGTCCCCTTGCTAAGGTCCTTGGTGGTGAAGAAGGGTTCAAAGATCCGGTCCTTGATCTCCGTGGGGATGCCGGACCCGGTGTCGGTGACCGTCAGCATCACGTAGCGCCCTGCCTTGGCGCCCGGGTTAAGGGCCATGAATTCCTCACCCAGGACGATGTCTTTGGCCGTGATGATCAGGACGCCCCCGTTGGGCATCGCGTCCCTGGCATTGACACAGAGGTTGAGGAGCACCTGGTGGAACTGCGTCGGGTCGGCGATGATCGTTGAAATCTGGTCGGCCACGTGGAACTGAAGGCGGATGTCCTTGGGGAACGTGTGCTTGATGATGCCGGCGAGCTCCGCGACGATGAGCCTGGGCTGGATCTCGACCGGCTCGCCCTCGACGCCGCGTGCGAAGGAGAGGACCTGCTTGATGATCTCCGCGCCTCGCCGGGCGCTCGAGTCGATGGTGTCCAGGATTTCGCGCGTCTCGGCAGTGTTCACCTCCGACCTCAGGACGCCGATGGACATCATGATCGGGGTCAGGATGTTGTTCAGGTCATGGGCGATGCCCCCGGCCAGCGTGCCGATGCTCTCCATCCGCTGCGCCCGCAGGAGCTGGGCCTCCACCTTTTTCCGCTCCGTGATGTCCGTGCCGATCTTGAGAACCGACTTCGGGTTGCCGTCGCTGTCGCGGATGAGGGTGCAGCTCAGGTCCATCGTGAGCACCCGGCGGTCCTTGGTCACATGCTGGCTCGGGCCAATCCACTCCCCCGTCCCGAGGATGGTGCGATTCTGTTCCCGGAACTTCTTGGGGTCGAGGAACAGCAGGTCGCCGCTGGTCTGGCCGACCGCCTCCTCCCGCGTCCACCCGTAGATCCGCTCAGCGCCCTGATTCCAATAGAGGATCTTCCCGTTCAAATCGCGGACAAGGATGGCATCTCGGGCCTTGTCCAGGAATCCCGCCTGTTCGGCAAGCCGTTCCTCGGCCTTCACGTTTTCCGTAATGTCCCGCTCGGTTGCCGCGAATTGCGTGCAGATTCCGGTGGCGTCGAAGATCGGGACAATGTCGATGTCCAAGTGGACCTCGGCGCCGCCCTTCGTGTAGTTGATCAGCCTCCGGCGGATTTGCTTCGCCTCAGACAGGGCCGCCTTGATTTCGGCGAGGACCTTTTGATCGGTCTTTGGCCCCTGGAGGAACCTGGGACTCCGGCCCACAGCCTCTGCTGCCGTGTACCCCATCGTCCTTTCGAAGGCTCGATTTACCATCAATATCCGAGGCCCAGGCTCCTCGACGGGTCTGGCATCGGTCACGACGACGATGTCGTTCAGGTTGGCGACGCACTCGCCGAGAAGCACCAACTGCCGTTCAGCGGCCCGTTGCTTGGTGATGTCCCGGATATTGCATTGGATCACAAGTTCCTCCCCCGCTTCGTAGACGTTGCAAACGAACTCCACGGCGATCCTTCGTCCGCCCTTGGTCTCGAGGGGAATGTCATTGTAGCGGATATACCCAACCGTCTGCAGCTCCAGGAGCGTGGCCTTGTTGCCGAGGATGTCCTTGAAGGGACTGATCTCCCCGACGGTTCTGCCGATGAGCTCGTCTGCAGTGAACTCGAGGAGATTGCACAGGAAGGGGTTCACATCGGTGATCCTTCCGGAGTCGAGTTCGAGGATCAGGATACCGTCCTGAGCCGCTTCAAAGAGCCTCCGGTACTTGACCTCGGAGGCGTTCAAATCCATGTAGTTGCCGATCACGGTTGGGGTGGGTTTTTCGATCCTGCTTCCGAAACGGGAGAATGCCTTGGGGGGTTCGAGACGCCCCTCTATGTCCCGATGCCGGAAGATCGGGGGATTTTGGGCCTGACGCCCGACGGGCGAAATGGGGTGTTACCCGCCCCCGGGGGTTTCCCAAGGAAGCCGCCCCCTAGGGCTGGTTGTCGTACTGGAGGGCGTCGTCCTTGGATGGCCCCTTCGAGGCTCCGAACTGGTAGACCAGGCCCAGGTAGACGATGCGCGAGCTGCGACGCCACGTGTAGTCGTCGTGGAGCACGGGGGTGTCCAGCTTGCGCTCGTTCTTGAGCGAATTGAACAGGTCCGAGACGGTGACGACCATCGAGAGCCGCTTCGCGAGCAACGTGTGCTTGAACCCCACGTTGGCCACGAACGTCGGCTCCCGGTATCCCTGGGGGGTGAGCCGCTTCGCCGAATAGAGCATGTTGAGCTGGAACATCGAGGTCTTGGAGAGCGCGTACTCGGCGCTCATCTTGCCCGACCAAGCCACCGTCGATTGGCGTGAGGTGTAGCCCAGGTTGCTGGCGTCAATTTGGTTGTAGTAGAGGTTTCCGCTCGCGTTGAGCGTGACCTTTTCGGCGGGAGCCGCGGTCGCCGCGAGCTCAAGGCCGCCCGAGGACGACTTGCCGAGGTTTTCCTGAGTCGTCAGGAGCGTGGTGCTGCTCACGTACTGGCTCACCTGCGTGAAGCTGTCGGAGGTGGCCCGGTAGTAGAGGGTCCCGAGGTAGGTCGTGTCCCCGTTCTTGTACTGGTAGCCTGCCTCGACCGAGTGGGTCTGCTCGGGCTTAAGCAGCGGGTTGCCGGCGCTCAGGTTGTAAGGGTCCTGGTAACGGGGGTAGGGATTGAGGTCGTCGCCCTCGGGGCGCCTGACCCGGTGGCTGTAGTTGAGCTGCAATTCCCCCGTGTCGCTCAGGCTATAGCTCAAGTGCAGGCTAGGGTAGAGGTTGGCATACCTCTGCGTGTTCGCGATCCCCGCGGTGAGTTGGTTGGTCCTGAGCTCCACAGCCTCGAACCGGCCGCCCAGCTGCGCCCCCCACTTGCCCCAGGAGCGGCGGTAGGTCGCGTAGAGGGCATCGACCACTTGGTCCATGTAGAACCGGTTCGTGACCTGCGGGTTCGACACGAGTAGGCCTGTCTGGGGATCCTGGACGAGGTCAAGGTGGTCCTGGGTGCTCTTGTCGTCGGTCCCGTCATATCCCATCTCGAGGCGGGAGTCCTTCGCCGATTTGTCGACGTAGTCGAGGGTCAGCTCCGAGCTCGGCTCGTTTGCGGAGACCCGGATGAACTCGATGGAGGGCGGCCCGGCAGGCGCCGCGTAGGTGTTGGTGTAGTGGTTTCGCTCGGTCTCTGCGTGGTGCTCAAGCTGGAGCTCGGCGTCCAGCGTCCGTTCCTGGGAACCGAAGGCGTGCTCATAGGACGTCTTGGATTCCACGTCCCCCTCGTTCTCGGGGTCGTAGCGGTAGCGCAGGGTGTCCGTGGTGGTCACCCCGAGGTTGTTCGTGATCGTGTCGTGCTCAAGCGAGTGGCGGTCGAAGGTGCGGTAGCTGAAATTCATCACCTCGCCAATTGTGTCGTCGGGTCCGGCCTTCAGCTCGGCCCCGGCCTGGCCCATCTGGAAGAACGGCCTGGACTCCTCGCTCACCCGGCTCTGGGTCGAGGCCGGCAGCTGTGTCTGCGGGTCGATGTACGTGCGGCGGTCGGTCGAGGAGCGCGGCCGGTCGTCCTGCCGGAGGGAGTAGTTGCCCGAGAGTCGGAACCGCCCCGGGTTCAATGTGGCGCCCGCGCCCAAACCGTAGCGCCGGTTGTTGCCGACGGTCGCCCGGGCCGAGCCCGAATAGCCCTTAGGGGCCTTCTTCTTCAGAACGATGTTGATGATCCCCGCCGAACCGTCGGGCTTGTACCGTGCCGAGGGGTTCGTGATGACCTCGATCCGTTCGATGTTGTCCGCAGGCATCTGGGTGAGGACATCCGCTCTGCTGCTTCCCGAGAGGAGCGCGCTCGGCTTGCCATCGATCAGGATCTGCACGCTCGAGTCGCCCCGCAGGCTTATGTTGCCGTCCAGGTCGACCTCGACCGACGGGATGTTTTGGAGGACGTCCGCCGCGCTTCCCGTGGAGGCCTGGAGATCGCTTCCCACGTTGTAGACCTTCCGGTCGATGGTGTTGAGCTGGGCTTCCTTGTGGGCCGTGACTTCCACCGGGCTCATCCGGACGGCCGGGTCCGGCGATGACGGGGTGGGTGGGGGCGGCGGATCCCCAAGCGCGCAGGCCGAAGACAAGGCCAGGGCAAGACCGAGTGTTCGGGCGCCGGGCCATGCGCACGCCCGAACCCTCTGGCTTGGGGTGGGGCATGGGGAATCAACGGGCATCGGGCCCTTGCATCTGGTCGCAAACCCGCAACGCCTCAACCGGAAAACAGGGGTTGGGTCCGCCTGGGCGGCAAAACCCGCCAACGAGCGCGGGTTTAACTCTCCCGTAACGTGGCGATCCTTGGGACGGGCGACTACTTTGGCGCGGGTGCCGGTGGGGCCGCGGCGACGGCCGGCCCCATGAACAGCGGCTTGGACTTCAGGATGCTCTGGTAGAGGCCCCAGCTCAGAGGCAGGGCAACGACAATCCAGGCCAGGGCGATGAGCCATGAGGGGCTCTTTGACGGTGTTTCATTCATGGTGGGCGTCCCCCTTTGGTTCGTAGAACGTGTTCATGTGGTCCATTCCTTGTGGTGGTGCTTCGGGTCCACCTCGCGGACAAGAAGGTTGCAGATCAACCCGACGACGAGGAGCCCCGCCATCAGGTACATGGTCCCGTTGTAGGCCTGCTCCTTCGGGACCCCGTGGGCCTTTTGGTAGGCGGAGATGTTGGTGACGAGCTGCGGGCCGAGCACGGCGGCCATGGACCAGGCGGTGATCACCCGGCCGTGAATCGCGCCGACCTGCATCGTGCCGAACATGTCCCGGAGGTAAGCCGGGGTCGTTGCAAAGCCGCCGCCGTACATGGAAATGATCACCGAGGCTATCGCGCCGAAGAAGGTCACGCTGTTGAGCTTCTGGGAATAGGGAATGAGCAGGTAAAGGGCGCACCCGAGGATGAAGTAGACGCAGAAGGCCCCCTTGCGGCCGATCACGTCGGAGTACGAGGACCAGAAGAAGCGCCCGCCCATGTTGAAGATGCTCAGTAGGCCGACGAAGCCGCCCGCCGCCGCGGCGCTCACGCCGAACATGTCCTGGGCCATCGGGGAGGCCTGGGCCAGGACGCCGATTCCCGCCGTCACGTTCATGCAGAGCACCATCCACAGGAGCCAGAACTGCGGAGTCTTCCACGCGACATCCACCGAGACGTTGGCGGCCGTCACGAGCTTCCTCGTCTCGGTCGAGGGCGTGTAACCCTCTGGGACCCACCCCTGGGCGGGAACCCGGACGATCAGGGCGCCGAAGTTCATCATGACAAAATACATCCCGGCCATCACCAGGAACGCCTCGGAAACGCCGACCGAGGTGGCCGACTTGAAATGGTCCATCAGGACCACCCCGAGCGGGCCGCCCACCAGGGCCCCGCTGCCAAACCCCATGATCGCCATCCCCGTCGCCATCCCCGGCCTGTCGGGAAACCATTTCACGAGGGTTGAAACGGGCGCGATGTAGCCAAGGCCAAGGCCGATGCCCCCGACCAGGCCGTAGCCGAGCGCCAGGAGGGGAAGGCTGTGGATCCTGACCCCGAAGCTGGCGATAACCAGGCCGCTGCAAAAGCAGCAGGCGCTCGCGAACATGGCCTTCCTGGGGCCGTTCTTCTCGACCCACTTGCCGAAAAAGGCGGCTGATAGGCCGAGGAGGATCAACCCGAACGAATAGGTGCACAGCACAATGGTCGGCACCGACCAGTCGCCCGCGGCCGGCTTGGTGATGCCGAGGGTCCTGCTGAGGGGCAGGTTGAACACGCTGAAGCCGTAGATTTCACCGATGCACATCTGAACGGCTATGGCGGCGGGAGGGACGAGCCAGCGGCTGTATCCCGGGGGGGCTGTCGTATGCTCGCGGTCGAGGAAGGATAGCATGGGTTTTAGGGTGGGTTGGGGGAAATGGGGCCCTTGGGCTACGCGGAATCGGCCTTGAGCGCGGCGACGCCGGCGCGCGGATCGGCAGCCGGCTCGACCGTCACGACGACATACTTCGAGGTTGGGGTGTTGCTCACCTCGGCGACGCTGTCGACGGGAACCAGCACGTTTGCCTCCGGAAAGTAGGTGGCCGTGCACCCGCGCGGGATTTGGAACGGCGCCACCATGAAGGAAGGGGCACTGCGCCTTTCTCCCCTGAAGTGGCTCGTGATGTCGACCAGCTGCCCCTGGACCAGGCGGCGCTCGGCCATATCCTCCTCGTTCATGAAGATCACCCGGCGGCCGTTGAAGATTCCGCGGTAGCGGTCGTCGAGGCCGTAGATGGTGGTGTTGAACTGGTCGTGCGTGCGGATCGTCATCATGACGAGCTGGCCCGGCTCCAGGTCGTCCCTCGGGATCTCGTGCCGGGTAAAAACCGCGCGCTTGCTCGGCGTGGCGAACGTCCGCGAGTCACGGGGACCGTTCGGCAGGTAGAAAGGGCCGCTGCGGATCCTGCGATTGAAGTCGGTGAAACCCGGAACGACGCGTTCAATGCAGTCGCGGATGCGGTCGTAGTCCCCCGCCAGCAGATCCCAATCCACCGGGGTCGTGGCTCCCAGGGCCGCCTTGGCAAGGCCGGCCACGATCGCGGGCTCGCTCAGGAGGCCCTCGGACGCCGGATCCAGGCTTCCGCGCGAGGGATTGATGATCCCCATGCTGTCCTCGACCGTGACGAACTGCTCGCCGGACCTCTGGCTGTCCACCTCGGTCCGGCCGAGGCACGGGAGGATGAGGGCCGTCTTCCCCGTGACCAGGTGCGAGCGGTTCAGCTTGGTCGCCACCTGCGCCGTGAGCTCGCATTTCCTTATCGCCGCGGCCGTGTACTCGGTGTCGGGTGTCGCCGACAGGAAATTTCCGCCCATGCAGAACAGCACCCGGACCCTTCCGTCGTGCATCGCCTTGATCGAGTCGACCACGTCAAGGCCGTGGTCCTTTGGAGGCTGGAATGCGAACACTTCCCCGAGCTTCCTGAGGAAGCTGGCCGAGGGTTTTTCAAAAATGCCCATGGTGCGGTCGCCCTGCACGTTGCTGTGACCGCGCACCGGGCAGGGGCCCGCGCCCGGTCGCCCGATGTCCCCGCGCAGCAGCAGGAAGTTCATGATTTCCTGGATGGTCCCCACCGCGCTCCGGTTCTGGGTGAGGCCCATGGCCCAGCAGGCGATCGTCGCCTTTGAGCCCATGGCGACCCCGGCCGCTTCGGCGATCTGGCCTCGGGTCAAGCCGCAGCTCTCGGTGATCCTGTCCCAGGGGACGCTCCGCAGGTGGGCGAGAAGCTCGTCGAATCCGCTCGTGTGGTTCTCGATGAAGGGACGATCGAACACGCTGCCCGGACTCGCCTCCTCGGCCGCCATCATCTCCTTCATGATGCCCTGGAAGAGCGCCATGTCGCCGTTAATCCGGACCGGAAGCCACAGGTCGACGATCTCCGTGCCCTTGCCCATCAGGATTCCCGGCACGCGCAGGGGGTTGGAAAGCTCCTGGGGGTTCTTGAAATGCCGCAGGCCGAGCTCGGGCAGCGGGTTCACGCTCACTATCCTGCATCCCCGACGCTTTGCCGCCTGGAGCGCCGTGAGCATCCTCGGGTGGTTCGTCCCTGGATTCTGGCCGACGATGAAGATGGCGTCCGCCTTCTCGAAGTCCGCGAGGGTCACGCATCCCTTGCCGATGCCGATGACCGAGCTCAGCGCGGCGCCACTCGACTCGTGGCACATGTTCGAGCAGTCGGGAAGGTTGTTGGTGCCAAAGGCCCTGACAAAGAGCTGGTAGAGAAAGGCCGCCTCGTTGCTTGTGCGCCCAGAGGTGTAGAAGGACGCGGCATTGGGCGAGGGGAGCCGCTTCAGCTCGGCCGCAACGAGGGTGAATGCCTCCTCCCAGGAGATCGGCTCGTAGTGCCCGGCGCCCGGCCTTAGCACCATCGGCTCGGTCAGGCGCCCCTGCTTGCCCAGCCAATGGTCGGACCTGGCGGAAAGCTCCGAGACGCTGTGCTCCCGGAAGAACTCGCGGGTGATGCGCTTTGTGGTCGCCTCGTCGGCGACAGCCTTGGCCCCGTTCTCACAAAACTCAGCGACGTGGCGGTCCCCGTCGGGCGACGGCCACGCGCAGCTCTGGCAGTCAAAACCATCCTTCTTGTTCACCTCAAGGAGCATCCGGGTGCCGCGAACCACGCCCATCTCGCCGAAGCCGATGGCCATGGTCTTGTAGACGGCCGTCAGCCCCGCCGCGGCCTTTCCGGGTGCTCCGATCCGGGTGCCCTCCACCTCGATGGGGGGCTGGGCCTCGGGCACGGATCCTTGGGGGGTCGACACGGCCTACGGGGTGATCGGTTCGTTTTGCTGCGCGCGAATCCGGCCTGCGCCCGAGTAGACGTTGAACCGCCCCTCGCGCACAAACCCGACCAAGGTGGCCCCGAACTGGCGCGCAAGCTTCACGGCGAGGCTCGAGGGAGCCCCGACCGCGACAAAGATGGGAATGCCGGCCATCAGGGCCTTCTGCATGAGCTCGAAGCTCGCCCTCCCGCTCACGACCAGCGCCGTGGCGGAAAGCGGCGTCCGGCCGGCCAGAAACTGGGCGCCGATCACCTTGTCCACGGCGTTGTGGCGCCCCACATCCTCGCGCACGCAGAGAAGCTGGCCGGACGCGTCAAAGAGTGCCGCCCCGTGGAGCCCGCCTGTCCGTTCGAAGGTGTTCTGCGCGCTGCGCAGCGTTTCAGGCAGCTGGAGAAGGGTTGAGAAACCCATGGTGGGCTGCCCGGGCGTCGGGGGAGCGCCGCATTTGACGCGGAGGGCCTCGATGGAGGTCTTTCCGCAGACTCCGCAGCTCGACGTCGTGTAGAAATGGCGCTCGAGGGAGCTTAGGTCGACCTCGGTGCCCGGTGTGAGCTCCATGCGGATCGTATTGCCCGGGCCCCCGGATCCGTCCGTCGCCACTGCGGCCGAGATGTTCGCAACCTGCCCGGGTTTCTGGATGAGGCCCTCGCCAAAGAGAAACCCCGCAGCCAGCTCGTCGTCATTGCCGGGGGTCCGCATCGTGACTGACACGCTCCGCGTCACCCTCAGGCCCCGTTTTTCATAGGAGACCTGGATCTCGAGGGGCTCCTCGGTGGCCACCAAGTCGTCGCGGCTGGAAATCCCCGAGGATGTCGCCCGGAGAACGGTCACGGGCGTAGCACAAGCCGGAATGTCGGGGCTCAGAAGGGGGGGCATGGAGCTGACGGAGTGGGGGCCTTCCGTCGGGGAAGGTCTCTGGGCTGGCACATGCACATACCTACAATCCGTGCCCTGTCAAAGGCCGGTGGCGGTTGTAACAAAAAAACCGGGGCTGCAGGCCCCATTCGACCCAGCCGCCCTCTTCAAATCTCCGGCTGGCTTGAGAACACGAACTGCAGAACCTGCCTGAGCTCCTCAAATCCAAAGGGCTTCTGTAGGAAGCTCGCCAGGCCTTTCCCCGTGAACCGGGAGATCGCCTCCTGCTCATTGAAGCCGCTCATGAGCACCACGCGCACGTTTTCGCGGACCCTGCGGAGCTCGGCGAAGGCGAACTCGCCGTCCACGTGCGGCATCGTGAGGTCCATGAGGACCAGGGCGAACCGGTCGGGCTCCTTTGTGAACGCGGCGATGGCTTCCCGCCCATCCGCCGCCAGGGCGACCTCGTACCCCATCTTCCGAAGCATCATTGCCGCGGCGCTCCGAACCGACTCCTCATCGTCTACCACCAGGACCGTGCCCGTTCCCTTCCACGGCGTCTTCGACGGGCTGATCGCCGCGATGGAATCCTCCCCTCCGGAGGAGCAGGGGAAAAGGAGCTTGAAGGTCGTGCCGCGGCCCACCTCCGAGTAGATCTTGAGCGCCCCCTTGTGTCCGCGGACGATTCCGAGCACCGCGGCGAGCCCCAGGCCCCGGCCCGCAAATTTCGTGGTGAAAAAGGGATCGAATATCCTGGCCTGCGTTTCAGGGGTCATCCCGCATCCCGAGTCGGAAACCTCCAGGAAGACGTAGGTGCCCTCGTTGAGCTCGGGCGCAAGGACCGTGCCGCCCAAATAGGAATGATCCACCCGGGTAAGTCCGGTGTTGATGCTGATGACGCCGCTCTTCTCGCCGATGGCCTCGGAGGCGTTGATCACCAGGTTCATGATGACCTGCCGGATCTGCGTGGCGTCGGCCACGATGGCCGGAAGGGCGGAATAGAGGTTAAAGCGTAGGACGGCCTTCTTGCTTATGGAGATCTGCAGGAGGTGCGTCGTCTCCTCCACGATGCGGTTCAGGGAGATGTTCTGCACCACGAACCGGCCCTTGCCGGAGTACGCGAGCATCTGCTTGCAGAGGTCCGCAGCCTGCCGGGATGCGTCCTTTATCGCCTTCAGGTTGTCCTGGACGGCCGAGCTCTCGGGCAAGTCGATGCTCGCCATGCTGGCGTTGCCCATGATGCCCGTGAGGATGTTGTTGAAGTCGTGGGCGATTCCCCCGGCAAGGACGCCAGGCTCTCCAGTTTCTGCGTCTCCAGGAGGTCCCGCTCGAACTTGAGCCGCTGGGCCTCGGCGAGCTTTCTCTCGGTGGCGTCGTGCGAGGTGACCTGCACGGCGGGAGCGCCGTCGTATGAGACCAGGACGCTTTGGACCTCGGCCTCGATGGCGGACCCGTCGAGTCGGAGAAGGCGCATGTCCACCATGGGTCCGGCTATCCCCGTCTCGGCCATGTTCCTTCGCCTCTCGATCACCAGCTCGTGAAAATCCGGGTGGACAAGGTCGAGCATCTGCCTGCCGACAAGGTCCCTCGCCGTGACCGCACCGTGCATGCGAATCGCAGAGGGGTTGGCGTAGATGATGACGCCGCCCCGGTGGACGATGATGGATTCGGGAGAGCTCTCGGTCAGGTTCCGATACCGGTCCTCGCTCTCGCGGAGTGCCGCCGCCGCGCGATTGCGCTCGGTGACGTCGCGCACCGCAGTCATCCGCAGCTTTCGGTTGCCGAAGCGCATCACCTTCGCCTGGGCCTCGACCTCGAACGTGGTTCCATCCTTTCGGACCATGCGGTGCTGATAGGAGACCTCCTGGTCGTTCGCTATCGCCTTAGAAACCAGCTCCCGGCTCTCGGGACTGATGAATCGAATCACCTCCTGGCCAATGATCTCCTCGCGGGTGGAGCCGATCAACGTGGTCACCTGCTCATTGATGTCCAAGACGCGGCCCTTCTCCGAAATGATGAGGCCTTCATAGGCCGCGCTGCTCAGGGTCTTGAAGCGGGCCTCGCTCTGGGCAAGCTCCTGGAAAAGCCGGTCCCTCTCCGCAAGGACGATGCCCGGGATAAGTCCCACGAGGCAGAAGATGGCCAGGAAAAACTGCATCGCCGGGATGTACGACCCCGATGTGACCTGTTCGGGGGTGAGGCCGGTCAGGTTATAGGAGGTGAGGAAGATCACCATCAGTGCCGCGAGCAGATTGACCGCGGACACTCCGCGCATCCCGAAGCGCAGGGCGGACCAGAGGACGAAAAGGATGATGACCGTCCTTGCGGGTGCCAGAATGCCCGCGCCAAGCACGAGGACATGCCAGGATGTCGCCAGGACGCCGATGATGATCAGGGCAGCCTCGGCAAGCCTGCGCGGCTTGAGCCACCAGGCCTCATCGCCGCCCAGGGGAGAGAACCAGTTGAGGACGAAGGGCGTCACCAGCAGGATGGCCATCGAGTTTCCGACCCACCAGCGTACCCAGAACTCCCCGAACGGCACCGGGTAGCCGGCGCCCACGACCGCCGCGGCCCCGAGTGTCGCACCCAGGGGGGCACCAACCAGGGCGGCACTCCCGAGCAGGCCGAGGAAATCCCGAACCGATCCCAGCTTTGTGGTATGGGCGACATACCGCCGGAAAAGGTAGGCCACGGTAAGGGCCTGGGCCGAGTTGATTGCGGGAAGCAGCGTGCCCGAGAGAAGCGCCCGGTGCCGGTAAAAACTGTACGCCAGATCAACGATGAAAGCCGCAACGGCCAGTCCGGGCCACTCCCTGGTCTCCACAAGCAGCAGGGCCGCCAGATAGACGCCTGCGGGCAACCATATGCTGATGTACGGAGTGTGGTTGCTCGAGATGAACTGGCTCAGCGCCATGGCGGCGGCATAGGCCAGGCCGAGCCAGAGCGGGGTTCTCAAGAGGGGGCGTGGGCCCGTGTTCTCCGTGGCCATCAGTTTGGGTCTCGAATGCGGGGTGAGGCTAGATGGGCCAAGCCGTAGCTGGCGAACCGAGCGCGGTCAATCCGCGCCTCGGTCTTCCCCCTAGGGAACTTGAGGTGCCCTGGCTGGCGCTATTCGTCGAGGCCCCGCAGGCGGATCAGCGGAGCGATATCTGGCTCTCCGCCGGTAAACTCCCGGAAGAGCGTCATGGCCTCCACGCTGCCCCCCTTGGAGAGGACCGTGGAACGGAATCGGTCGCCACTGGCCCGGCTGAGGCCGCCGTGGGCCTTGAACCACTCGACGCTGTCGGCGACAAGCACGTCGGCCCAAATGTAGGAATAGTACCCCGCGGAGTAGCCCCCCGCGAAGGCATGCTGGAAATAAGGGGAGCGGTACCGCGGGGGCACTGGGTCGAAGTCGGCGCCGTATTTCCTGAAGACGGAGGCCTCGAACGCGTCGACGTCGCTTGGAACCTGGTCGGCCTTGAGCGTGTGCCAGCCCTGGTCCAAGAGCGTCGCCTTCAGGTACTCGAGCGTCGCGAAGCCCTTGCCGAACTTCTGGGTCGACAGCATCTTGTCGAGGAGGGCCTGGGGCATGGCCTCCCCCGTCTTGTAATGCCTGGCATAGTTTTTCACGACGTCGGGAAACGCCGCCCACATCTCGTTTATCTGGGACGGGTACTCGACAAAATCCCTCGGCACGCTCGTTCCGGAAAACGTGGGATACTTCACATGGGAGAAGATTCCATGCAGGCCGTGGCCAAATTCATGGAACAGGGTGACCACCTCGTCGAAGGTGAGCAGGGTCGGTTCCCCAGCCGCGGGCCTCGGAATGTTCAGGTGGTTGGCAACGACGGGGTTCTCGCCCAGGAGTGACGACTGCGAGACGTATTCGTTCATCCAGGCGCCCCCGAGCTTGGCCGGCCGGGCGTAAAAATCCATGATCAGGATCGCCAGCGGCTTTCCGTCGGCGTCGTTCACGTCGAAGACCCGCACGTCGGGTTGGTACACCGGCAGGTCGTGGCGCTCCCGGAAGGTGATGCCGTAGAGGCCGTGGGCCGCGAAGAACAACCCGTCCAGGAGGACGTGGTTCAGCTCGAAGTAGGGCTTAAGCTGCGACTCGTCGAAGGCGTACTGGGCCTTCCGGACTTTCTCGGAGTAGAAGTCCCAGTCCCACGAGGCCAGGGTGAAGCCCCCCTTGCCCTGGTCGATGAGGGCCTGCATGTCGCCCGCCTCCCTGCGGGACTTCGCCACGGCTGCCGGGACAAGCTTGGCAAGGATGCCATCCACCGCCGCCACGGTGCGTGCGGTCTGGTCCTCGACCCGGTAGGCCGCGTGGCTCTCATAGCCGAGGAGGGCCGCCTGCTCGGCCCGCAGCCTGGCAATCCTCACGATGAGGGTCCGGTTGTCGTAGGGCCCGCCGTGGCTTCCCCGGGCGAGGGAGACCTTCATGATCCGCTCCCTCAACGCCCGGTTCTCGAGCGCGGACAGGAGCGGTTGGCCCGTGGTGTTCATGATGCGGATCTCAAACTCGCCGGGCTTGCCATCGGCCGCGGCAGTGTCCGCCAGTGATGCGATCTCCTCAGGGGTGAGCCCAGCCAGTTCGGAGCGGTCGTGGACGACGACCGAAGAGGCGTTCTTTTCTTTGAGCACGTTCTGCCCGCAGGCGGCAAGAAGGCTCGCCAGCTCGGAGTTCATGGCCTTGAGCCTGGACTTGTCGGCGTCCGAAAGGCGGGCGCCGGCGCGGACAAAGTCGCGGTGATAGCGCTCGAGCAGCCTCAGCGATTCCCGGTCGAGTCCCAGCGCCTCGCGCCTGTCATAGAGGGACTCGATGCGCCCGAAGAGCGCCGAGTTTAGGGTGATTGAGTCGTTGTGCGCCGAGATCCGCGGGGCCATTGCGGTCTCGATCGTTTGCAACACCTCGTTCGTGTTGGCGTCCTTCAGGTTGTTGAAGACGGACGAGACCCGGGCCAGGAGCCGGCCGGAAAGCTCCATGGCGACGATCGTGTTGTCGAATGTTGGGGCCTCCGGGTTGGACGCGATGGCGGCGACCTCCCTCAACTGGTCCGCCATTCCCCTCTCGAATGCGGGCGTGTAGTCCGAGTCCTTGATCAGGTCGAACCGGGGGTAATGAAAGGGAAGGGGGCTTTGGGTGAAGAACGGGTTCTCAGGCATGGGTTTTTCAGTCGGGGTCTCGCCGGAGACGGGGTGTGCGGCGATGAGGAGCAGGGAGGCGACGAAACCTCCCGTGAGCCGGGAAAGGTTATGCATGCCCCCGAGGCAAACTTAACCGATCATCGAGGCAATACCTGCAGAAAGGGTATAAGGAGCGACATCGTAGTGGTCGTGTCCGGCGAATGACTGCGCCACCAGGGAAAGACCCCGGAAGGGCCTCTCCCGCAGCTGCTTCTCAAGGAGGGCAAGGTCTTCGGTCATCGAGGGCGTGTCGTCGGCCCCGACGCCCAGGTAGAGGCGGCCGGCGAGGGCCTCCTGGCGGTCGCGAAGCCGCGAGACGATGCCAAGGATGCTCCGGTTGTCCCACCAGATGGAGGGCGCACTCGCCAGAGCCCGGGTGAAGAACGGTTTTTCCTGGAAGAGCGCGTGGAGCACCAGGAGGGATCCCAGGGAATGCCCCGCGATCACAAGCTTGTCGGGGTCAAGGGGCAGCCGGCTGGCGAGCTCGGGCCAGAGCGAGTCCACGAGGTAGGTGTGGAAGGCCTCGGCGCCCCCGCTCGAGGGCTCGTCCGTGGATGCCGTTGGGGTGTAGTCGCGGCCCCGGTGGTTGCCCGGATCCCCGAAGCCCGCGCCGTAACCGACACCCACAACCGCGGTTGGCTCGATCGTTCCCGCGGCCGTCAGCGCGCGGCTCGCCTCGACCGCTGCGTCAAACAGGTAGTCCCCGTCCATCACGAGCACCAGGGGCATCGGCGCTCGACGGCTAGCCGGGTCCGGTGCGTCCACATAGATCATGTAGTCGGTCCCGGTCTGCGGCGACCGTGATACAAAAGCGGGCTTCGCCCGGGTGGTCCTTGGTTTCATGGGAGATTAGGCGGGCTGGACCTCATCCTTCCCGAGGCGCCGGGCGCGCCGGCTCGCCCCCTCGATGTCGGGGAGGAACCAGGTGAACAGCCCGAGGAGCGGAAGGTAGCCGCACACGTCGAAGACAAAGGTGATGCTGGTGACATCGGCAAGTCGGCCGAGGACCGCAGACGCGATTCCCCCGCAGCCGAAGGCCAGGCCGAAGAACAGGCCGGAGATCATGCCCACCTTACCCGGCACGAGCTCCTGCGCGTAGACCAGGATGGCCGAGAAAGCCGACGCGAGGATGAGGCCGATCACGACCGTGAGGCCAACCGTGGCGCCGAGGCCGACATGCGGGAGCAGGAGCGAGAAGGGCGCAACCCCCAGGATCGACACCCAGATCACGTATTTCCTGCCGAAGCGGTCCCCCAGGGGGCCGCCGAGTATCGTGCCGAGGGCGACGGCCGCCAAGTAGACGAACAAGAGGTACTGCGCGCCCTGGATCGAGAGGTGGAAGCGCTGGATCAGGTAGAACGTGTAGTAGTTGGAGAGGCTAACGAGGTAGAAGTACTTCGAGAACGTGAGGACGACCAGGACGGCAAGGGAGAGGATCACGGTGCGCCGGGGAAGCACGGCCGCGGCGTGGGATGCCTTTCGCCTCTGGAACTGGGGGAGATGCTGGCTGTACCAGCCGCCCACCCGCGACAAGAGGACGATGCCGCAGAGCGCGACAGCCGTGAACCAAAGGATCGAGGCCTGACCGTTGCGGGCGATGATGAGGGCGGCCAAGAGCGGCCCGAGGGATGACCCGAGGTTTCCCCCGGTCTGGAACACCGACTGGGCGAGGCCGTGACGGTCCCCCGCGGCCATGTGCGCCACCCGCGAGGCCTCGGGGTGGAAGATCGCCGATCCCATGCCCACCATCACGGACGAGACGAGGATCATTGGGTAGCTGCCCGCCTGGGACAGGAACGTGAGGCCGACCAGCGTGATCGCCATCCCGAAGGCCAGCGAATAGGGCTTGTGGTGGCTGTCCGTGTAGCGCCCGACAAGCGGCTGGAGGATGGACGCCGTCAGCTGGAAGCTCAGCGTGATCAACCCCACCTGGGTGTAGGTCAGGTTGAATGAGGACTTTAGTATCGGGTAGATCGACGGCAGCAGCGACTGCAGCGTGTCGTTGATCAGGTGGGACGCGCTGAGGGCGATCAGGATTCCGTAGAAGGTCTTCCTGCCGGCCTCAGTGTTTGGGTCGCTTTGCACCGAACCTAGCTATCCGGGATCGGCCCTTGTGCAACCCCTGCGGTCAGTTTGGCGGGGGGCGGTCCCTGGCGGAGACGGGCGGGCGCGTCAGCCCGCAGCGCCGGGCGAAGCGAGCCGACTCCGCGCGCGAGTGAAGGCCCAGCTTGCGCATTATGTTGAAGCGGTGCTTCTCGACGGTCTCCGGGGAGAGGCCGAGGAGGTCGGCGATCTCGGCGTCGGAGAGGGGCTCGCCCACCAGGCCGAGGACGGTCTGTTCGCGGTCGGTGAGGACCTTGTCAAAGGCGACCGGGTTTCGGCCATGCAGGCGCCTGGCCTCGGTGAAGGGCGGTGGAAAGTAGGTCCGACCCCCGTCGATGGCGGCGATCGCCGCCCCCAATTCGTCCATCGTGTTGGTGGACTTGTCGATGAACCCCTGCACGCCTGCGCGCTCGATCCTGCACAGCGTGTAGTCGTTGAAGTACGAGGAGATCACAAGCGTCCTGATGAGCGCCCTCTTCCGACGGACCATCCGCAGCACCTCGAATCCGTCCATGTCGGGCAGGTGGATGTCGAGGACCAGCAGGTCGGGAAGCGTGGACGGGATGACCGTGAGGGCCTCCCGCCCGGAGCCGGCCTCGCCGACCACCGAGTGACCGAGCTCGCTGACGCAGACGTTGCGGAGAACCTCCCGGAAAAGTCGCTCGTCCTCGACAATGGCTATCTTCATCGGCTCGGGGGGGATCCTGTCCGCCCCGTTGGAAAATGGAAAGCGCTCTCGCTACCGGGATGCCGGTAATGCCCGGGGCCTAGTAGGCGTAGAAAAGCTCCTGGAGGGCCCCGGGGTCCCGGGTCCTCGCAAGCCCGAGCATCAGGAGGATCCTCGCCTTCTGGGGGTTCAGCTCGTCGGAGGCGATGAACCCCAGGCGGTCGTCGTCCATCTCGACGTTGCGCTCCACGACGCCCCCTCCGGTCCTCGTGCTGCGGACGACGGCGATCCCCCGGCGCGCGGCGGCGCGCGCCGCCGCGGCAACGGAGGAGTTCATGTTGCCGTTGCCGACTCCGGCGATGACAAGCCCCCGGGTTCCCGCCTCGACCGCGGCGTCGATCAGCTCCCGGCCCATGCCGGCGTAGGCGTAGACGATATCGACACGGGGCAGTGCGCGCACCCCCACCAGCCCGAGCTCGCTGCCCGCGGTGTGGCGGCGCACCGGGGAGCCGTAGAAATGGATCCGGGCGGAGCTCACGAGCCCGGCCAGCCCCCGGTGCGTGCTCTTGAACGTGCCCACCTGCGTCGTGTTGGTCTTCGCCACCTCCCGGGCGAAGTGGATCTCGTCATTGGCGACCACCAGCACCCCGCGGCCCCCGGCCTCGGGATGGGCGGCCGTGGCGACGGCGTTGTAGAGGTTCATCGGGCCGTCGGCGCTGATGGCGGTCGCGGGCCTCATGGCGCCTACCAGGACCACGGGCTTCGGGCTGCGGATCACCAGGTTCAGGAAGTAGGCGGTCTCCTCCATGGTGTCGGTCCCGTGGGTCACCACCGCTCCCGACACCCCAGGCCGGTCAAGCGCGGCTTGGGTCCGCCGGGCCAGGTCCCGCCAGACCGACTCGCTCATGTCCTGGCTGCCGATGCTGGCGACGTGAACCGCCTCCAGGTCAGCCAGGGACTCGATCCCCGGGGCCGCGTCGATCAGCGACTCTATGGAGAACACGCCCGAGGTGTACCCGCGCCTCGAGCGCGTCGTCTGCGCCCCAGCGATCGTTCCCCCGGTCGCCAGGACGGTCACGCGCGGGCGGGGGGCGGGTTTCCTTGGGGAGCGGGCCATGCCTGGCGACACTGGCCCTTCCGGGCCCGGGTGTCTAGCCGCCTTGGGGCCCGCCTAGGTTCCGGGCTGGCAGAGGCAGGAGCTCTTGATCGGGATGTCGGCCCGGGCCCAGATCCGTTGGAACTGGGCGTCAACGCTGGCCGCCTCCTCCGGGCGGTGCTCATGCCTCAGGCATTCCGCGAGGCCGTAGAGCGACCACCCGTTCTGGGGCAGGCGCTTCAGGTCCTCGCGGTAGATGGCCTCGGCCTCCGCGTACCGACCCTCCCGCACCAGCGTGGCGCCCAGGGAATGGCGCACGGGCAGGAGCCACGAGGGGGGTTCATCGTAGTGGAGGGCGTCCTCGGCGGCAACGGCCTCGCGGAGCCGGGCGAGGGCCGGCTCGACCTTCCCCTCGCGGTAGAGGATCTCGCCGTCGAGCATCGGCCCCGCGATGGCGAGGATCGACGCGGCCACGTTGTTGCCCGCCGCGACCTCGTCCTTGGCCACGGACTTCGAGGCCTCGTTGTAGGCCGCCTGCTCGCCCCTTGCGCCGTCGGTGTCCCCTTTTGCTGCCAAGGCGATGCCGCGGGCCGCGTGGCGGAGGGTCCTGGAAAGGGGCATGCTGGCGGGAAGGTCGGGCTCCGCCAGGACCTCGTCCCACCGGCCGAACCGGATCATCACCTCGTAGGGCATCGCAAAGAACGCCTCCATGATCGCGCCGTACTCCTTGAGGAAGTCATCGGGGAGGTCCGCCGTGAGAGCCCGCACGTGCTCGAGCGCAAGCTTGCTCTGGCCTGTCATCATGGCCGCGTAGGCGAGCATGTGCTCGTTGTGGGCGATGTAGGCCGGCAGGAAACCCTTGGGCGGACCCGCCACCGCCCGGTACCTCTTGTCCGCGGCGACCGCCTTCAGGTTGGCGGTGATGGCCTCGAACCAGCGTCCCCGCCGGATGTCGATGTGCGAGGGCATGTGGACGTTGTGGGCCAGTCCGGGCTGCATGTCGCGCAACCGGTCGGCCTCCGCGTCCGCGAGCTCCGGGTGGGGCGAGGCCTCGACGGCGTGGATGTAGAGGTGGTTTGCGAAGGGGTGGTTGATGTCGATCTTCAGCACCGCGTCGAGCGTCGCCAGGATCTCCTCGGTCCCGGGCTGGGGCTTTCCCTCGGGCGTCCATTGGTCCCAGGGCCTCAAGTCCATCATCGCCTCCGCGAAGAACACACCGACGTCGGTGTCGCCGGGGTGGGCCCTCCAAACCTCCCGCATCGCGTTGGCATAGGCCAGATCCAGGGCCGACCGGTCGTCGGGCTGGGGATTGGCGTAGCGCTTGGCGAGGGCCGCGATCAGGTCGCGCTCCACGGGACTGGCCTTGTCGGCGCACTGCAGGGCTAGCCCGAGCTCGCGCCATGCCTGCTCCGCCGCGGGGGGAGGCACCAAGGGGAAGTTGATGTGCGGGCCGCAGGCGAGAGCGATCCCCCAGTGGGCCATGGCGCAGGCCGGGTCCAGGCGCTCGGCCTCGGTGAACGAGCGGATCGCTGCTCCGTGGTTGAAGCCGAAGAGGAAGCGCAGGCCCTGGTCGAAATACCTCTGCGCCTCGGCCGAGGTCGTGGTGACCTTCCGGGTGTGGGTTCCAAGGCCCTCGTAGAGGGGTTCCTTTGCGGCCAGTGGCGAGGAGACCAACAGGGCCGAGGCGAGGATGAGCGGCAGGGGTCGGGCGGCAGTTTTCATCGTGGGGAGGGGGTCTTGGGGGATGAGCTGTTTCGGGCCGGAAGGAGCCTGGGCGATAGGGGTGTGTCAGCCTTGCCCCGGGGGGACCTGCCGGGGCGGGAACCCTTATTGATTCTTGGGGCGCCGATGTCTAGCCCGGCCGCGCCATCGGGCGGCTTGACGTGGGGGTCCCTTTGGGGCGTGTTCCAGCAGGATGGCCCCCACGCTCCTCGTCCTCGCCGCCGGCATGGGCTCCCGCTACGGCGGACTCAAGCAGATCGACCCGATCGGGCCCTCAGGGGAGACGGTCCTCGACTACGCGGTGTTCGATGCGGTCCGCGCGGGTTTCGGGAGGGTTGTGTTCGTGATCCGGAAGGAATTTGAGGAGGCCTTTCGCGCTACCGTGACCGCGAAGTACCTGGGGCGGATCGAGGTGGGCTTCGTGCACCAGTCTGTGGACAACCTGCCGGCCGGCTCGCGCCACCCGGAGGGCCGCGAGAAGCCCTGGGGCACGGGCCACGCCGTGTGGTGCGCGCGGGGTGAGATCAGCGGACCGTTCGCGGTCATCAACGCCGACGACTTCTACGGGGCCTCCGCGTTTTCCGAGCTGGCGGTGTTTCTGGCTAAGGCGTCGGGTCCCACGTTCGCGATCGTGGGCTACAAGCTGAGGAACACGCTCTCGGAGAACGGGGCCGTGTCCCGGGGCGTCTGCCAGGAGAAGGGCGCACGCCTGGTGTCCATCGTCGAGGAGACGAAGATCGTCCCCTCGGACGTGGGCCCGGGGAAGCGGTTCACGGGAGACGAGGTGGTGTCCATGAATTTCTGGGGTTTTACCCCCTCTGTCTTTGGGGGCCTTGAGACGGGATTGAAGGCGTTTGTCGCGAGTCGGGGAGGCGACCCGAAGGCGGAGTTCTACCTCCCGTCGGCGGTTTCCGACCTTATCCAGGGGGGCGCTGCCACGGTCGACGTCCTCTCAAGCAGCGACACGTGGTTTGGCGTCACCTACCGCGAGGACCGAGCCCATGTCGCGGCCGCGATCAATTCCCTGGTCCGGTCCGGCGTGTATCCCACCCGGCTTTTCGGCTGATCCCTAGGATTTCGCCAGCAGGAGCCGGACTCCCTCGATCGGCGCTTCGGTGACTCGCGAGAGCGGGAACGGGGCCTTGGAACAGAGGATCTTGTAGGCTGCAGCGTGGTTGAGGATGTGGCCGCTCACCCCCGCGCGGAACGACAAGGGAAGTGTCCCGGGAAAGAGCTGGCGGGTGACCCCGGTGGCGAGCGAGAGCAGCTGGAGCACCGAGGCCGACACGGCGTCGGCCGCCGCAGGGTCGCCCGATTCAGCGAGGCGAAGGACTTCCGGCGCCAGGGCCGCCACCCCGTTGTTGGTGGCGGGGTCCTCGTAGAAGTAGCCGGCAACCTTTCCGGAGGTGGACTGGCCCGTCCGCTCCCTGACGAGCGCCCCGAGCCCCGAGGCGGGCGCCCATCCCTGGAGCTCAAGGAGGGCGCGGGCGATGGCCCGCCTGCCGAGGTCGTAGCCGCTGCCCTCGTCGCCAAACCGCCAGCCGATCCCGCCAGCGTAGTGGACCTCGCCGTCCGGCGTCCTCGCCGCGACGAACGAGCCGGTGCCGGCATGGAGCACAAGGCCCGGCGCCCCGCGGGTGGCGAGTTCCAGGACTGGAACCGAGTCGTCGACGGTCGAGGTCGAGCCGAAACCCGACAGGCCCGCCCCGAATTCCTTCCAGAACTGCCGGCTCCCGGCCATGCACAGGAGCGTGGCGGAGATTTCCGCATGGGGGTGTCCCGCCTTCAGGGCGCCAAGCGCCGACTGGGCAATTTCCCTTGCCCGGGCCGCCCCGACGAGACTCGGGCTGCATCCCGGCCCCACGTGGCGCGCGGCGACCGAGCCCGACGGGTCCACAAGAATGCACTCGGTCTTCGTCCCGCCGCCATCGACACCGATTTTCCAGGCCATGGTCCTAGGCGAGCTGACGGCTCAGGCGCGCCTTGTACCGGGCGCCCACCTGCCGGTTGTGCTCGATCGCACCGGGCAGGTTCTGGCTCCTGAGGACCGGCAGCGGGTGCCCGTTGGCGGCGAGCCACTCCATGACCGAGAGCATGAGCCAGTTCAGGAGCGAGCAGCCGATGAAGGTCGAGGTCGGCCCCGCGCTGATCCCCGGAACGACCTCGACGATCGCGTCCCCGGGGACGCCGCCGTTGTCGAGCACATGGTCGGCGACCTCGTGGAGCTTCTTGCCGGAGGGATGCTGGGAGGTCGCCGCCCGCGCCATCGCCATGCACGTGAGGGCCACCACGTTCAGGCCCTTGGCCTTCGCATAGAGGGCCACGTCGATCGGGGAGGCGTTCTTCCCGGAGTTGGAGATCACGATGATCGTCTCCCCGGGCAGGAGCTGGTACTGCCGGTCGTAGCGCTCGATCAGCCGGGCCCCGTAGTCGGGCAGGTTCTCGATGAAGCCCCCAGTCGGGTCGATGACCCCGGTGATGCAGACCAGCCCGCCCGCCCGCCCGATGATCTCGCGGGCGATCACGTCGCTGTGGCCGCTGCCGAAGGTGTGGACGACGCCCCCGCCCGCGATCGAGCGGCCGATCAGGGGGACGAGAGTGGCGATCACGGGCGCGTTGTCCGCCCGGGCCCGGGCGAGAAGCCCTATGGAGCGCTCATAGTAGGTGTCGGCGATGGATGGCATGGAAAGGGTTCAGGTGTGGGTGCCACCGGCCGCTTCCCAGCGGCCGTAGATGCCGCAGGGCAGGACCTTCCCGTCCCGCTGCACGGGCAAGCCGACCTCGCCCGCCGAGATGGATCCCTTGTGCCCCTCGAGGAGCTGCGAGAGGAGGTTGGCGACCACGGTCGGCGAAAGGCGCGCCGTGTAGGCGTTGATCAGGAAGAAGAGGGGCTTCTCGGAGAGGATCGAGCGGCACTCCTTCAGGAGGTCCCAGAGGTGGTCCTCCAGCTTCCAGAGCTCCCCCGTGCTTCCCCGCCCGTAGGTCGGCGGGTCCATGATGACCGCGTCGTAGCGCTTCCCCCGCTTGACCTCCCTGCGCACGAATTTAAGGCAGTCGTCGGCAATGTAGCGGATGGGCTTGTCCTGGAGGCCGCTCAGGGCCGCGTTCTCGCGGCACCACTTCACCATTCCGTCGGCCGCGTCGACGTGGCAGACCGAGGCTCCCGCGGCCGCCGCCGCGCACGTTGCTGCGCCCGTATAGCCGAAGAGGTTCAGCACGTTCACCGGCCGGCCGGCCGAGGAAATCTGCCCGTGGATCCAATCCCAGTTCACCGCCTGCTCGGGGAAGAGCCCGGTGTGCTTGAACGACGTGGGCCGTATCTTGAAGGTGAGGCCCAGGGCATCGTAGCGGATCTCCCAGTGCTCGGGCAGCGGTCTCCGGAACTCCCATTTCCCCCCTCCCGCCTCGCTGCGGTGGTAGAATCCGTCCCAGTGCTCCCAGCGCGCGCCCTCCTCGGCGCCCCGGCGCGGCCACAGGACCTGCGGGTCCGGCCTGACGAGCGTGTAGGGGCCCCACTTCTCCTGCTTCATCCCCTCCCCGCAGTCGATCAGCTGGTAATCCCGCCACCGGTCGGCGACAAGGAGGGGCAGGCGTTGCACGGGTGTGGACATCGGGTCGGGCTCGCCCGAGGCAATCGCCGGCCGACCCGCATGTAAAGACGCGAGCGGCCGGGGTCCCCTGGGCTAGACGTTAAGATAGACGTAGAGGGCGAAGCCCACGGCGCCAAGGCCGGCCGCGGCGGCCAGCGACCAGAGCAGGTTGCGCCGCTTGGCTGCCATCGCGAAGGTGGCCACGATGACCGCCATCTGGGCCCCGAGCATCCCGTAGAAGAAGCGCTGGCTTCGCACGTGGTGGCGCTCGGCCGACAAGTTCCCCTTTCTGACCTGGAGCTCGTAGATGTTGGCGATCGCGCGGTTGAGCCGCGCCTCGGCGTCGTAGCGCTCGGCATCCCGGCGCAGGCGGAGGGCGGTGAAGTCGCGGCTGAGCGAGAGGCCGGAGCCGGGTTTCGGCAAACCCAGGGTGGAGCCGATGTAGGCGACTGCGTCCTCGGCCGGCGCCATGGCCCGGTCAAGGTCCCTCACGTTCGCCTGCGCCTCCTGGAGGGCCCGGTCTATCGCAGCCTTGTCCAGCGGCGCCAGCAGGGCGTCGATGTCTTTCTCGGGAAGCGAGGCCTCGATTGCCGCGGTTGCGGCCGCAACCCGGGGGTCAACGGATCCGCCCGGGGCGACGCCGGGCGAAGTTGCCAGCCTAAGGGCGTCCCGGAACTTTGCGGAGCCGGCGACCTCGCGCAATTCGGGGCTCGCCTCGGCCGCCGCGCCCACGTCGTGGAGCTCGAAGGAGGCGGAGATCAGGTCGAGCGTGCTCTTCTCGACGGCGCTCCGCATGCGCTTTGCCTGGAACAGCCCCCACTGGTCACCGGCCTTAGACTGCATCTGCGCGGCCAGGGACCGGTCGTACTGGGCCCGGGTCATCTCGCTGGAGGAAAGCCCGGCTAGGATTGTCGCCACGACCGTCATCACGATCGGTGTGGCAGAGAAGATCTTGCCCCAGAGGTTTTGGGGCAGGTCAGACTTAAGTGCGGCGGGAATCTCGGACGTCATGGGGGAGGCGGCGTTCTCGTGGCCCCGGGCTTTTTCTTGGCCGCGGGCCGCCCGGGGTTACTTGGAGGGCGCGGCGGCTGGCGCCTGGGCCGCCGGACTTTCCCAGAAATAGTGGCCGTGGCGGTTGTGATCCAGGCGGATCCAGACGGCAGCGGCGAGGAGTATGACAAGGATGATCACGATGCGCCGCCTTTGGCTCTTCGCCGCCTTGTCCTCGTAGGGGTCCTCGAGCGAGCGTTTCGCGTTCGGGGGGAGCGCCGCCAGCTTCGTGAGGGCGGCCCCGAACGGGATGTTGATCTTCACCCTGCCGTTGATCGCCCAGCCGTTGCCCTCAAGGATCGGCCCGAGCGTCCGCTGGCGGAGCTTGAGCGCCGCGATGAACATGGAGGGGAGCGAGACGACGAGCATGAGGCCGACCAGGATCACGGGGAGCTGCCAGCTTGGAAGCTCGACGAACTTTGCGAACACCGCCGCGCAGAACGTACCGATGGAGCCTATGGCGACGCCGATGCCCGTGATGAGCGCCAGGTCGAACTTCTTGGGCTCGGGCTTCGGCTTGTCGGCCGCTACGGCCTCCGCGGCGGTTGAAAGGCGCGACCCCGCATCGGCATCCGAGGAGGCCGCGCGCTTGGCGATCTGCTCCTCGATGAAGCGGATGAATTTCTTGTACGGCGACCAGAACGCCTGGCGGATGCTGATCGGGTTGTCCACGATGCTGGTCACGACCGCGTACCACAGTTTTCCCCTCCTGTCGTAGAACACGCCGTTGCGCCCGACGAAAAGGTAGTCGCTGGCGCCCTGGGTGAAGCAGGCGGCGATTGTCATCGGCGACCCGCCGCCGGCCGGCGTGCACGTGCAGTAGACGATGTAGAACTTGCTCATCGCAGCCAGCGGGCTGATCCCGTCGACCCTCAGGCACAACTCGGTCGAGCGGCTGTCGAGGAAGAGCGTCCCGGCTTGGAATGCCGCGTAGCGGTCCCGGGAGTAGAAGTCGGCGAAGTTGACGAAATTGTGCAGGAGCGAGCGCAGGTCGCGGAAGTAGCGCGTGAGCCGCTCGACGTCGGTCACGGCCTTGAACTGCGGCTCGAGCGCCTTGTCCCGGCTGACGAGCTCGGCGAGCGCCTCGCGACCCTTGCCGCCCAGGATCTCCTGGGTCCGGGCGAGGCCCAGCTTCTCAACGGCCCTGCCCCCGTTGTCGCCAAGCCAGGCCTCGTAGGCCGAAAACTTCGAGACGAGGGCCTTCCACTCGCCAACCCCCAGGCTGGTCTTGCCCGCGCCGAGAAGGGGAGTGATCGCCTTTTCGGTGAGGGACCCAAGCGCGGCGGCCCACGCCGGGTTGACGCCGTCCGTGAGCGGAAGCGCCCGGCCGGCCTCGATGCGGGAAAGCGGGAACCCAGCCAGTTCGTCGCCGGAAAGCTTCAGGTCGTGCGAGACGAGGAGCCGGTAGTCGGCTTCGTCCCGGTTCAGGGCACCGGTAGCCCGGGCGTCAAACCCGGCAAACTCGCACCGGGCAAAGTAGTCGTCGACCTTGGCCCTGACCGCCTTGATGGAATCAAAGGCGGCCTCGGTGGCGCCTCCCAGGATGGAGACCTCGATCGCCTTCTTCTGCTCGGACCACGCGCCGTAAGCCGCAAGCTGGGCGAAGAACGCCTCGATCTTTTCCGCGGTGACGCCGACAACGCCCGAGTGCCTCTCCACACCGCCCAGGCAGGCGATGATGTCGGCGATCAGGGCTTGGGTTGGCCCGTCGCCCGCCGCGGAAGCGGGGATGATCCCGTCCCCATTGAGGGGGCTCGAGGCGAAGATGCGCGCTGTGTCGGCAGCCTCGGTCACCGTCAGGGTCTCCTCGGCCTTGCCGCCTACCCCCGCTAAGATTTGGCGCGCCGCGGCGAGGAGGATCTTTCCCTCCGGGGTGCCCGCGTTGATGGCCGAGAGGGGAAGCGCCTCCGAGCCCTTCAGGAGGTCCCCGGCGTCGTTCAGGCGGGCGCCGGCCCACCTGATCGCGGAGATGACCTCGGGGACGCCGATCCGCCCGTCCCCGTCGGTGTCGATCAGGGCGAGGGTCTTCTCGTCGAGCTCAAGCCCCTTTACCGGGCAGCTCAGGGCCACCCACAATTCCTGGTCCAGCTCGGCGAGCGCGAGCAGGTCGGCGCCATTTTCGAGGGCGACCTGGTCGATGCCGCCCGTGCGGAAGAAGGTCCAGACGTGGGAGGAGGCGGGCTCGGCGTGCATCGGGTGAGAGGGTTGGGATGCCCCGCCCGCGGGGGCGGGATGCTTACTGCCAGTCGAGCACGAGCCGGGTGAAATAGCCAGTATCGAGCTTCTTGAGTCCCCGCGAGGGGCGGCTGTTGTAGTCGTTGTTGATCCCAAAGCGCAGCTTCCATGCGGGATTGGCCGTCGGGATTTCGTAGTAGCTCTCGTGGGTGAGCGTGAAGTTTGCGAAGTCGGCGAAGGCCGGGACAACCGAGATCCGGTTCACGAGGTGCGAGTTGCCGATCCTGGCCTCATGGTTGATTTCGAAGTCGAGACCCGCCTCGTTCACGTTGGGGGTAACCGAGTTCGCGTAGGTGTCGTCGCGGAAGGAGACACCGGCGCGGGCGGTCAGGGTCTCGTTCGCGGCCTTGTACACGTCGACGCCGTAGCCGGCCGCCGCGACATCGTAGAAGCGGATGCCCATCACCCGGTCGAAGCCGCCCTCGTCGCGGACGAACCAGGAGCTTCGTTCGGTGAAGTTGTCGGCATAGTCGACCCCCGCCTTGAACTGGTCGGCCGACTTCTGGCCCTCGGTGACCTGGCGGTTGTACGAGGTGTAGAACATGAGGACGTCGTCGGGCCCCTTCAAGGTGGCGCGGATGCCCGCCGCGGTGCCAAGCTGGCTCTTGTTTCCAGAGGTGCCCGCGATGTCGGCGTGGGCCTCGTAGGTCCACTTGCGCTCCAGGGCCGCAACCTGCGGATCCTTGTCGCCCGCGGCCCAGGAAGCAGCCACCTTGGCGACCGTGGTCGTGATGGTGCCGTCCTGCCCTGCGACCTGGAGTCCGCCGGCGGAGCCCGACACGCGGCCCTCGATGCGCGTGCCGTCGGAAAGGCGCACGGCGACCGGGGCGTCGGTCGAGATTCCCGTCACCTCGGACTGCTTGATGGTGATGTCACCGGCGTAGCTGGTGGTGACGACGACGGTTCCCGCCTCGATCTTGGAGACCTTGCCCACGATGTGGGATCCGTCCTTGGTCTCAATGACGTCGGCGGAAAGCTGGGCGGCGCAAAACGCGCCGCAGGCCAGGGCAAAAAGCCCTCGGAATGGGTGATGGTAGGTCATGGGTGATCGAGTTCCTTGAAACCCGGAGGGTCGTTAAACAATTGCGTTACAAACGTTGTCAACTTCGAACCCGGACGCTTTTTCGCAGCGAAAATTGTGGGTTCCGGGAGCAGGAAAACCCCGTCCGGAGTAGGCCCCGCAAATGCGGGGAGACGGTGCAGAGGGCAGTTGGGATCGGGCCTTAACTGGGGGCACCCCACAGGGATCGGGGATGGGGAGATTTGTTCCCAATCGGCGCATCTTTCGGCCCCGGACGTCGTCTGTGCTGTGGAACCCGCCCGGGATTCCCGAGGGCGTTTCTGTTGGAATCCCCTGCGCAGCGGAAAATCTCGTTTGCGCCCGGGATCATTTGGCAGCTACTCGGGTCCGGAAACCCTCCACTGATATGATCACCACACCCTTTTCACTGTTCGCGCGCCTTATTATGTGCTGCTTGCTCCTTGCAGCCTCTCGACTGGCTGCGGACGTCGTGGAGATGAAGAACGGTGCTCGTGATGTGGGCAAGATCACCAGCATCCACGACGGGGTGATCACGGTGGAGACCGAGTACGCCGGCGAGATCAAGGTGAAGCAGGCGATGGTGGCCTCAATCTCGACGGATCACGCTGTGGGGGTGCGCCTTACCGATGGAACCTACGTGATCGGATGGGTGGCCTCACCGGCGCCCAACACGCTCCGGATCACGGCGGCCACGAAGACCGTGGACTGCAAGCTGGCGAACGTTTCGGCGTTCTGGGCCGCAGGCCAGGAGGACCCCGATGTCGTCGCCAAGCGTCGCAAGTGGAGCTACGAGGCCGGCGGCGACGTGAACGGGCGAACCGGCACCCAGAGGCAGCTGAGCACCAGCTACCATTACCGGGCCAAGCTTACCAGTCCCACGGACACCTTCCAGTATTACACGAGCTACACCCGCCAGGAGGTGAACAACCAGGTGTCGGCCGATCAGTTCAAGGTGGGGGCGGACTACTCGGAGAACTTCACGCCGACCCGGTCCTGGTACGTGCGCGACGAGGGCGGCTTCGACCGCGTGAACTTCATCACGCTCTACGATATCGCCGCAAGCGGGCTGGGCTACGACTTCATCAAGGAGAAGCAGGAGACGTTCACCGGCCGAGGCGGCCTCTCCTACCGGTATGTCAATTACGTGAGGACGAAGGGGCAGACCCTGAGCTCGGCCGGCGCGGACTTTGGATTCGAGTACGTGCGCAAGGTCCATTTGGCGCAGTTCACGGACAAGGTGGCCTTTGTGCCCGCCTTCCAGTACCTCGGCAACTACGTGATCAACCACGAGTTCGCCTTCGAGATGCCGATGAACAAGTCCCTGTGGAAGGTCGCGACAGGGGTCGCCAACAACTTTTACAGCAAGCCCGTGGGCGGGGCGGACAAGCTGGAGACCCTCTACTTCACCCGCTTCATCCTGACCTGGGGAGCGCAGCCTCCGGCAAACTGACCCTCAGGTACCGTAGAGGCGGTCGCCAAAGTCGCCGAGTCCCGGGAGGATGTATTTGCGCGCGTTGAGCGCACGGTCGAGGACGCCCACGTGGATCGAGGTCTCGGGGTGGTGCCGGGACACCTCCTCGACGCCCTCGGGCGCAGCGATGATGCAGACCAGCCCCGGGTTGACCGCGCCCTTCTTCTTGACGACTTCGAGGGCCTGGGCGGCGGAGCCGCCGGTGGCCAGCATCGGGTCGACCACGAACACCCGGCGTCCCGCCAGCGGGGGCAGCTTGCAGTAGTAGTTGCGCGCGACGGCCGTCACGTGGTCGCGCTCCAGGCCCACGTAGCCGACGCTCACGTCGGGGAACACGTCCAGGAACGGCTGCACCATGGAGACGCCTGCCCGGAGGATCGCCACCACCACGATGGGCTGGACGGAAAGGACCCGCCCCGGGGTGCTCTCCAGAGGCGTCTTCACGATCTTCTCGTCGGTTGCCAGGTCCCGGGTCGCCTCGATCGCCAGCATGAGAGTCAGCTGGTACGCGAGGGTCCTGAAGGTAGCCGGCTTGGTGGTCTCGTCGCGCAGGTGCGTGATGATGTGGTCGGCCAGGGGGTGCTTGAGGACGCTGAGCATAGGCTGGGGGCTAGAGGAGGTCGCGCTGCACCTTGTTCTCCAGGAACCGCTCGAATTCCCGGCGGAGCGCCTTCTCCTTGCCGCGCAGGCCGGGCATCTGGGGCAGCCAGTTGTAGACCTCCTCGCGCAGGTGGCGCGGCATCACGGGCGGGGTCTCCCGCACGCGGTCCAGGGCGCGCACGACCGCGGCCGCCACCTCATCGCACATGCGCTGGGCATCGGCCGAACTGTGCTGGCCCGCCAGGCGGATCACCTCGTCCAGCTTGCGGTGGCGCTTCTTGAGGATCGCCTTGTAGACGCCCGGGCCGTCGATGGAGAGGATGGCTGTCCTGGGGTAGAAGTTGGCCATGGGGTTCCACTGCGATCCCCGGGTGCCCGCGCCCCTGCGGTCGCTGCGAAGGATGACCGAGGGGATGTCGGCAAACTTCGCGATCAGGAACTCGGCAAGGGTGCCGCTGTCCAGGTCGGGCCCGTCGAAGCTGAACAGCGCAAGATCCGAACCCACGAGGTTCCTGATGTGGTGGTCCCGCACCGTGCGCGGCGTCGTTCCCCTGGGATCGAAGTCCTGGGGGAGCTGGCACAGGTACCTGCCGTGGGATTTCTCGTAGATGGCCTCCGCCAGGTAGGCGTTGCCGATCAGGTGCTTCAGGTTGAAGAGTTCGCCGGCAAAAAAGACGTTTAGGCTGCGCGGCTTTTTCTTCATGTCGCCAAGGTGGCTCCACTAAGCGACGAAGGTCGCGCCCGGACAATTCAATTTATTGGCGCCGCGCGTCATGGATCAAGGGAGAGCGTGTGATCGGCGGCACCCGGCAGGAAGGGTTGCGGGTCACCGCGCACCCAAGCCTCGTGCCCGGCGCTGAAGTAGGGCGAGAGTGGGTTCGCGCACTGGCCGCCCGGCATCTCGAGAACGCCCTCGCCCTCGCGGCCGGGCGAGACGACGAAGCGGACGCTCACGCCGAAGGAGGGATCCTGGACGCGCGGCATGTGGTCGTCCCCATCCAGGGGATCGGCCGGCATGGCGAGCCACCGGCTTGCCCAGCGCGGAAGCGCCGCCGCAAAGGGGTGCTCGATCCTCGCCGTGTTGTGCTGGCCCCACGTGGCGGTCCTCGGGTCGGCGCCCTGCTGGGCGTAGAGCTCCGACACGTCGTCCACAGCGGCGGCAAGGAGCTGGTCAAAGGAAGAGAACGAGGGGTCCAGCAGGTGGGCCGGCCTCTCGCGGAGGATCGTCTCGAGGGGTTCCTCGTAGTTGAGCCGGAGCCAGCTGAACCCGGGGTCGGAGTCGAGGCACGGCCTGAACACCGGGTCGAACACGCGCCGGGCGACAGCCTGCCGGAAGGCCCTCACGACGCGGTAGCTCACCGAGTCGGTTTGTGCCCGGCCCTCCCATTTCTGCACCGACTGGAGGATCGCGGCGCGGGCCGGTTTCTCGGCGACCACCTTGGGCGTGAGGGTCGTGAGAAGGAGGTCCCGCCAGCGGGTGAGCAGGAGCGCGCGGTCGTCGAGCTGGATATCCAGGAGGTCCCTGGGCTCGATCGCCTTGCCCTTGTGGGAAAGGGCGAGCAGGTCGTCCCGGATCTGCCTTGCCCGCGCCGCGATCGCGTAGCCCGAGTCGCCCAGGGTTTCCAGGGACTTGCCGCCCACGGTGCGGTTGTTTGCCGTCCAGAGTAGGCCGTCGGCCGGTGTAGAGAGGGTCGGAACCTCGTCTGGGGGCAGTAGGCCCTCCCAGCGGCGGTCCCCGAAGGCCCATGAGACGGGCAGGCGCCCGTCGTAGCCCACGCGCCGGGGCAGGCGCCCTGCCACGGTCCACGCGATCCGCCCGGCCGAGTCCGCCACCACAAAGTTCTGGGCGGGAATCCCCATCCGGTGGGACACGGCGACGGCCTCGCCCACCGTGGCGGCGTCCTCCAGCTCGAATATATCCATGTTGGTGGCCGAGGGGTCGTCCTCGGTCCAGTGGAACACCATCACCCGGCCGTCAGGGGTCTCGCCCACCACGGGCCCCCAGACGGTCCACAGGAAGTCCATCATCTCGGGCTTGGATCCCCGGACGGGGACCGTCTCCCTGCGGTGCACGTAGGGGACCAGCGCGCCCTTGTCCGGTCCGTGGTAGAGGTCGGGCGAGATGCTTGGGTTGATGACCAAGATGTCGCCGACGCCAGCATTCGAATTGGTGAACCCCCAGGCGATGCGCCCGGTGCTGCCGGCCACCAGGACCGGCGCCCCGGCGATCGTCACCCCGGTCTCCTCGTGGCCGGGCCATTTCAGCGAGATGCGGTACCAGATGTTCGGGACGGAGAGCCTGAGGTGGACGTCGCTGGCCACGAGCGCTCCGCCCGCCTTGGCGAGCGATCCGGCGACCGCGAAGCAGTTGGACCCTGGGGACATGGACTCCTGCCAGGGACGCGCGGCATCCGGGACCTGGGCTGTGGGCGGCCCCTCTCCCGTCTCACGGCTTCGCAGGTCCAGGTCCACAGCCGCGGGAATCGGCGCGGGCGGGGAGACGCTCCCGTCCATCGGCGCGTCCCCGGGCGTTGAGAGGGGGGCGAAGAAGGCCAGTGCGGCCCGGCCGAGGGTGTTGCGCACGGTGGCCAGGTTCCTCACGTAGCGCCCCGTGCTCTCCTGGAGGTCGAGCGTCATGGCGTAGGTGATCAGGACCGTATCCTCGGGCGTCCACGGCCGGGGCGCGGTCCTTAAGACGGCGTATTCCCAGGGCCGCGCCGCTAGGCCCGCAAGGCCCTGGTTCACTCCGTCGGCGTAGGCCTCCATGAGCGCGCGGTGCTCCGGGCTCTCCCGCTCGATGACCTGCCGGGCGAGTTCCTTGAAGCCGTGCATGCGGGCCTCCTTGTCGAGGGGCAGGGCGGCTTTGCCGAAGAGCTCCGCCAGCTCGCCAGCCCCGCGCCGGCGCAGGGTGTCCATCTGGAAGAACCGGTCCTGGGCGTGGATCCAGCCCGTTGCCCGTGCTAGGTCGAGGCGGTTTGATCCGGAAAGCGTGGGGACCCCAAGGGCGTCCCGGGAGACCGTGACCGGGGCGGAAAGGCCGCGCACCGAGGCCGCGCCGTCGAGCTGCGGGAGGCTCGCCTTCACGCGCTGGCGCACCCACGCGCCCAGGGCCGCCGCGACGAGGGCCGCGGCCAGGCAGAGGATGCCCAGGATTTTCGCGGCGCGACGGATGGGTGGACCAGCGGTCATGGCAGGGCTAGGACCTCAAGTATCCGTTTTATCAATACCGAGGGTTGCTCCCTGATGTCGAGGGCCAGGGCCTCGACCGGGGCCTCAAGGGTGGCGAGCTGCGAGGCGAGAAGCTCCTCCCTCATGAAATGCCCCTCCCGCTCCCTGAGCCTCGCGGCCAGGAGGGCCGGTTCGCCGCGCAGGTGCACAAACCGGACATGCGAAGGGTCGGGGGCGATCGCCCTCCGGTAGGCGGCCTTGAGCGCCGAGCACGCCACGACCGCCTTCAGCCCGCGCGCGGTGCACGCGTCGATCGCGGCCCTCACCGCAGCAAGCCACGGCGCCCGGTCGGCGTCGTCCAGGGGGATGCCCGAGGACATCTTCGCGATATTGGATGCCGGGTGGAGGCTGTCCGCCTCCACGAATTCCCACAGGAGTTTCCCGGCGAGGAGCCTGCCCACGGTCGACTTGCCGCATCCGGCCACCCCCATCACGACGATGACCGACACGGGATGGGGTTCCCACGAGCGCGTGCCGCCCGGGGGCCTGCCCTCGTCGACGTCGAGCAGCTCGCAAAAAGTCTCAGGGAAGGGCTCCCGCAGGCCGAACTCCGCAGCCCGCTCCTTCAGGAGCCCGCTGCGGTCGTCCCTCCAGCCGATCTTTGACATGAACCGGTTCCAGATCAGGCAGTCCTCGTCGGTTCGCGCCGCGCCGCAGGAATGGGCCCATAGGAGGATCTCCTCGTCGCAGCCGCCCTCCAGGGTCCGCCTGCGGAGGTCCTCATAGGGCACCCCGAGGAACCGGCAGCAGCGCGCGTCAAAAAGGGGGACTCGCACCTCGCCCAGGTTCGGCTGGTAGTCGGCCGGGAGTTCCCCGCGGGCGTGGAGGCGTATCTTGTCGAGCATCCGTCCAAAAACGATGATGCGCCCAACCTTGGCGTGGGGGCTTCTGAGGCCGGGTACTGGAGACATGGTCGGGGTGGCGCCTAGTCGCGCAGGAGGTAGACCAGGGTGCAGAGGGACCCGAAGGCCACGGTCGGTGCGATGATCCAGAGCGCGTTGATCTGGATGTGGTAGCGCTCGAAGAGCCAGACGACGGCAAGGCTCTTCACGGCTATCAGGGCCCAGCCGAGCTTGAGCATGCGCTCGACCCGGGCGTTGCGCGGCGCCTTCTGGCGCACGTTCACCTCGCGCACGAAGCCCTGCTCGTACTCGTCGGGGGGGCGGCGGCTGATGAGGCGTACAAGGTCCGAGAACATGGCGTGGTGGGTGAGCCGGTCCCGTGCCGGATTCAGACCTTGGGTGATCTTACTGCGGCAGCCTTTGGCGCGGGGGCGCGTCCCGAGAGCTCGGAAAGGCCCAGGAGGTACGCGGCGCTGCCGCCGGACACCATCCGCTCGATGTCCCCCTCGGCCAGGCGCCAACGCCAGTTCCCGTCGGGCTTGCCGGGGGAGTTGAGCCTGGCCTCGCTGCCGAGGCTGAGCAGGTCCTGCATCGGCAGCACGGCTATCCGGCTCACCGCGCCGAACGCCTCGCGGATGAAGTCCCATCCGATCTGAGTGCCGTCGACCCGAAGGTACCTGCGCACGTGGTCGCGCGTCTTCTCGTCGGCGTTCGCATACCAGCCGAGCGTCGTGTCGTTGTCGTGGGTCCCGGGATAGACGACCCCGTTCTTTTCAAGGTTGTGCGGGAGATACACGTTCTTGGCGTCCCCGCCGAAGGCGAACTGGAACACGGCCATGCCGGGCAGCCCCGTCTCCTTGAGCAGGGTCTCGACCGAGGGGGTCAGGAGCCCCAGGTCCTCGGCGATGATCTTTGCGTTGGGGAACTCCTTGCTCACCGCCACGAAGAAATCCAGCCCGGGACCCGGTTTCCATTCCCCCGTCCTGGCGTTCTTTGCCGGCAGGGGGATCCTCCAGTACGCGTCAAACCCGCGAAAGTGGTCGATCCGCACGATGTCGCACATGTCGAACGAGGCGCGAAGCCGCTCCTTCCACCAGGCGAAGCCGTCGCGGGCGTGGACGTCCCAGCGATAGAGCGGGTTTCCCCAGAGCTGGCCGTCTGCCGAGAAATAATCCGGCGGGACGCCGGCGACGGCGATCGGCTGGCCGTCCTTCCCGAGCTCGAAGAGCCCGGGGCTCGCCCATGCGTCGGCCGAGTCGGCGGCCACGAAGATCGGAATGTCCCCGATGATGCCGATGCCCCGCTTGGACGCCTCCGCGCGGACCTTCCTCCACTGGGCGAAGAAAGCGTACTGGTAGAACTGGTGCGCCTCGACGTCGGGGCCCAGCTTGGAGCGCAGGGGCTGGGGGAGCGCCGCCACGGAGCGCGCCTCTGCGGGCCATTCCCACCAGGCCCGGCCGCCGAAGTGGTCCTTGAGTGCACGGAACCAGGCATAGGATTCAAGCCACGAGGACTGGGCGGCCTTGAATGACCTGAAGTCCTCGGCGCCGAGCGCGGGGGATCCCGCCGCCTTGTGCCGCTCAAACGCCCTGCGAAGAAGGGGCCACTTGAGCTGGTAGAGCGCCCCGTAGTCGACGCGAAGCGGATCGAGCCGGGAGAGCGGGGCGACTTCGTCGGGACTCAGGAGCTTTCGCGCGACAAAGTCACCCAGGTCGATCAGGTAGGGGTTTCCCGCGAACGCCGAGAAGCACTGGTAGGGGGAGTCTCCGTATCCCGTCGGCCCAAGCGGGCAGACCTGCCACCACGACATCCCCGCCGCCTGGAGGAAATCGAGAAAGCGCACCGCCGACCCGTCGAGGGTCCCTATTCCCTGGGTCCCGGGGAGGCTCGTGGGGTGGAGGAGGACCCCTGCCGACCTTGCCGAAAGCCAGTTGAAAAGCGTCCCCTCCTTGGTCGTGCCAGGTGTCATGCCGCACCATCTTGTGCCTTGGGCCTTCGGGGCGAAGCCCAAAAGGGGCCTTGGAGGAGGATGTCGGAGGATCCCGAAAACGGGCCTGTGGGGTGGCAAAGGCGGCGCATCGGGGCTATGTTCTTGGAACACGCCCCCTGTTTTTGAGGTATCACCCTAGGTCAGCAGACCCAATCAACGAAAAAGAGGGACACCCCCATTCGACCATGAAAACGGTAAGCCTCCTGTCGGTCGCCATCCTGGGTCTCCTTGCCGGCTGCGCCGGGCTCGGAACCCCCTCGCCCAAGGTACCCTCAAGGACCGAGGTCGTCTTTGACCACCCCGAGAACTTCAGGGACGTGAAGGACGAAAGCAGCCCGACCGAGAAGGGCACCGCCTACATCCTGTCGCAGCTGAGGGAATTCCTGGAGGACAGGGCCACCTCAGCGCTCCCCGAAGGCTACCACCTGAAGGTGGTCTTCACCGACATCGACCTGGCGGGGGAGTTTGAACCCTGGCGGGGGCCCGAATGGACGAATGTGCGCATCGTCAAGGCGATCTACCCTCCGGCCTTCAAGTTCTCGTACACGGTCACGGACCCCTCGGGCAAGGTCGCGCGAGAGGGTACCGAGGACATCCGCGACATGAGTTTTGACACCCGGACCACCATGAACACCTCCGATCCGCTCCATTACGAGAAGAGCATTCTCGAGGACTGGGTCCATTCCAAGCTGCAGGGACTCAAGTAGTCGCGAAATAGTGCGGGGGAGGGGACCTGCGGAATAGTCTTGCGCACCTTTCGCAAGCGTGCACCTTCCCAAGCATCGTTAGAGATAGCGTTTTGGTGACAGCTTCTGGTGAGTCGTTGGCTGAGCGGTTTGCTCAAGTGATGATTTCGAAACCCGACGGTGGGAACGGACTGGCAGCGGACGGTGGCTCTACGAACATCACATCATGAGCAATTCCAAACTATACGTTGGAAATCTCTCGTTCAAAACGACTGAAGACGAGCTCCGCTCGCACTTCGGCCAGTTCGGTACCGTTACCGACGTTTACGTCGCTATGGACAAAATGACGGGCCGCCCCCGCGGTTTCGCGTTTGTCACCATGGGTACGGCTGAAGAGGCCAAGATCGCGGCCGAGAAGGTCAACGGCGTCGAGCTCGGCGGCCGTCAGCTGACGGTCAACGAGGCCCGCCCGAAGGAAGATCGCCCGAGCGGCGGCTTCGGCGGCGGCGGCGGTGGTCGCGGCTTCGGCGGCGGCGGCGGCCGTGGTTTCGGCGGCGGCGGCGGCGGTCGCAGCGACCGCGGCGAGCGTCGTTACTAAGACCCGCGCACAGCGAGATTTTGCAAGGGATGGAGCGCCTTCACAGGCCTCCATCCTTTTTTTTTAGATGCCCCAAGCCCCCATCCAAAGGCACCTCGAGAGGCTCCTCGGCTGCACCCGCTGCCCGCGGATGCACAAGCCCGTGGTCGTCGGCCGCCCCGTGGCGAGTCGGATCATGCTGGTCGGGCAGGCCCCGGGGGACAAGGAGCCGATCCTTGGCAGGCCCTTCGCCTGGACGGCCGGCAAGACGCTCTTCAAGTGGTTCGCCGGCGCGCTCGGATGGACCGAGGAAGAGACCCGGGACCGGGTCTACTTCGCGGCGGTCTGCCGCTGCTTCCCGGGCAAGCGCCCCAAGGGCGGCGACCGGGTGCCCGACCCCGAGGAAATCGAGGCGTGCTCCTACTGGCTCGAGCGGGAGTTCAGGCTCCTGGAGCCCCAGCTGGTTATCCCGGTGGGGAAGCTGGCCATCGGCCGCTTCCTTCCCCCGGCCCCGCTCCAGGACATGATTGGAAAGACCTTTAGGGTCACCCTTGCCGGACGGCAGGCCGACTGCATCCCACTTCCGCACCCCTCCGGCGCCTCGCCCTGGCACCGGATGGAGCCCGGCAAGACGCTCCTGTCCAAGGGACTCGCGAGGATAGCGGCCCATCCCGCCGTTCAGGTCGTTCCTTGACCCCGGCCCGCTCCTTTGCACCGTACTCCCCCATGGCCCCATTAAGGTTTGCTGCGATCATGTGCCTGGTCCTTGCGGCTCCCCTGGTTGCGCATGCCCAGCGCGAACGGCTCCCCCCGGAGGACGTCGACATCGTCGAGAAGAAGTGGCCCGACGCAAAGGTGACCTCGATGAGCGTCCGCTACGTCGTCGAGAAGTCCGGCAGCGGCGCGCAGCTTCGTCCGGGCGACATGGTCATGGTCAACTACATCGGGTCGCTCCTGAACGGGAAGATCTTCGACAAGAACCTCGACAAGGACAAGCCGTTCACCTTCCGGGTCGGGCGCGGCGAAGTGATCGCCGGCTGGGACCAGATCCTCGAGATGATGAGGGTCGGCGACAAGTGGATCGTCGTCGTGCCGCCGGAGCTTGCCTACGGCCGCAAGGGGAGCCCGCCCAAGATTCCCGGGTACTCGACGCTCGTCTTCGACATGGAGGTCGTCGGCGTCAAGAAGGAGAACTGATCACTTCAGCTTCTTGGTCGTGTCGATGTAGGTGAAGGTCGACTTGAACTCGGCAACCGCCTGATCGTGCGCCGCGGCTGAAGGGGATCCCTGGGCCACGAGCTCGGCCGCACGCTTGTCGACCCAGCGGCGCATGAAGTCCCTCTCGACCTCGGTTGCGACGGATTTGCTCTCCTTCGGCGCCGCCGGTTTCTTCTTGGAGAACAGGTGGCAGCTGGAATTTGCGAGCACTACGGCCGCAACGGCGATCGGAACGAGGCGTTTCATGGGCAATTCGGTAAGTTTGGGGTTCGCGGCTTATGACCGCGAGTGAATCTTTTTGGTTTCGTGTTTTGCCCGTTAAGTCGTTTATACCCTATCCCATGAGCGACGAGCCGCAACCACTGCGCCTAAAGCCGCGTCCGCCGGCTGGGGCAGGGTCGTCGCCTCCGCCGGAGCCTCCGGCAGCCCCACCGCCCCCTCCTCCGGCGAGTGCCGAGGGCGGCGAAGGGACAAGTCGCCTGCGCCTAAAGCCACGTTTAAATCTCTCAACGGAAGCAGCTTCCAAGACTGATCAGGCGCAGCCGCCCCCTGAGCCGTTTGTCGCCGAGGCCCCTGCGCCACCCCCGCCACCCCCTCCTCCTCCTCCCCCCCCCGGGCCCGTCCGCCTATGAGGCCCCGCCTGCGCCGGAGGCTCCGCGGGAGGACCTCCCTGTGTTCAAGCTGAGGCCGAAGCGAAACCCCCAAATGGGGGCTCCGCCCTCCCCGCCTGCCGAGTCCCAGCCGTTCATCGCCCCGCCGGATTTGCCTCCGGAGCCGCCGGGCTTTGCCTCGTCGGGCCTGCCTCCTCCGCCCCCGCCGCCGTCGGCGCTCGGTCTTCGCCCGCTTCCCGTCGACGCACCGCCGCCGCCGCCCTCGTCCGCTTCGATGCCGCCCATGTCGGTCCTTTCGGCGCCGCCTCCGCCTCCCCCGGGATCAGCTGCCGAACCTCCCGTTCCCGGCGGTGTGCCCAAGCTTTCGCTGGCGCCCCCGCCCCCGGCTGGCGGAAAGCCGCCCGTGGCGAAGCCCGGACTCAACATCAAGGTTGCAGCCGAGGTCCCGCTGAAGGTGGGCGGCAAGCCCCCGGTTAAGCCCGGCAAGTCGGGGGTCCTGCGCAAGCGGGCCGCCCTAAGCCCCATCATGAAAGGGGGCATTGCCGTCCTGGTGGTGGCATTCGCCATCGGCGGAGTGTACACCTACCGGATCTTCTTTCCCGGGCCGAGCCAGGAGCTCAAGTTGGCGCCCCCGATCGCCAAGCCGAAGAAGGATCCCGCCGTCGACGCCGCGAACAAGGTGCCCAAGGACGGGACGAAGCCGGTCGACACTGGGCCAAAACCCGTTGCCGTCCAGACGAAGGTCGACACGGGAAACGCCCAGGAGGCCCCGACACCCACGCCTGCAACCGAGGTCGTGATGGCGCAGACGACCATCACCAACGAGGTGAAGGTGAACAGCACGCGGATTGACGCCGCGCCGGCTGCGAGCGCGGCGTTCAGGACCTTTGTCGCCGGGGCCAGCATCGGCGGCGTGTTTCAGGGAAAGCCCTCGAGGGCCCTGATCAACGGCAGCATCGTCCGCGAGGGAATGGTCGTGGAGAGCGCGCTCGGCATCACCTTCGACCGCATCGACGCGGTCAACAAGGTGATCTATTTCAAGGACACGACGGGGGCCGTCTGCTCCAAGAACTACTAGGGGCCCCGTTCACCAGGTTTCCACCGGCCCGCGCGGCACCGGGATACTCTCCCGGGCGAACACCCCGGCATCGCCCTCGGAAAAATCAACGGCGAGCGGCGCAGGGCGGAACTTGGGCAGCAGCTCGCCGGACGCGTCGCAGAACGCCGCGCGCCACGCGAGGTACTCGGCAATCACGGACTCGAAATCGGCGCGCGACTCGATCGACAGGATGCGCTGCTTGAAAGGCCGGGACGGCCCGAAGCGCCGCGCATACCAGGGCGCGACCTTGCGGAACAGGCGGGCTCCCCGCGCCTCGCCGTAGAACTCGCAGTACCGCTCAAAGTGGCGCCGCAGGACGCTGATGCGCTCCGGGAACACGGGCTCGGGGAGCAGCACGCCCGTCGAGAGGAGGTGCTCGGTCCGGCGGAAGATCCATGGGTCGTAGAAGGCCCCGCGCCCGATGCTCACGCCCGCGCATCCCGTCTCGGAGATCATGTGCCGCGCGGCCTCGGGCGTCGTCACGTCCCCGTTCCCGATCACCGGGATGGACTTGACGGCCTGCACCACCGCTCGGATGCCGGCAAGGTTCACGCTCCCGGAAAACCCCTGGGCGCGCGTCCGGCCGTGGATGAACACCGCAGCGACGCCCGCCCCCTCAAGCGCGCGGGCGAGGTCGGGGGCGGTGATGTTTTCGGCATCCCAGCCCAGGCGCATCTTCGCCGTCACCGGGATCTTGACCGCCTCGACCATCCCGCGGACCAGGTCGGCCGTCTTTTCCAACTCCGTCATCATCGCGGATCCGCCGCCGATCTTCGTCACCTTCTTAACGGGGCAGCCCATGTTGATGTCCACCGATTGCGCTCCCAGGCCCTCGCAGATCGCGGCGGCCTCGCGCATCTCCGAGGGCACGCTTCCGAAGAGCTGGATCGCGAGCGGTCGGTCGCCTTCCCCCGACTCGACGAGCTTCATCGCCGTGGGGTTGCGCTCGATCAGCGATCGGGCGTTCACCAGGTCCGTTGTCGCCCAGCCGAGGCCCCCGAGCTCGCGGATCGTCTGCCGCATGGGCAGGTTCGTGTAGCCTGCGAGGGGCGACAGGAAAAGGTTGGAGGCAAGGTCTAGGGTCCCGATGCGCATGCGGTTCGGCGCCTAGGTTGCCCCGTCCGCTAGACCGAGACGAGCCTCTGGGCGAGGCGGTTGTGACGCTCGAGGACCAAGGGCAGGTCGATGGTCCTCAGCCTCCCCTCCTCGACGACAACCCTGCCGTTCACAACCACCCAGCTCGACTGGGCCGGGGCGCAGAATACCAGGGCCGCGACGGGGTCGTGGAGTGCGCCGGCGGTGTTCACCCCGCTAAGGTCGAAGGCCGCGAAGTCGGCCGCCATGCCCGGCTCGAGGCTCCCGATGTCGTTGCGGCCGAGCACGCGGGCGCCGTTGAGGGTCGCCAGCTCGAGCGCCTGCCGGGCCGTCATTGCGGAGGGCCCGAGCCCCACGCGCTGGAGAAGGAGAGCCTGGCGTGCCTCGCCGAGCATGTTGCCGCCATCGTTTGACGCCGACCCATCGACCCCGAGACCCACGGCGATCCCGCTTGCAACCATCCGGCACACCGGGGCCGTCCCCGAGCCGAGCCGCATGTTTGAGCACGGGCAGTGGGCGACGCCGGTGCGGGTGCCCGCGAAGAGGGCGATGCCGGCCTCGTCCAGCTTCACGCAGTGCGCATGCCACACGTCGGGACCCACCCAGCCCAGGTCCTCTGCGTATTCCGCGGGAGTCATCCCGAATTTCTCCACGCTGTAGGCGACGTCGTTGTCGTTCTCGGCCAAGTGGGTGTGGAGCGAGACCCTGAGCGCTCGGGCGAGGCTCGCCGACTCGCGCATCAATTCCCGGCTCACCGAGAACGGGGAGCAGGGGGCGACGGCCACCCTCAGCATCGCGAGCGGAGACGGATCATGGTGGGCCTCGATCACCCGCTGCGTGTCCTCGAGGATGCTCCGCTCGTCCTCGACCAGGCTGTCGGGGGGCAGGCCGCCGCGGCTGCGCCCGACGCTCATGCTGCCCCGGGCCGCGTGGAATCGCATCCCGATCTCCCCGGCCGACTCGATCGTGTCCTCCAGGCGGCAGCCGTTCGGGAAAAGATAAAGGTGGTCGCTTGATGTCGTGCAGCCCGAGAGCAGGAGCTCCGCCATCGCGGTCAGGGTGGAGACGCGCAGCATCTCAGGCGTCATGCGGGCCCACACGGGATAGAGGGCCTCGAGCCAGCCAAAGAGGCTCGCATCCTGGGCGGCGGGAAGCACCCGGGTGAGGCTCTGGTACATGTGGTGGTGCGTGTTGACCAGGCCTGGCACGACGATGTGCCCGGACAAGTCGAGGACCCGGTCTGCCGTCTCGGGCAGGTCGCGGGAGTGCCCGACGGCCGTGATCGTGTTGCCCTCGGCAAAGAGCCCTCCGCCGCGGATCTCGCGGCGTCCGCCGTCCATGGTCACCAGAACGTCCGCGTTCCGGACGAGGAGGGTGGGCGGCCTTGGGCCGGCCTGGCTCATACGCTGCCGAGCGCAGCCTTCATCCGCGAGAGGCCCTCGGCAAGCGTTGCCCGAGGGCATCCGAAGTTGATCCTCACATGGCTGCCGGGAGGGGCCGCGAAGGCGGCCCCGTCGCTCAGGCCCACCCCATGGTCCTCGAAGTGCTTCACGGGGTTCGCCAGGCGGAGGTCGCGGACGTTCAACCAGGCCAGGTAGGTTGCCTGGATCGGCGCCTCCACCCGGACGCCCGGCAACTCCCGCGCGACGAAATCCAGGAGGAAGTCGCGGTTCGATCGAAGGTAGGCAATCAGGTCGAGGCGCCAGGGCTCGCTGTCGCGGTAGGCGGCCTCGCAGGCTGCGTAGCCGAGGGCGTTCACCTCGGCGACGATCCCTGCCGACGCCCGCGCGAAGCGGGCGCGGGCCGCGGGGTCGGGGATGATCGCGAACGAGGTTCCCAGCCCCGGCATGTTGTACGTCTTGCTTGGGGCCATGAGGGTCACCGTGCGCGCCGCCGCGCCCGGGGCGACCACCCCGAACGGCTCGTGTACCGCGCCGGGCTCCAGGAGGAGGTCGCAGTGGATGTCGTCCGAGCAGAGCACCAGGTTGTGGCGCGCGCAGAATTCGGCGATGCGCTCGATCTCGCCCCGGGTCCACACCCGCGCGACCGGATTGTGCGGGTGGCAGAAGATAAAGAGGCGCGTGCGGGGCGTGACCGCGCGCTCCAGGGCCTCCCAGTCGATACCCCAGTGCCGTGCGCCCGCATCGAGGACCAGGGGGACGCCCTTCGCCACTCGCCCCTGGTACCGGGGAGCCGCCGTGAAGGGGGGATAGACCGGCGTGAGGCTGAGCACCTCGTCGCCGTCGTCGGCGAACGCGCGGCAGACGACGTTCAGTCCGCACACCAGGCCCGGAAGCCAGACGATCCAGGAGGGATCAATGGCCCAACGATAGCGGTCCGCCATCGCGCCAACGATGGCGCCAACCGTCGACTTCACGGGGCGGGCATAGCCGAAGATCGGGTGCTTGGCCCTCCGCTCGACCGCCTCAACAATCGCCGGAGCGACGTCGAAGTCCATGTCCGCGACCCACATGGGAAGGATGTCGCGGCCGGCATACTTCTGCCATTTCTGGGAGTCGGAGCCCCGCCGGTCGGCGGTCTTGTCGAAATTGAAGCTCATTGGGGGGCGCAGCCAACCAGAACCGCCCCCCGATTCCGAACGTTTTTTAGGCCCTCTCAAAAAGAGGGATGACGCGGGTGTCGGGGACGGTCACCAGCCCCTTGTCGGTGATGCGGATCTCGGGGATCACGGAAAGGGGGATCAGGTTGAAGCCCATGTAGGGGAGCGTGCAGCCAGCCGCGCGCCACGCCTTCTTCAGGCGCGAGGTCTCGGCCGCCACCCGGGGGGCACGCTTGTCCGACATGAGGCCGGCGACCGGAAGGGCGACGCTCGCCGTCACCTTTCCCCTGCGCACGACGCACACCCCGCCCCGCATGCGCCTGACCTCCGCGAGAGCCTTCCTCATGTCGGCCTCGGTGGTGCCCGCGATGATGATGTTGTGCGCGTCATGGCCCACGGAGCTCGCGACGGCGCCGTCCCTCAGCCCGAAGTTGCCAAGGAGGCCGTGTGCGACTCCTCCGGTCTTCCCGTGGCGCTCGACCACCGTGACGAAGCACAGCTTGTGCTTCTTAAATATGCCGGGCCAGCCGCCGGGAGTCGACGGGTCGATCCTCACCCGGTCGTGGATCATGATGATTCCGGGGAGGGCCGCCTTGATCACATTGGCCGTCGAGGTCCGCTTGGGAAGCGCGGGGACAAGAACGGGATTGGCCGGCACTACCACGGTCCGGTATGCGGCCTTGGGGTAGCGGTAGCGCCGCGAGAGCGCCCGGTCGAGGAGGGGGGTCACCTTCCCGTCCTCGACGACGAGTTCCCCGCCGTACCAGGTGCACCGGGGCTCGAGGGCGTCGTTTAAGAGCACCAGGTCCGCGCGGCGCGAGGGCGCGATTCCGCCGATGTTCCCGTCCATGGCGAAGCGGGTCGCCGGGTGGAGCGAGCCCATGCTCCAGGCCACCGCGGGCTTGATCCCGGCCCTCACCGCCGACTGCACCACCCAGTCCATGCCGAACAGGAAGAGGTCGTCCGCATCCCGGTCGTCCGTGCACACACAGACGCGCTTGGTGCTCGCGCCGAGCTCCGTCACCGCCTTGATCGCCTGGGGAAGGGAGTTCCAGGGCGTCGCCGGATTGCCCCCGCGCAGGAAGACCCAGACGCCGTTTTCCAGGAAGTCGTCGGAGATCGCGCGGTCGATCGCCTCATGGGTGTCCGAGATCCCGGACGCCGCGCCGGCTGCCACGAACTCGCGGCCGTAGATGTGCCCCGACACGGGCAGTCCGCGCCGGATCGCCTCCGCCAGGACCGAGTGGCTCCTCCTGTCGCCGAGGGCGACCTTCACGAAGTCCATCTTCTCGCCGAGGGCGACCGCCTCGGGCCAACGGTCGAAGATCCTTCCCACCTTGGCCGGCGTCAGGTCGCCGCCGGCGGTCTCGAACCGGGGCCCGGTGGCCGGCACCGTGCTCGGCACGGTGAGAAAGATGGAGAGGGGCGCCTGCCGGGCATCCTGGAGCATCCACTCGATCCCCTTTGAGTCGCATACGTTCCCGATCTCGTGGCTGTCGCAGAATATCGTGGTGGTGCCATTGAGCAGCGCAGGCTCCGCGTAGGCGCACGCCGTCATCATCGAGCTCTCGATGTGGATGTGGGGGTCGACGAGCCCCGGGGCGATGATCCCTCCACGCGCGTCAAAGCGCCGGACGGAGCCCGACTTGGAAGCCCTGCAGGATCCGGCCGGCTTCACGGCGGCGATGCGCCCGCCCTTGATCCACACCTCGCGGTCGGCGTGGATCCGCTCGGTGTACGTCGAGAGCACGCGGGCCCCGGTGATGACCAGGTCGGGCAGCTCGCGGCCCATAGCCACTGCAGCCAGGGTCCGGGTCTGCGTGTGGAGCGGCGGGACGGAGAAGCGGGTGAGCGACATCGGCATGCTTTCTAATGAGAGGTTTGTCGTCCCCGGCCCGCAGAGGCGAGCCGTTTGCTTTGACACGAAAGGCCGATGGGGGGCACGATCCGTGCTCCCCGATGCCTCCCATGAGACGACTCCTATTGCTTATCCTGCCCCTGGTGTGCCTGGAGTCCAGGGCGGAGGCGCCCCCACCGATCCCGGTCAAGGTCGTCATCGTGACCACCTTTGAGCACGACTACGACAACCCGAAGGCGACCGGGGAATCGGACGGGGAGGCCTCGAGGTGGATCCAGAGGATGCACCTGGACACGGTGATTCCATTTCCGGCCGGCTTCCGACCCCTCCACATGAACAAAGACGGGGTCTTGGAGGTCATGACAGGAATGGCGACGGCGCGGGCGGCGGCGTCCATCATGGCCCTGGGACTCGATCCCCGGTTCGACCTGACGCGGGCGTACTGGATCCTGGCCGGGACCGCCGGGGTGGACCCGCTCCGGGCCTCCATGGGGAGCGCCGCATGGGCCGAGTGGGTCGTGGACGGCGACCTGAACAACTACATCGATCCGCGGGAGATACCGAAGGACTGGCCCGACGGGAGGATACCCTGGGACGCCACGACCCCGTTCGACCCGGTGGGCGCCAACATTGGCCAGGTCTACCACCTGGACGAGGGCCTGGTCCACTGGGCCTATGGGCTCACGCACCTGACCCCGGTTCCCGATTCGGACGGGATGCGCAAATTCCGGCTGCTCTTCACCGGCTTCCCGAACGCCCAGAAGCCCCCCTTTGTTCTGATCGGCGACAACCTGTGCTCGGCGACCTACTGGCAGGGGAAGCTCGCCACCGATTGGGCGAGGCGGTGGGTGTCGCTCTACACCGGCGGCAAGGGGACCTTCACCACGTCGTCGTGCGAGGACAGCGCATTCCTCCAGGCCATGACCTTTCTCGGAAACGCGGGCAAGGTGGACCCCAAGAGGGTGCTCATCCTGCGGACGGCGAGCGACTATTGCGTCCCGCGTCCCGGCGTAACCTCGGCCGACAGCCTGCGCTACGGCTCTGCGAGCGCCTACATGGCCGAGGACGAGGCATTCGAGTCGGCCTACACCGTGGGCAGCGTGGTCGTCCGCGAATGGCTGCGGGGATGGGACAGCTACCGCGACCATCGTCCCTCCTCGCCGTAGCCCGGGGCCGGCGGCTCCCAAGGGCATCCGACTAGAGCCAGGTATCTCATCAAATATTCTAACCGGAACACCTTCCCGTCCAATTTCCTGGGCGGAAGGCTGGGTACCCAAGACATTGAGAATCAGATCGACTGGCCGTTTGGCACGGCCCTCCGCGGGTTCACGCCCGCCGCGCTCGGGGGACAGTTCCCGATCGACCTCTACGAGGACAAGGACAACACGTACGTCCGGGCGGAGCTGCCGGGCGTGAACCGCGACGCGATCAGCGTCGAGATGAACGAGGGCTCCCTGTCCATCCAGGCTTCCCGCAAGGAAAAGTCTGCCGACGGCGAGAGCACCGTGTCCTTCAACCGCCTGGTCAGCATCCCCGACGAGGTCGAGTCAACCAAGGTCACCGCCGTCTACGAGAATGGCATCCTGACCGTGACGCTTCCCCGCCGCGAGGCCTCGAAGCCCAAGAAGATCAGCGTGTCGGTCAACTAACTCGGCACAAACCCTCAACAAGGAATCCATTACCATGTCATTTTTCAATTCACTCATCCCGACGGCTCAAGGAGCCGTCTCCGGCACGGGCGCGCAGGCGCTCCCGTCGCGCCGTCCCGCCTACGAGGTCACCGAGTCCGACAGCGGCTACAGCCTGACAGTCAACCTGCCCGGTGTCTCCAAGGACGGCCTTGAGATCACGGACGAGGGTGGGGAACTCCGCATTGTCGGAAAGAAAGCCTCGACGCTGCCTGCGGGCGTGGAGGTTCTCCACCGCGAGTCTTCCGACGCCTCATTCGAGCTCGTGCTTGAGCACGACAACACGATCGACCCGGAAAAGACCGAGGCTGAGCTGAAGGACGGCGTGCTTCACCTGAAGCTCGCAAAGGCGGAGTCCGCCAAGCCGCGCAAGATCGCGGTCTCCTAAGGGGAGTCCGTCTCGCACGTTTAGGAAGGCCGGGTGTCCCTTGACGGGATTCCCGGCCTTTTTCGTGCCCGGAACCGGACGGCCATCAGGCCGGGGGCGCCCTGCGGATCGCCAGCGAGGCTCCCACGGAGAGCGCCAGGATCGCCGCGATCACGGAGAGGGATGCTCCGGTCCCCACGGTGTACCAGTGCTCGAGAAGCATCTTCAGGCCCACGAAGGCGAGGATCGCGGCAACCCCCGCGTTCAGAAACCTGAGGGAGCGCATCGCCCCGCTCACAACGAAGAAGAGCGACCTGAGCCCGAGGATCGCGAAGAGGTTTGAGGCGATCGCGATGGCCGGATCATGCGTGACGGCGAGGACCGCCGGCAGCGAATCGAGCGCAAACACAAGGTCGGCGGTCTCGATCACGATGAGCGCGGCCAGCCCGGCGGGGGCGTGCCGTAGGACGAACTGGTAGGGCCGGCTCGAGGGGTTGACGACCGCGTGGCCCTGGCGGGCAAATGCCAGGCGGATTCCGGCGGCAAGGACCACGGCTCCGAAGACGGGAACGATCCAGGCAAAGCGCGCGATGGCGCCGATTCCGGCAAGGAGGAAAGCCGAGCGCATCACGATCGCGCCGGCGATGCCCCACAGGAGCAGCCCCCGCTGCCTGAGCGGGTCCAACCCGAACTGGTCGAACACGAGCGCGAACACGAACACGTTGTCGGCCGAGAGGCTGAGCTCAATCAGGTAGCCGGCCACGTACTGCTGGGCGGGCTCGGAGCCGCGCCTCATCCAGACCACGGCGGCGAACCCGAGCCCGAGAGCGATGCACAGGAGCGCGGTCAGGGCGTCCCGGGCCCTGAGGGGATGTGGAGCGTTGGGAGGGGTGGCGGGCATTTTCCGGGTTGTCTCGGGTCCAGCTTGACGTTGCGGCGTCCGGCGGGTTTGGCAATGTCCTCCCATGGCTGCCCTCATCCCGGTCCAGGTGCCCCCCGTTCCCCCCGGGCCCCTCTTGCGCCTGGTTGGGTGGCTCCAGGCCAGGTTCTTCCCCGGGGCGATGGACGACTCGACGGCCCGCTGGATAGCGGCGCTTCTGCTCATCCTCTTCTCGATCGGGCTCGGCAGGTTTGTGAGCGGGATCCTGTTTAAGCGCCTGAAGAAATGGATGGCGAAGGCGAACAACCAGCTGATGCTGCCCGCCCTGGAGCCGCCTGCGGCGACGCTCGTCGTCCTCTCGGGCTTCATAGCGGCGCTCTCGGTCGTCCCACTCTGGGAGGAGGTCCCCAACCTCGTGAGGCTAGGGGAGCAGGGAGCCCTCTCGGCGGTTGTCCTCTGGGGTATCGCCTGCGCGGGAGGCGCCGTGATCGACCACTTCGCAGTGGGCGCCCGCGCCCGCCGCCTCCAGATCGCGGCCTTCATCCCGCTGATCAAGCGCACGGTCGGGTCGTTCTTCGTCGTCTTTAGCGTCCTTGTCGTCCTCGAGAGCCTGGGCTTCGAGGTGAAGACGTTCCTCACGGGACTGGGCATCGGCGGCCTGGCCTTCGCCCTGGCCGCGCAGGACACCATCGCGAACATGTTCGGTTCCTTCGTGGTCATCATGGACCAGCCGTTCTATGTCGGGGACTACATCCGCATCTTGAGCCACGAGGGCACGGTCGAGGAGATCGGGCTGCGCTCGACGCGGCTCAGGACTGCGCAGCGCACGCAGGTCGTGATCCCGAACAAGACGGTGGCCGCGGAGATCATCAACAATTTCACGAAGATGCCCCAGCGCAGGGTCGACTCGACCATCGGCATCACCTACGACAACCCGCCGGACCGGATCCAGCAGGCGCTTTCCGATGTCCGGGCCCTCCTGCGCTCCGACCCAGGCGTCGACCAGGGGCTCGTCGTCGTGAGCCTTGCCGACTTCGGGGATGCCTTCCTGAAGGCCCAGATCCTTTATTTCACGGCCGATCCCAATTGGGAGACCCACATGGTCGTGCGCGAGCGCGTGAACCTGGGGATCCTCAGGACGTTTGCCGCCCGGTCGGTCACGCTCGCGTACCCAAACCCGGTGATCCGGCTCGACGGGTCGTCGGCCCAGCAGGTGGTCCCGAGGCCGACCGCCTAGTCGAGGGTCTGACGGTAGCGCTTCACCCCGATCACCATCGAGACCAGGACAAAGAGCGCGATCGGCCAGATCTCTGGGTAGATCTCGCCGAGCCCGTTTCCCTTGAGCAGGATCCCGCGGACGATCCTCAGGAAATGGGTGATCGGCAGGCAGGTGCCGATCCACTGGGCCCACACGGGCATCCCGCGGAACGGGAACATGAAACCGGAGAGCAGGATCGACGGCAGGAAGAAGAAGAACGCCATCTGCACGGCCTGAAGCTGGTTCTGGGCTAGCGTTGAAAACGTGATGCCCATCGCGAGGTTTGCCGCGATGAAGAGCAGGGAAACCGAGTAAAGCAGCGTCAGGCTCCCGATCATCGGCACCCCGAAGAGAAACCGGGCTGCGAGCAGGATCAGGCTCACTTGGATGTACCCCACGGCGATGTAGGGGAGGATCTTCCCGACCATCACCTCGGTGGGCCGCGCCGGGGTCGCCAGGAGGTTCTCCATTGTCCCGCGCTCGCGCTCGCGGGTGATCGCGAGGGCCGTGATCACGACCATGGTCATCGTCAGCACGACGCCCATGAGGCCGGGGACGACGTTAAACTGGGTGATGTTCTCGGGGTTGTAGTGGGCGTGGACCTCGAAGTTCACGGGGGGCGCGGAGCCCCTGAGCCGGGCCAACGCGCCCTTCAAGTCGCGGTCCAGGGCCGAGCTGGCCAGCGCGCTCACGGCGGAGATGGCCGGTCCCGTTGCCGCCGGGTCGGTCGCATCGGCCTCGACGAGCACCGTGGGGCGCTCACCGCGGAGCACCTTCCGGGTGAAATCCTCGGGGATGTTGACCACGAACTGCACGTCCCCCAGGCGCAGGAGGCGCTCCACCTCGGCCTCGGAGCCGGTGACCCTCACGACATCAAAGTAGCCGCTGTGAGTGAGCTCGGCCACGAGCGTCCGTGCGAACGGGCCCTGGTCGGCCAATCGGAGCGCGGTGGGCAGGTGCTTCGGGTCCGAGTTTATGGCGTAGCCGAAGAGCGTCAGCTGCAGGAGCGGGATCCCGATCATCATGGCGAACGTGACGCGGTCCCGCCGCATCTGGATGAATTCCTTCATCACGATGGCCCAGAGTCGGTGGAATGAGAATGCTCGCATGGCCGCGCTCCTAGCTGAAGTTGTCCTTCGCGTGGTCCATGAGCCCGATGAATACGTCCTCCAGCCCGGACTTGATCCGGGTGCGCTGGTGCCCCGGGGAGCAGAGCCCGGCGAGCGCCTCCTCGACCTTCGGCGCGTCGCGGCCGCTCACGTGGATCGTCCCCCCGAAGGGCACGACCTGCTCGACCCCGGGCTGGCCCTTGAGGGACTCGGCGAGCGCCGGCAGGTCCGCCCCGGTGACCGACCACGTCGAAAGATGGGCGGCGTCGATGACCTCGGCGACCGTGCCGCGGACCAGGAGGTTGCCATAGGCCAGGCAGGCCAGCCGGTGGCAGCGCTCGGCCTCGTCCATGTAGTGGGTGGTGATCAGGACCGTGATGCCCTCGGTGGAGAGCCGGTGGATCTCGTCCCAGAACTCGCGCCGGGCCTTGGGATCGACGCCCGCAGTCGGCTCATCCAGGAGAAGGAGCTTCGGGCCGTGGATCAGGCAGGCTGCCAATGCCAGCCTCTGCTTCCACCCTCCGGAGAGCTGGCCGGCAAGCTGCGCGCTGCGGTTGGCAAGCCCCAGCCGCTCGAGGCTCCGGTCCACCGCCGCCTTGCGGTCGCTTATCCCGTAGATCCGGGCGATGAAATCCAGGTTCTCCCGGATGCTCAGGTCCTCGTAGTAGCTGAACCTCTGAGTCATGTACCCGACCTCGCTCTTGATCAGGGCCTGCTCGTGGAGGATGTCCCGGCCCAGGCAGGTCCCGGATCCCGCGTCGGGGGTGAGGAGGCCGCAGAGCATGCGGATAAAGGTCGTCTTGCCGCTCCCGTTGGGGCCCAGGAACCCGTAGATCTCCCCGGTCTCGACCTGGAGGTCGATGCCGTTCACGACGGTCTTGCCGCCGAAGCGCTTCGTGACGCCCGTGACGTCGATCGCGAGCTCGGCCGTGGCCGTCATTTGGCCCCGGGTCGGACGTCGACGGGCTGGCCGGGATGGAGGTCCGCGGCCACGGCGGGTGCAAAGGACGCCTCCACCATAAAGACGAGCTTGGACCGGTTGTCCTGGTTGTAGAGCACCGGCGGCGTGTACTCGGGCTGCGCAGAGAGGTAGCTGACCACCGCCTCGACGGGCGCGGCCATGCCCTCGACCCGGACGGCCACGGGATCCCCCACCTTCACGCGCGCCAGCTCCGGCTCGGGGACAAAGAACCGCACCTTTATGTTCGCCGGGGAGAGGAGCGACACGACGGGGGCTCCGGCTGCCACGAATTCCCCCTCGCGGTAGAGCGTGTCGTACACGAGGGCCGCCGCCGGGGCCGCCTGCACCTTCTGGTCCACGCTCCAGCGGGCATGGGACTCGGCGTCGGAAGCGGCCCGCATGGCCGCGACAGCGGCCTCGACGGCGTCGGGCCGGCCGCCCAGGCGCGCGGTCTCGAGCCTTGCCTGGTCTTCGTCGACGGCGCGGACATCGGCCTCATGGGTCAGCCGGGAGCGGTCAAAATCGCTCTCAGAGATCGCCGACGACTTGAAGAGGGACTGCTGGCGCGCGAGATCCAGGCGCGAGAGCTCGGCTGCGGCCCTGGCCTTGCCGAGATGGGCCTCCAGGGCCGCGATCTCCTCGGGCCTTGATCCTTTCCGGATGTCTTCCAGCTGGGCCTTCGAGGCCTCGAGCTGCCGGGTGGCCTGCCGGAGGGCCGCCGCCTCAGCCGCGTGCTCGAGCTCAAAAAGGGGAGTACCGGAGGAAATCCGAGTCCCTTTGGTAACAAAGAGCTTCTCCAGGCGTCCCCCAAGGGGTGATGAAACGTAGGTGAATTCGCCCTCGATATAGCCTTGCCATGCTTTTGGGCTCGATCTCGCACACCCAGTTATGACAACGGTTGCAGCAAGTGAAACGAGGGCCAGGAGTCGGGGATTCACCCTTGGGAATTTCATTGAAGGGGGTGCTGGAGGGCACCGGGGGAAGCGATCAAAAACCTGTAAGCCATAAAATATTAACTAACAACATCTTGGGAACTACGTAGCCCGGCGCCTTAAACTTGTGCCGATGGAACACCTTACGCCACGATTATAGTCACTTTGAAAAGCAGTCGAGCAGAGACACCTGTCAGGGTTCGCTCCACCGCGGTCGCCGCATTGGCGATGGCGGCGGCTCTTGCTTTTCTTCCGGCGGCCCGCTCCCAGACCACGACCCTGACGGGCAGCTTCACCGGAACGACCCTTGACTCGGGCTGGACGGTGGGGGGGACAGGATACACGCCGCAGCTCACGGCCAACGGCCTTGGCGACTCGGCCGGATCCGGGTGGCTGCAGCTGACCAGCAGCGCGGGCAATGAGGCGACGTACGCTGTCAACACGACGGCCTTTGCGAGCGCCAACGCCACGATCACGGCGACCTTCAACTTTGCCTCGTTCAACGGTTCGGGTGCCGACGGCATCACCTTCTTCCTCGCCGATGCGAGCCAGACCTTTGGGGTGGGCGCCTACGGCGGCAGCCTGGGTTACGCCCAGAAGACGGCGGCCGGCGGTGGCGGCGCCGACATCAACGGCATGAACGGCGGCTAAATCGGTGTCGGCATCGACGAATTCGGCAATTACTCCAATCCCACGGAGGGACGCATCGGCGGCACCGGTTTTGTCCCGAACGCGATCGCGGTCCGCGGACCCGGCCAGGGCCTCACGGGCTACAACTACCTGGGCGGCACGAACGGCTCGGGCACCACCCTCGCATTCCCGGGCTCAACGACCCGGCCGACGGGCGCCAACCAGCGCTCCATCCAGATCATCATCACGGCGACCAACCAGATGTCCGTCTACCTGCAGACGGGCGGAACCGGTCCCTACAGCCTCCTGTATTCCATCGACCTGTCGGGGTACGCGCGGCCCAACAATCTGGTGATGGGCTTCACCGGGAGCACGGGCGGCTCGACCGACGTTCACCAGGTGAACGATGTGGCGCTCACCAGCGTGGTCTCGAACCTGTGGACCAACGGCGCGGGAACCAGCACCTGGGGCGCCCAGGGGACGACCACCAACGACACGAACTGGAACAACACGCCGGCCTCCAACCCCGCGGTCGGGGGCGACATCCTCTTTGACAACAGCCAGGTGAGCATCGCCCAGGCGATCGCGGTGACGGGCAACCAGGTCGTCCGGAACCTCCAGATCGACGCGCCCTTCTCCTACACGCTCAACGGGGGAAGCATCGAGTTCAACGGCTCCTCGGCCGCCGGCCCCACCGGCATTTTCCTCACCCAGACCCACGGATCGGCGAGCCAGACGATCAATTCGAACCTGTCGCTCGACAACGCCATCCAGGTCCAGAACAACTCGGCCGGCTCGCTCACGCTCGGGGGCACGGTGGCCCTCGGGGCAAACGCCGTTACGGTGAACGGCACCGGCACGGTCAATTCCACCGGCGTCATTTCCGGTACCGGGTCGATCTCGCAGACCGGGACGGGCACCACGACGCTCTCCGGCGCCAACACCTACACGGGCGGGACGACGATCAGCGCCGGAACGCTCAACGCCAATTCCAGCTCCGCCCTGGGGGCCTCCACGGGCGGGGTCACGCTCGCGGGCGGCACGCTCGGCTCGACCAACGCGAGCACGATCTCGAACAATGTTTCCCTGACCGCGAGCGCCGGCCTCTCGGGGATCACCTCGGCGGGCACGCTCACGCAGAGCGGCGGCAGCTACACGCTCAGCATGGCCAACGCCACGCAGTCGGGCGCGGTCAACCTGTCGAACTCGGCAACCAACCGCACGCTGACCGTTGACACGGCGAGCGGCACCACCTCCACCATCTCCGGGAAGATCGCGAACGGCTCCACGAGCACCGCGGGCAGCCTCACCAAGACGGGCAACGGGACCCTGGTGCTATCCAACGGCACCGGCGCGCTGAACGGGGGCAACACCTACTTGGGCGGGACGACGGTGAGCGGCGGTACCCTCCAGCTCGGCCAGAGCAACACGCTCGCCCAGGCGGGGAATCTGACCCTTGCGGCCGGCACCACCCTGGCGCTCAACAACAACTCCCAGGCCGTCGGCAACCTGACCATCAACGGAAACGCCACGCTCGACTTCGGCGTGGGCGGGACGAACGCCTTCGTCTTCACGGGCCTAACGGATGCGGGCAACAATGTCCTCACCATCAACAATTACACGGGCGGCCGTGTCGGGGCCCAACACCCAGGCGCTGGCGACGACGACCGCGGCCCTCGGCGCCACGCTCCTCAACGACATCTATTTCTCGGGCTCCGGCTCCGGCACGATCGAGGCCGTCAGCTCGACCACGAACGACGGCATCACTTCGTACCGCATCACCCCGAACACGACCTTCACGACCTGGAACGGGGCGTCGGGCGCCAACAGCAATTACAACACCGGCGCCAACTGGGTCGGCGGCACGGCTCCGGGCAGCGGCAACTCGGTCAAGGTCGACTTCACGGGAACGACACGCCTTACCCCGACCCTCACCGGCAACACGACGGTCAACACCGTGAAGTTTGACTCGGCCGCCGGCAGCGTGGCCCTCGGCGGCTTCAACCTGGGCGGGGCGTTCACCTACACGCTCGGGG
>CAITBM010000068.1 GCA_903890485.1 uncultured Opitutaceae bacterium | reverse complement strand
TCCAGGCAGGCCATCCACGGGATGGTCGAGTCGCTCGACCCGCATTCGGAGTATCTGGAGGTGAAGGACAACGAGGATCTGGCCGAGGACCTGGACGGGGAATACGGCGGGATCGGGGTCGAGATCGAGATGAACAAGGGGATCCTCACCGTGACCTCCCCGATCGCGGGAGGCCCGGGGGCCAAGGCCGGGATTCGGGAGGGGGACCAGATCCTAAACGTCGACGGTAAGGCCGTGCAGCACGGGGTGGCGATCGACAAGGTCGTGGACCGCCTGCGCGGCAAGCCCAACACCCACGTGAAGGTCGGCCTGCGGCGGCCAAGCGAGGACCGCCGCTTCGAGGTGGATGTCCTTCGCGAGGTGGTGAAGATCCTGAGCGTCCGCGGCGCCCGGGTCCTGGACGGCTCGGTCGGCTACCTGCAGATCCGGGAGTTTTCCGACCACACCGGCGAGCAATTCTTCGAGGCCCTGAACGGACTCCTCTCCAAGGGGATCGACAGCCTGGTGATCGACCTGCGCAACAACCCGGGCGGGCTCCTGGACGCCGCTGTCGACGTGGCGGAGCCCTTCTTCAAGAAGGGGAACCTGATCGTCTACACGCAGGGCCGAAAGCCCGCGGACCGCGAGAACTACTACTCCGAGAACGAGGGGGAGCCGCTGAAGCTGCCCGTGGCGGTCCTCATCAACGGGCAGACCGCGAGCGCCGCGGAGATCGTGGCCGGGGCCCTCAAGGACTCCGGGCGGGCCGTTATCGTCGGGGAGCGTTCCTACGGGAAGGGCAGCGTGCAGACGATCTTCAAGCTCCGCAACGGGGAGGGGCTAAGGCTCACGACGGCGCACTACTTCACCCCGAGCGGGGTCCTGATCAACGCCCGGGGCATCGCGCCCCACGTCGAGGTCGTCCTGACGCCGGACGAGGACCAGAAGATCGAGCGCCAGGTGGCGCGCCCCGATGTGACAGATCCGGCCGAGTTCCGGGAGCGCTTCGACTTCACGCCGATCCGGGACCGGCAGCTGGAGGCCGCTCTGGACGTCCTAAGGGTCGCCCGCACGCTAAGCCGGTGATCCTCGCTTTTGAAAGTTCCTGCGACGAGTCCGCAGTCGCGATCTTCGATCCGGTGCGGGGCATCGCCGGCGAGTGGATCCACTCGCAGATTTCCCTCCACGCCGAGCACGGCGGGGTGGTGCCCGACATCGCGACCCGGGAGCACCTGCGCCACTTTGGGCCCCTCCTCGAGAAGGCGCGGGATTGCGGGGCGTGGGAGGCGATCACGAAGGTCGCCGTGACCCGGGGCCCCGGGCTTGCCGCGTGCCTGGCCGTGGGGACCGCGGCCGCCAAGGCGGTCGCCCTGGCCCGGGCGCTCCCGGTTGTCGGTGTGAACCACTTGCGGGCCCATGCGTGGTCGCCCTTCATTGCACTGCACGCAAGGGACCCGGCGGTCTTCAGCCCGGCCATCGAGGGGCTGCTGCCCCACCTGGGGCTCCTGGTTTCCGGGGGCAACACGCTGCTCTTCTCGATCGGGAGCGACCGGAGGATCGAGCGGATATCGGGCACCCGGGACGACGCCGCCGGAGAGGCCCTGGACAAAGGCGCCAAGCTCCTGGGGATTGGCTACCCCGGGGGTCCCGAGGTCGAAAAGCTGGCCGGGGGCGGGAGCCCCACCGCCTTTGATTTTCCACGCGGCATCGGAAAGCGCGCGGACCTGGACTTCAGCTTCTCGGGGCTCAAGACCAGCCTGCGCTACCGGATCCAGGCGATGCCCGAGAGCGAGGTGCGCGCCCGGGCGTCCGACCTGTGCGCAAGCTACCAGGAAGCGGTCGTGGACGCACTGGCGGCGAAGACCCGGGCGGCCCTGCAACTAAGGGCCTACCGCAGCGTGGGCCTCTCCGGGGGTGTCGCCAACAACCTGGAGCTTCGCTCCAGGATACAGGCTGCCGCAGCCGGCGCCGGGGCCGCCTTCCTCGCCGCGGAGCCGTGCCACACCGGCGACAACGCGGCGATGATCGCCTTCAACGCGTGGGTCGACCCGGACGACTGCGCGCGCTTCCAGGGAAGTGCGATCCGCGTCGACCCGAGTGCGCAACTGTGATTAAGCAGGCGCATGAGAATCCCGACACTACCCCTGTTGGCGCTCGGGCTCCTGTGCGCGTCTGCTGCACGCGGAGCCGATAGCCCCGCCCCTGAACCCCTCGACATCGCCACCGCCTTCCAGTCTCCGCCGGAGTCGGCGAAGCCGAGGACCTGGTGGCACTGGATGAGCGGCTGCGTGAGCCGGGAAGGGATAACCGCGGACCTGGAGAGCATGAAGCGCGTGGGACTCGGGGGAGCCTACATCTTTCACGTCGGGCAGCTTCCCATCGACGGCCCCGTCAAGTTTCGGAGCGAGGAGTGGTGGAGCCTCATGAGGTTCGCCGCCACCGAGGCTGACCGCCTGGGCCTCGATTTGGGCTTTCACAACGGCCCCGGCTGGTCCTCGAGCGGGGGCCCGTGGATCCCCGTCGAGAAATCGATGCAGAAGGTCGTCTTTAGCGAGCAGCGCTTCGAGGGACCCGGCGCCTTCAAGGGCACCCTGAAGAGGCCCCAGGTCGACGCGCGCTGGGACTTCTACCGCGACATCGCCGTTCTGGCGGTGAGGGACACTGCAGCGCCCGTTGGGCGCCAGGAGATCATCGACCTGACCTCAAGGATGGATGGCGCCGGCTCGCTCGCCTGGGAGGCACCGGCCGGTTCCTGGGCGATCCTTCGCTTTGGCAGGACGACAACGGGCGCCATGAACGAGCCGGCGCCCCCGGGGGGCCTCGGGCTTGAGTGCGACAAACTCGACCGCGAGGGCGTGGACGCCCACTTCGACGCCTATGTCAGCAAGGTCCTGGAGAATGCGGGGCCTGCGACCGGCAGGTCGCTCAAGTCCGTCTTCATCGACAGCTATGAGGTGGGCGACCAGGACTGGTCGCCGTCCTTCCGGGAGGAGTTCACGCGCAGGCGCGGCTACGACCCCGTGCCGTGGCTTGTCGTGAAGAGCAGCCGGGTGGTCGAGAGCAAGGAGCTCTCCGCCCGCTTCCAGCGCGACTGGACGCAGACGATCGCGGACCTCTTTGCCGACAACTACTACGGCTACATGACCGAGCGCGCCCACAAGTATCCCGGGGTCCGGCTCGCCTGCGAGCCGTACACCGGACCCTTTGACACGGTAACCTCCGGGACCCGGGTCGACGACGTGGCCGCCGAATTCTGGGCCAGCCCGAGCGAGTGGGGCTGGCCGACGCTTAAGCCCGTCGCCTCGAGCGCCCACATCACCGGCAGGTCGGTCGTGGGCGCGGAGGCCTTCACCGGCCAGCCCCAGTACGCCCAGTGGCGGCAGGACCCCTATGCGCTGAAGGCCGCGGGAGACCGCGCCTACTGCCTCGGGATAAGCCAGTTCATCCTCCACACCTCGGCCCACCAGCCCTGGAACGGTGTGAAGCCGGGCGTCGGCATGGGCCCGTGGGGTACGCACTTCGGGCGCAACCAGACGTGGTGGGACGAGGCTCCGGCGTGGCTCACGTACCTCTCGCGCTGCCAGACCCTCCTGCAGGCCGGAACCTTTGTGGGCGACATCGCGTACGTGGGGGCCGAGACGCTGCCGCCCGAGGGCTACGACGGGGACAGCGTGAGCGTGGAGATCTTCCTGAAGGCCGCCGCCGCCGGCGGCCGGCTCAAGCTCCCCTCGGGCATGAGCTACGGCGTCGTCGTTTTGCCCGATTCGCCCGCGATGCTGCCTGCGGTGGCGCGCAAGGTGCGCGAGCTGGTGGCGGCCGGGGTTCCAGTCGTCGGTCCTCGTCCCGTGGCCTCGCCGAGCCTGGAGGATTATCCCGCGTGCGACGCCGAGGTGGCAAAGATCGCGGCGGAGGTTTGGGGAGCCGGGAAAGCGGTCCGCCAGGGCCCGGTAACCGACGTCCTCGCCGCTCACGGCATCGGGCCCGACTTCTCGGCGAGCGAGCCGGGGATTCTCTGGATCCACAGGAGGATCCAGGGCGCCGACGTGTACTTTGTCTCAAACCAGCGGGGAGAGGAGCGGGAGGTGACCTGCACATTCCGCGTGGCGGGCCGATTGCCCGAACTCTGGGACCCGGCGTCGGGCCAAGAGCGCGCCGCGCAGATTTTCTCCTCGACGGGAGGAGTGACGACCTCGCTCCCCATCCATTTTGACCCGAGCGGCTCGACGTTCGTCGTGTTCAGGACTCCCGCAAGCGCCCCGGCCAGCGGGGGCCGCAACTGGGAAAATTATGCCTGCGCCCAGGAAGTGGGCGGCGGATGGACGGTCGCGTTCGACCCGAAGTGGGGCGGGCCCCCGAGCTCATCCTTCCCGGTCCTCTCGGATTGGTCGAAGAACCCGCTCCCCGGGATCAAGTACTACTCAGGGACGGCGGTCTACACGAAGAGCGTCCCCTGGACGCCTAGGGAGGGCAGGGTGTTCCTGAACCTCGGTAGCGTGAAGAACGTGGCGGTCGTGAGCGTGAACGGGCGGAACCTCGGCATTCTGTGGAAGCCCCCGTTCCGGGTCGAGATCACCGGAGCCCTAAGGCCCGGGGAGAACGCGCTCGAGGTCCGCATCACGAACCTCTGGCCCAACCGCCTGATCGGCGACGAGCAGGAGCCCGACGACTGCGTCTGGGGCGCTGAGGACATCTGGACCGGCATCGGCAAGACTCCGACCGAGAAGGTGAACCTCGGGCATTCGCTGAAGGAGATCCCGGCGTGGCTGACGGCGGGCACGGCCCGGCCGTCGAAGGGCCGCTACACTTTCACGACGTGGAAGTTCTACTCGAAGGACTCGCCGCTCATGGAATCGGGCCTCATCGGGCCGGTGTGCCTGGAAGTGATCGCAAAGTAGACCCAGGAACGGGACTACTTGTAGTCGCGCCTCAGGTTGCTCGGCAGGATGCCGAGCTCCTCGCGGTATTTTGCGACCGTCCGCCGGGCAATGTTGATCCCCTTTTCCTGCAGCTTGCTCACGAGCTCCTGGTCGCTGAAGGGGCCCGCCTTGTCCTCGCCGGCGACCAGGTCGGCGATCATCTCCTTGACGCTCGTGTTGGAGACCGAGGCGCCGCTGTCGTTCTGGTAGCCCGGGGTGAAGAAGTACTTGAACTCGAAGATCCCGTGCGGGGTGCGGATGTACTTGTTGGCGATCGCTCGGCTGACCGTGGTCTCGTGGACTCCGACCACGTCGGCAATCTGGGTCATGGTGAGGGGCTTCAGCTGGGAGACCCCGTTCTCAAAGAACGGCATCTGGGCCTTCAGGATCTCGCGGGTGATCCGCTCGATGGTGCGCTGGCGCTGCTCGATGGAGTCGATCAGGAACTTGCCGGAGCGGATTCGGTCCTTGAGGTAGTCGCGCTCGCCCTTGGAAAGCGTGCCCTTGGCGATCATGTCCCGGTAGGTGCTCGAGATCCGAAGCCTCGGGATGTAGTCGTTGTTGAGGTGGATCTTCCACTCGTTGCCGTCGTGCTCGACGATCACGTCGGGCACGACCACCCGGTTCTGGTCGTCGGCGAACCGCCGGCCAGGGGCAGGGTCAAGCTTGCCGATTTCCTCAATCGCACCCTGGACGTCGTCGGACGCGGCCCCGAGCTTGCGCGAGATCTCGGGGATCCTGCGGCGGGTCAGCAGGTCGAAGTAGTCGCGGATGATGCGCGAGGCGAGCGAGTCGCGCCTGCCCTTGGCGGCCAGCTGGGCTAGGAGGCACTCGCCCAGGCTGTCCGAGCCGATCCCCGGGGGATCAAATCCCTTCAGGGCGGCAACGGCCTCCTGGACCGCGTCCAGCGGCAGGCCCGTCTGGAGGGCCACGTCGGCGGCCTTCACGGTGAGGAAGCCGCGGTCGTCCAAGCTTCCCACCAGGTGCGTCATGGCGGCCAATCCCTGCTCGGAGAGGTCCGTCATGTGGGCCTGGATCATCAGGTGCTCCTGGAGCGAGGTCTCGGTGGCCACCGAGTCGAAAAAATGCTGCCTGCGCTCTGCGTCCTCGGCCGTGAAGCTGTTGGTCCCCCCGGCGCTCGACATGTAGTCGCGCCAGTCCTCGTCGATCTTGCCGAGGATCTCGAACTCCTTGGAGAAGTCCATTTCCTCGGACTTGGCCTCGGCGACCGGGTCGGGGGTGCCCTCGGCGCTCGCGCCGGTGTCATCGCCGTTCGCGTCGGACTCGTCGGACTCAGGCTCCTGCTTCTCGGCGCTCATCCCCTCCATGGGGAGCTCCTCGAGCGTTGGGTTCGACTGGAGCTCCTCCTGGATGACGGAGCGCAGGTCGAGGGCCGCCACCTGCAGGATCTTCAGCGACTGCCGAAGCTGGGGCGCGAGGACCAGAGACTGGGTCTGGCGCTGGCGAAGGTCCTGGCTGAATCCACCTGAGCTCATCGGCTTGGGCGTGCCTTACGCCTCATGGCTCGGGAGGGCGGGGAAGGGCGGAAAGCGCGACGATGGGTTGGGGGTCGCGGACGTTGAAGAGGGTCCGCATGTAAAGTCCGAGCTTCTCGTTGGTGGGGCCGTAGCCGTCGCTGTAGAGGTAGACCTCAAGGTCGTGGAGCATCTCGGCCGCCGACTGGTACCTCAGGTCGCGGTCCCTCTTGAGCGCCTTCTGGATGATGGCCTCGAGCCGGGGGTCGATGTCGGGCCTGAGCGTCTGGAAGTGCGGGATCGGCATCGAGAGGATGTTGCGCCTCGACTGGCTGCGGTCCAGGTCCCTGAAGATGTTCTTTCCGAGGAGGATCTCGGTGAGCACGATTCCCAGGGGAAAGAGGTCGGCCCGGGCGTCGGTGACGGCGTAGCTCGCCTGCTCGGGGGAGAGGTACTCGTCCTTGCCGGCGATCACCTTGCCCTCCTCGTTGTACATCAGGTTAAGCGCCTTCGCTATGCCGAAGTCGGTCAGCTTCACGTCGCCCTCGTATCCCATCAGGATGTTCTTCGGGCCGATGTCCCTGTGGACGATGTTGAGGTGGTTGCCCTGCCGGTCCCTCTTCTGGTGGGCGTAGGTCAGGCCGCGGGCGACCCGGGAGACGATGAACGCGGCCAGGTCAACGGGCACCAGTTTCTGGCTGGAGCGGTGCTTTTCCAGGAACTGCTCGAGGTTCTGGCCTCCCACGAACTCCATCACCATGAAGTACTGCCCGTGGATCTGGCCCAGGTGGTAGGTCTGGACGATATTGGTGTGGATCAGGTCGGCAACCAGGCGCGCCTCGCCGATGAAATTCTTCTGGAACTCCGGGATCGCCGAGTACTCCTCGCGGATCAACTTCACGGCGACCGTTTTCCGGAACTGACCGGCGCCCAGCTGGTGCGCCTCGTAGACGACACCCATGCCGCCCTCGGCGAGCATGCGGACCATCTCGTAGTTGATCTCGTTAAGGATGTGGGTGATCGCAGCCAATCTTTGGCTAGGGAAACGCCCGCCCCCGCGCCTTGCAAGTGAACATTCCTCTTATCCGGCCCGATTTCTGCTGCAGGGCGCCCGATTCCGGTCCACAGCGCCGTTTGACAAGGTCAGTCGCTCTCCTACGGTGCCTGCATGATTCAACTGACGCCACGGGCCGCGAACCAGGTGAGAACTATGCGCGCCGAGGCCGGAGATCCCTCACAAAACCTTCGCCTGTTCATCGAGACGGGCGGCTGCTCGGGGATGCAGTACGGGATGTCCTTTGACCAGACCAAGGCCGGGGACGCCTCCTTTCTGAGCGAGGGGGTGCCGATCGTCGTCGACCCGAAGAGCCTGGAGCACCTGGACGGCACCACGATTGACTTTGACGACGGCCTGCACGGCAAGGGCTTCGAGATCAAGAACCCGAACGCCCACACGACCTGCGGCTGCGGCAAGTCGTTCAACTAGAGGGGCGCCTTAGCGCCGGGCCACGTGGAGGGCCACGATACCCATCGTCATCCGGAGGACGTAAACGTCCGCAAAGCCCGCATCCCGGATCTCCTGGGCGAGGCGGACGTGGTCGGGAAACCCCTCGATCGAGTCCCCTAGGTAGCAGTAGGCCCCGCGGTCACCGGTCAGTAGCCCCGCCAGCGTGGGCACAAAGAAGCGCAGCAGAAGTGAATAGACCGGGCGCACCCAGGCCCAGGGCCTCGAGAATTCCAGGACAAAGAGCCGGCCGCCCGGCCGCAGCACCCGCCGCATCTCGGAGAGGCATTTCGCGCGGTCGGCCATGTTCCTCAGGCCGAAGGCGATGGTTACGGCATCCTGGGTCTGGTCGCGGAGGGGAATCGCAAGGCCGTCGCCTTCCCTAAAGTCGACGTGGGCGAACGCCTCGGACTGCTCGGCCTTCTTGACCCGGGCCTCATCGAGCATGGGGGCGCAAAAATCCATGCCGACTATCGGAGTCATTTCGGGGAGGGAGCGGGCGAGCGCAAAGGCGACATCCCCGCTACCTGTGGCCAGGTCCAGCACGTCCCGAGGACCGGCCCGACGGACTGCCCTTACGAGTCGAAATCGCCAATAAATGTCGATTCCACCGCTCAAAACCCGGTTGGCCAGGTCGTAGCGGTGGGCGATGCGCCCGAACATGGAATTTACGGCTACGGGATCAGGCATGAGACGGGCAGTGATAAGTATTGACGCAATTCATCCCAGACGAATAATTTAAGACGCTTCAGTAAAGCCTATACCCAAAGGAACTATTCATGTCCACGAACCTCACAAAACGCGAGATCGTGTTGGAGATCTACCGCAAGGCTGGATTCCCGCAGAAACAGATTGTCGACACGGTTCAACAGACCCTCGACATCGTACAGAAAGCACTGTCAGAGGGGCGCAACGTCGAGTTGCGTAACTTTGGCGTACTTGAAGTTCAGGTGCGGAAACAGCGTGTCGGCCGGAACCCCAACAAGCCAGAAGCGGCAGTCATTATCCCCCAGCGGGCCGTCGTCAAATTCAAGGCCGGCAAGATCCTCAAGCAGCAGCTGAAGAAGCTCGATCTGACTACCCTCACCTGAGGGTGAGGGGTGCCGGACCACTTTTGGTTCGCCCTGCAAGGGGCGTCCAACAGCCTGTCCGTCACCGATGGCCATGTTTCAGACCCTGCCCGGGTTTCGCGACTTTTACCCTGAAGATCTTGCGAAACGTAACCACATCTTTCGCATTTGGCGGCAGACGGCTGCCGCTTTCGGCTTCGTAGAGTACGACACCCCCGTCCTGGAGCCCCTGGACCTCTACCGGGCCAAGTCGGGGGACGAGATCGAGGCCCAGCTTTTCAGCTTCACCGACAAGGGGAAGCGCGAGGTGGCGCTCAGGCCCGAGATGACGCCGAGCGTCTGCAGGCTCGTGGGCGAGCGCGCCGGCTCCCTCAAGCGCCCGATCAAGTGGTTTAGCATCGCCGAATTCTACCGCTACGAGCGGATGCAGAAGGGCAGGGGCCGGTGTTTCTTCCAGTTCAACGCGGATATTTTCGGCGAGGCGGGCCCGGAGGCCGAGATTGAGCTGATCGCGCTCCAGATCCAGTGCATGCGGGCCTTTGGGCTCACCCCTGACGATTTCTGCATCCGCCTGAGCGACCGCAATCTTTGGTTTCACTTCCTCGGCTCCCTCGGGCTTGACGAGGAGAAGATCCGCGCGCTCTTGGGTGCCGTCGACAAGTTTGAGCGAAATGGGGACGCGGCGTTCAAGGGCTACGAGGAACGCTTCGGTCCGCTTGATCCGGCCACGAAGGCGCGCGTCCTCTCTTTCCTCGCGATCCGCTCGTTCGACGAGATCGAGTCGGCGCTCGGCGCAGGCGCGTCCCCGGCGATCACCGCGCGCCTGGCCGACTGGAGGAAACTCCTGGGCGGGCTCTCCGCCATGGGCCTCTCCGCCTTCGTGCAGGTCGACCTGGGCGTCGTCCGGGGTCTGGCCTATTACACGGGCTTCGTGTTCGAGGCCTTTGACCGGAAGGGCGAGTTGAGGGCCCTGGCCGGCGGGGGACGCTACGACGACCTGGTCGGGAAGCTCGGGGGTTCGGACCTGCCCGCCGTGGGCTTTGCCATCGGGGACATGACCTTCGCCCTTCTCCTGGACGAGCGGGGCCTTACCCCGGTGGTCTCGCAGGCTCCGGACGTCTACTGCGTGATCGGAGGCGAGGCGGAGAGGAAGAGTGCCTTCGCGGACATCCTCGCCCTCAGGGCGATCGGCTACCGCGTGGACTACCCGATGAAGGAAGTCGCCTTTGGAAAGCAGTTCAAGGCAGCCGTCGAGTCCGGCGCCAAGGTGGCGCTGATCTACGGGAGCGAGGAGCTCGCGCGAGGGGTCGTTAAGCTCAGGGACCTCGGCGACCGTTCCGAGCAGGAATTCCCGGCCGCGGCTGTCGCCGAGAGCGTCCTCGCGTTTTTTTCCGGGCCCTAGGCCAGGTCACCGGGGCCAAAGGCCGCGGGGAGAAGCGCCGAGAGTCGCGTCTCGATCCTGTTGTCATCCCATCCCAAAAGAAGCACTTTTCCTTGAACTTAATGGGTAATATATTACCTTTAAATCCTATTAATGACACCAAAGGACAATATCTTATCCTTTCTTGGCACAGCACCGCTGGTTATCACAAAGGGGATAGCCGTCCGCGCGAAGGCCAGACGGCTCCAGCGTGGCTGGTCGCGGGAAGAACTCGCGAGACGCGCTGGAGTAAGCCCGTGGACGCTCAAGCATTTTGAGGTTTCCGGGCAAATTGGGCTAGAAACTCTGGCAAAGTTGGCCGTGGTTCTTGAGGGGGTTCCCGATTTTGAGAAGCTGTTTTCGCCTGGGGCCATAGTCCCTCAAACCATGGCGCAGCTGGAGCGGCTAAATCCGCCTGAGCGCAAGCGTGGTAAAACCTTTCGGTGAGCACGCTTCGCAAACTCAAAGTTAGCCTTGCCGGCCGGACCGTGGGCACGCTCGCAGAAACACCAAACCGAGAAATTTATTTTGAATACGATTCGCGGTGGCTCACCGACGGCTTTGCCGTCTCCCCGTATTTTTTGCCGCTCAGCGCAGGACTCAAACGTGAACCAACGCTGATTTTTGAGGGGTTGTACGGCGTGTTCGACGACTCGCTCCCCGACGGGTGGGGACGCCTTCTCACGGATCGTTACTTTCAATCGAAGGGAATCGCACCCGAGAACCTCTCTCCGCTAGACAGATTGTCTTATATCGGAAACCGGGGCGCAGGGGCCCTCTGCTATGAACCCGCCGATGACGACGGGATGCAGCGGGACCTCGCGCTGGACCTTGCAAGCGTGGCCGCCCAGGCCGAGCGCATTGTCGCAGGTAGTCCGGAGGAAGCGCTGCCTGCCCTGCGCGCCGCCGGCGGTTCGTCAAGCGGATCGCGGCCCAAGGTTTTCGTCGCCTTTAACCCGGCGAGAAACAAGGTGACGACGGACATTCTGGATGCGAAGGACGGATATGAGCATTGGATTGTAAAGTTCCGATCCAAGGGGGATCCCGAGGACGCAGGGAGCATCGAGGAAGCCTATGCTCAAATGGCACGGACCGCCGGCGTCACTGTTCCACCGACCCGATTGTTCGTGACAGAACAGGGGAGTTTCTTCGGTGTGCGGCGCTTCGACATGGGCCCGGAAGGAGCCCTGATCCACACGCACACCTTCGGGGGAATGGTGCATTCCCATTTCCAGCACCCCAACAGGGACTATCAGGAGTTTCTCGCCGTCGTATTCGGGGTCACGCGCGACTTCAAGCAGGTGGAGCAGGCCTATCGCAGGGCGGCATTCAATGTCCTGGCACACAACCGGGACGACCACGTTAAAAATCACGCATTTCTCGCGTCCCCCAGTGGCGAGTGGGCGCTCTCGCCCGCATTTGACATCACGTTTTCAAGCGGTGTTAACGGGCAGCACAACATGACCGTCGCCGGCAATGGACTGCCGGGCGAAAAGGAGTTGCTGGCCCTTGCGAAGGGCGCGGGCCTGAGCGATTCAAGGGCGAAGGCTATCCTTGAGGAAATCGGGTCCTCGGTACGCCGATGGCCCGTCTTTGCACGGAGGGCCGGGGTTTCCAAAGCGTCTCGCGAACGCGTCTCGTCCGCTCTAAAAGCCTGAACGGCCGACAAACCGTGGCCAAGAGGCGGCCTAGGCGAGGTCGCCGGGGCCAAAGGCCGCGGGAAGCAACGCCGAGAGGCGCGTCTCGATCCGGTTTTTCGAGTCGCAGACGCTGATTACCAGGGCGTCCGGCCCAAACTCGTTAATGACCTGCCGGCAGGCCCCGCAGGGGGCCGTGGGCAGCGACGTCGGCGTGTAGATGGCCACTGCGGTGATCGAGCCCTCGCCGGCGGCGACCGCCGAGAAGATGGCGGTTCGCTCGGCGCAGTTGCACAGGCCGAACGCGGCGTTCTCGACGTTGCAGCCGCTGTAGATCTTTCCGGAACCCCCGACAACGGCGGCGCCGACGGGAAATTTCGAGTAGGGGGCGTAGGCGCGGCCCGCGGCGGCCCGGGCGGATTTTTCGAGCCTGCGGATCGCGGCTTCGGTGAGCTTCGGCATAGGGGGAAAAGAGATGGTCCAAAACCCGGCTATCCGGCGAGCTCTTTTCGGGTTTCCCCGAAGGCCTGGATGGCCGCCGAGAGGTTTTCCGGACTGTGGGCCGCGCTCACCTGGGTCCGGATCCGGGCGGCACCCTGCGGCACGACAGGAAAAAAGAAGCCGACGACGTAGATGCCCTTTTCAAGCATGCGCGCGGCAAAGCGCTGGGCCAGGGCCGCGTCCCCGAGCATGACCGGGACGATCGGATGGGTGCCCGGCCTTATGGAGAGGCCGGCCTCCTGGAGGCCCTCGCGGAAGAATTGGGTGTTCTGGTGGAGCTTCAGGCGGAGGTCGGGGCTGCGCGTGATCAGGTCCAGGCAGGCGATCGAAGCGGCGGCGATCGCCGGGGGAAGGGTATTGGAGAAGAGGTACGGGCGGGAGCGCTGCCTGAGGAGGTCGATGATCTCGCGCCGCCCGCTCACGTAGCCTCCAGAGGCCCCCCCGAGCGCCTTGCCCAGGGTTCCGGTGAGCAGGTCGACCCGGTCCATGACCCCGTGGTGCTCGTGCGTGCCCCGGCCGTTGGGTCCCATGAACCCCACGCCGTGGCTGTCGTCCACCATGACGAGGGCCCCGTACTTCTCCGCAAGGTCGCAGACGTCCTGGAGCGGCGCAATGAAGCCGTCCATGGAGAAGACCCCGTCGGTGACGATCAGGGTGAAGCGGGCGCCCAGGGCCTTGGCCTCGGCGAGCTTGGCGCCCAAGTCGGCCATGTCGCGGTTCTTGTACCTAAACCGCTTCGCCTTCGAGAGGCGGATCCCGTCAATGATCGAGGCGTGGTTCAACTCGTCGCTGATGACGGCGTCCTCCTCGCCCAGGAGGGTCTCAAACACGCCGCCGTTCGCGTCGAAGCAGGAGGAGTAGAGGATCGTGTCCTCGGTCCCGAGGAACCCGGAGAGGCGCCTCTCGAGCTCCTTGTGGATCTCCTGGGTGCCGCAGATGAAGCGCACGCTCGCGAGTCCGTATCCCCAGCGGTCGAGGGCCGCGTGAGCCGCCTTCACAACCTCCGGGTGATCGGCAAGGCCCAGGTAGTTGTTCGCGCAGAAGTTGAGCACGTGGGCGCCCCCGGAGACGGAGATGTCGGCGCCCTGGGGGGAGGCGATCACGCGCTCCTTCTTGGACAGACCCGCCGCGGAGATTTCCGCCAGGATCCTCCTCAGGTGCTCGCGGTAGGACGGGGGCATCGGCGACTAGTCCCAGTTGAGCACGATCTTGCCGCTCTTTCCCGAGCGCATGAGGTCGAAGCCCTGCTGGAACTCGGTGAAGGGCAGCCGGTGCGTGATCACCGGGGAGATGTCGAGCCCGCTCTGGATCATGGCGGTCATCTTGTACCAGGTGTCGTACATCTCGCGGCCGTAGATGCCGCGGATCGTCAGCATGTTGAAGACGACCTTGTTCCAGTCGACGGCCGCCGAGGCGGGCATGATCCCCAGGAGCGCGATCCGGCCCCCGTGGGCCATGTTGTCGATCATGTCGTTAAGGGCTCTCGGGTTGCCCGACATCTCAAGGCCGACGTCGAAGCCCTCCTTCATCCCGATCTCGGCCTGCACGTCCCCGAGCTTCTCGCGCGAGACGTCGACCACCCGGGTCGCGCCCATCTTGGCGGCGAGCGCCAGGCGGTCCACATTCACGTCGGTCACGACGATCTTGCGCGCCCCGCAGTGCTTGGCGATCGCGGCAGCCATGCAGCCGATCGGGCCCGCGCCCGTGATGATCACGTCCTCTCCGACCAGGTCGAACTGGAGCGTGGTGTGGGTGGCGTTGCCCAGCGGGTCAAAGCAGGAGAGGACATCGAGCGGGATCGCCGGGTCCACCGGGACGGCGTTGGAGGCCGGGATGCATAGGTACTCGGCAAAGGCGCCGTTTCGGTTCACGCCGACCCCCTTGGTGTCCTTGCACAGGTGCCTCCGCCCGGCCAGGCAGTTGCGGCATACCCCGCAGACGATGTGTCCCTCGCCGTCCACCAGGTCGCCCTTCTTAAACCGCTGCACGGAGCTTCCGACCTCCTCGATCACTCCGACGAACTCGTGGCCGATGATCATGGGGGCCTTGATCGTGCGCTGCGCCCAGTCGTCCCAGTTGTAGATGTGGACGTCGGTGCCGCAGATGGAGGTCTTCTTGACCCGGATCAGGACATCGTTGGGGCCCGGCACGGGCACCGGAGCCTCTGTCAGGTCGAGGCCCGGCCCCGCCTTCAGCTTTGAAATCGCTCGCATCGTCTTGGCGCTCATGTAGGTGGCGGCATTCTTGCCGCGAATCGGCCCCGAAACAACACCGAACCGGCGATGGGGGCGGCCCCACCTCGGGGATTGCGTCCGGCCCGCCTAGGGTTTGCTCTGTTGTCCCCACGCACGATGAGCAACCGATTCTACCGCGCCTTCGACAGCGAGACCTTTGGGGGCGACCGGAAGACGGATTACCGCAACGCCTTCCAGATCGACCGGGACCGGATCATCCACGCCCATGCGTTCCGCAAGCTCCAGTCCAAGACGCAGGTTTTCCTGTCAGGGGAGTACGACTTCTACCGGACGCGCCTCACGCACTCCATGGAGGTGGCCCAGATCGGGCGCTCGATCTGCCACTACCTGAGGACGCTCAAGGGCCCCCTCGAGGACGACTTCTACATCGACGGGGACCTGGTCGAGGCCGTGTGCCTGGCCCACGACCTGGGGCACCCGCCCTTCGGTCACTCGGGGGAGCGGACGCTGCAGGAGCTCATGCTCCCGTGGGGCGGCTTCGAGGGCAACGCCCAGACGCTGCACCTGTTGATCGGGACAATGTACCAGGACCGAACGGGGGTCAGAGGAATGCAGCCGACGCGCGCGCTCCTGGACGGGGTCCTCAAGTACAAGACCCTCTTCGGGCAGTTCAAGAAGCCGCCGTCCAACCATTTTCTCTACGACTCGCAGAAGGAGGCGCTCGGCTTCGTCTTCGGGGGCGCCAAAATCCCGCGGACCCTAGCGCCCGGGGAGAGCCTGAACGCCTTCAAGAGCGTCGAATGCCAGATCATGGACTGGGCCGACGATGCGGCCTACTCGCTTAACGACATCGTCGACGGGGTGAAGACCGGCTTCCTCACCGTCGAGAGGATCGAGAGGTGGGCCGACGCGAGCGTGGGCGACGCCGAGGGGCTCAGGCTCTTGGACGAGCTCATGGACGCGGTCCGGAGCGACCGGCTGGAGTCGATCTTCTCCGCGCGGATCGGGTCGTTCATCACCGCGTGCCGGCTCCGGGAAAGGGACACGTTCATGGCCGAGAGGACGAACCGCTACCGCTACGAGCTGGTCGTGGCGCCGGAGGCGCTCCGCCAGGCCGCCTTCTACAAGCAGCTCGCCAATGACGTGATCTTCGAGAGCCCCCAGCTCCAGCAGATGGAGCACAAGGCCAGGAAGGTGCTCTTCGACCTGTGGGGCTCCTGCTGGAGCAACTACGTGGCCCCCGGGCGCCGCGTCGTGCGGATCCTGCCCCCCGCGGTTGGAAAGCTGGTGGACGAGGCCAAGGGCAAGCCCGCCAAGGCCCGCCAGATCTGCGACTACCTTGCGGGGCTCACCGACGGCATGATCGTGAGGACCTACCGGCGCCTCTTCGACCCGGAGTTCGGCTCGTTCAGGGACCTGGGCTAGCGGGGGCGGGGGCCAGGTGATGGTCCCGCACGGCCTCGTTGATCCGCTTGAGGGCCTCCTCCCACAGGGCGGCCGAACCTTTGGCGATGTGGGAATTGCGGGCGATCACCCGGTCAGCGGTAACCTTGTGGCGCTGCCAGGCGAATCCCTCCGTGCTTGTGTTCAGGAGCACCGGCTGGAAGCGATCGATCGCATTGGCAAAGCATGACTCAAGCGACTTTTTCTCCTCAAACTCGTCCCAGAGGGCACGGAACTCGCCGGCCTGGTCAACGGGCAAGAGCCCAAATATCCGGTCCGCGGCCTTGGCCTCCCTGTCGTGCTGGCCGGCCATCCCCGCCGAGTCATAGGCAAAGGTGTCCCCTGCGTCGATCTCCACCAGGTCGTGGATCAGGAGCATCTTGAGCACCCTCAGGACATCCATGCCGGGACTGTTGGCATGCTCGGCCAGCACGATCACGGCCAGGCAGATGTGCCAGGAGTGCTCGGCGTCATTCTCCGCCCGCCGGCTCTGCGTGCAGACCGTCTGCCGGAAAATCTCCTTCAGCCGGTCGACCTCGAGGATGAACTGGACCTGCTTCTCAAGTCGCGTGTGCTCCATCGGATTCGACTAGACCGCGCGGGGCGGCCTGGCGAGTGCCGAGTGGCGCGGGGGCCGTGGAGCCCAAGCGCCCGTGGAACCTTGCGACCGCGAAGAGGAGGCCAACGACCGCGACCGCGATAAGGGTCCTTGAGGTGGAGCTCAGGAATAGGCCGGGGAACTGCAGGAGGGTCATGATGGCCACGCTCTGGACCGCCACGACGGGCAGGGAGTGCCGTCCCAGGAGGGAGAGGGTGCGCGAGGTGAGTAGGGCGGGGAAGCGCTCGGCAAAAGCGGCCACCAGGTAGGCCACGGCGCCGAAGTCCGCGAGGCGCAGGAGGCCCAGGGCCGGCTTGTTCAGGAAGACGCCGAAGGTCGCCTCGGGCCAAAGCGAGTGCCAGTGGGCGTGCCGGACACCGAGTCCGTAGACCGCCAGCGCCGCGGCGGCACCCACGACCCACCGGTTGGGACGGGCGACCTGCGCGAAGCCGCTCACACGGGCGTGGCCCACCACGACTCCGGCGACAAAGAGGAACTGCCAGGCAAAGAGGTTAAAGCTCCCGGTGTTGATGGGGTAAAGGGGCGCTCCGTCGATCGGAGGCGCCCATTGGACGGCTAGCCACGCCGCCCCGCTGAGAGCAAGGACGCGGAAGCGCTTCCCGTCTTCCAGGGCCTTGATGACCATGGGAAGAAGCAGCACAAAGCCGCAGTACATGGGCAGGAGGTCCAGGAGCCCCGGCTGGTAGAGGAGCGAGAGGCCCAGGCCCAGGGCCTCCAGTGGGTGCTCAAAAAAGAGTTTCGGGACGGCAGGCGAGCAGTACCCGAGGAAATGCTCGGTCGCCTGAACCAGGATGAACGAAGCCAGGAGGGCGGCCACGTGCCAGCGGTAGATGCTCTTCGCGCGGTCGGCCGTCGCCTGCCACAGGCCCTCCGAGCCAACCGAGCGGTACCTGCGGGTGTAGACCCAACCGGCGAGCAAACCGGAAAGGAACACAAAGCCCTCGGCAGCCGTAAAAAGACCCAGCGGCTGGTCCGTTATCTCCCTCATTTCCGTCGGCAAGTGATTGATCGTCATTAAGACGAGGAAGAGCCCCCGCAGGGTGTCGAACCGCAGGTCGCGGCCCGCAGACTTCGCTTCGGAATGGGAATTCAATGCAGTTTTGCCGACAGGATGTACCATGAATCGTTCCACATTCCGAAAAACCACCTCGATTTAGGCGCTTTGGGCTCAATTCAGCACAAATAACCAAAGAGCATGCGGTTAACGATTTTTCCGTCGTGTGGAAAAATGTGCGTCCTCGACCCCCGATGGTGCCCGGTGAGCGCACGGCCAGGGCTTCCGAGTTTAGCCCTGATCGCCTGTTCTGCCCTGGTCTCGTGGCCCTAAGGGGCGATCGCCGCACGGGGAAGGTCGGGGAGAGACTGCTCGCGCCTGAGGTTCAGGATCAGGGCGAAATAGCGCTCCGGGTGCTCGTGGCTTTGGCGGATCTCCGAGAAGCTCCTGTGCCAGAAGTCGGGCCAGGTGGTGTAGCCCCCGGTCGGCGGAAGGCCCGCGGCCTCCCGCTTCACCTCCTCAGTGAACAGCGCCGACAACCTCTTCCAATTGCCGGGGGTGTCGGGGACCGTGACGCTCCCATCGGCCTGCCGTGAAAGGTCCAAGCCCCAGGTTTTCCAGATTGGAAAGGGATCCGGCGCCGTGGCGCATCCCCCTAGGGCGAAGCCCATGAGGATGGCCAAGGAAGGAGGGAATCTCATGGGGCCTGGGAGCCCGGCCGCCTAGAACTGGAGCTTGGTCAGGTTGACCGCTGCAACGCCGTCAACGGGGGCCCCGCTTGAGAGGGCCGGCTTGAAGCGCATCCCCGTGACGACACTCGCCAGGAACGGGTCCTCGATCTTCTGGGTGCAGAGCCGGTCGGAGAAGACCTCGCGGCCCAGTCCGTCCTTGTTCACCTGCACGTAGAACGTCTCCGCGTATTTTCCCGCGGCGATCCGGGTGGGCAGTTCCGCGGGAAGCCGCCCCATCACGGGAACCGCGGGGAGGGTGTCGCCCTTGTGGACGCTCATGTACTCCATCTTCACGTACTCGAAGGCCTCCTCGCGCGTAAGTTCGACCCGGTTGGCGGCCATATTCGTGGCCACCTCGACGCCGCGGTCATAAATGTGGACCTGGAAATCAACCAGCTGGTATTCAAACGGGAAGCCCTCCTCGGTGAAATGCACGTGGGTAAGGTGCGTGCCAATTGGGTCGAGCGCCCGGGCGTAGATGTGGTTCTGGACGTATCCGGGTTTGCTCCCCGGGGTCTTGATGCGCGCCATCGTAACGATGTAGGGGTTCTGCAGCGGCCTGACCGACGTGATGTCGAACTCAACCTCCATCGCATCGTGCCCCTCTGTCGTCAGTTTGCCGATCGGCTCGTTTCCGTTGGTGGTCTGGTTCGCCGCAGTCTGGACCCACTGATTGGAGAGCTGGATCGCCAGCGCCTGGCCATCCATGAGGGATGTGTCCACCAAGGGATTGGGGGGCGGACCCATCGCCCCCGGGATCGGCTTGGGCGGGTGGGTGGCTGCGGGAAGCGTCTTCGCACTCAATGCGAGCGCCTTGTCGCCGAACTGGTTGTCGGCGCTGGCAAAGACCGCCGCGCCGCCGAGGGCCTTGTTGGATACCGTGTCGGCCAGGTGCTCGGCATTGGCCTTGATCGCCAGAAGGTCGGCGTTTCGGGCCGCCGAAACAGAGAGGCCCCTCGTGAGGAGCACGCTCGGGTCGTTCTCGAAGGAATACGCCGCCTCCTTCTTGAACCCCATGATCGTGGCCGACACCTCGGTGAGTTTGAGGGTCGGCGTGATCTTCAGGTTAAGGGGGCCTTTCTTGGCCGAGACAACCTTGTCCTTGCCGTTGATGTCGATCACCCACGAGGTCCCGGCGACGTCGCGCACCGGGTAGAGGTCCTTGTCCAGGTTGATCGAAATGTCGGCGCCCATGAACAGGGTGTGTGTCTTTGAGGCGTCGACGACGACACTGTCGAGAACCACAGGCTTTTCGTTGCGGACGCTGGTCTCGGCATTGAGTCCGAGCGCGGCGAGGAGGATGAGGGCCGAGACGCAGACGGGGTGGGGTGTTTTCATGGGGCTAGCCGCGCGGTTGCAGGATCAACCGTTGCAGCTGGAGTATAGCACGCTTTGTCCCTTCGGAAAGCTCCGTTTGAGCCCTACCAGCCGCCGCCCAGGGCGCGGATAAGGAACACGGTAGCCGCAAGCCGGTCGGCCTCAGCCTGGGTGAGGGCAATCTTCGTGGAAAGCTCGGTCCTCTGGCTGTCGATCACCTCGATGTAGCTCACCAATCCCGCCTTGTAGCGCACCGTCGAAAGGCGGCTCGCCCCCTCCGCGGCCGCGACGGCCGCCTGGAGGGCCTGCGCCTGGTCGGCAAGAATCCGGAGGTCGGAGAGGCCGTCCTCGACCTCTTGGAAGCCGACGAGGACCTGCCCCCGGTAGGTGGCCAGCGCCTCATCATAGGCGGCCTTGGCCTCACGGTAATTGGCGACGGTCGCGCCGCCGCGAAAGAGAGGGATTGAGACAAAGGGTGCGACCGCCCATTCGCGACTCCCCCACTTGAGGAGCGAGTCCAGGTCTGCGCTGTTGACCCCGGCAAACCCGGTGAGCCCAATCGAGGGGAAGAAGGCGGCCTTGGCTACGCCAATCCTGGCATTGGCTGCGGCAAGCCTGCGCTCGGCGGCCGCGATATCGGGGCGCCGCTCCAGGAGCTCGCTCGGAATCCCCACCGGGATCGGGGGCACTTCCCGTCCCAGCGGCCGCACCGGGATGCTGAACCCCTCGGGGTTCCTGCCGACAAGAACGGCGAGCGCGTGCTCCGCCTTTGCGAGCGAGCGCTCCACGGCCAGTTCGCTGCTGCGCACAGTCTCCAGCTCGGCCTCGGCTTGGAAGAGGTCCAGGTCGCTGTTGGCGCCTCCCTGGCGAAGCTTCCGGACAAGGCCAAGGGCGTCGGTGAGGAGCGCCACGTTTGACTTTAGGAGTTCCCTTTGGCTCTCCAGCGAGCGAAGCGTGAAGTAATTCTGAGCAACACCGGCCTGCAGCACCAGGAGGACGCCCTGGTAGGCGCTGCCCTGCGCCTCAGCGGAGGCGGCTGCGCTCTCGACGGACCGGCGCACGCCGCCAAACAGGTCGACCTCGTAGGCCAGCTGGAGCGGCAGGTCGAAGGAGTTGCTGGTGTAGGCGAAGCGCGTCGCGGGGAACTCGGCCTGGCGGTTCCCCGAAAAGCGCTCGCGGACTGCGCTTGGGGAGACCGATAGCGAGGGGTAAAGCTGCGCCCGGTCTATCCGCGCCACGGCGAGTGCCTGGTCGTAGCGCGCCAGAGCTGCCTGCAGGGTGGGGCTGGCAAGGGCGGCATCCGCCTCAAGCGTGTCCAGGGTAGGGTCCCCAAAGACCCGCCACCACGAGGCCTTGGGAAGCTGGTCCCGCGGATTCGCCTCCTTCCACGGTCCGGGTTCCTGGTAGGCGGGTGGGACCGCAACGCTGGGAGCCTTGTAATCGGGCCCAACGCTGCAGCCTGCCGCCAGGCCCAATGCCGCGGCGCAAAACACCCGAAGGATTGGATCCATCTTGATCACGGCTTGGCCTCGCCATCCGCGCCCAAGGGGGTGACCTGAAGGCCCTCGGTGAGGGAATCCCTGGGCGCGGCGATGACGCGCGTCCCGGGACTCAGGCCATCGAGGACCTCGATCTGGCTGCCGAAGTCGCGTCCCAGGGTGACAGGCTGCAGGTGCACGCGGTCGGAGGCGTCAACTGTCGCCACGAGGGTGCCGGCCGGGGTGATGATAGCCGCGTTCGAGGGAAGGAGGATCGCGGGCTGCGCAGCAAGGAAGCTGAAACGCACCTCACAATACATGCCCGGCAGGAGCTCGTTCGTGGGGTTGGCCAGGCGCACTTCCGTCTCGAGCGTCCGGGATCCGCTGTCCAGGGCGCCAGAGAACCGGGCGATCTCGCCGCGGAAGACCCGGCCCGGGAATTCCGGGACAAGGATCTCGGCGGGCGTTCCAATCTTCAGGGAGCGGACGTTGGCCTGGGGGACCGACGCGGTGATCCGCAGGACGTCCGTCTGCGCGATATGGTAGATCTCCTTGCCGGCGCCCGCCGAGATAAGGGCCCCGACCTCCGTGTTGCGGGCCGTGATGACCCCATCGTAGGGCGCTGTGACCTGCTGGAACCCCTTAAGCTGGGTGAGGCGCTCCACGTTCGCCCGGGAAGCCCCGACGGCGGCCTTTGCCCCGGCGTAGTCGGCTGCCTTTTGGTCGACCTCCTGCTGGGCGACCGCGTTCTGGGCCCCGAGGTCGCGCCAGCGTTCCGCGCTGATGCGGGCGATTTCCTGGTTGGCCTGCGCCTGCTCAAGGGCCGCCTTGGCCTGGTTCAGTTCCTGGTCCAAGTCGGGGCCCTCGATCTGCGCCAGCACGTCCCCCGCACGGACCCGGTCGCCGATATCGGCCTTCCAGTGCCCGATGTAGCCCGTCGTCCGAGCGTAGATCGGCGTGTCCTGAAGCGCGTTAATGGCGGCTGGCAGAGTCACCTGTGCTGGGCGGGTGCTCTTGGCGGCCACCACAACGCTCACGACAGGCCGAAGCGAGGCCGCGGCCCGGCTCTCCAGGTCACGGGCCGCGCGCAGCCGTGGCCAAATTGCAGCCCCGACGACGATCGCGAAGAGGGCTGCGAGCAGGAGAGGGATACGGGATGGCTTCATGGGCTTAAAGGATCGGTCGCGTCTGGGGTTTTGCTCAGGCCTCGCCGGGCGACGCGCGGAGCTCCTCGCTAATCTCCTCCTCAGGCGTGTGGCCGGCCTTCTTTCGGAGGGTCGCGTAGACAACGGGGACAAAGAGAAGCGTCGCAACCGTGGCCACGACCAAGCCCCCGATCACGGCGCGCCCCAGCGGGGCGTTCTGCTCCCCGCCTTCTCCAAGGCCAAGCGACATCGGAAGCATGCCGATCACCATCGCCAGAGCGGTCATCAGCACGGGCCTTAGCCGGGTGTGGCCGGCCTCGAGGGCCGCGGCGCGCGAATCCTTGCCCTCGATCCGCAGATCGTTGGCGAAGGTGATCAGGAGGATCGAATTGGACGTGGCGACGCCCACGCTCATGATGGCCCCCATCAGCGAGGGGACGCTGAGCGTCGTGCCCGTAAGGAACAGCGCCCATACGACCCCGCAGAGGGCACCCGGGAGCGCCATGATGATGATGAAGGGATCGAGCCAGGACTGGAAATTGACCACCATGAGGAGGTAGACCAAGACCACGGCGCAGACGACCCCGATCCCGAGCCCGAGGAACGAGGCGTCCATGCTCTGCACCTGACCCCTGAGCCGTATCTGGCTGCCGCGCGGTAGCCTCTTCTCAAACTCCGGGATGAGCTTCCTCACGGCGGAGGCCACCGATCCCAGGTCGCGGCCGTCGACGTTGGCGTAGACGTCAAAGACGGGCTGGACATTGTAGTGGCCAACCACCTGTTGCACCACCGACCGGTGAATCGAGGCGATGTTGCCCAGGGTCTCGGGAGTCGCCGTGCCCCTGACGTTGCCTATGGGGAGGGCCTTCAGGGCCTCGATTGAGTCGATCGATCGCTGGGGCGCCTGGACGGCCACCGGGTACTGTATCCCCTGCGGGCTGAGCCAGTAGCTCGGGGCGATCTGGCCGGTTCCACTGAGCGAGATGAGGACGTTGGTAGCGACGTCGCCCTGGGTCATCCCGAATTGGTCCGCGCGGGTGCGGTCGACGTTAACGGAGAGGGCGGGGGCGTTCACCACCTGGTGGACGTGGACATCCACCGCGCCGGGAATCGTGGAGATCCGGGCCGAGAGCTCTTTGATGAGGGCGTAGTTGCCGGCGCTGTCTCCGCCGGAGATCTGCAGGTCGATAGGGGCGGGTAGCCCGAAGTTGAGGATCTGGCCCACAATGTCCGAGGGCTGCGTGAAGAAGGTGCAGCTGGGCAGCTCCCGGTTAAGGCGGGCCCGGATCTCGCGGACGTACGCCCACGTGGAGTGGTGATTCCCTGCTTTCAGGGCCACAAGGATCTCGCCATCGGCCGTGCCGACCGTGGCCGTGTCGCTGAAGGCAAGGCCCGTGCTCCCGTTTGGCAGGCCGATATTGTCGATTATGGTCTCCAGCTCCTGCGCCGGGATGACGCTTCGGATCACATCCTCGGCCCGGGTGAAATAACGCTCGGTCTCCTCTATGCGCGTCCCGTCGGGGGCGCGGACGTGGAGCCGAAACTGCCCCGCGTCGACAAGGGGAAAGAAATCTCGCCCCAGGAAGGGGAGGGTGAGCGCGCTCAAGAGAACGACGCCAACCATGATCCAGAGCACCAGGCTCCGCCGGTTCAGGGCCCGGTCCAGAATCCCGACATAACCGGAGCGGAACCGCTCGAAGCTCCGGTTGAAGGCCACGTGGACCCTCCAGAAGACGTCCCCTGCATCGGCCGGGCCCGGTCCCCCTTCGTGGAGCACCTTTTGTCCCAGGAGCAGGTAGTGAACGAAGGTGGGCACCACGGTCCGGGAAAGGAAGTAGGACGCCATCATCGCGAAAATGACGGCCATCGCGAGGGGCCCGAAGAGGAACTTGGCCGTGCCCTCCAGGAAGAAGATCGGCACAAAGACGATGCAGATGCACAGGGTCGACACGAAGGCGGGGACGGCAATCTGCTGAGCCCCGTCCAGGATGGCCTGCACAAGGGTCTTCCTCATGTGATGGTTCCGGTCGATGTTCTCAATCGTGACCGTGGCGTCGTCGACCAGGATGCCGACGGCCAGGGCGAGTCCGCCAAGCGTCATCGCATTGATCGTCTGGCCAAGGCAGTAGAGGCAGATGACCGAGCAGAAGATGGAGAGAGGAATCGAGAGCGCGACCACGAGCGTGCTGCGCCAGGAGCCGAGGAAGAGAAGGATCATCGCCGCCGTGAGGAGCGCGGCCAGGACGGCCTCCTTGATGACGCCCTCAAGGGCGGCGCGGACAAACACCGATTGGTCGAACTCCGGCTTCAGGTCGAGTTCCGGGGGGAGCGTCGTCTTGATCTGGGGCAAAACAGCCTTCACCCGGTTGATGATATCGAGGGTTGAGGCCGCACCGGACTTCAGGATGATGGTGAGCGCGCCCCGTGTCCCGTCCTGGCGCACGATGTTCGTCTGGGGGATGAAGCCGTCGCGGACCTGTGCAACGTCCCGGATATAGACAACGGACCCGTTCACGACCTTGACCGGCAGATTGCCCAAGTCCGAATAGTCGGGGGGACTGCTGTTGAGGAGCACGTCGTATTCCCGGTCGCCGATCTTGGCGGTCCCCGAGGGGATCGTGAGGTTCTGGGCGGAGAGCGCCGCGTTCACGTCCGACGGCGAAAGTCCTTTCGACTGGAGGGCCTTCAGGTCCAGGTCCACCATGATCTGGCGCACCTTCCCGCCGATGGGCAGGGGTATCGAGGCGCCCTGCACGGTGGCAAGCTGTACGCGCAGGTAATTGAGCCCGATGTCGTAGAGGCGCTGCTCCGAGAGGGTCTTGCTGCCAAGCCCCAGCTGGAGGATCGGCACGTTGGAGGCGTTGAAGCGGATGACCAGGGGAGGGGATGCCCCAGGAGGCAGTATTCGGGTGATCGTTTGGCTAATCGCGGTCACCTGGGCCACGGCAGCGTCGATGCTGGCCCCAGGGTGGAAAAACACCTTGATCACCCCGACTCCGATGAACGACTGGGACTCCATGTGCTCGATGTCGTTCACCGTGGTCGTCATTGCGCGCTCGCTGAGGGTGACGATGCGCTTGGACATCTCCTCGGGCGTGAGCCCGCCGTACTGCCAGATCACCACCACCACGGGGATGTCGATCGACGGGAAGATGTCCTTCGCCATCCTCATGGCCGAAAAGATGCCAAGGAGGACGATCAAGAGCGCCATCACCGTGAAGGTGTAGGGGCGCCTAAGGGCTAGTCTTACGATCCACATCGCTGGAGGAGCCGACGATCATGCAGGAATTCTTCGAATGCTCCATCCTGCGTTTTCTGAAAATAGGGCATCTTCTAGCGCCAGACGTCCCCGCTGAAGATAGGATGCGCCGCGGGATACGAGTTTGGCGAAATCCTTCCCCACGCCGGGCGCCGCCGGGAACCCGGCTTTTTACGCCCTCGATGTCCGGAGCGTCGACCGCATCCACCCCGGTTTTTCGGATCCGCGTCATACGGCCCCTAGGCTCCGCTTTTCCTTGCTAGCCGGGGCATTGGCGACTTCGATTAAATGCATTTTTCCCTCCATGAAAGTACTCGTCGCTGACAAGATATCCGCAAAGGGTGTTGCCTATCTGCGCAAGCAGCCGGGCCTGGATGTCGTTGAGGCCTACGGGTCCTCTCCGGCCAAGCTCCTGGAGCTGGTAAAGGATGTCCATGCGATCGCCGTTCGCTCCGAGTCAAAGGTCACGGCGGAGGTGATTGCCGCGGCCCCCCTTCTGAAGGTGGTCGGCAGAGCCGGGGTTGGTATCGACAACGTCGACGTCGATGCGGCAACGGAGCGGGGCGTGATCGTAATGAACACCCCCTCGGGCAACACGATCGCCACGGCGGAACTCACCTTCACCCATATCCTCTGCGGGGCCCGCCCCGTGCCGCAGGCCGCCGCTTCGATGCGGGCGGGCCAGTGGGACCGAAAGACGTTCTCCGGTATCGAGCTGTTCAGGAAGACCCTGGGCATCGTGGGCCTGGGCCGCATCGGCGGCGAGGTAGCCCGCCGCGCGCAGGCGTTCGGGATGCGCGTCCTGGCGTTCGACCCGTACTTGGCGCCGAGCCGCGCAAAGGCGATGCAGATCGAGTCCGTCTCGCTCGACGAGCTCCTCGCGCAGGCCGACTACATCACGGTTCACATGCCGCTCACCGATGACACCCATTACATGATCGACGAGGCGGCGCTCGCCAAGTGCAAGAAGGGCGTCCGACTGTTCAATTGCGCCCGCGGCGGGATCATCAAGGAGGCTGCGCTGGTGGCAGCCATCAAGAGCGGCCATGTGGCCGCCGCTGGACTCGATGTTTACGAGGAGGAACCGCTCTCTGCTACGAGCGAGCTCCGGACGCTCGCAAACGTGACATTGACCCCCCACCTGGGAGCTTCCACGGCCGAGGCCCAGGACGCCGTAGGCGTCGAGGTCGCGGAGCAGATAGCCGACGTCCTCAACGGCGGCGTCATCCGAAACGCCGTCAACATGCCGTCCCTGGACGCCGCCACGCTCGCGGTCCTCAAGCCGTACCTGGACTTGGGCTCGAAGCTCGGTGCCCTGGTCCAGCAGATATCCCCGGAGCAGATCAGCTCGATCAAGATCACCTACTGGGGCAAGATTGTCGACATGGACGCCAACGCCATCACGCGCGCGATACTGCGCGGGTGGCTCAAGCGGATCAGCGGCGACAGCGTGAACTTCGTTAACGCCCCGTTCCTCCTCGAGCGCCTGGGCGTCCGTTGCGAGGTCGTCAAGTCCACCGGCGAGGCCGACTACACAGAGCTGATCCAGATCGAGGCCACGGGCCAGGACGGCTCGGTCCACAGCGCCGCGGGCACGCTCATCGGCAAGGCGAGCAGCCCCCGCATCGTCTCGTTGAACGGCCGCGCCGTAGAGGTGGTCGCCACGGGCAAGCTGCTCGTGATAGAGAACAGCGACGAGCCCGGAATGATCGGCTACGTCGGCACGCTCCTGGGCAAGGACAAGGTGAACATCGCGAACATGTCCCTCAGCCGCCAGGAGGCCGGCCAGACCGCGCTCATGGTGATCAACCTCGACAGCGAACCGAGCGAGGCGGCCCGCCGCGAGCTCAAGGGCCACCGCGCAATCCGGATGGCAAAATTCGTGGTCCTCTAGACGATGCCGGCGTCCCCAGACTTTAGCGACATGCTCCTGCCGCTCATCCTTGCGGCAGGCGGCGGCTATTTGCTTGGGGCGCTGCCCTTCGGCTACCTTGTGGCCCGATCCAGGGGCGTGGATATCTTCTCGGTTGGCAGCAAGAGCCCCGGGGCCACGAATGTGCGCAGGGTGCTCGGGACTGGGCCCGGCAACACGGTGTTTGTCCTCGACGCCCTGAAGGGCGCCGCTGCGGCGGGATGGCCCCTGTTGGTGGTCTGGCAGGCTGTGCGGGCGTCCGGGAGCCCGGGCATCCTAGGCTACGTGGGCCTCGCCGCGGCCTTGATCGGCCATTCGTTCTCGTGCTTCACGGGCTTTAAGGGAGGCAAGGGGGTCGCCACGGCGACCGGGGGGCTTCTTGTGCTCATGCCCTACGTCACGTTGGTCTCAAGCGCGATCTGGGTGACCGTGTTCTACGCAACCCGCTACGTTTCGCTCGCCTCGATCCTGGCTGCTGTGAGCCTGCCGTTTCTGGGATACCTTTTCAACCGGGGGGCCCTCGCCCTTTGGGTTACGAGCGCGGTCGGGGCCTTTGTCGTCATTCGGCATCGCTCCAACATTTCGCGCCTACTAAGCGGCACCGAAAAGCGCTTTGAAAGAAAGAAGCCGGAGGAAAAGCCATGAGCGAGAAACGCACGATCAGGATCGGACTCTGCGGGATGGGCACCGTGGGGCAGGGGGTCTGGAAGCATTTTAACCGCATGCGGGCCGACCTTGAGGGCAGGCTTGGAACCCGCGTTGTGCTCGCCCGAGCAGCTGTCAGGGACCTTAAGAAGATCCGGGACGTCCGGATTGGCGCCTCGAAGCTCACCAACGATCCGCTCGACGTCGCCACCGATCCGTCCATTGACATCGTCTGCGAACTGATGGGCGGCACAACGGTGGCGCGCGAGGTGACGCTAGCTGCACTCAGGAAGGGCAAGATCGTCGTCTCGGCCAATAAGGCGCTGATCTGCGCCCACGGGGCGGAAATCTTTGCAGCCGCGAGGAAGGGCGGCGGGCACTTCCTTTTCGAGGCGAGCGTCGCGGGGGGGATCCCGCTCATCAAGGCGATCCGCGAGGGCCTGGTGGCCAACCGCTTTCCCCGGATCTACGGAATCCTGAACGGGACGTGCAATTACATCCTCACGAAGATGGAGGAGCTCGACACGCCCTACGCAAGCGTCCTGAAGGAGGCCAAGCGCCTGGGCTACGCGGAGGCCCAGGAGTCGCTCGACGTGGAGGGTTGGGACACCGCCCACAAGGCGTCGGTGCTCGCCTGGCTCGCGCATGGAATTTGGGTAAGGCCCGAGCAGATGATCGTCGAGGGCATCGAGCGCATCACTCCAGCGGACTTCAAGAACGCCGCCGCCCTAGGCTACGGGATCAAGCTGCTCGGAATCATCACCCGGGATTTTGAGACGGACGAGATCGTCGTGCGGGTGCATCCCACGCTCTTGCCCGAGGGAAGCGTCCTGGCCCAGGTCAGCGGTGTCTTCAATGCGATCTCCGTCACCGGGGACGTCGTCGGCACGACCGTCTACATCGGTCGCGGGGCCGGGCAGGATGCCACGGCAAGCGCAGTCATCAGCGACATCGCCGACGCCGTCTCGCTCCTCCTCCACGGCAAGGGGGCCCACCTCATGGGCGAGGAGGGGCCCAAGCTCCCGAAGTCGGTGCGGCTGGCCCCGCCCGAGAGGATCCGCGGCCGGTACTACGTCCGGCTCACGGTGGCGGACCTTCCCGGAGTGCTCGCCCGCGTGGCCACCATCATGGCCCGCAACAGGATGAGCATCGCCAGCGTGATCCAGAGCCCCTCCGAAGAGGCTGGCCTGGCTTCGCTTGTCCTCACGACGCATGAGAGCGATGAGCGCTCCATGAGGATCGCACTCCGCTCCCTGGCGGCCCTGGCGAGCGTCCGCGAGGCGCCGCTGCTGCTGCGCATTGGAGACCTAGGTGACTAAACGATTTCCTCGAACACAATGCCCCGAATCGTACAAAAATACGGCGGAACCTCAGTAGGTGACGTCGAGCGCATCAAGAAGGTCGCGGAGCGGATCAAGGCCGCCCGGGACGAAGGACACCAGATCGTCGTTGTCTTGTCGGCCCGCGCCGGCGTCACGAACGAGCTGATAGCCCGGGCCAAGGGCCTCTGCGCCGACCCGAGCGACCGTGAGCTCGACCAGCTCCTTGCCATCGGGGAGCAGGAGTCCATCGCGCTAATGGCGATGGCGCTCCATGGAATCGGCGTCCCGGCGATCAGCTACACGGGGGCCCAGGCAGGGATCTTCACGGACCGGGCCCACACCAAGGCCAAGCTGAAGATGGTTAACCCCAAGCCGATCCTGAAGGACCTGAAGGAGGACCGTGTCGTGATCGTCGCCGGCTTCCAGGGAATCGACGAGGAGGGGCAGATCACCACCCTTGGCCGCGGGGGAAGCGACCTGACGGCCGTTGCACTGGCCGCCGCGATCAAGGCCGACATCTGCGAAATCTACACCGACGTGGACGGCGTCTACACGGCCGACCCGAGAGTCGTCAAGAATGCCAGGAAGCTGCCGGAGATCTCCTACGATGAGATGCTCGAGCTCGCCTCATCGGGTTCAAAGGTGATGCAATCGCGCTCCGTCGAGTTCGCCAAGAAGTACGGCGTCGTTTTTGAAGTCCGCTCCTCATTTAACCACAATCCAGGAACCATCGTGAAAGAAGAAGTCGAGTATATGGAACAGGTCGTAGTCCGTGGCGTAGCGGTCGACAAGGACCAGGCCAAGATCATCGTGAGCAACATCCCCGACAAGCCGGGCAGCGCGGCGAGGGTATTCCGCTGTCTAGCTGACGCGAATGTCGTCGTGGACATGATCGTGCAGAATGTCGGCCGCCACGGGGTTGCAAACCTCACCTTCACGGTGCCCCAGGCCGACACGGCCCGAGCCGTGAAAACCCTCGAGCCCGTCCTGGCCGGCAACGGCGGCGGCGAGGTCGCCGTGCACGGCAAGATCGCCAAGCTCTCGGTCGTGGGCGTCGGAATGAAGACCCACAGCGGCGTGGCTGCCACGCTCTTCCAGGCCTTGGCGGGAGCCGGGATCAACATCGATCTGATCAGCACCTCGGAGATCAAGATATCGGTCGTGGTCGCCCTTGACCGGGCGGACGAGGCAGCGCGCGTCGCCCACGACGCGTTCGGGCTCGACAAGGTCTAGGCCGGACCGGAGGCATGCGCTACGTCTCAACACGGGGTGGGTCCCCTCCCGTGGCGTTCTCGGGCGCCGTGGCTGCGGGCCTCGCCCCGGACGGCGGACTTTTCGTGCCGGAGGCTCTCCCTGACCTCTCCGGCAAGCTCGCCGCGTGGGCTGGCCTGGGGTATCCGGAGCTCTGCACCCAGTTTCTCTCGCATTTTGCGACGGACATCCCCGCCGACGAGCTCGGAAAGCTGGTCGCCACCTCCTACGCGGTCTTCGACAGGCCAGAGATCGCCCCCCTCCTTCAGCTCTCCGCCGATGCGCATGTGCTGGAGCTGTTCCATGGGCCGACCCTCGCCTTCAAGGACATCGCCCTGCAGGTTCTCGGCAACCTGTATGCCCGGCAGTGTGCGATCCGGGGCGAGACCATCAACGTCCTTGGTGCAACCTCCGGCGACACCGGCGCCGCCGCGATCCACGGCCTAATGGGCAGGCCCGGGGTCGCCATCTTCATCCTCTATCCCGACGGCAGGGTATCGCCCCTGCAGGAGCGACAGATGGCCTGCACCGGGGCCCCCAATGTCCACGCCCTTGCCGTCTCCGGCTCCTTCGACGACGCGCAGGCGGTTCTCAAGCAGCTGTTCGGGGACGGGGCCTTCCGGGCCGGGAACCGCCTCTCGGCCGTCAACTCGATCAACATCGCCAGGATACTCGCCCAGAGCGTGTACTACCTGCACGCCTGGCTCCGCCTTTCCGCCCTTGAGCGCAGGACGGCCACCTTCGTTGTCCCGACGGGCAATTTTGGCAACGTGCTCGCGGGGTGGATGCTCCAGAAGATGGGGGTGCCCATCCACGGGTTTCGCGTGGCCACCAACAAGAACGACATCCTGCACCGGCTCTTTTCGACCGGAGAGTACCGGGTCGGGGCTGTGAGCCCGAGCCTTGCGCCCTCGATGGACATCCAGGTCGCATCAAATTTTGAGCGCTTCCTCTACTATAGCCTCGGGCGGGACCCCGACCGGGTCCGCTCAGTCATGGAGGAGCTCGCCTCGAAGGGCATGTACCGATTCAGGGACTTCGACCGCGACTCGTTCACCTCCTCCCGCTGCGAGGATGTCGAGATCCCAGGCATCATCAGGCAGGTGCACCGGGCCCACGGCTACGTGCTCGACCCTCACACGGCCTGCGCCTTCAAGGACCTGGGGAATGGCCCGAGCGTCATACTTGCCACGGCGAGCCCGGCAAAATTCCCCGACGTGATCATGGGCGCGATCGGGATCCAGGCGACCCATCCGTCGCTTGAGGCCCTCAAGGCTCGTCCCCTGGTCAGGCACAAGATTGTGGCTGACGCCGCCCCAATACGTGCCTTCATAGAATCCCACGCTGTAACCTGACGCTCGGCACCATGTCCCAATCCGCGATCAAGATTTACGACACCACCCTGCGCGACGGAACGCAGGGGGAGGGGATCAGCTTCTCGGTCGCCGACAAGCTGCTGGTGGCCGAACGGCTCGACCAGTTCGGGGTCGACTACATCGAGGGCGGTTTCCCCGGCTCAAACCCCCGGGACATCGCCTTCTTTGCCGAGGCGAAGAACCTGAAGTTGAAGCATGCTAAATTGGCGGCGTTCGGCTCGACCCGGAGGGCCGGCGTGAAGGCGGAGGCCGACCTCCAGCTCAAGACGCTCCTCGACAGCGGGATGCCTGTGATGACGATTGTGGGCAAGACTTGGCTTCTTCACGTCACGGAGATCCTTCGCACGACCCCCGAGGAGAACCTGGCCATGATCGAGGACTCCGTGCGCTACCTGGTGGCGCAGGGCCGCGAGGTGATCTACGACGCGGAGCATTTCTTTGACGGCTACCTCGACAACCCCGACTACGCGCTGCGCACCCTCGAGGCGGCGGCCCGCGGCGGTGTCTCCAATCTCACCCTCTGCGAAACCAACGGCGGAAAGCTCGTACCCCAGGTGCTGGCGATCACGGCCGAGGCCGTGAAGCGCTTCGGCGGCTCGAAGGTGGGCGTGCACTGCCACAATGACAGCGGTCTTGGGGTCGCAGTCACCCTTGCCGGGGTCGAGGCGGGCGCCTCGCTCGTCCAGGGGACCGTTAACGGCTACGGCGAGCGCGTGGGAAACGCGAACCTAGTCACGATTTTGCCCAACCTCGTGCTCAAGATGGGGCGGACGGCCAACTGTGGCGGCAATCTTGCGCAGCTCAGGGACCTGTCGCTCTTCTTCGACGAGCTCGCCAACCTTCGCCCCAATCCAAAGGCCCCCTATGTGGGACAGTCGGCGTTCGCGCACAAGGGCGGGCTACACGCCAACGCGGCCCAGAAAGTGGCGCGCAGCTACGAGCACATCGACCCCGCCCTGGTCGGCAACCGGACGCGGGTCCTGGTCTCCGACATGGCCGGGCGCAGCAGCCTGGCGCTCAAAGCCCGGGAATTTGGCGTCGACCTCGACGAGAAGAGCCCCGAACTGAAGGGGCTCATTGAGGAGCTAAAGGAGCGGGAGTTCCGCGGCTATGAATACGAGGCGGCGGACGCCTCCTTCAAGCTGCTCGTCGCCCGGATGCTCGGCCGGAGCAAGGAGTTCTTCAAGGTTGAGGGCTACCGCGTGATCGTGGAGCGCCACGGAGCGGATATCTGGTCGGAGGCCACTGTGCGCGTGAACGTGGCGGGCCAGTCCGTCCATACGGTGGCCGAGTCCTCGGGCCCCATCGGCGCGCTCGACAAGGCGCTTCGCCTCGCACTCGAGAAGACATACCCGCAGCTCCAGTCGATGACCCTGCGCGATTACAAGGTGCGCATCATCGAGGGCAACGCCGGCACGGGCACGGGCTCGAAGACCCGCGTCCTGGTGGAGAGCGGGGATGGACACTCGATCTGGGGAACCGTGGGGGTGAGCGACAACATCATCGATGCCTCGTGGGAGGCGCTCCGGGAGGCAGTCGAGTATCGCCTCTCGACTGCACCGAAGGCCTAGGTCGGCGTCCGAAGCCCGGGCTATTTGGCTCGGTCGCCGTAGATTATCCCGCGCCCACCCGTCCCAAAATAGACTCGCCCGTAGACCCTTGGGTCTCCGCTTATGCAGCGAATGTCCCCATAGCCGTGGGCTGAGTCGCTGATGCGCACCCAGTGGCTGCCCTCGTCGTCGGAGCGGAAGAGTCCCTCGACGCCGGACACGTGCCCCACGATGAAAAGCGCGGGGCCTGTGCCCCCAGGTGCCGGCTTGCCAAACCCGATCAACGAGGCGTCCACACCCTTGAGTTCCGATATCGAGGCGCCGGAATCCGTCGAGTGGATCAGGAATCCCTTTGAAATTACCCAGAACTCACCCTCCCGGCCGGGAACCGGTGCCACAATACCAGGGGCCGGGCCCCATCGTCCCTTGATCAGGGCCAGGCCGCCGGCACGGGCCTTGAAGCTCCGCGCCCCATCGATACTGACGAGCAACGTTCCAGCCTCAGTGTCGTAGGCGTAGAACCTCGAGGGGTTCACGGTGTCCGCCACGACGGCAAGGTTCACCGAGCCTCCGACGCAGGGAAACCACGAGGCGCCCCAGTCCTGGGTCAGGTGGGGGGCGACACCGGTGGGGGCCCAGACGACCGTCCGCCCGTCGCACGATACCGCGATCGCGCCCTCGCCCCGCCAGTACTTCCCGACGGTGCCGGGCGGCTCGGACTGGAATGCCTTCCACGTGACTCCCTGGTCGAGCGAGTAGGCTCCTGTGACCAGGTCGTTGTGGTAGGTGTTGCCCGAGCGCACCAGGACTTCCGGGTGCTTCCAGGCAAACGCCATGTGGGCCGTATTCTTGTAGGCGGGAGTCCCAAAGCGGCCCGCGGCCGGCGAAACTGAGAAATCCTCGTGCCTGAACCCATCCACATCGGCCGCGCCGCTCAAGAGGTGGACGCCGGCCGGGGGACTGAGCAGGACGGTGGGGACGGTCTCCTCGATCCCCTGGTCCTCGAACGCCCAAAGGGTTCGCGCGCCGGAATCGGCGCCCTGCAGGTTGTGTGTGGACCATATCCCGAAGCCCGTTGTGAACAGCGCGTGATCGGAATTGAAGGGATCGATCTTGAGGTCCGCGAGCCAGTGGTGGTTCATCGGCTTGGTGTAGGGAGCCGAGGAGTGGTCCCACTGGGCGCGGTCCAGGAGTGAGACCCAGGTTGAACCGCCATCGGTGCTGCGGTAAACCTGGTCAAAGGGGCTGTAATGGCTCCAGGTCCCCACCATGACCGTCTCCGGGTGTGCGGCGTCCACAGCGACGGAGCCGTACCCAAACGCGCTTCCCGGCCCGGGTTTCTCGGGTGTCACGTTGCTCCACTTTCCCGATGTGGTGTCGAGACGCCAAACCGCTCCGTCGGTCATCGAGTTGGGCCCCGCCTCCAGGCCGTAGGTCACATACAGGATGCCGCTTGAGCTCAGCGCGGCACGGTTCGGTCGAAGGCCTAGCGGCTGCCCGGCAAGCGGCGCCCATGTGGCGCCGGCGTCGGTGCTCCTGAAGATGCTGGCATTGGGCGTCGAAACCGCCGCATAGATCGTGCGGGTAGGGGCGCCCGGCGTCCCACTCCGCCCGTCGAAGAAGACAATGTTGATTCCCACCACCTGCGGAACGTAGCCGCCATTGGTCCGCTGCATGGGCATCGCCTCGTCATAGGTGGGAAAGGAGGCCACGCGCGCCCACGTGGCCCCAAAGTCGGCGCTCCGCCAGAGTCCGGCAGACCTTGTCCCAAGGAGGAGCACGCGGTCGTCGTTCGGATCGACGGCCAGCCGCTCCCCGTTGTTCCGACCGTTCTCATTTGCCCCAAACTTGAACGGCATCGGCGTCCGTATCCAGGTGGCACCATAATCCGTGGAACGCAGGATCTCGCCGTTGGAGACACCGGGGTTGGTGTACGTGCCCGAGGCGATGTAGACCCGGCGCGGGTCCACCGGGTCGCTCGCGAGGCTCTCCACCCCGTAGAGGTTCCAGTCGGACTGGCCGGCCCAGTCGAGGAGCGGAACCCACTGGGCGGAGCGCGAGTCCCGGCGATAGGCGCCGCCCACGTCTGTTCGGGCATAGACCAGGCCTTTTTCCGAGGGATTGAAGAAGAGCCCGGTGACAAACCCTCCGCCCCCGATCGTCACGTTCCTAAAGACATAGCGATCGGCGCCTGGGGCCTCGCTTGCCCGAAGGGTCATCGCCGGAAGAAGGAGGGCGAGCGCCAGGGAGGTGATGAAGGGGGTCGTGAAGGGCTTCATGCCCGCCGATCCTTGGGCCAAGCCGGAACGACGGCAAACGGGAAGAATGGGCGCTAGAGGATTGGCGCCAGCAGCCGGCAGAGGTCCTCGGCCACGCTCGTGAGCAAGTGGCGCTTCCTGAGGACCGGCGGCACGCAGGCCGCCGCCAGGTCGTCAATCCACGCCCTCACTCCCGCCACGTCCTTATCCGAATAGACCATCACGCCCACCTCGAAGTTCACGAAGAGGCTCCGCAGGTCAAAATTGGGGGAGCCAAACATCGCCACGCGGCCGTCGATCACGATCGCCTTGGCGTGGAGCATGCCGGGGGCGTAGAGCAGCACTTTCCCGCCGGCCTGGGTGAGTTCACGCGTGAAGTTGCGCCGGGCGAAATCGGTCACCGGGTGATTGGACTTCTGGGGGATGATGAGGGTGACGTTGCAGCCGGCCCGGGCCCTCACGATCATCGAGCGCAGGAGCACCTCGTCCGGCAGGAAATAGGGGGTCACGATCCACAGGTCGTGCTCGGCCTGTTGGATCATCGCAACGATCCCCTCGTAGAGGGGATCGCCAGGCACGTCGGGCCCACTGGGCACAACCTGGAGTTCGCAGTCCCCGACAAGCGGGGCCCCAGCGGCCTGGCTGTCCTTTCGCACGGCTGCCGCGGGCTTGCCCACCGCGAAGCACCAATCCGCTATGAATACCTCGCCCAGGACAACGGCTGCAGGCCCCTCAATGAGTGCGCCAAAATCCTTCCAACGCTTCGAGTAGGCCTCCGGGCCCATGTACTCCTTTGCGATGTTTCGGCCCCCCACAATCGCCTTGGTTCCGTCAAAGATCGCCATCTTGCGGTGGCACCTCAGGTTTGCCGAGCCCCGGGACGTGAACGGCATGACCGGCATGAACCGGCCGACCTCCCCGCCGGCCTTTCTGATTGGATCGACGAACCCCCGCGAGGAGATGAAACAGCCGAGTGCGTCCAAGAGGAGCCTCACCTTGACCCCCTCCTTGGCCCGTTGGGCGAGGAGTTCCACGATGCGCCTGCCGGTCGAGTCCCGGCTCAGGATAAAGGTCGTGATGTGGATGGAGTGTTTGGCGGCCAGGATCTGGCGCTCCAATTCCGCAAAATCCTCCTCGCCCGTGACGAGCAGCTTCAGCCGGTTGCCACCCACCGGATCGTAGCCACCGGCCCCGCTCACCGTTTTTGCGACGGGGGCGAAGATCTGGTGGGTCTCGGAGACGCAAATCTGGGGAAGGATCGGCAAAAGGACCTTCTTGTCGCGGGCCAGGCGCCGCAGTTTGCGTCCGCCCAAAAAGAGGTAAAGGGGGACGCCGAGCCAGGGGATGAACACAATCACCAACAGCCATGCGAATGTATTTGCCGGGGCGCGCCTCTCGCTCATCAGCCGGGCGATCAGAAAGAACGCCAGGATAAAGCCCGCCACCGTAGAAAGGTGGGCCAGCAGGCCGCCCGGCACAAAACGGTCGATGTACTGACTAAGCGCACTCATTTCAGTCAATATGAAGGACTAAGCACTTATCGGCCCGGCCACAAGTGCCGGGTTACAGGGCAATCACCCCATCTTTGCCCACGTTCCGCTCCCCGCTGAAGACCGAACGCGAAAATGGACCTTGACCCCAGTCCCCGCCCGTGAATGTTTCGGCGTTTGCGTTGGTGGAGTTGAGCAGTGGCCGCTCCGGAGACTGTAAATCTCCCGTCTTACGACACCGTTGGTTCGAATCCAACCTCCACCACCATTTTTCGAACGGCAAGTCGCTCCTGCAATAAGCACTTGAAGGGGTCTAGTCCGGTGCGCCACCGGCCACAAAGCCTCCAATCCAGCTGCTCAGGGCCTCGCGCACCGACTTAAGGACCGGGTCCCAGGCCCCGGGGCGAGGTTGTCGAAAGAGGCTCGCCGTGGGATACCAAGGACTGTCCTGACGACCCTGCATCCAGCGAAAATCAGGCGCGTGGGGGAGGAGGATCCAAACGGGTTTCGCAAGGGCGCCGGCCAGATGCGCAACCGCGGTGTCCACGGAGATCACAAGGTCGACCTGGGATAGAAGCGCCGCAGTGTCAGCGAAATCGACCAGATGAGCGGAAAAGTCGGAAGGGGACCCGAGTGAAGCCATAAAGGCTGCGTCCGCCGGCCGCACCTCCTTTTGAAGGCTTACGAAACGCGCGGACACGTTGCCCAGGGCCCGCATCAGGGATTCCAGGGGAATCGACCTGTTGCGGTCCAGATGGTGTCCGGGATTTCCCGACCAGGCTAGGCCCACGACCGGGCGGGCGCCGCTCAGGCGCTCAGCCCAGGGCGCCACCAGCTCCGGCGGGGCGCAGAGGTAGGGTACCTTTGCGGGCACCGTCGAAAGCGTCGTTCCCAGCGCATGGGGAAGGCTCATCAGGGTGCAATGGGTGTCGTGTTGGGGCAGGGGCTCGCCGGCCGCAACGACGGAGGCGACGCCTCCAACCCTTGAAAGGAGCCGCTTCATGCTCGGCTGGACCTGCAGGTGGACCTCGGCCCCCAGAGCCGCCACCAGGGGTGCATACCGGACGAACTGGACGGTGTCGCCGAACCCCTGTTCGTAGGGTAGCAGGATGGTTCTTCCCTCAAGTGTGGCCTCGCCGTCCCAAGCGGGCCCCGTCAGCCCGTCAAGCCACGGCGGGCGGGTACGGAATTCATATCCCGCCCATCCGCCCTCAAAGTCCCCAGCCATCAGGCGGGCGACGCCCTCGTTGAAACGGACCTTGGTTTGACCGGGATCGAGCAGGAGCGCGGCGGCGTAGGCCTCGAGTGCGGATCCCACGTCGTTTTTAGCCAGATAGGCGCTGCCGAGATTGTTCACTGCCTCGGCGTACTCGGGACGGATCTCCAGCGCGCGGCCGTAGCACTCGATCGCCTCTTCGTGCCGGCCCAGCCCGTGGAGCGAAAGGCCGAGGTTGTTCCAAGAGGTCACATGCCGGGGATCGAGCTTGAGCGCCCCTTGGTAGGCGGCCAGCGCCTCGTCCATCCGGTCGAGCAGGCGAAGGGTGTTGCCCAGGTTAAAGAGGACGGCCAGAGAGTCCGGCAGAAGGGCGGCAGAGCGACGATAGACCTCCACGGCTTCCGCCAGCCGCCCTGCCTTCTCGTAGCAATATCCGAGTGCGCCGTACACCAAGCCCGCTTCCGGATCGAGTGTCAGCGCCCGCTCGAACGCGGCGATGGCCTCCACCCATTTCTTGTCGCGGGCAAAGGCGTGGCCCGCCTCGGCAAGCCCCGCGGCCGAGGAAAGGGCCGAGATTTCGGGGTCCGTGCTCATTTCACCTCTCGAAGCTCCTTATCGCCCCGGAGGTCAAAAAGCAAAAGGGCGGTGAGGGCCATCCCAAACAGGATCGCCTCGGCAGCCTCCACAGTCCGGGAGCGCCGAAGGATCCAGTGGGTGAACCAGGAGAGTCCGCCCAACTCCACGGGCTCTGTGAACGCCACGAAATGCGCGCCTCCTGGAACCTCCACCACGAGGTGAGCCGAGGCACTTTCCGGAACCGGAAACTCACGCACGGTCCACTGCTCCTGGCTGAGCCTCGGCCCGGGCTCTGCCGGCCCGCCCTCAGTGGGCTCAATTCGGAGTACCGAAACGGTCAGTTCCGGGCTCCCGCGAATGGCAATCCTGACAAAAGGCAGGATGGAAGCCGGAAACGCCGAGCTGACAAACCTGGCCGGGCCCTGGCGCGCCTCCCACGTGCGGGCTCCCGTCGCGGGATCCACCTCGACATGAAAGCCGCTCGAACCCGGTACGGGTTCAAGCGCAAGGGGAGGGCGGACGCTCGCCGGCAGGACGGAGCGTATCGCCGGCTCCGAAAGAAGGTCCGCGAGCCCGCCCGGCATGGGATACGGCAGCTCATGCACGGGCGTTTGGTTGAGCAGGGCGCGGTCGCCCGAGGCCAGGAAGGACCGCACATGGGCCTTTTCGAGGGGCTTAAGCCTGGCGAAGTCGCCCAGGTAGAAATCATAGGCTCGGCGCTCGAGAGTCCCCAGCCCGCAGAGGTAGGCGCAGCCCCAGAGCGCGGCGAAGAGTCCCCAGGCCCGGCCTTTCGGCCCCGGCTGCCAGAGCCTGCCGAGGGCCAGGAGGTTCACGGCTGCGGCAACGGCGAAGAGGTCAGAGTAGCGCGGGCTGGCGATCATCCCCTGATTGGCGCGGCCGTAGGCGACCACGGCCGCCTGCACCCAGGACCAGATTCCCAGCGAAAGGAGGCCGGCTTCGCCATCCTCGACGCGGCGCAGGCTTAGGCTCCTGAAGAGGAGCACCGAGAACGGGAGCTGCATCACCAGGAAGGCGCCCGGCAGGGCAAGGTCGGGCCAGGAGAGAGCCGCCGCCAGGGCAGAGAGCCATTCGCCGAGAGTGTGGGCCTTGAGAACTGCATGGCCCGGGACCGTGACCAGGGTCGCCAGGCCTACGACGCAAAGCGGGACCAGAAGAAGTCCGGCGACCCAGTCGCGCCAACCCACCGTGCGCCGGAAGGAGGCCCGCAGCACGAGAACGGCAATCGCCGCGGCCGGGGCCAGGAATCCCGACGACATGGTGCCCAGTCCCGCCGCAGCAGCCAGCCATCCCAAAAACCAGCGGGACGAGAGGGGGGCTGATCCGGCGAGGAGCAGGAGCGAGGTAAACGCCGTCCATTCCAGGAGGTAGAACTGCGATTGGAACCCCTGAAGTGTATTCTCCCAGTCAAAGGCTAGGACAAAGAGCAGGGTCAGGAGAATTGCGGCCAGGGTGAACCTCGCCCCAACCAGCAGCGTGCGCGCAAAAACCAGGAGGCACGCCAGAAAGCCCGCGTGGATTACGGCGTTGACGGCCATTTCCAGGAGGCATCCCACTGCCCGTTGACCCGGATGAGGCCGTAGCTGATCAGGCGGCTAAGGACGACCCGGTGCTCATTCTGCGGGGCGAAAAAACCGTCCGCCGCCAGGGTTCCGTGTGCCCCGGGGACCAGGAGTGATGAGCCCACCGCGTTCCATTCGTCCATGTACGGCAGGTCGCTGCCCCGATCTGCGACCAGGACCAGCTTGGCGCCGAGCGCCAGGAGACCCGCGGCAAGGGCCGCCCAGGCAAGCAGCAAGCGCGGCCGGAGGAAGGGCATCAGAAGGGGGACTATTTGAGCGCGGGGCCCCTCGGTCAAGGCGGGTGCATCCTCCAAGCGGCCTGCTTGGCTCCATAAGCAAGGGCAATAAAACGCCCAGATACGGGTATCGATGGGGTCGGTCCCGGACGTTGTGCTTGATTTCCCATCCAGCGGTGCGCAGTTTTCCCTCTCTTCTGGGCGCTCCCCGGTACCCCTTTCCGGCGCAGCGCGGCCCTCGTCCCAAACCCCCTCCCAGCTATGCAAGTTACGCTTACTTGGCTCGATTACCTGATTCTCCTGACGTACACGGCATTTGTCGTCGGCATCGGTTTCGCGCTGAAGAAATACATGAGGAGCTCCTCGGACTTCCTCACCTCGGGCCGCTCGATTCCCACCTGGGTAACCGGCCTCGCGTTCATCTCCGCGAACCTGGGCGCCCTTGAGCTTGTGGGCATGGCCGCAAGCGGCGCCAAGTACGGCATCTCCACCGCCCACTTCTACTGGGTCGGGGCGATCCCGGCCATGATCTTCCTGGCCGTCTTCATGATGCCGTTCTACTACGGCTCGAAGGCCCGCTCTGTGCCCGAGTACCTGAAGATGCGTTTCGACGAGCGGGTGAGGGCCCTTAACTCGACGGCCTTTGCAGTCATGACGGTCTTCGCCTCGGGCATCTCGATGAACGCCCTGGCCAAGCTCCTCAACCTGCTCCTGGGATGGAACTACCACGCGAGCCTCTGGATCTGCTCGGCGATCGTATTGGTGTACGTGCTTAAGGGCGGGCTCACCTCCGCGATCTACACGGAAGTGCTCCAATTCTTCATGATCGTCCTTGGGTTTGCCCCGGTGGTCTACCTCGGCCTCAAGGATGTGGGCGGCTATGGTAAGCTCACGGAACTCCTGAAGGGAGTCGCGACCAACCCCTCCTCGCTCAATCTGCGGCCCGAGGGGGTCCACTACGGTTCGGGAGCGTGGACCAGCGCCTGGAGCACCCTCCTTGCCGGACCCGCCAGCAACCCCATGGGGGTCGATTGGTTCGCGATGGTCTTCGGCCTGGGCTTCGTGCTTTCGTTTGGCTACTGGTGCACAAACTTCCTGGTCGTCCAGAGGGCAATGGCCGCCCGAAACATGACGGCTGCGCGCAATACGCCGCTCGTGGCGGCGGTTCCGAAGATGCTTTTCCCGGTCCTGGTGATCCTCCCCGGAATGATCGCGGTCGCCCTCATGACCGTGCCCTCGAAGGGCTACAGGATACCGGCGCCGATTATCAACAACTCCGCCTACGAGAATGCGCGACTGGCCATTGTGGCCGACGCTTCGGCACCGGCCGATCAGGCATTCAAGGATGTCTCGGCCGCCGTGGGGAAGAAGATGGACCCCGAGAAGGTGGCGGCCCTCATCAAGGACTACTCGGCCGGCCCCATGGACAACGCGGTCTTTCACGACCGGCTTTGGAATGCCATCGCCGAATACGACTACGACGGCGTGATCCTCTCGCTTGTCAAGCGGTACTGCCCGCCGGGGCTTCTCGGCCTGGCCTTAACCGGGCTCCTTGCCTCGTTCATGTCGGGCATGGCCGGCAACGTCACCGCATTCAACACGGTGTGGACCTACGATCTTTACCAGGCCTACTTCGCGCCGAACCGCTCCGACGAACACTACATGAAGATGGCGCGGGCGATCACGGTTGTGGGCATCCTGCTCAGCATAGCCTGCGCGTATTTCGCCGCCCTCTACAACAACGCGATGGACATCATCCAGCTCGTCTTCGCGTTCGTGAATGCCCCGCTCTTTGCGACTTTCCTGCTGGGAATGTTCTGGGCGAGGACCACGGGGACCGGCGCGTTCCTGGGCCTCCTCGGGGGCACGGCGACCTCGGGCCTAGTCCACGCCCTCACGATCGCCACGGGCAACGCCCCCGGCATGAAGGGGGGGTACCTGGGCGTCGTCCACACGTTCCCAAGCGAGATGGCGCAGAACTTCTGGCTGGCGACATTCGCTTTCCTAGTCTGCTTCATCCTGACCGGCGGTATCTCGCTGGCGACCCGACGCACCAAGACGGACCAGGAGTTGACCGGCCTGGTCTATTCACTCACCCCGAAAATCAAGGACGAGGGCGTCCCGTTCCACCAACGGCCCGCCGTCATCGGCGCGGTCCTCCTGGGCGCCTGCGTCGTCCTGAACCTCATATTCTGGTAAGAAAGGAAATACTATGGGACTCGATATCCGCTGGCCTATTGGCCTCATGTTCTCGCTGGTCGGCCTATTGATGACCGTCTTCGGCTTTGTCACGCGCTCCGATGCGGCGATGTACCACCGCTCGCTCGACATCAACATCAACCTGATCTGGGGAGTGATCCTCCTGGTCTTCGGGGGGGTGATGCTCTTCCTCGCAAACCGGGCGAAGGGCAAGGATCCCGCCACGGGTAAATAGACCATGGGGGCTCACGGGGCATTGCCCCCTGGGCCCCGAGGGGCTCCCGCTAGGCGAGCACGTGCTCGGTCACAGGGTCAAAGAGGTGGGCGTGGGTTAGGTCGAAGGTGACCTGGACCTTTTGGCCCGCCTCAAACCGGTCTGTAGGATTGACCCGGGCCACAAACGATGTCGCTCCGGTGTCGAGGTAAAGCAGGGTCTCCGAACCCATGGGCTCGGAAACCTCGACCTTCACCTCGGCCGTTAGAGCTGGGTCGGGGGAGGCGACGGTCAGCAGGTCGTGGATCGCCTCGGGCCTGATCCCAAACACGACCGACTTGTCCAGGTAATCGGCCGACTTCGCCGCGAGCTTCTCGTCAAGACCGATCGAGAGAGGTGACCCCTTGGCGTTGTCCTCGACAAACGCAAGCCGCCCGCCGGCGCGCCGCAACGTTCCCTTGAAGAAATTCATCGGCGGCGAGCCGATGAAACCGGCGACGAACATATTCTGGGGCCGGTTGTAGAGCTCGAGCGGCGGTGCCACCTGCATGATGTCCCCATCCTTCATGACGCAGATCCGATCTCCCATCGTCATCGCCTCCACCTGGTCATGGGTCACATAGATCATCGTGGCCCCAAGGCGCGCATGGAGCTTCGAGATCTCGGTCCGGGTCGACACCCGCATCTTCGCGTCCAGGTTCGAGAGGGGCTCGTCAAAGAGAAAGACCTTCGGCTTGCGCACGATGGCGCGGCCGAGCGCGACCCGCTGGCGTTGGCCTCCCGACAGGGCCTTTGGCTTTCGCTCCAGCAGGGTTTCCAGCCCGAGCATGGCCGCAGCTTCCCTTACCCTGGAATCGATGTCGGCCTTTGAAAACTTCCGCAGCTTGAGCCCGAAAGCCATGTTCTCGTAGACCGTCATGTGCGGGTAGAGCGCGTAGTTCTGGAAGACCATGGCGATGTCCCGGTCCTTCGGAAGAACCTCATTGACGGTCTGGCCCCCGATCTTAACCGACCCGCCGGAGATCTCCTCTAGGCCCGCGATCATCCGGAGCGTGGTCGACTTGCCGCAGCCGGACGGGCCAACAAGGACCATGAATTCCCGGTCCTCGATTTCCAGACTGATGCACTTGACCGCGGTGACGCCCGGACCGCTCTTCTCCGGATAGACCTTGCTGAGGTTTTCGAGCAATACCTGGGCCATAAATGGGGATGAGGCACCGCTTGGGATGGCAAAGCTCATGATCGACGGAAAATGAGCCTTGCAAGCGATTTACCCGCTAAACAGAACGAATGCCTCACACAGGCAACACCAAACAGTTGCCTTCCATAAACCCTTATCATGTCGCCGGGTGCGCCTCTAGCACCCGTGCCGCACCCAATGGGGGTCACAAGTCAGCCAAATGCCGCCGCTCTCCACCACCAACTCAACGTTTCCCGATCAGTTCGTCTGGGGCGCCGCCACAGCTGCCCCCCAAATCGAAGGCGCCGCCTTCGCAGGCGGGAAAGGCGAGTCCATTTGGGACCGATACTGCAGGATCCCCGGGAGAATTCTTAAAGGCGACACCTTGGACGTGGCCTGCGACCACTACAACCGATTCCGCGAGGACTTCGCCCTCATGCGCTCCCTCGGGATCCGCAATTACCGCCTTTCGATCGCCTGGCCGCGCATCTTCCCCAAGGGCGACGGACCCGTGAACCAAGCCGGGGTCGACTTCTACCACAGGCTCTTCGACGCGCTCGCCGAGAACGGGATCACCCCTTGGGTCACGATGTTCCACTGGGACCTTCCCCAGGCACTCGAGGACCGCGGGGGCTGGACAGACCGCGTAACCGTTGACGCTTTCGCCACCTATGCGGACACGATCGTCAAGGAGTACGGCGGCAAGGTGAAGAACTGGATCACGCTGAACGAGATCCGCTGCTTCACGATTCTTGCCTACGGTCCGCGGGTGAACGCCGCCCCGGGCCGGACGGTTTCACCGCAGCAGCTGAACGAGACCTACCACAACGCGCTCCTGTGCCACGGGCACGGTGTCCGGGCGGTGCGCGCACATGGGGGCAAGGGCGCGCGGGTCGGGCTCACCGACAATTGCGACACACCGATCCCCGTCACTGAAACCGAAAAGGACATCGCCGCGGCGAACGCGTGGTTCGTCGAGCGCAACCTGCATATCCTGGACCCGATTTACCGGGGGAGCTATTCGCCCGACTACCTCGCGCGCGTGGGCAAGGACGCCCCCACGGTGAAGCCCGGGGATTTCGAGCTCATCAGCGCCCCGACCGACTTCCTGGGGCTCAATATCTACACGGGTTTCTTCGTGCGCGCGTGCCCGGGAGCCAAGTACGAGGACCTGGGCACTCATGACAGCTACCCGCGGGCCGACAGCAAGTGGCTGAAGATCACTCCGCAGGCCATCTACTGGGGGCTTCGCCTCGCGCACGAGAACTACGGCCCGAAGGAAATCTACGTGACCGAGAACGGCTGCGGTTACGATGACGAGCCCGTCGTCAACGATGAGGTGCTCGACCTGCACCGCCGGGATTTCCTCCGGGGATACCTGCGCGAGCTGCTGCGCGCCATCCAGGACGGGGTACCCGTCAAGGGCTATTTCGTCTGGTCCCTCCTCGATAACTACGAGTGGGCCGACGGCTACACCCGGCGCTTTGGCATCGTCCACGTGGACTTTGAGACCCAGGCCAGGACGCCAAAGCTGTCGTCGCGGTATTTCGCAGAGGTTATCAAGTTAAACCGAATCGTCTAGCGATGAGCCTTTTCGGCATTGATCTGGGCGGAACTAAGATCGAGGGCGCGGTGGTGGATCCCGCACAGCCCGACCGCGCCAGGTGCCGTTTGCGCGTGCCAACGGAAGGCGGCAAGGGCTATGACCACGTCATCGGCCAGCTGGTGAAGCTGGTCGGCATGCTCGAGAAGGAGTCCGGGGAGAAGCGCCCGCCAGTGATCGGCATCGGAAGCCCAGGAGTCATCGACCCCATAAGCGGCGTGCAGAAGAACTCAAACACGACGTGCCTCAATGGCCGGCCGCTGCGAAGCGACCTGGCCAAGGCCCTGGGAGTCGAGCCCCGCATGGCAAACGATGCCAACTGCTTTGCGCTGGCTGAGGCCCGTTTCGGGGCGGGACGTAACCGCAAAGTGGTCGTGGGCCTGATCCTCGGCACCGGCTGTGGCGGCGGCATCGTGGTTGACGGGAACGTGCTGGATGGAATTCACGGAATCGCCGGCGAATGGGGCCACAACCCGCTTCGCGGCGAAAGAACTCCCTGCTACTGCGGACGCAGGGGCTGCATTGAGACCGTGATCTCCGGGCCATACCTCGAGCGCCACTACAAGAACCTGACCGGCCGCGCTGCACGCATGCAGGAAATTGTGAGCCGCGCTGCCGCGGGGGAGGCCGCCGCCAGGGCCACACTGCGCCGGCTCCAGTCAAAATTTGGCGAAGCCATCGCGGCAGTCATCAACATTCTTGACCCTGACGCCATCATCGTCGGAGGCGGGGTCGGCAATATTGACCTTCTCTATGAGGCGAGCACCCGAAAGGCCGTTCTAAAGTACCTCTTCAATACCGAGATCCGTACGGAGTTCCTGCGCCCAACGCTCGGCGACAGCGCGGGCGTCTTTGGCGCGGCTCTCCTCAGCGCTTCGTCCAAATCCTGAGCGACGCCAGGAGGAAGTCCTCGAGGGCTGCTGATTCGTTCAGGTTCACGCGGAGCAGCCCGGCCGCGCGTTCCAGCGCGTCAGTCGCAGCGATCAGCGGCTTGCGTGCCTCGGCCTCCCCGGAGCGCAGGAGCTTCAAGGCATGCTCGCGTGTCGCCTCCTCAATCCCGGCGAACATGCGAAGCCTCAGCCCCACCGAGATCTCCACCTCGATTGCGGCGATCTCCTCGTCCTCGAGGCCCTCCGGCAGGGCCGCCTTGCGCCGCGTGGTCTCGGCGGCTGAAGCCGTGTCGAGAATCACCCCAAAGCGCGCCACTAGTCCGTAGAGTCCAAAGACACCATCGGCGGCACCGCGGCCGGCGGCAACGCCTTGCCCAAGCCTTTCAAGCCAGGCCCGGTAGTCCACAATCCAGGATTCCCATCCTTCTGCGGGGACCCGCGTGGCCACACCCGGGAACCTGAAGTGCAGGACCCGGCTGCGGATCGTGGGCAAAAGCGCGTGCGGCCTTCCCGTCAAAAGGAGGATGGTCGTGTTGGCGGGGGGTTCCTCGAGCGTCTTCAGCAGGATGTTGGCCGCGGCGGCGTTCATCCGGTCGGCGTCGTGCAGGATCACAACCTTGTACTTAGACACGCTGGGCGAAACGTTGATCAGCCCGATCAGGTCCCTGATGGCAGCCGCCGAAATGGAGCGTGAGCGGCCCGCGGGCCGGACGAGAAAACAGTCGGGATGGCGCTCGGGAGGGTAGGGGCTCGGGACCTTTGTGCCGCGGTTGAGCAGCCGGTCGGCAAGGGCCAGGGCCGCTGCGGCGAGCATCTCGGAGTCATCGCCCGCAAGCAGCAGGCTGTGCGAAAGGCGCCGTTTCTCGATCGCATTCTCGATCACCGACACGGCCGGTGTGCCCACCAGCGCCGTTGGCCAAGGGACCGAGGCGGAAGTCATCAAGAAACCAGAGGCTTCACCGCTTCCCAAACCCGCTTTTCGGTGCTTGCCGCATCCGCCTTGCCGTCAACCACGAAGAAGCGCTCCGGCAGGCCCTTGGCGAGGACCAGATAGCCCTCCCTAATCTTGTCGTAGAAGTCGATATTCTCTCGCTCCATGCGGTCCGGCAGGTCCGATGCCCTCTGGCGGATACGGGCCAGCCCGACCTCCGTCGGAACGTCGATCACGATGGTGAGATTGGGCATCACATTGCCCACGGCGAACCGGTTGATCTGGGCCACCGGGTCAGCCGCCAGGTTGCGGCCAATCCCCTGGTAGACCGTGGAGGAGTCCAAGTACCGGTCGCTCAAGACGATGGCCCCACGCATGAGGGCTGGCGCGATGATTTCGCGGACCAGCTGGGCTCGGGCTGCGGCAAAGAGAAGGAGCTCAGTCTCAGGGCACATCTCGTCACCCTTGGAATTGTGGACGATGATATTGCGGATTTGCTCGCCGATTTCGGTTCCGCCCGGCTCGCGGACCGTCACGACATCGCGCTTCATCTTCTGGAGCCGCTCGACAAGGCGGGCTATCTGAGAGGTCTTGCCGCTTCCCTCCGACCCCTCGAATGAAATGAGCTTCCCGGTGTGTTTGGACTTCAGGACCATGTCGGCATCAAATTGGCCAAAACGGGCGCATTTGGCGAGGACGCTTTGAAATCCATTGGACGAATCATGAAAAACCTTCAACTCTGGGCACATGTTCGCGCATTTCGTCCCCCTTTTTGCTTCCGCTAATATCATCGAGGTGTTCCAGCACTGCGACCCGGTGGGTCAGACCATAACCGGAGGCCTCGCCGTGGGCAGCGTGATCGCCTGGGCCGTGATGTTTGGCAAGCGCAGCGAGCTCAACTCGATCCGCCGCCTTAACCACCAGTTTGAGCGGCACCTGCGCGACCAAAAGAACCTCCTGGACCTGCCCGAATCCCTTAGAGAGCGACGGGACATCCCGTACGCCGACCTCCTTAGCGACGCCGTGGAGGCCTACTGGCGGGCGGCCGCCATCGGCAAGGAGAAGGGACTGGACAACTCCAGGTTCCGGCTGGAGCACGCCGAGAACGCACTCCAGCGCGCCCTGGCCCGCCAGACCCTGCGCTATGAGTCCAACATGATCTTTCTGGCCTCTGTCGTCTCGGGCGCCCCGTTCCTGGGCCTTCTAGGCACGGTCTGGGGCGTTATGGATGCGTTCAGCGCCGTGTCTGTCCAGCAGACGGCGAGCATCCAGACCCTTGCGCCGGGCGTCTCTGCGGCCCTCCTCACGACGATTTCCGGCCTGTTGGTCGCGATCCCGAGCCTCTTCGGCTACAACATGCTCTTCGCCTCCACCAAGCGCCTGATCACGGAGCTTGAGAACTACGCCAGCTCGCTGGCCGACAGGATCGAGCTCGAGTCGACGTAATCGCGGGAGAAGACCCCCATGGCCCGTACATTCCGCAGACCCCGTCAGTCGCATCCGATCGCTGAATTGAATGTGACGAACCTGATCGACCTGGGGTTTACGCTTCTGATCATCTTTATGATCACGACCCAGGTCACCCAGGAGCAGACGATCCCGGTCAACCTGCCAGCCGAGTCCAAGAGCGCGCAGCAGAATGTCGACAAGAGCGCGCATTTTGTCGCGATCTCGATCGACGCAAAGGGCAACACCTACGTCGACGCCAATCCGAAACCGGTAGGCCTGGCCGAGCTTCGCACCCGCTTCCACGTCTACGGACTTGAGGCGAAGCCGCCGGTCATTCGCATCCGCGGCGATGCCCATGTCCCGTACGAGAAGATCGTCGCCTTGATGGATGAATTGAAGAAGGCCAACCTGCTAAAGTTCACCTTCGACACCCAAGCCGCCTCTAAATGAGCGCAACGTCCCCCGGAGCATACGGAATCTCCGTGCTGATCCACGGCGCAGCCGCGGGACTCATCCTGTTTTTCAGCTACGCGGCGACGAAGATTAGCGATGACAACCCGAAGATCCTGGAGCTCGTAGCGGGCGCCGGGGACAACTACGCCGCCACGGAGGCGCCTGCACTCGGAAGTCCCGGGGGTATCAAACTCGATACGCCCCCGGTTACGCGCGCGGAACCCATTCCCACGCCGGCCCCGGCTGAGGCTCCGCCCATTCAATCCGCCCCCATGGAAGCCGTGCCTGCACCTCCAAAGCCGGCAAAACCAGCCAAGCCGGTCGACATGGTTGCTGAACTCAAGCGGGTCGAGGCGCGACGCGAAAGACGCCTCGAGGAGCGCTACAAGAAGGAGAAGGAGGCCGAGCAGAAACGGATCACCCAGGAGGAATTCCTAAAGCAGCAGGCCGCGGCAAAGGCCGGAGGCAAGGTCTCCCATGTCGACGCCGAGGGGATCAGGGAGGGGGTGATCGGGGGATCAACCAAGAACAAGACCGGCGGAGCCGGGGGCAAGGCACTGACCCGCGAGGAAGGCAGCGAGCTCGAGGCTTACTTTTCCCTGTTGAAGGCCCGCATTAAGGAGAATCACAACCCCCCGGAGGGCGTGAGCGACAGCCTCGTGGCGAAGGTGGAGTTCATGGTCGCGATCGACGGCTCGCTTTCCCACGTCCGCATCGCGCACTCCTCAGGCAACCCTGACTTCGACCGCTCGGTGCTCGACGCCTGTGAGCACACCCATTCTATCGGCGCCCGCCCGGACGGGCGAAGCGAGACGGTCGTCATGACCTTCAAGATGCGAGAGGATGAGTCTCCGTAGGTCGGGCGGTCGTCGGCCGACGTCCTGATCGCGAAACTAAGCGTCAGGTAGGGTGGCGCGGGATTGCCTGAGCGAGCCTCTTTCGGGCAAGACGCACGCGTAGCCCTCGTTGGAGAGGTGCTCAAGCAGTAGCGTCACGAATTCGAGACGCTGCTCGGGACGGATTCCCGCCTCATGGGAGAGGAGTATTCCTCCGGGGCGTATCTGTCCGGCGATGCTCCTGAGCGCAGCCGCTGGCGCACGCCTGCCACCGTCCAGGCCGCGCGCCTCCCACAGGACCAGCACCATTCCCCTCGCCGCAAGTTCGCCCGCCAGGAAGGGATTGCGCACCCCGACCGGCGGTCGGAAGTAGTGCTCGAAGGGAGCATCGGCCAAGAGGAGCGCCCCCACGCATCCGTCGATCTCGGCTGCAGTTCTGCTGGGGAACGCGGACCAGAAGCTCCACGAAGGGTGGGTATGGGTGTGGTTTCCAATAGTGTGCCCCTCGGCGACGATTTGGCGCGCCAGTTCCGGATGTTTCTCGACCTGCCTTCCGACCACGAAGAATGTGGCCTTGGCCCGGTGCCAACGAAGGAGCTCGAGGACCTTGGGCGTGCTTTTCGGATCGGGGCCGTCGTCAATGGTGAGCCAAACCTCCCGCCGTGGCGTCTCAAACACGGTCGCCGCCGGCCGGAACGCCTGCTGCCTCGGCAGAACAAATTGGAGGAATACCCACGGGTCGGGTAAGAAAAAGACAATGAGGGCGACGTGGGGGTCGCCTAGGATCCACAGCGCTGCCGCGCAGACCTTAAAACCCAGTACGACCTTGAGCCACAGCTTCACGGCAGGTCTATCGGTCCTCTGCAGGGGTCGTGGTTTTGGGCATGCAACGCGGCACACCGTAGGGACCAGCAGTCCCGAATACCAAGCCGGAAATTGCTTGTGAGCGAAGCCGCAGTGGGCGTAGGTCGAGGAGCATGATCGTGCAATTTGACCTGGGCGGGATAGGCCAACCCGACGGGGGCCTTGTGGCCACAGGTCTGCCGCTGCTCTGCGGCGATAGGTTCGAGGCACTCGTTAGGGGTGTGGGATCACCGGAGCGTACCGGCCCCCTTTGGATTTGGAAGACCAGCACAACCATGGCGGGCTATGCGGAGGTCGAACGGCCGGGGGACCTCGAGGGTGCAACGCAGGAGGTATACAGTGCACTTCTCCGCTCTTCAGGCCATCTTACGCTCCACCGCATATGGAATTTTGTCCCTGATATAAACGGGACCGGTCCCGGGGGTCTCGAGAATTACAGGGCATTCTGCCTAGGCCGATCGATTGCTTTTGAGGCCGCTTTCGGCCGCGGATTCACCCGTATCCTTCCGGCGGCATCGGCCGTCGGAACCGCCGGGGATATCCTGAGGGTGGTCTTCCTGGCGGGCGATAGTCCGGTTCGCCACCATGAGAACCCGAGCCAGCTTCCCGCCTACGAGTACCCCCAGGAGCACGGCCCCCGATCTCCCAGCTTTTCCCGCGCCACGGTAGTCAGCGGGGCAGGGACCCTAGACGCCTACATCTCGGGAACCTCTTCGGTAAAGGGAAACGAAACCATCGCGCCCGGCGACACGGCCCGCCAGGTCGACTGCACTTTTGAAAACTTGCGGCTCATTTTCGAGGCCTGCGGCTTGGGCGCCCACCTGGGATCGGGCGCAGCGTGCAAAAGACATTTCAAGATTTATCTTCGAAACGAGGCCGACCTGCCGTTGGT
>CAITBM010000067.1 GCA_903890485.1 uncultured Opitutaceae bacterium | reverse complement strand
CGAGCCCCTTTGCCGTCACCGCCGGAGTCGCGATCCCTGCGGTCGCCTTCTCCTTCACCTCGACGCCCCCGACCGACAGCCCGCCGAAGTCGTGGACCATCACGGGCTCAATCCCTCCGGGCCTCGCGTACAACGGCGGCGGGCTCACGGTTTCCGTGGCGCCGGGCTACGTGAACGCCACGAACCCCACGCTCACGGGAACGCCCACGACCGCGGGCACGTACGTGATGACCCTCCAGGCCTGGGAAAACACCGGGGGAACCGGGCACTCATCGAGCAAGTTCACCTATGAGATCGACGTGAGCGGGGGAGCAACCCCGACACCCACACCGACACCGACTCCGACTCCCACGCCAACACCTACTCCTACGCCGACACCGACGCCGACACCAACGCCCACACCGACACCGACCCCAACTCCAACTCCGACTCCTACGCCGACCTCGGTCGGCGTGACCCCGACCCCCACGCCAACGTCCGTGGCGGTCACCCCGACACCGACCCCAACTTCGGTGGGCGTGACTCCGACTCCGACACCCACTCCCACGCCGACCACGGCCGGAGTGACACCGACCCCAACTCCGACGTCATCGGGAACTACGCCCACTCCAACGCCCACGCCGACTTCCTCGGGAGCGACGCCGACGCCCACCCCCACCTCCGCCGGAACGACACCGACCCCGACGCCGACGCCCACGTCCGCGCCCGCGGCGTCGCCCACTCCGACCCCTCCGGCCACCGGCGTCCCGTCCTTCACCACCGAGCCGCTGTCGGTCACGGTCTCCGGCGGGACGGTAGCCCTTGACGGGTTCGCAACGGGGGCCTCGACCTACCAGTGGGTCCTGAACGGAACGATTCCGATCCTGGGGGCCACCGGCCCGATCCTTCTCTTGCCGGACGCCGCGCACGCCGCGGGAACCTACACCTGCATCGCGAGCAACGCTTTTGGCTCGGTGAGCAGCACCCCGGCCATCGTCACGGTTGCGGCGACCGCGGACACAGGGCGGCTCGTCAACCTGTCGACGCGCGCCGTGGTCGGCACGGGCAGCGACATCCTGATCGACGGGTTTGTGGTCGGAGGCCAGGGAACGACTGGCACGGAACCCCTCCTGATCCGGGCCTCGGGCCCCGCGCTCGTGCCGCTCGGGGTCGTGGGCGCGCTCCCGGACCCGATGCTGGAACTCTTCAACGGCCCAAGCCCCGTTGCCATAAATCGCGGATGGGCGGGCAACACGCGGATCGCGACCACGGCCTCCGCCGTGGGCGCCTTCCAGTGGATCAACACCTCGAGCAGCGACTCGGCCCTCCTGGTCTCGCCGCCCCCGGGCGCCTACACGGCGCAGGTGTCAGGGGGATCGGGCGACTCGGGCGTAGCGCTCATGGAGGTCTACGACGCGACGCCCCCGGGGACGTTCACGGCCGCCTCGCCCCGCCTGGTGAACCTTTCCGCGCGGGTCCAGGTCGGAACCGGATCCAACATCCTGATCGCGGGGTTTGTGATCGGGGGCTCCACCGCTCGAACGGTCCTTATCCGGGCCTCGGGTCCGGCGCTCTCGCCCTTCGGGGTCTCGGGGCTCCTCCCCGACCCGGAACTCCAGCTCTACTCCGGTACGACCCTCCTGGCGACCAACCGCGGGTGGGGCGGATCGAGCGCGATAACCGGGACCGCAGCCTCCGTGGGAGCCTTCGCCTGGCCGACAGCCACGAGCGCCGACTCGGCGCTCCTGGTGACGCTCCCGCCGGGGGCCTACACGGCGCAGGTGCTTGGCGCCAGCGGCGACACGGGTGTCGCATTGGTCGAACTCTACGAGGTTCCATAGCCGTTCTTTTCCGCGCTCCAGAGGAAAGAAATTCACTCCTCCGGGGCCGGGTAGGGAGCTGAGGGACTCCCCCTGCCGGTCAAAATCACGGGATTTTGACGGAGGGGAGTACGGGTCGTAATAATCTCCAGGATAATCGCTTAGGTACATGGCGTTGGAGGGTAAGCGGCCCTCGGTCGACCCGCTGTTGACAATCAATTGCATTTGGTGATCGGTGAAGGCGTCCAGTTCGGAGCGGGCGCAAGCGCCGCTTCCGGTTCATTCCCAACCTTCATCATCAGGATCATCCCATGAGACCGAGTTCCTTCTTCCGCCGCGGCGCACTCGCCGCATTGTCCAGCGCCGTTCCCGTCATTGCCGCAGGCGTCTCCTTCTACACCGTGGGCCAGTTGCCCGGGGGAAAACCGAATAGCCAGATCCGCGACGCGGTGCTGGACGGCGACAGGATTCTCGCGGTGGGTTTTGCGACGAGCAACCCCGCGAGCCAGTTGAACCCGGGCGGGGCCGGTGACACCGCCGTCCGCTGGACCCTGAAGGAGGGCCTCGTGGCGCTCCCGACCGACGTCCCGGGAATCCTTCCTCCGGCCGTGACCCGCAACATCACCGCCTCGGCCATCGCCTCTTCGAGTTTCGACATCGCGTACCGCGCCCTCTCGGACAATTCGGGCCAGGATGTCGTGGCGACTCTCGCCACGCACCAGGGCAAGGACCTGACGGTGATCGGCGTCATCCCGGGGATGGCGCAGTACAGCGCGGCCGTCGCCCTCTCCGCGAACGGCCGCGTGGTCTACGGGTTCAACGCGGACTTGGCGGGCCACCAGATCGGGTTCCGCTGGACGCCCAGCGAGGGCATGACCTCCCTCGGCGTCCCGCCGGGAAGCCTCGTGAGCCCGCCCGCGGGCCGGGCGACCACGGCGGACGGCTCGGTGGTGGTGGGTGGCTCGCCCTCGGGGCCCGGGGGCGTGGGCTACGTCTACCGGCACGGCCACGGGATCGCGGCGCTCCCGCTCGCTCCCGGCGGGACCTGGACCGCTGCCTTCGCGATCACGCCGACGGGCCGCACGATCCTCGGAAGCGGGGACTCGACGGGCTATCCGCACGGCGAATTCCTCCTCTGGCGGGACGGGAAGATCGTGCAGCTGGGT
>CAITBM010000066.1 GCA_903890485.1 uncultured Opitutaceae bacterium | reverse complement strand
CTGGTCCAGCACCTGCCTTCGGCCCTGGTGACGACCGCCACGCTCCAGGAGGTAGAGCACGGGCTGACGGCCGCCCGGCTTAGGGACACCGATGTCCTCTTCTGGTGGGGGCATATGGCGCACGACCAGGTGAGCGACGAGGTGGCCCGCCGGGTCCAGGCCCGGGTGCTTGAGGGCATGGGACTGGTGGTGCTCCACTCGGGCCATTACTCCAAGGTCTTCAAGCTGCTGATGGGCACCACCTGCTCGCTGACCTGGAGGGAGGCCGACGAGCGGGAGCGCCTCTGGGTGTGCAATCCCGGCCACCCGATCTCGCGCGGAATAGACCGCTATTTCGAGCTTCCGATGGAAGAGATGTACGGCGAGCCCTTTGCGGTGCCCGCGCCCGAGGAGCAGGTCTTCATCTCCTGGTTCGAGGGCGGCGAGGTGTTCCGCAGCGGGTGCTGCTGGCACCGCGGCAACGGCAGCATCTTCTATTTCCGCCCGGGCCATGAGTCCTACCCGACCTACTACGACGAGAACGTGCGGCGCGTCCTGGCGAACGCGGCCGAATGGGCCCGGCCGCGCGGCGCCTGGGTCGACTCCTGCCCGAACGTCAAGGAACCGAGGGAGCGGATCTCGCCGAAATAGGCAGGCCCGACCTGGAGCCGTCCCCCCGCTTCCCGGGCGGCGGTCTCATTTCGACCTGTTGACGCATTTGGTAGACTCTCAACCCCAACGTGACCGACGAGCACAACATCATCTCCTTCAGGGGCGTCACGGTCCGCTATGGCCGCGTGACCGCGCTCCAGGACGTCTCATTCCAGATACCCTGCGGGAGCTCGACGGCGATCCTGGGCGCCAACGGAGCGGGCAAGAGCACGCTCCTGCGCGCGGTCATGGGATGGCAGCGCCTGAACGCCGGCGAGATCCGCATCGGGGACGAGCACCCCCAGCACGCACGCCCCCGCCTTGCCTACGTTCCCCAGCGCCACTCCGTGGACTGGGATTTCCCGATAACCGTGCGCGGCGTGGTGGAGCAGGGGAGGTATCCCGCGCTTAGGCTTTTCCACGGGCTCTCCCCCGGTGACCGCGGCCGGGTCGAGGCCGCGATGGAGGAGCTCGGCATCGCGAACCTTGCCGACCGCCAGATTCGCATGCTCTCCGGGGGCCAGCAGCAGCGGGTCTTCCTCGCCAGGGCCGTGGCCCAGGGCGGGGACATCTTCCTCCTGGACGAGCCCTTCGCGGGACTGGACCTCTTTGGAAGCGAGGAGTTGACGCATATCCTAAAGGCATGGGTTGAGCAGGGCAGGACTGTCCTCGCGGCGGTCCACGACCTCGGGGTCGCCCGGTCGTGCTTTGCCCGCGGCGTGCTGCTGAAAACAACGCTTGTCGCTGCGGGGCCCATCGAGGAGGTGCTTTCCCCCGCGAACATAGACGTGGCGTACCGCGGGGGGCACTGTGTCCACAAGGACCACGTCCACGGGGGGGGCCAGCCGTGAGCCTCCACGACGCGCTGGTCGCGCCCTTTGCCTATGAGTTCATGGGCCGGGCGCTGCTTTCGGCGGTGCTCCTCGGGGTGAGCGGCGGGCTCATCGGATGCATCCTTGTCCTTCGCAGGCTTGCGCTCATGGGCGACGCCCTTTCGCACTCCCTCCTGCCCGGGGTGGCCGCCGCCTGGTATTTCTTCGGCACCAGCACGACGGCCCTCTTCTTTGGGGGCCTTGCCGCCGGCCTTCTCACGGCCCTGGGGAGCGCGCTCCTGAGCAGGATGACCCGGGTCAAGGAGGACGCCGCTTTCGGTTCGCTCTTCATCGTCTTTTTCGGCGCCGGCGTCGCCCTGGTGAGCAAGCTGCCGACGAGGATTAACCTCACGGACTTCCTCTTCGGGAATGTCCTGGGCGTGAACCGGGGGGAGCTCCAGCTCGCCGCCGCGGTCTGCGTGCTCACGGTCGCCGTTTTCGTCGTCTTCTACCGGAGCGTGCTCCTCGAGACCTTTGACCCCGTGTTCCACCGGGCCACCGGTGGCCGGGGCGGCCTGGTGCACATGGGGTTCCTGGCGCTCACCGTCCTGAACCTGGTGGCGGCCATGCAGACCATGGGGGTCGTGCTCGCCCTCGGGTTGTTCCTGCTTCCGGCCGTGAGCGCATACCTCTGGTGCGACCGCTTCATGACAATGCTGCTCCTCAGTGTGGCCATTGCCGTTGTAAACTGCGCGGTGGGGATCCTGGTCAGTTTCCACGCCGGACTGGCGAGCGGCGCCTCGATCGTGCTGTGCCTCGGGGTTGTCTTCATTCTGTCGGCGGTGTTTAGCCCGAGGCACGGGGCGCTCGGTGCCCTTCGCCTGAGTTCCGGCCGGCGGCCCCAGCCATGAAGGCAAGGAGCCTGGCCATTGCCCTTGCAGCCGTAGCTTGCCTGGCCTTGCAGGCTGCGGCGCGCGGCAGCGAGAGGATTCGCGTCGCGACGCTCAACACCGTTCTCACCGAGGTTGCGCGAGAGGTCGGGGGCTCACGGGTCACGGTGGAGGGGATCGTTGCCCCGGGGGTCGACCCCCATACCTTCTCCCCCTCGCCTGCGGACATCCGGTCGCTCGTTGACTCCAACCTGATCCTAGCCTCGGGACTGAACATGGAGACCTACCTGGACAGGCTGGTGGCGAGCGTCGGCGCCCGCGGTCAGGTGATCAGTGTCGGGGACCGGCTGCCCCTCGCCATCAACTTGGGAACCAGCGGCGGGCGTACCGAAAAGGATCCCCACTGGTGGCACGGCATCGGCAATGTGGTCCTGGCCGCCGAGATCGTGAGCAGGGAGCTTTCCCGTCTGGACCCGGCTCACTCCGAGGAGTTCGCGGCGAACGCCGAGGCCTATACCGCGCGGCTGCGCGAGCTTCAGGCCTGGGCTTCCTCGGAGGTCGAAAGACTCCCGCCCGGCAGGCGCCAGCTCGTGACCTCCCATGACGCTTTTGGCTACCTGGCGCGCGACTACGGCTTCACGGTCCACCCGCTCAGTGGCCTTTCCACGGAGAGCGAGGCGGATGCGAGGAACGTCGCGGGCCTCATCGACCTCATCCGCAGGGAGAAGATTTCCGCAGTTTTTGCCGAATCGAGCGTTGATCCCAGGCTAGTCGAGGACCTGGTCCGGGAGACAGGGGTTGTCCTGGGGGGAACGCTCTACGCCGACGGCCTCGGTCCCAAGGGGAGCGGCGCGGAAACCTACGAGGCGATGTACCGGCACAATGTGGGCGTCATTGTCTCGGCCCTTTCCGCCCGCTAGCCGTCGGTGTCGTTTCCCTTGGGGAAATTGAACTTCACGTCGCCGAAGTTCGTGCCCCGAATCACGACACCGGAGAGCACCCCGTCGAATGATCCCGTCGAGCGAACCCAGCCGGCGGGCGCCTCAAAGAGCGAGGTGTCCCCGACAGTCTCGCCGGTCTCCGCGTTGGCGACCGCGACAAGGACCAGCTTCTGCTCCGCCCCCTTGACGGTCGCGCGGATTTCGATCGATGCCGCAGTCGACCGGACGAAATTCTCCATTTCCGCATCGAGGATGTACGCCTGAAGGTTCCCGCTCGGCTCATCGAGCACGAGCTCCACATGGTACTCCTCCTCGCCCAGCTCGATCGGCGTCCCTCCGTGCGGGGCGTGGTGATGGTGGTGGCGGCTGGGCGCCGTGTCCACGCGCAGGGGCTCCTTCGAGCATCCGCCGAGAAGGGCGGCTGCCAGGCCAAGGGCCGGGATCAGGGTGCGTCGCGCCATTTGCGGGGGCGATCAGATCAGAATGTGCTCGAACGGGGAATCCCTTGTTTTGAGGGAATTGAAGGGGGCGCGCTTAATGCATTCTTAATACGTAAGGCCCTTCATTTAACTAACCGGGGAGCCGCAATCGTCCGTAGAATGGGGGACAAATGACCCACATCCCGTCATCCGCGGAATCCGTGAGCGCGGACTATTCCCTCACCGGGGTGCCCTGCTGCGATGACCTGTCGGAGAAGGAGGGGCTTAGCCCGGCAATCGAGCCAGAGTTTCCCGAGGGACACGTTCTCGACGGCCGCTTTGTGATATGCGAGGTCGTGGGCCGGAGCATGATGGCCACCGTTTACCGGGCGATTGACCGGGAATCGGGCGGCCGGAGCGTCGCCGTCAAGGTTCCGCTCACGAGGATCTTGAGCGATCCGGTGTCGTTCGGCCGCTTTGAGCGCGAGGAGAGGATCGGCCTCATGCTCAGGGACCCCCTCCTTGTGGAGTTCATCAGGGTGGATGGCCCGAAGAGCCGGCCTTACCTGGTGATGGAGTACCTCGACGGATGCTCGCTGGCGTACATCCTCCACCGAACCCGCCCCCCGCTGCCCGAAAGGGACGCGCTTCGGATCGCGTCGCTGATTTGCCGCGCGCTCGGAAACCTCCACCGCCTCGGTTTCATCCACCGCGACCTGAAGCCGGGAAACGTGATGATCTGCAGGGACCACCGGCTCTGCCTCATGGACTTTGGACTCGCCGCCGAGACCAGGCAGCGCTCCGGCCTCCTCGGTGGCCTGGCCCCTATCTTTGGCACGCCGGAATACATGGCGCCCGAGCAGGTCCGGGGTGCCGAGAACGATGAGCGGACCGACCTCTACAGCCTGGGGGTCATCCTCTATCAGATGCTCACCGGCGAGCTTCCCTTCAGGTCCGAGGATCCGTGGAAGGCGGCCCATCTGCGGGTGAGCGGGGATCCGCCCGCGCCCCGCGCGGTGAACCCGGCGGTCTCCGTGGAGGCCGAGGAGATCGTGCTCCACGCGATGCGCCGGAAGCCCGGGGAGCGTTTTCCGAGCGCGCAGTCCTTTGGCGCCGAGCTAGAAAACCCGGGCCTGGTCCACGTCACGGGCCTGAGCCAGCGGCTCCGCGCACCCCGGTGGCGCCTAAGCCTCCAGGGAACCCCCGTCCTCTCGGGCATCCTGATCGGAGTGGGGACAATCTCAGCTCTGGTGGGGCTATTCCTGCTCCTGATGCGCCACCGCTAGGGGGAAGGTCGGGTTTGGCCCGGCCAGTTCCAGGTTCCTAGGTCGCTGCTCCACGCAATCCCGATGCTTGCAAAGGTGTGAAACATCGTCCGCTCGTCCTCGGGCCCGCTGCCATGGAAGAAGAGGAGGAAGCGTTCGACTCCGGGAATCTCTCGGGCGTCGAGGACAAACCCCGCGGTCAGCCTGCCCCGCGCCCAAGGCCATCCGGGCTGGCCGAGCGTCGTGACCCCCAGGTCGCGCCAGGTGCGCAGGTCCTTCGAGCGCTTCATGCCGATCCCGTTCGCCGGCGAATGGACAAGGACATACTCCCCGCCCTCGACGATGACGCACGCATTCTCTCCCGCGTCGACGCGCCCCTCGGGATTCCACACCACCAAGTCGTCCGACCAGGCCATGCTGACGCCGGTTTGCTTCACCTTGCAGAAGCACCACCACCGTCCCGGCGTGTCCTTGTCACCCACAATGCAGGGGTCAATCATCCTCGGCATGCGATCGCAGGGAACGCCCGGGCCCAGGAAGGCGATCATCGTCGGCCGTGACCAGTGGGTCAGATCACGACTTCGCATCGTCCAGATCCTCGAGGTGTCGTCCCCGTGGTCGCCCCTGCCGGGAGTGGGGTAGGTCTGCAGGCACAGGACGAAGTCATCCCCCTGGCGGACGATGCTCCCCGGCGAGCTGAAATTGAGCCGGCGGTCTCTCGGCGTGATCGGCTCGGGTGGCGACCAGTGGGCGAGGTCTGACGACGTGCTAAACGCGACCTGCCAATAGGGCGTGCCGTCCCTGTCGTGCGTATTGAGGGTGAGGAACATCCAAAACACGCCGCCCTGACGGAGCACCATCGGGTCCCTGTAGGCCGTCACGGCGTCACCCCGCAAGAGGACCGGGGACGCCAGGTTCCCGAGCATCACAGGAGTCCCCTCCGCGAATCCGGGAAGACCCGCCAACAGGCCGAGCACGACGGCGGCGAGACCGGGCGACGGGCGCCGTGCGCGCTGGGGTGGGGCGAGGAGCACCCCGCGACTACGCGGGTTCCCCGCCCGCATGGCAAGGCCTGCTACGGACGCGCCGGCATCTCAAGGGGGATGATCGCGTGCCTGCGCAACTCAACGCCCCGCAGGAGCGCCACGATCGCCCGCTCGCCGATCCGGTCCCCCGTGAGCTCCTTGTGGAGCGCGTCCACGGCAGGCGTCTTCGCAGCGTCGATCCCGAGGATGATGTCGCCCTCCATAAGCCCAGCCCGGGATGCCGGGCTCCCCGGCTCAATCCCCATCACGAGGACCCCTGACTCCTGCTCAAGCCTGTGGTGGTGGACGAGCTTCCTCAGAAGCGGCACGTTCTGGCCGGCCACGCCGATAAAGCTCCGGCGAATCCTGCCCTCCTTGATCAGCCAGCCGGCGACCCAGCGCGCCGTGTTGCTGGCGATCGCAAAGCAGATCCCCTGGGCGGGGCGAATGATGGCCGTGTTGACCCCGATCACCTCGGAGCGGGTGTTGATGAGCGGGCCTCCGGAGTTGCCGGGGTTGAGCGCCGCGTCGGTCTGGAGCACGTTGTCGATCAGCCTGCCCGAGGCTCCCCGAAGGCTTCGCCCCAGTCCGCTCACGATGCCCGCGGTCACGGTCTGCTGGAATCCCATGGGCGAGCCGATGGCTATGGCGATCTGGCCGAGACGGACGGCGTTGCTATCGGCAAGCTCAAGATGGGCGAGCTCGTCGGCGCTCACGCGAACGACCGCCAGGTCGGAGTCCGGGTCGTCGCCGACCAGGTCTGCGTTGAGCCTCCGGCCGTCGGACAGGCTTACGCGGATGCTCGCGGCCCCGTGCACGACATGGCTGTTCGTCAGCAGGTAGCCGTCGGGTGAGATGAAGAATCCGGACCCTGACCCGCCGGGCGCGTTGTTGCCCTTCACTTCGATGTGGACCACGGCGGGATGGGCTGCGGACACCGCGTCTGCGACCGCATTCGAATAGGCGTCGATCAACCCCGCATCTGGGGCGGTGGGTCCGTCCGGGCTTGAGATTGAGGATGCGAGCATGAGCGCAATGAGACCCTCTCCCCAGATATTGCAACTGGCGGGGGCGCGCCGCCTGCGACACGGCTAGGGAATCTCGTAGACCTCAACGAGGGCGACACCGGTGTCGCCGCTCTGGCCCAGGACCTCCGCGGTGTAGGCCCCCGGCGAAAGGGTGACGAGGAGCGCGGAGTCGTTGCTTTGCGCGTCCGTCCATCCGAATGCGCCGACGGCCCTCGCGGCCGATGCTACCGCGGGATCGCCCGCCCAACCGGAATTGGAGGCAAGGGGGGATGACGTCGTGTCGCCCCCGTAGAGGGCGACCTTGGGATCCTTGAGGGATCCCGGAATGCCAAAGCCCGCAAGCGCGGGACCCGAGGCCCTGATGAGCACGGTCTTCGCCGTCTGTCCGCCGATCACAAACCCGGCGATCAGGACGTCGCTGCCGGTGCCCACCACGGCCCGTGCCGAGACATTTACCAGGTGCGGCGTCGAGGGGGTGTAGGTGCCCGGTGGCGTGGCGTCGTAGACCTCGGCAAGGGCGACGCCGGTGTCGCCGCTCGCCCCGAGGACCTCGGCCGTGTTCGTGCCCATGTGGAAGTGTTGGACGAGGGCCGAGTCCAGGCTCGCCGCGTTCTCCCAGGCGAAGGCGCCGACCGCAGCAGCCGCTTGGGCGATGACCGGGCTCCCGTTCCATGCGGAAACAGTCTTCGAACTCGTCCGCATGGGGCTGATGAACGAGAGGACAAGCTCCGGGTCTGGAAGGATGTTCGGCACCGAGAAGGAGGCGAGCGACGGGCCTGATGCCCTGACGAGGAGGTCCTGGGTCCCGGATGCCTGTTGTCCCCCGACAACGTAGCCCGCAATCAGGACGTTTGCGCCGGTTCCCACGCGGGCTCGGGCGGAGACATTGGTGAGGCGCCCCGGGTCCGCGGTGTCGACCACCGTGAGCGTGGCCGGGACCGAGGTCGAGGCGCCTGCGGGTCCCGTTGCGACGCAGGCGTAGTTGCCGGCGGTGGCGGGATTCGCCCCCGAGATGACCAGGACGGGGCCCGACGTCCCCGAATAGGTGGCCCCTAGGGCCGCTCCGTCCGAAAGCGGGCTCCCGTTGAGGGTCCACTGGTAGGCGGGATTGGGCCCGTAGGCGGTGACGCCGAAGACAACCGTGCTCCCCGTGGCCACGGTCTGCGAGGCGGGAGGCGCCGCGAACGTGGGGGGGATTCCCACCGGATCGCTCGATCCCAGGGTGGCTCCCGTTGAGTCGTAGGCCACGACCTTTACCGTGGGCGACTGCCCGGGGATTACCGAGGAGGTATCCAGGCCATTCCACGCGACGGAACCCGCTACCGCCAGGTTTCCAGCGGAGTCGCCTGAGAGGATGCTCCATGAGGCCACTTGGGTTGCCCCGTTCCACACGGCGTGGACGGTCGTCGTGCCGTCGCCGTTGTACTGCGCCGTCACGGTTGGTCCCGTTGCAGGCGTCGCCGTCCACGGCATGCGGAAGGATCGGTAGCAGTTGTAGCCGGGGGGCAGGGCGGCGTCGAAGAGCAGCGCGCCATTTGGGTCAAACTCGGAGAAGCGCCCAAGGATACCCCAGCCGACAAAGGTGTCTCCGTTGGGAAGGG
>CAITBM010000065.1 GCA_903890485.1 uncultured Opitutaceae bacterium | reverse complement strand
GATGCCTGCGGCAGGCTTCATCGCCTCTGTCCTCGGCATCGGCCAAGACATCCCTCAGCCAAGCGTCTCCATAACTAACAACCCGCGATCCGCTGTCTAACGGATGGGGACCACCTCAGTCAGCACCAGCAGTACTGCCAAATAGGCAAAATAGATCGGGAAAATACGGAAAACTCGGCGCATATAGAAGCGCCTTAGGCTAATCGTTCCTGTCCTATCAGCCTCCTGCAGAAGGATTAAGCTTATCAGGAACCCGCTTAGCACGAAGAAGATTCGCACGCCCAAATTACCATCAAAAAACAGGAGAAAATACTTACCCAACGCCATTGGGAACGAACTTGTGGAGTCGAAGTGCGAGCCGATCACAAGGATGATCGCCATAGCCCGCCATCCGTCCAGAGTAGGCAGGCGACTGGGTGCGGGCGTTTCTTTTGGCATTTTAAGGGTGCGGTCGCCGATGGATGTGCTCGGAGTGCGTTGTGTGGTGAACTGTCCGGGCGAGAATTATAAAACGCTTCGCAGCCTAATGCTTGGGATTTACGAAAACAAGTGTGCCGCAAGGTGCCGGGGGTTCGAATCCCTCCCTCTCCTCCACTTGGTCCGACGCGGTAAGTTCGCCCCAGTGACGATTCTGTGTAGGGTACTGGCGACACCGCATGCCGAACGCCCTCGACGATATCCCTCCCTGCGCAGGCTGCGGCCTATGCTGTCACCTTGTAGTTGAGCTCATCTCGGGCGTCGATGACCACGTTCCCGAGGACTTCGTAGTGGAGCACGAGGGGGTACGCTGCATGGAGCAACGCGGGGACGGCGCGTGCGTGGCTCTGGATCCCGCCACGCGGCTCTGCACGATCTACGAGCGTCGCCCGGACACGTGCCGCAGGCTGAAGCGAGCGGAATCACTCTGCCGAATGGCTCTGGCGAGGTACGCTACGTCCCCAATTCCCGTCCCCGTCCCGTCCTGACCCAAAAACGGGGCGTGAAGCAGGGCGCGGGGTGGTGAAAGACCCCCCCTGCGCCGCGTTGGCTGGTTGAAGCCGAATATTCCCCGCCCGGGCCTAAAGGTTTTTGGCGAGGAAGTCCTCGATGCGCTGGTAGAGTTCCACCTTGTGGGCCAGGTGACGGACCCCGTCAGATTCGTCTAGGAACGACAAGGTCTCGACGTGGACGTTGTTCCGCTCGACGGCCGACGCCATTTCCTTGGATTGGCCAACCAGCTCCGGGCTGTCGAACTCGCCCCAGACGATGAGCATCGCCGACTTTGCCTGGGAAGCGTGCAGCAGCGGCGACATCTCGTCGTACCGCGCGTGGTTCTTGGCTGGGTCGCCTAGCTTGTAGAGGTACCGGGAGTAGGTGGGATTCGAGAACTGCTGGTACTTGGTCTCGCTGATATACTTCCCCCAGTCGTAAAACGCGGAGACCGAGATCGCGCACTTGTAAAGGCCGGGCTCGAACGTTGCGCCCGCGATCGAAAGGTAACCCCCGAAGCTTGTGCCCATGATCGCGACTCGGTTCTTGTCGACCAGGCCCATTTCGATGGCCTTCTTCGCCGCTCGGTTCACGTCGTCGCTCATCTTCCGGAAATCCCAGCGTTCCGGCTCGGGAAACATCCAGGCGTATCCGGCCGAGCTCCGCAGGTTGGGCTGAAGGACGGCGTATCCCCGGCTGGCCAGGAACTGGACCTCGGCATTATAGCCCCAGGTCCAACGCCCCTCGGAGTAGTCCTCGGGTATGACCACCATCGGGGGAGGATTCTTCTTTGAGGCACCGGCGGGGAGTGTGATGTAGGCGTCGATGGAGCGTCCCTCCGCGGTCGTGTACTTGATGACGCCCATCGGCTGCATGCGCTTCGGGTCGATCCACGGTTCGGAATTCTTGATTAAACCGCTCGTGTGCTTCTCAAGATTGACCCAGCTGTAGACTACGGGTTGCCGGTCCGAGCCGCTCGAAATCAGGAGGACTTTGCCTGAGTCGTCCATCCCCCGGATGCGGACGATCTGGTTTGGAAAGAGCTTGTCGACAAGCGCCTGCAGGTTGCGGTAGGCCTCGGTGAACCAGACGACGTGCGGGGCTGCCCGGTCGTAGACGGCGCCTACGATGTTGTGGGACATCGGATCCCGGAACAGCCATCCGTCGAAATCGTAGGCCTTGTCTTGCAGGATGACGTCCTTGGCTGTTCCGGTGGCGGCGTCCATGAATTCGAGGGGCCGAGGCGCCACGCCGTCCCTGGGGCCTAGGACCACAATTTCTCCAGGATTGTCCCCTGAGCCGACCACTTCGATCTGGTCAATGTCCTCTGGGCATTTGATCCAGTCGTCGCCCGAGAGTTTGCTGAGCGTCACGATGCCGTCCTCCTGGGTTATGCCGAAGGCAAGCTTGCCAAATTTGTCCGCCCAAAAGGCGTTGTTGAACCCATGGTCCGTTTTGAGCTCGGGATAGCGCGTCACCAAACTACCGTGGTTCACGGCGTTGATCATCTCAGGGTGATCGTAGCGCCAGTTGTAGCCCTTCAGGTTTACAAGCAGGTTCGTGCGGTCATCGGACGGGTTGTCGAGGATCTGGACGGTCCCGTCGGAACCCTGGGCGCCGACCTGCTCCGCAATCGAGAGCTTGCCCGCCTCGCTGAGAAATAGCGCCCGCCCGGCAATTTTCTTCTCGCTGATCAGGTAGACCAGGCGGTTGCCATCGAGCCAGGTGAAGGAGGCGATGTCCCTGTCGCCGGTCGGGGCGCTAACGCCGTCGAGCTTCTGGGCGACAAGGTCGTAGGTGACGAGGCTCGTGTGGTCGTCCTCGCCGGGGACGATGGCACCGATTTGGCTGCCCGTGTGGTTGAGCTGGACGCCCGTGAAGAGGGCGGGACGGACGAAGTCGATTACGGGAATCTTCTCGGTTGCGGCGACTGGTTCATTGCGCTTCAGGTCCGCAAACTCGCTCGCAAGGAGAGCTGGGCTCACGAGCAATAGGAGCGCTGCGCTGGCGCAGGCACTCAGGATCGAGTTCGATGACCTTGTGGGGTAATTCTCCATGGGGTGTGGGGTGTCCGATCATCCTATTATTGCCAAAGGACCACGCAAGAAACGAATGGCCGCCGACGCGCATGAAAATGCCTTCCTCCCCTTGCATCCTTCCGGTTGCACTTTGGGTTGCCTCTGGGCAGCCTTTCTCCCCGGACCCATGGGGAGCCGTCTATTATGCATATTCGCCCCCTCCAGTCGGCCAGCGTTCGGTTCTTCTCTTTTCTTAGGCGTCTGCATGAGCGGGCTGAGCGCTTTCTTGAGCTTAACCCGCGCCTCCGGGCGTGGATCTACCCTTTCGGGCTCTCAGGCCCGGAGGAGCGGAGGCGCGAGTACAACGGCCAGATGTTCGCGGATTTCCATGAGCAGGAGCGCATGCTTGCGGATACCCAGCGCATGGCGTTCTACACCCGGGCGATCGCCCGCCACGTGCAGCCTGGGGACCGGGTCGTGGACCTCGGAACGGGCACTGGAATTCTGGCTGCGCTCGCGGCGCGACGGGGCGCCTCCCAAGTTTATGCGGTCGACCATTCCGAGATCCTTGGGCAGGCCAAGGAGCTTGCACGGGCGAACGGCGTGCAGCGGGTTGAGTTTATTTCCGCGCACAGCAGCGCGTTCACAACCGACGCCCCGCTCGACGTGATCCTCCACGAGCAGATGGGAGATTGTCTCTTTGACGAGGGAATGATTGCGAGCGTTAGCGACCTGAGGGACCGCCTCTTGAAGCCCGGAGGAATCATCCTGCCGAGCAATTTTGAGTTCTTCTGTGAGCCGGTGATGATCCGCGATGACCGGTTGGTGCCGTTCATCTGGGAGCTCAATGTCGAGGGCTATGACTACTCGTGCCTGGAGCGAAGCAAGCCGCAGAATCCCGGGTATTACAACCTGGCGAGCAGCGATCTGGGCCTGGTCGACCATTTTTTGGGAGAGTCCGAGCCCGTGCTGAGGGTGGACCTGTTGACGGTTAACGAGGGCGCAATGCTGCGCGAGGTGACGTTTAGCCGCAAGGTCATCCGTCCCGGCCGCCTGGACGGCTATGCCGTATTTTTCCGCGTTCAGGTTGACCGCGACCTGGTTCTCACCTCGAGCCCGATGGACCCCGGGCGCGCCCCCCATTGGGGTTTCCGGATCCTGCGGACCGAGAGGGACGATTTTAGTATGGGCGACGAGATCTCGGTCCGCCTGTCCGTCGGCAGCTGGTCGGATCCGGACACCTGGCGTTGGAGCCACCAGAAACATGCATGCTCGGGCTTGGGCCTCGCCGGTTTGCCGATTTAGAGGGAAACCGCGGGGTTGCCAGGCTGGGAGATGTCCTCAGGGTCTGGCGGTGACCTAGGTGAAGGGAATCGCCGGGGGACGGTGTTATACCCGGCAAACCCGAACAGCCCATGAATCTCGCCAAAACCCTCTTTTTCCACGCGGCCGTCGCATTCGGCGTCCTCGCGATGCCAGCATCTGCCGAGTTCTGGACATAGCGGTAGGCAAACGCCAGGAGGGGTCGCTGCCATCTGCTGATCAGCCTGTTGAGCGCCGCCGCCTCTCCCTGCTGAAGGTCGAGCAGGTTCTCAAGATCGGTGGCGGGGTCTTTGGACACGGCGCGCGGGGCTGCGCTCAGTTGGTCAGGGGGCCGTCTTGGGGCGATGCCGATCCCACAATCCCGAAGTAATGCTCGCGCTGCGCGGGCGTCATTTCGTTTGCGGCGGCCATCACCAATTTGCGGGTCGAGTCCAGGCACTCGCGGCTGATGTTGCGGCGAACCTCCACGAACTGTGCGAACTCTATGAAATCCACCCGGTCTGAAGTTCGGCGGGTGTTCTCAAATGCGGCAAACTCGGCCTGCATCTGGGCGACTTGAGAGGCGAGGGCCCTTAGCCGCGGGCTCGACGCCTCGTGCAGCTCCTTGATGCGGTCGAATTGTGCGTCCGTGAGCTGCAGCTCCGACTTCACGGTCATCTTTGACCTGGTGATCGCCGTAGAGGTCGGGATGGTGATGGCGGCCTTTCTCTTCATCAAGCGCATCGCGGAGACCACCGAGGTGTCCCTGGTCACGACGCATGATGAACTTGAAACCACCGAGCAGATTGCGCACGGCAAGGACATCCCAAAGGGCGTGCTCGTGTACCGCATCTTTGGCCCATTTTTCTTCGGCGCCGCGGAAAAGATGGAGGATGCGTTGGAGCGGGTGGATACGCTGCCTAAGGTGCTGATCCTAAGGCTGCAATTGGTGACCGCCATGGATGCGACGGCACTCAACGCGCTCGAGAGCATTGTGGAGCGCATCCAGAGGTCCGGCGGCACGCTGATCCTGAGCGGCACCCACCGCCAGCCCCTGCAGATGCTCGCCAAAGCGGGGTTCATCGAGAAGATTGGCCGGCCCAACATCTGCGCACATTTTGATCATGCGCTAGAGCGGGCGAAGAAGGTGATTGCCGAGCCCGAGCAGATCAGGGGTTAGACCGGCTTGGAAAACGGGCCACGGGATCGATGCTTGGAATCCCTGTCCATTGACGCTAGTTTTGCTGTTCACCCCTGCACGCCATGACCCTACCCAAATTGTGCGTTCCCTTGTCGCTCCTGGCCCTTGCTCTCGTTGCCGCGTCCCCTGCCTTGAGGGCGGTCGATGCCCCTGCGAATCCACTGCCGCATTTTGAGACTAAGGACGGCCGCCACGCGTTCATCGTCGATGGTGCGCCCTTCCTGATGCTCGGCGGTCAGTGCAACAACTCGAGCGCATGGCCTGCGGCGCTGCCCGGCGTCTGGTCCGCGGTTGAGCGGATGGGTGCAAACACCCTGGAAGCCCCGGTCTACTGGGAGCAGTTCGAGCCTGACCAAGGGCACTACGACACGACGATCGTGGACACGCTGGTGCGCCAGGCGCGCGAGCACAGGGTCCGGCTCGTGCTACTTTGGTTCGGCACCTGGAAGAACGGGAGCTCCCATTACGTGCCGATGTGGGTGAAGAACAATCCGGCGATCTGCCCGAAAATCATCGGGAAAAACGGAATGGCGGTGGATTCGCCGTCGCCCCACTCGGCGGCAGGCCTGGAGGCGGACAGCCGGGCATTCGCCGCCCTCATGCGCCACCTGAAGGTAGCGGACTCCGCTCACACGGTCATCCTGGTTCAGGTTGAGAACGAGTCGGGGGCTTGGAACAGCATTCGCGACTATTCGCCGGCGGCGCAGGCCCTGTTTGAGAAGCCCGTGCCCAAGGTGCTCATGGAGGCGCTTGGGCTCGCCGGAAAGGCAGGAGCCGACTGGGCCGGCGCCTTTGGGCCCAATGCCGACGAGTATTTCCACGCATGGTCGGTGGGCCGCTACGTGGGCCAGGTGGCCGCGGCGGGAAAGGCCGAGTACGCATTGCCGATGTACACGAATGCGGCTCTCCGGGACCCGATCAACCCGGGCCCGGCTGGCACCTACGAGAGCGGTGGGCCCACCGACAACGTGCTTTCCATCTGGAAGGCCGCCGCCCCGGAACTCGATGCCCTTTCGCCCGACATCTACCTAAGCGACAGCATCAAGTATCGCAAGGTCCTCGACCTCTACAGCCGGCCTGACAACCCCTTGCTAGTTCCCGAAAACGGGGGATCCCCTGCGTTTGCGCGCATGTTCCTGGCGGCACTGGGCAAAGGCGCCGTGGGGTGGGCGCCCTTTGGTATCGACAGGGGTTCCGACGGTTACGTGCCCATGGTGGGATCGAAACCGGATGAGGATCCGCTTGCAGCGGTGTCGCTCAACTACCACCTGGTCGGGCCGATCGCCCGTGAGGTTGCCCGGCTCAACTTCGAGGGCCGCCTGCAGGCGCTGGCCGAGGATCCCTCGGAGCACACGAAGACGCTCGCTTTTGGACGTTGGCAGGCCGGGGTAACGTTTGGCGTGCCCGCCTTTGGCTTCGACCGGGAGCCCAAGGGAAATCTCGACGCGGATGGCCGCGTGGTGGTGGGCCAACTTGGCGAGAACGAGTTCCTGGTCACCGGTCATGCTTGCAGGGTCGATTTCCGCGTCGCGGATCCGGGGTCCAAGACCCAGCGCGAGTACCTGAGGGTAGAAGAGGGCACGTACGTTAACGGTGCATTTCGTGCCTCGCGCATCTGGAATGGCGACCAGACGGACTGGGGGCTGAACTTTGGGCCGGCCCCGGTGATCCTCAGGGTTAAGCTAGGGACCTACTAGGCCTTCTTCGTGTCGTAGAACACCCGCATTTCCACCGAATCGCCGGGGAGAAGCTCCTTGGCGCGCTTCAGCGCGTTGCGGGTGGCCATCGTGGCGTTCGCCTCGGCCGGGAAGATGTTCTCCCGTCCGATCTGCTGGAGAAGCCCGCTGTTTTCGAGCACATGCGTCACCTCGGGGTTGCTTCCGCTGATCAGCAGGTGGCGGCCCGTTTCCCGGAGATAGTCATGAAGGCTCTCCATCGCCATCACGGTCGAGGCGTCGAGGTGCCGCGCGTTCTTCATTCTCAGGATGAACACGCGGATGTTCTGGTTCTCTGCGAGGCTGCGCACCTGTTCCTGGAAGAGGTCCGCGGCGCCGAAGAAGAGCTCCCCCTCCACGTGGATGATGGATATCTGGGGGTGCGGCCGCTGGGCGGGGTCCCTGAGCTCGGCCAGGCTGCCAGACTCGTTGATCGCGTACTCGACGAGGGTGGGGGTGCTGGTCTTCTTGAGGAACAGGACCAAGGACACCCCGATCCCCACATAGATAGCCGTGTCGAGCCTGAGGAAGAGGCACGACCCCAGGGTGACCACGAACACGACAAGGTCCGAGGGCGTCGACCGGCAGGAGATCCGGATCTGGTGCCAGTTGATCATCTTGATCCCGACGCGGATCAAGTGGGAGGCGAGTGCGGCCACAGGGATGAAGTTGAAGACAGAGGTCCCAAACATGAGGACCAGGAGGACCACGGCACTGCTCAGGATTGATGAAATCTGAGTACGGGCGCCGCTCTGGTAGTTCACGGCCGACCGCGCAAAGGAGGAGGATCCGGGCACTGCCCCGAAGAAAGCGCACGCGATGTTTGCGGCCCCCATTCCAATCAGTTCCTGGTTGGGCTCGACCTTCTGGCCGCTCTTGGCCGCCAAGCCCTTTGTTATGGAGGCTGCCTCGAGCATTCCGAGGATTGATATGGCGATTGCGGTGCCCGCGAGCTCGGGAAGCAGGTGGATGCGCCGCGGGCCAAACGGATAGCCCGCAAAGGATGGGACCACCGCGGTCAGCGCGCCCTCGTCCCTGACCATCAAGAAAGGGGCCGCGTGGCTGTAGACGGTGTAGACCTTCGCCCCGAGCCCGAGAAGGGCCAGTCCTATGAGCGCCTCGGGCCACGTCGGGCGGACTTTCTGCACTGACCAGAAGATCGCAAAAGTGAGGGCCGCAATGGCGATGGCCCAGGGGTGAACGTGCGCGGTTCCCAGGTCGAATAGAGCCTGCAGAACATTCGTTGAGAAATTCTGCCCCGCATCCACTGCATACCCCAGGATGTTGTGGAGTTGGCTGGCAATGAGCAGGATGCCGATGCCGGTGCTGTACCCGATGACCACCGAACGGGAGATGAACTTGGTGATCTCACCGAAATTGAGCAGTCCGGAGAGCAGCTGGATCACCCCGATCAGGAAGGCCAGGTAGGTCGCGAGCTCCAGCGGATGGAGACCCGTGGCAGTGTTGGCAGCGATCGTTGCTGCGACAATCAGGCTTATCGAGCTGGTCGGCCCGAAAACATGGTGCCTTGAGGAGAAAAAGAGGGATCCCACAAGGCCGCCGATCACGACTGACGCAATCACCGGGGTAGGGGGGAGGTTCAGGATCAGGGAAAAGCCGATGGCCTGGGGGATAGAGACAAGGGTAACCGTCGCACCGGCAATGAGGTCCGCCTTGAACTTGTCCCACGAGTAGGTCCGCAGCTCCCCCAAGAACGGCAGGCGCACCCGGAACATATGCTGGCCCATTGCGGCCACTTCCTCGGTGAGCTCCGTCACGCTATCCATCGGGTAGATCTCCTATCGGCTGATCGTGCGCGCAAGCGCGAACTTTTGCGGGGTTTCTTGCGGCCGGGGCCCTTTAACGGGAGTGTCACAGGGCCGTCACGTGTCTGTAACATCGACGATCTACCATAACAGGGGTCCAAACCATCACAAAAAACAAGCCAGTCCTTTAACCATGCTCCCCTTCAAAAGCACCCGATTTGCGCTCTTTACGGCCCTGGCCGCACTCAGTGCCTCAGTTTCATCGGCCCAGATGCTCATAAACGGCGCCGGCGCGACCTTCCCCCAGCAGATCTACACCAAGTGGTTTGACGAGTACCAGAAGATCGATCCCTCGGTGCGCTTCAATTACCAGGGTATCGGCTCCGGCGGCGGCCAGAAGCAGATCCTCGCCGAGACGGTTGATTTCGGAGCCTCCGATGGCCCGATGTCTGACGACAATCTCGCCAAGGCCCCTCGCACCCTTTGGCACATCCCGACCGTGGCGGGCGCGGTCGTGGTCAGCTACAACCTCACGGGAAACCCTCAGCTCAACCTCGACGGCCCCACGCTCGCCTCGATTTTCCTCGGGACAATCACGAAGTGGAATGACCCGGCCATCGCGGGCCAGAATCCCGATGTTAAGCTTCCTGCCGACGACATCGTGGTCGTCCACCGCTCCGACGGCAGCGGAACAAGCTTCATCTTCACCGATTACCTGAGCAACGTGAGCGCCGACTGGAAGCAGAAGGTGGGCAAGGGTACCTCGGTCAGCTGGCCCGTGGGCCTCGGCGGCAAGGGCAACGCGGGTGTTGCCGGTCAGGTCAAGCAGACCCCCGGAGCCATCGGTTATGTTGAGCTGGCCTACGCCCACCAGAACAAGCTCCCGTTCGCCACCCTTAAGAACGCCTCCGGCGTGTACATGTCGGCGACGATCGACTCAGTGACGGCGGCCCTTGCGGCGGCCACCATTCCTGAGGACTTCCGCTTCTCGATGGTGAATTCGCCGGGCATCGCAGCCTATCCGATCTGCGGGACCACTTGGCTCCTTGTCTATGCCGAGCAGAAGGACCACGCCAAAGGCGAGAAGCTGGTTCAGTTCCTGAAGTGGGCCTATTCCGATGGCGAGAAGTTCGCCGCGGGTCTGGATTACGCCCCGTTGCCCGAGGCCGTCGTGAAACGAGCCCTTGATCGGGTTCAGAGCATCAAATATTGATCTGCTGTCAGTCGTGCGGGCGTGGCCTAGCCCACGCCCGCCTGCTTTCCGATGAGCCAAACGCCATCTAACACCCCCCCATTGCCCGGACCCGGATCGCGGGCTCCCGATATCGCGTTCAAGTGGGTGGCCGCGCTCGCCGCGTCGATGATCATCGTCCTGATTGTCCTGGTGGGCTGGCAGCTCTACGCTGGCTCCCGGATGTCGCTGAGCAAGTTTGGGCCCTCCTTCCTCTGGAGCTCGGAGTGGGACCCAGTTCAGGACAAATACGGCGCCCTCCCGTTCATATTCGGCACCCTGGTTTCCTCGCTCCTGGCGCTTCTCATCGCCGTGCCCCTGGGTGTGGCCACGGCGATCTTCCTCACGGAGCTCGCCCCGCAGAAGTTGCGTCAGCCGATCGTTATGGCGATCGAGATGCTCGCCGCGGTGCCCAGCGTGATTTTCGGCCTCTGGGGCATCTTTGTCCTGATCCCCTGGCTCAGGGACCACCTCTTCGTTTGGCTTAGGCACTACTTCGGATTCCTTCCCCTCTTTCAGGGGCCCATCTACGGCGTCAGCATGCTGGCCGCGGGAATCGTAGTCGCCATCATGATCCTGCCGATCATCACCTCCATCTCGCGCGAGATCCTGCGCTCGGTGCCCAATCTCCAACGTGAGGCGGCATATGCGCTCGGCGCCACTCGCTGGGAGGTCCTTAAGATCGCGGTCCTCAGCTATGCGCGCCGCGGACTCTTCGGGGCCGCGGTTCTTGGCTTGGGAAGGGCCCTGGGCGAGACGATGGCGGTAACGATGGTGATCGGCAACCGGCCGCAGATAAGCGCGTCCCTCTTCGCCCCGGGCTACACCCTGGCGAGCGTCATTGCCAATGAGTTCACGGAGGCCACGAGCGACCTCTACCTGAATTCGCTGTTCGAGCTTGGTCTGGTGCTCATGGGTGTGGCGATCATGGTGAACATCGCTGCTCAGGTCATGCTCAAGAGCATGACGGGGTCGGGGCCGATCAAGGTCAACTGACGGCCGTGGCAGCATCCCCGTATCTTCCAACAGAGAGGTTTGCGCGCTGGCGCAAGGCGAAGAGCACCGCTGTCACCTGCGTGCTTGTGCTGTGTGCGCTCGCGGTGATCGCGCCCCTTTTCCTCGTCATCTACTTCCTGATCGTCCACGGATCGAGCTCCATAGACATAAACTTCTTCACCCAGCTCCCGAAGCCCACAGGAGAGGATGGGGGGGGCATGGCGAACGCAATAGTCGGGACCATGGAACTTCTCGCAATGGCCTCGATCGTGGGTGTTCCCCTGGGAGTGCTGGGCGGCATCTACCTCGCCGAATATGGCTCGGACAAGGCCAATGACTGGCTCAGGTTCGCTGCCGATGTGCTCAACGGCGTCCCTTCAATCGTCTGGGGCATGGTCGTCTACCTGATGCTTGTCGTTCCCTTCAAGACGTTCTCTGCCTATGCCGGGGGCGTCGCCCTGGGCCTGATGATGGTGCCACTGGTCATGAGAACAACCGAGGAGGTCCTTATCCTGGTGCCGCAGAGCTACCGTGAGGCGGCCCTGGCCCTGGGAGTCGCCCGATGGAAGGTGATCATGGTGATCGTGGTCCGCACGGCCCTAAAGGGCATCGCCACCGGGGTCATCGTGGCCCTGGCAAGGATAGCGGGCGAGACGGCGCCCCTCCTTTTCACGGCCCTGGGCAACAACTTCTGGAACCACAATTTGAAGGAGCCGATTGCGGCACTTCCACTTCAAATCTTCGCCTACGCGATATCGCCCTATGACGACTGGCACCGCCAGGCCTGGGCAGGGGCCCTTGTCCTCATGGCGTTGATTCTCGCCCTCAACATCACGGTCCGGATACTTTCCCGCGACCGAACCCATAATCATTGAACGCCATGTCCACCCTTCCCGAAGCTCCGTCGGCACGCGCTTCGTCCGATCCGATCCGGGTCGCCACGACGCCCAATTCGGCGGCTACGGCTGGCCTCCCTGTCGAGAACGAGGAGGTCGCATTTGATATCCGCAACTTTAGCCTTTGGTATGGCCAGCGCCAGGCGCTCGTGGACGTCACGATCAAGATTCCGGCGCGCAAAGTGACGGCCATCATAGGTCCCAGCGGCTGCGGCAAGTCGACGTTCTTGAGGGCCCTGAACCGGATGCACGAGCTGACGCCGGGAACCCGCCTTGAGGGGTCCCTCCGGCACTTTGGGAGCGACCTTTACGGCCCGGGCGTCGAGGCCGTCTCGATCCGTCGTCGTGTCGGCATGGTCTTCCAGAAGTCGAATCCGTTCCCAACGATGTCGATCGCGGAAAACGTCCTTGTCGGCCTCAGGCTGAACGGGGTGCGGGACAAGGCGGTTCTCCAGGAGCGCCTTGAAAAGTCCCTCCACATGGCGGCCCTTTGGGACGAGGTTAAGGATCACCTGAACCGGCCTGGAACAAGCCTTTCGGGGGGGCAGCAGCAGAGGTTGTGCATCGCCCGGTCGCTCGCGGTGCAGCCGGAAACGCTCCTCATGGACGAGCCCTGCTCTGCGCTCGACCCCCTGGCCACGGCGAAGATCGAGGAGCTGATCCAGACCCTGCGGCAGGAATACACCGTGGTGATCGTCACGCACAACATGCAGCAGGCGGCGCGATGCTCCGACCGCACGGCATTTTTCTACATGGGCAAGCTGATAGAGTTCGGAAACACGCGGAACATGTTCACAAACCCCGGCAACCCGCAGACCGAGGCCTACGTCTCGGGCCGCTTCGGCTGAAGCCAACACTAAACCACCCCTGCGATGACCCACTACGCCGAAGAGATGACCCAGCTGAAGGAGAGCCTGCTCGCTATGGCGAGCCACGCCGAGTCGGCCGTGACGCGCTCCATGCGAGCCCTCGTCGAACGTGATGATCTGCTTGCGCAGTCCGTCCTCGACGACGACAACATCATCGACCAATTCGAGGTGGAGATCGACGACATCGCCATTCACCTCCTGGCAAAGGCCCCGGTCGCAACGGACCTTCGGCTGACGACCGTCGCGATGAAGATCTCCCAGAATCTTGAGAGGATCGGCGACTCTGCAGTGACGATCGCGCGCAGGGGAATCGAGTTGAACACGGAGCCCCAGCTGAAGGCCTATGTCGACCTTCCCCGGATGGCCACGATGGCCCTGGAGATGATGAGGGAGGCCATTTCGGCCTTCATCAACCGGGAACCTGACAAGGCGAGGGCCGTCGTCCGGCGGGACAGCGAGGTCGACAATCTGAATCGCCAGCTTCACCGGGAGCTTTCGAGCTACATGGTAGAGCGCCCCGCGACCATTTCACGTTGCCTCAATCTCATGGTTATCTCCAAGTGCCTGGAGCGGATCGCTGACCACGCGACGAACATAGCTGAAGATGTTGTCTACCTTTATGAAGCGATAGACATCAGGCACTCGGGCCAAAAACTCTATGAAGACAAAGATCCTGGTAGTTGATGACGAGCCGGATGCCCTAGAGGTCCTGGGCTTTAAGCTGCGGGAGGCCGGCTACACGCCCATCTTCGCCAAGGACGGTACGCGGGCGATTTCAATCGCCCGTGATGAGCGTCCGGACCTCATTGTTCTCGATCTGATGCTCCCCGAGGTCGATGGCCTGGAGGTCTGCAAGATCCTCCGGCGCGACACGTCGACGGCGTCGATCCCGATCATCATGCTCACGGCCCGTGCCGCCGAGATGGACCGAGTGCTGGGCCTTGAGCTGGGCGCGGACGACTACGTCACAAAGCCGTTCAGCCCGCGCGAGCTCGTGATCCGGATTCGCAAGCAGCTCACCCGTGTCCGTACAGGGGATGACCAGGGCAACCAGCTCAAGATTGGCGATATCCAGATCGATGTTCCCAGGCACGCGGTGCAGGTCGCAGGAAAGGGGATCACCCTCACGGCCACCGAGTTCAAGCTCCTCGAGATCCTGGCGCGTCGGCGGGGTAGGGTGCAGTCGCGCGACCGTCTGCTTCAGGATGTCTGGGGCTATGATAACCCCATCGACAGCCGCACGGTCGACACCCACATGCGGCGGCTTCGTGAAAAGCTCGGCACCGCGGCCGAGCACCTCGAAACCGTGCGGGGCGTCGGTTACCGCTTCGCTGCCGAGCCCTGAGCCCGGCGATGGAGACTGCGCTCATACTCCTGATTGCGACGGTGGTAGCCCTGGCGGCGGCATGGGGTCGGGAGCGGGTCCTGAGGAGGGCGGACGAAGACAGAAACAGGCGCGACGTTGCCGAGCAGCGCTCGCGCCGCGAGCTGGAATTGAAGGAGCAGGCCCAGCGGACGGCATCCCTATTCGACCGCATGGTCGAGGGCCTGGTTGTGGTCGACGGAGGCGGGCGCATCAGGCTCGCGAACCGGGCGGCGCGGGCCCTCTTTGGCTTCGACGGGCAGGCCTCCGGCAAGTCCATCCTCGAGGCCACCCGGAACCACGAGGTCGCCTCCGTGGTGGCCCGCTTGGACAAGGAGCTCGAGGTCCTCGGCCATGAGCTCAGGATCGACTCGATGGAGGCGCCCCGGTTCCTGCAGGTGAACGCCCTTGCGCTCCGGGATGCAGCGGGAGCCAACGACGGTGCGATCCTGGTCTTCCATGACCTCACGAGGCTCAGGCAGCTTGAGGGCGTCCGGCAGGAGTTTGTGGCCAACGTGAGCCATGAGCTCCGCACCCCTCTTTCCCTGATCAAGAGCGCGGCCGAGACGCTCCTTGACGGAGCCAAGGACGATCCAGCTGCCTTGGGCCGGTTCCTGCAGATCATCGACAAGCATGCCAACCGCCTTGCTCTGCTGATCGACGATCTGCTGCTCCTGTCGACACTCGACTCGGGAAGGCTTCGCCTTGACCGCCAGCCCCTTGCGCTCAAGGGGACCGTGCAGGATGCGATAGACGACCTCCAACATAGGGCGCAGGCCCGTGACGTGACGCTCACCAACCGAGTGCCCGCCTCGCTGATCGCCTTGGCGGACAACGACCGCATTCGCCAGGTGATCTCCAACCTGGTCGACAATGCGATCAAGTATGGACGGCCTTCGGGAACGACCGTTGTCGAGGGAAGTGTCTTGCCCGACGGCCGGATAGAGCTGTGCGTCGTGGACGATGGACCTGGTATTCCCAAGGAAGCGCAGCTGAGGATCTTTGAGCGGTTTTACCGCGTGGATAAGGCCCGCTCCCGGGAGCAAGGTGGAACCGGCCTTGGCCTGGCAATCGTGAAGCACGTGGTCCAGGCGCATGGGGGCGAGGTCCGGATCGAGAGCGAGCCGGGAAGCGGGGCGAGGTTCATCCTGAACCTGCCCGCGGCTGTCGCGGGCCGATCCTCCTAGGCCGGCCTCAGGCGATCCGGAAAAGCCAGACGAACAGCGCCCCGAGCAATCCGGTCACCGGCAGCGTGAGGAGCCACGCCATCACGATCCGCTCCACGACACCCCACTTGACCGCGCTCAGGCGTTTGGTCGCGCCGACCCCCATGATGGAGGTTGAGATCACGTGGGTGGTTGAGACGGGGATTCCGAGCATGGAGGCGCCGTAAATCACGCAGGCAGCCGAAGTCTCGGCTGCGAAACCCTGGACCGGCTGGAGCTTCACGAGGCGCTGGCCCATGGTCCGGATGATGCGCATGCCGCCGCCGGCCGTTCCCGCGGCCATCGTCACGGCGCAGGCGACGACGATCCACTTTGGAACCCCGCTCGCCTGGGGTATCTTAAGGAAGGAGGCCCACGCGGGAAGGGTGGCAAAGAGGCCTTGGCGGGTCGCCGTCATTAGGGTCAGGGTCACGATCCCCATCGTTTTTTGGGCGTCGTTGGAGCCATGGCTAAACCCCATGAACCCGGCGCTCACAAGCTGGGCCTTGCCGAAAATGGACGAGACCAGGCGGGGTTTCGCCCTGCTGAAGGCGACAATGATCAGGCTCATCAGGAGCATCCCGCAGCTGAAGCCGATGAATGGCGACGAGATCATGGGCATGACCACCTTCGGCCACAATCCCGTGGACCATTTGAGGACTTCCCAGTTGCCGCCCGAGCCGGCAAGGGTGGCGCCGCACAGCCCCCCAACCAGGGCGTGCGAGGAGCTGGACGGGAGTCCGAGGAGCCAGGTAAACAGGCCCCAGATGATAGCCGAACAGAGCGTGCACAAGAGCACGGTGGTGGTGACGGCGTTGGCGTCCACGAGTCCCTTGGCGATCGTTGAGGCCACGGCCGTTCCGGAGAGGGCCCCGACCAGGTTCCAGATCGACGCCCACGCCACGGCCAATCGCGGAGTCAGCACCTTGGTCGACACCACCGTCGCGATAGCGTTGGCGGTGTCGTGGAACCCGTTGATGTACTCAAAAACCAGGGCCGATATCAGGACGAGGACGAGAAGCGTCATGGGGCGCTTCGCTCAGGAATGCTTGAGCGCCACCTGGACCACGATGTTGCCGGCATTGCGGCAGCGGTCCACGGCCTGCTCCACCATCTCGAAGAGCTTCTGCAGGATCACGAGTTCCTTTGCATCGCACGGGCCGCTGTAGAGGCCGCGGAGTTGCTCCAGCATCACCTTGTCCGCCTCGCCCTCGGCAAACTGCAGCCGGTCATTGGCCTCGCGGATCGAGTCGAGGGTAGTTCCCTGCCTGAGCTGCTTCACCATGAATGCGAGCGCCTCGGCGGCCTGGCTCATCAGCTGGGCCTGACGGCTGAACATCTCGTGGGGAACCCGGCCCGGGTAGATCGAGAGGCGCTCGACGATCTTTTCGACCTGCTTGGGGATGCGATACAGGGCGACCGAGAGGGCCTCGAGATCCTCGCGGTCGAGCGGGGTGACAAACGAGCGGGTGAGCGCCTCGGTCATCAGGTGCCTGATGCGTTTCTCCTTCCGCCTGGCTTGTATAAAATCGTCCAGTCCAGCGGGTTGTTTTCCGTCATCCATCTGCTTCAGGAAATGGGCAAAGAGGTCCACGCTGGCCTTCGCCTCCTGTGCTCCCTCCTCAAGGAGGTCGAAGAAGACCTCACTCTTGCCGCTCAGTTTCGTGAGAAAATTCATGGGCCTGATTGTTACAATACGGTTACGGCGGTGGCGAAGCAAAATGTGCCTCGGACTCAGGAATTGAAGGCCTTTTTGAGATTGATCCATGCCAGCCCTATCCACTCATGGACCGCATAGGTGCTTCGGGAAAGAGACTCGGTGTCGAAACCAAAGCGGCGCCACGCCACCCCTGTACCTGAGGGCGCCGCCGAGACGAAGTCGGCCGGGCAGGCTACAAAATCAACCCCGGCTTTTCGCATGAGTGCTGCGGCGCGCGGCATGTGCCAGGCCGAGGTCACCAAAGCCACACGTCTGCCCCCCGAAAGCCTGGCAATGGCCCACGCCTCCTCCTCCGTGTCACGGGCCGTCTCAAGAAGCGTGATCCGCCTGGGGTCAACCCCTAGGGAAACGGCTGCCTTGGAGAGGATCGACGCATGGCTCGGGCTTCCTGGCGCACCCGGTCCGGTCACGAGAAGCTTGGCGTCCGGCACCACGGCGAGGATGCGCACACCCTCCACAATGCGGCCGAGGGCCGATGGGGAGAGCTTGCTTGTGGCGGGGATCCCCGCGGCTTCGCTGTTGCCCCCGCCTAGGACAACCACCAGGGCGCACCCCGCAAGGGACGGGGGCACGGGTGAACCTGGCGAGAATTCGGGAATCGCCGCGAATTGCCGCTCAAGCGGGGAAACCAGGTGCGTGCTCACGAACTGGTTCGAGAAGAGGAGCAAGAGGCCCACCCCGCAGGCAACCGTTCGTCTGCCCGTCCGCGGCCTACGCCCCGACGCCAAGTGCAGGAGGCCGAGGACCAGCAGCGCCAGGCTCAGGGGAACCGGCATAAGCCAGTACGAGATGACTTTCTTGAGCCAGAACACGCGGCCCGGTCAACTCTGCGGCTTCAACTGGGCGACCATCGCGGCAAACTCAGGGTTGCGCTTCAGGCCCTGGAGATCGGGATCGTGCGCCATCCACTCAAAATCGCGGTAGCCAAGGCCAATCGCGTTCCGCAGTGCCCGCAGGGCGTCAGAGTTGCGTTTGCTCAGGGCAAGGCTGCATGCCAGGTTGTAATGCGCCGTGGGGTTGGCTGGCTGAAGTCGCACAAGCTTTCGGTCCATCTTAAGCCCGTCGGAAATCCGGCCGAGTTTCGTGTACAGGCCCCCCAGGATCTCGATCACCTCAACGCACTGGGAGTCGTGCTTGAGCACCGACTCGAAGAAACCGATCTCGAAAGCTGTGTCGCGGGGAGAACCTTCAGCCATGGTAGACGTCAGTTCTTGTCACGCCTTGGGCAAATGCCCGTGTCCCGAAGCGTGTTGCACCGGGCGCTCACCTGGAGGCGCTGGGATACCGGGGAGAGCCCAAGCTTGGACGAGACCGTGCTTCCGTACCACTCCATGAAGGGGGCGCTGATCTCGAAAATCCTGTCGCAATCCATGCAGACGACCTGGGCGATCTGGGTGTTCTGCTCCAGCGTGGGCATGTAAAACTTCTCGCCGCTGCCAATGTCGATCTCCCGCAGGAGGGCGCTGCCGGTCATGATGGGCAGAGTGCGGTACACTGTCGCCCGCGAGACCGAGTCGTCGATCGCGCGCGCATAGTCGAGCAGTTGCTCGGCCGTGAAATGCTCCTTCCTGGCAAAGGCGGCGTCAAAAATCGCCAGCCTTTGGCTGGTTACCCGAAGGCCTTTTTGGGCTAGAAACTTTCTGAACTTTTCCCGGGCCGAAGGGATACTCACGGCTGGGACTGTCGCGTGCGGGGGGGCGGGGTGTCAATGCGATCCCATGATGCGCAAAGGGGATTGCGCGAGCGGGGGTGTCGGAACCTAATCGGCGATCCACCGCCCTCCCAAATGATCGTTGGCGTGCATCCCCTGGCCGGCTTTGACAAGCTCCTGCACTACAAGGTGCCGGAAGGGCTCCGCTCGGCCACGGCCGTGGGTTCCCTGGTCAGGGTTCCAGTCGGGCGAACCCTGTGCCTTGGGGTTGTTGGGGTGGTCGGCCCACCGGAGGATTTTCCGGTCGATAAGCTTAAACTGGTCGCCGAGGTGATCTACCCCTTCCCGGCCCTCACCCGGGACCTGCTCCAGCTCTCTCGGTGGATGGCCGGCTATTATGCGGCAGCGATGGATACGGTGATCGAGACCATGATCCCGGCCGCGGTGCGCCACGGCGCTCGCGTGAAGGAGCGGACGTTCATCAGCCTCGCCCGGAAACTCACCGCAGAGGAGCAGGCGGCCCTCATCAAGCGGGCACCCTCCCAGCACCGGCTCTACGCGTTCCTGGAGAAGCAGCTCAAGGCCCATCCGCGGGAACTCGTCCTCTCCCGTACAAAGACCTCAGCATCCTCAGCTCGGGCCCTTGTCGAGCGCGGAGTCCTCAAAGAGACCATCACCCGTGTTGAGCGTCATGCCTATTCCGACGAGTTGTCGCACGGTGAACTCGTTGCCTCGCAGCCCCATGCGCTTAACGCCGAGCAGGGGGTTGCCGTTGCATCGCTCGAAAAAACGCTGCTAACGCGGCGATTCGGTGTCTCGCTCCTTCACGGCGTCACCGGCTCGGGCAAGACCGAGGTTTATCTGAGGGCGATCCAGGCGGCGCTGGCCGCGGGAGGGGGAGTGATCATGCTGGTGCCCGAGGTCGCGCTTACCCCCCAGACCGTGGCTAGGCTCAGGTCCCGCCTTGAGGCGATTGCCCCCGGCCACAAATGTGTCGTCTGGCACAGCCACCTGAGCGAGGGGGAGCGTCTTGACGGATGGCTTGCTCTTGCCTCAGGTGAGGTGAGGGTTGCCGTGGGAGCAAGATCGGCGGTGTTCGCCCCTGTGCGCGACCTGAGCTTGATCGTGGTCGACGAGGAGCATGAGCCCGCGTACAAGCAGGATGAGAGTCCCCGTTATCACGGACGCGATGTGGCCGTCATGCGGGCGAGGCTTTGCGGTGCCCATTGCCTGCTGGGCTCGGCCACGCCTTCGCTGGAAAGCCATGCCAACGCGCTTGCCGGCCGATACGGGCTCCTGAGGCTCACCCGGCGCGTGGACTCGCGCAGCCTGCCCTCATTTACCGTCGTGGACATGCGAATTGAGGTCGCCCGGGCGCGGGGCCTCACGTCGCTTTCAAGGCCCCTGGCTGAGGCCATGAGCCTCAGGCTCGAGAGGAAGGAGCAGATGATCCTCTTCATCAACAGAAGGGGCTACTCCTCGTCCATGCAGTGCCGCAAATGTGGGCACGTTGAGGAATGCCCGCATTGCAGCGTGACGATGACCTACCACCGGACGGACGAGACACTTCGGTGCCACCTTTGTGGGGAGCAACGGCCCGCGCCGGTTCGCTGCGCCAAGTGCGGCGCGCCGGACATCCGGTGGCGCGGGCTTGGGACCCAGCGGGTCGAGGAGGCCGTTCGACGGCTTCTTCCCAGGGCCCGGATCGAGAGGATGGACACGGACACGATGATCAAGAAGAACCGATTCCGCGAGATCCTGGGCGAGTTTCGCAAGGGCAAGATCGATGTCCTCGTCGGCACCCAGATGATCGGCAAAGGCCTCGACTTTCCCAATGTGACGCTCGTGGGCCTCGTTGATGCCGACCTCTCGATGCACATCCCCGACTTCAGGGCGAACGAGCGCACGTTCCAGCTGCTCGTGCAGGTGGCGGGCAGGGCGGGGCGGGGCGACCGGGCAGGCGAGGTCGTGGTCCAGAGCTTCACCCCCCAGGCTGAGGCGATCCAGTTCGCGCGCCACGCCGACTACGACGGATTCTCCGCGGCCGAGCTCGAGGTGCGTGAGCGCTTCGGCTACCCGCCGAAGCGCCACCTGATCCGGCATCTTTTCAGGGGTACGAACCCCGACAAGCTGAAGTTCTTCACAGAGCAATGGGCTAAGAAGGTCCGCGAGGTCATGGGCGGCCGCATGGAGCTCAGGGGACCCGCTCCGGCGCCAATCGAAAAGATTAAGGACGAGTACCGCTGGCAGCTGTGGTATTTCGTCCCGAGCGTAACCAAGGTCATCGGCGACCTGTCACGGCTCAGGGACGAGTTCGCCTGGCCCGACGATGTGAAGGAGATGCTTGATGTGGACCCGATGAATCTGGTCTGATATGCACTCTCCTATGCTCATCCATGCCGTCTTTTTCTGGCTAAGGCCGGATCTCACACCAGCCCAGCGCGCAGATTTTGTTTCTGAAGTGAAGAAACTCTCCGCGGTCAAGACCATCGACCAGGTGTTTGTCGGGACCCCAGCGAAGATCGAGAAGCGGAGCGTCACCGAGAGAAGCTTCGACGTGGCCCTCACCATCGTCTTCAAGGATGGTCCCGCCCACGACTCCTACCAGGTCGATCCGATTCACCTGGCCTTCGTGGAGAGGAACAAGGACTCATGGACCAAGGTCGTGGTCTATGACTCCGAGGAGTGAGGCACTTAGGCGGCTTTTCTGAAGCGGTAGTGGCTCACAATCCACTCCTGTCCTGATCGGTACCCCCAGAGCTCGGCGCAGCTCAAGTAAAACACGCGCCAATAGGCCCACCATTTGGTTGCCTGGTTTGGCCCGTATGTGTCGCGGAACAGGGGGATGATCTCCTCCTTGTGGGCGTCCATATTTTTTAGCCAGGCCTCAGCAGTCTTCTGATAGTGGGTGCCGTCCACCTTCCAATCGGAGTCGAGCGTGAGCCTCTCCTGGAAGTGCATGAGCAAGTTGTGTGAGGGCATCTGGCCGCCTGTGAAAAAATAGCGGGCCATCCAGTCGGTGGGGCCCTTCGGGACAAAGTGGTAGGCGAGCCTCTGGTGGGTGAAGATGTGGACGAAGAGAAGCCCTCCGGGCTTAAGCCACCTCGAGATCGATGCCATGAGTGCCTGGTAGTTCTTCATGTGCTCGAACATCTCGACCGAGACCACGCGGTCGAACTTGCCGGCATCGGTGTCAAAAACGTTCATGTCGCAGGTGACAATGCGCAGATTGCCAAGGCCCCTCCGGCGTGCCTGGGTGTCGATGTAATCCTTCTGGGTCCGCGAGTTGGACACGCCCGTGATTCGCGAGGCGGGGAAACGCTCCGCGAGGTAGAGCGAGAGCGACCCCCATCCGCACCCCAGCTCAAGCACCTCCTGCCCATCGGCGAGCTGGGCCCGCTCAACGTAGAGGCCAAGCATTGCCTCCTCGGCCTGGTCGAGGGTCTCGTCTCCTTTTGGGAAATAGCAGCCCGAATACTTCAGCCTGCTGCCGAGGCACATCTTGAAGAAGGCTGTCGGCACCTCGTAGTGCTCTTCATTGGCCGCACGCGTTTCCTCGGCGATCGGGCGGTGCTTGAGGTCGTGGACGTAGGCCTCCATGTGCAGGGCCAGGTCGCCCGCCGGTGTCTCGTCGCGTATCCTCTGGGCAAGGAGGCGCCGTATGCCCATCCGGATGACCCCGTCTGGAAGCACGTTTTTCTCGAGAAGATAGTCGATCATGGGCTTGGATTCCGGCGCGGCAGCGGGACGAACGCACTCGTGCGCCTTTGGTAGTCGAGGTAAGCGGCGCCCTTTGATCGAATGGACTGTTCCTCTGTCGCGGGTATTCCTGTTACGCGCAGGAGCAGGAATAGGATGCAGGCCGGACTAAGGATACCTATCCAGCCCAGAGGGGAGGAACATCCGAAGAGGAAATACGAGACCCATATGACCCACTCGAAGAAGTAGTTCGGGTGCCGGCTGTACCGCCAAAGTCCAACATCACAGACCTTTCCGGTGTTTGACCGATCCCCCTTGAAACGGGAGAGCTGCGAGTCGGCCAGGGTTTCGCCAAGGATAGCGAGGGCCCACAGTCCGCAGGCACACCACTCAAGCGGCCGGATTCCGGGGGTGCGATCCGTGCAGGCCGCCAGGAACGGGATACCCAGGAGGACGACGGAAAGGGCCTGCAGCTGGAAAAATCCTGCCATCTTCAACCCAAAGCGGCCTCCCCAGTCTTTCCTGAGCTGCTGGTAGCGGCCGTCCTCGACTGGGTGCTTGCGCGCGATGCGGACAAGAAGGTGGGTGCCAAGGCGCGCGCTCCATAGGGCCGCCATCGTAGCGATCGCCCCCCGGCGGATCGCGAGCCCGCCGCCCAGAAGGGAGTAGCCAACGGCAAGGGCGGCGAAGGCATACGACCACGCGATGTCGACGATGCCGTAGTTGTCGATCCTCCTGGCGAAGAGAAAGATCAGGCCGAATGCAAGGCAGAGCGCGACAAGGGCGCCGGCCGAGAGGGCAAGTGCCGTCACCGGGGCGAGGGGGTTATGAACGCCGCGGCCAGGGTCACGGCGATTCCAGCCGCTGCCAGTGCGATGCCCAGCCAACCGGGACCGTCTTTGCGGTCGGAAAGGATCACGGAGAGCTTGCCTCCGCGCGGGGCCTGGGAGAGTGCGGCAAGGCAATAGGACGACATCGCGATGTTCCCGAGTGAGAGTATGGCCAGGAGCCAGGCGATCCGGGCAACCCAGGAGGTCTGGCGGAAGCAAACCCAGACGAAGAACGTGATGAACCCCCAGTAGGCATCAAACAGGGTCGCGATGAACCACGGGTGGGTTGCCACGGAATGCGGGACCCCAAAAAGTGGGCACTGCAGGCTGGCCCACGACGTCACCCAGAGCATCGAGGCCAGCACGCAGAGGAAAAGGATTCGAAGAGAGGTGATCATCGTTGTGTTGCTCCAAGCGCGAGATTGTTGGCCCGGGTATGGAGGGTCTGCACCACGGAGATGTTTCGAAGGGCGAAGGCGGCCTCGCAATAGGCGAGGTAGTAGTCCCACTTCCTCACAAACCTCTCGTCAAAGCCCAGGGCATGGACTTCGGCCGTCCGTTCCCGAAATGATTCCGACCAGCGGCGCAGCGTGAGCGCGTAGTCCTGCCCGAGGTCCTCCAGGTGGTTGAGCACCCAATGGCCCTCGCGCGCCATCAGTTCGTTTACTCGGTTCAGCGAAAGCAGCAGCGAGCCGGGAAAGATGTGCTTCTGGATGAAATCGACGCCTCGCCTGAACTGGCCGTAGCGCGAGTCGGGGCAAGTGATGAACTGCATCGCCAGGAGTCCGTCCGGCTTGAGGGACCGGCTAACCACCTGGCAGAACTCGCCCAGGTAGCCGTGGCCCAGGGCTTCGATCATCTCAATCGAGACGGCCTTGTCGTACGTCCCCCGGATCTCCCTGAAATCGCACAGGCGCACTTCCACGCGCTCCGATAGGCCCGCATCGGCCACCCGCTTGGCAGCGTGATCGAACTGCTGGCGCGAAAGCGTGACCGTTGTCACCCGGCAGCCACGGGTTCGAGCCGCCTGGATAGCCCAGCCTCCCCATCCTGTTCCGATCTCCAGCACGTGGTCGTCCGCCGAGAGCCGGAGCAAGCGGCAGAGCTGCTCGTTCTTTTCACTCTGGGCCTGCTCGAGCGTCTGCCCAGGCGTCGTCCACCGGGCCGCGGAGTACATCATCGAGGGGTCAAGGAACAGCGAGAAGAAGTCATTGGACAGGTCGTAGTGCTCGCTGATGTTCCTGCGGGCATTGGAACGGTTCCCCGGCCTAAGTAGGTGACCGATCCTGTTTGTGAAACGCAGGAGATTGAGGGCGATGCTCCTAGCCCTGCCTGATCCCGACATCGTCGGGGCGCTATCAATGTTAAGGATGAACCAGCTGACAACGGCGGTTAGGTCCGGAGTGCTCCAGTCCCCGTCCATGTACGATTCGGCGAAGCCGATGTCCCCAGTAAGCACGCATTTCTTGAAGAAAGCCTCGCGCCGAACCTGGAGCCGTGCGCTGCCGGGTATTCCGAGCGGCAATGTTGCGTCGGCCGAGCCGAAGGACGCGACGGTGCCGTCGGGAAGGTCAATCTGCATCCTTCCTTTTGACATCTTGGCCAGCGATGCAAACACGAGCCCGCGGAACGTGGACGCCTTAGCGTGTGTGGCGCCCAAATCGCTTGCATCGAGTATACCTTGTTCAGAGTCCATGGATTTAGGTGAGCGGGGTGGTTTCGATTGATCGGTGGGGACGGTAGAGGTCCCTTTGCTCACGGGAGCGGGAGGCCTTTGCGAACCAGGGAACGCCCTTTATCCGGAGGAGGAGGGCGTGCAGGTGGATCAGAAAGATGACGCGCAATGTAACAAGCGGGTACTTAACCGAAAACCATGCCAGGCGGCCAGTGGAGAGGGGGACGCGCCTTCCGGTGACGGTGCTTGTGAGCGTCCTTTCAGCCCCCTCGTAGTCGTCGATCTGGATGGCGATGGCCCCTTCGGGGGGCCGTAGAATGAAGTCGAAGGAGACGTCGACGTCTGAGTAGGGCGAAACGTAAAAATGCTTGCACACTTTCATGTGGAAAGCCGCCCTGCCGGACTCGACAGCGAATGCGCTGGGACCGAGAAAATAGGGTTTCACCTCGCGGAACGTGTTGGTCACCTCGGCGATGGCCGCCGCGGGTTTGCCTTCCTTGTCGTAGCAGAAATAGAATGAAACGGGGTTAAACAAGTAGCCGGCGACGCGGGGAAGGGTGACCAGGACAACGCGGCCGACGTGGATCTCCGATCCTTTCATCCGCACGAACTCGAGCACGCGGTCCTTTAGCCCCGCACACCGAACGGAGGCAGGCACCCCGGCCGATCCGTTGTGGAGGGGCTCCCGCGTGGGCATGAAGTCGTCCTCCCGGATGCTGTAGAGATTGCCGCGGTTGACCGACAGGAGCGCGTTGCCCTTGGAGATATTGGGCAACTCGTCCAGGTCCACCGCGAGCATGAAGATCCGGTAGTTGAAATGATGGGCCTTCGGCGAGAACCGATGGTGCATCACCTGGCATTCATAGAGGCAGGAGCCCATCGCTTGCGGTGCCTTTGCTTGTGCACCCATGGTCATGCGACCCAGGGGTCGCGCCCCAGGAGCATCTCCGACAGCCGCACCGCTGAGAGGAACGCGTCCTCGTGAAAACCGTACCTGAGGTAGCTCCCGGCAAAGAAAGTCTCGGACGTGCCCGAGGCGATGGCGTTAAGCCGGGGTAGTTCCTTCTGTGCGTGAATCGCGCCCAGGTTGAACAGGGGATGTTCGTAGGATAGGGTGCGAATGACCTTCATCGGGTCGATGGACTCGGGCCTGTTGATGGAAACGAAGAAGTTCTGGCGCTTGGATAATCCTTGGAGGGAATTCATCCAATAGTGCGTTGCAGTGTTGCCGGGGCCCTTCGGGTTGATCTCGTAGTTCCAGCTTGCCCATGCCAGACGGGTTCTCGGCATTACCGACTCGTCCGTGTGAAGGGTCGCTGTGTTCTGCTGGTATTTGAATTCTCTGAGGATCCTGTATTCGTCGGCACTGGGGTCTGAGAGCAGGGAGAGTGCCTGATCAGCGTGGCATGCGAGAACGACCTTGTCGAACGCTTGCACCTCGCCGGATTTAAGACGCACCTCTATCCCGCGCCCCGTGCGCGCAATTGCAGAAACGGACTCGCCCAGGCGGATCCGCTCCTTCCACGGAGCGGTGAGCTTCCGGACATACGCCTGCGACCCCCCAGCGACCGTCAGCCAGGGATGCTGGGTGTTGAGGCCGAGGAACCCATGGTTGTGGAAAAACCGGAGCAGCGTGACCGCGGGGAATGACCGCATGAGCTCCGGAGGCGTGCTCCAGACCGCGGAGCTCATGGGGGCCAGGTAGAGCGAAAGAAAATCCTCTCCGTATCCCCTCTGCCTCACATACTCGTCGAGCGTGATGTCCTGGTATGCAGGATCGGAAAGGGCCTCCGCGGCCTCGCTGTTGAACCGGTTGATAGCTCCCAGCATCCGGTAGAACCTTGGGCGAAAGAGGTTCTTGCGCTGGGCAAAGAGGTGGTTGAGCGACGTACCGCAGTATTCGAGCCCCAAGCCCGCATGGCGGACGCTGAAGGACATCTTCGTCGGAACGGACTCAACGCCGAGGCACTCGAAGAGCCGGCTCAGGAGCGGGTAGGTGACTCGGTTGTACACCATGAACCCAGTGTCCACGGGCAGGTGCCGACCGGTACCCCGCTCCTCGACCTCTACCGTGTTGGAATGCCCCCCGGCGTAGCCATTTTGCTCGAACACGGTGACGTCGTGGTCACGGTGGAGAAAATGGGCGCATCCCAAGCCGGCGATGCCCGTGCCGACGATGGCAAGTCGGCTCATAAGTGATTAAAAAACAATTGGTTAATATATCCTCGTACTGGGCAAAAGTCCATATCAGGTGGCGTATCCAACATACGTTCCTGGATGCGCATGGGATGCATTGAGCTTCCATTCTTGTAGCCGCCCGCAGCGGGGTCGAGTTATCAGGCGACCTGGCTGGTCTCAACTCGTTCCCTTTGGTCCAGACGCCTGCAGGCTTTCTCGTACCAGTCGAGGTCGAGTTGGTTTCGCTCAAGAAGGCAGGAATGATCTGCCGGGGACAAGGGGTAGCGGTCGCTGGCACGGCCGGGGTTAACATTTTCACGCGGCATAGCCAGCACCCGACGGAATCCGAGCGCGCGGGAGAACGCCTCAAGGCTCTCCCCGAACCGCTCGGCGACTCCGACGAAGGCGAAATCCTCGATCGGTTTGCCGGCCAGATAGCGCGTCGACATGTTCCTCATCCAGTCGAGGTCGGCAAAATCCCGAAGCCCGAGCCTCCGCTCATGCACCATGCGGCAGCAGTCGTCCCTCATATCCGGGGCCCTAAGGTAGTGATAGTAGTTTGAGACCAGCCGTTCCACGGGGTGGCGCACCCAAGTGATCAGCCGGCGCCGGGGGAACAGGTCGTCGAAGGCGTCCGCGATAAAATGCCCGTGGATTGCCCTGATTTTTCCCGGGACGATTTTGGTGCGGGCCTGTTCCCGGGTGAAAACATCACCGTAATTGTGCCAGATGTGCCTTCCAAAGATGGAGTCTAGGATTTTCCGGAAGCTCGTTCCGGCGCACTTCGGCGCACTTCGGCGCATGAACACTGACGATCAT
>CAITBM010000064.1 GCA_903890485.1 uncultured Opitutaceae bacterium | reverse complement strand
GCGCACGGGTCAGCTTGGAGAGGGTGGACTCGGACTCGCGCTTGTCGGCCTCCTCGGCCTTTTCCAGGGCGATCAGGCGCTCGTACTCGGCGATGTGCCACTCGCGGCTGGCGAGGGCCTGCTCGCGCTGGCGGAGCGCCTCCATCTCCCCCTGGAGCGCGATCCGGTCGTCGCGAAGGTGGGTCTGTTCGGCCTCGAGGATGGAGCGGGCGCGGTAGAGCTTGTCCCAGGCTTCCTGGAGGGCGACCGTGCCGTAGGGCCCGGCTTTCCTGCGCTCCTGCGGGACGATCGTGTCGGCTTCCATCGGCGGGCTGCTGCCCAGGGGATCACGGCGACGAAGGCTCAGCTCCGGGCGGACGACGGACTGGAACGGGACGGACGTGGAGGAGGAGTTCATAGGCGGGACAGGTTTCTCGTTGTTTCTAGGCATTTCACCCTAGTGGGCATTACACCACATCCGGTTCCCCTGCGCCATAGGTGGAAGGGCCTTTTACAGGGCCTTTACCAAATCCAAGCCGCTATTCGGACGGGTTTTACAATTTACGTACGAAAGATGACTCCCTCGCTCCGGAACATCTTGACGCAGAGCCCGAGCGCCAGGGCCGCGTAGAGCGCCGTGGACCCGAAGATCACCCCAATATAGCCCCAGTGCCACACGCCCGAAAGCATCTCCTTGCAGACAAGGGAGACGTTGAGGATCGGCACGAGCGCCAGGCGAAAGTTGAGCTCGATGCCCGGCAGGACGCCGATCGCCACGGGCACCACCACGAGGAACGTGAGCGGAGTCACGTAGCTTTGCGCCTCCTTCAGGCTCTTGGCAAAGAGAGCGAGGGCGAAGAGCACCGCGGAGAAGAGGACCGCGACCGGCAGCACCATCGCCAGGACGCCGAAGATGCCCATCGGGTCGATGGAGAAGAGGCCCGGGTCCCCCTTCGCGGCAGGCCCGGCCGACGAGACCACGAGGAAGAGCGTGGCGCCAAGGGAGGCGACGGCCGAGAAGACGGCGAAGAGGGAGCCGGTGAGCACCATGAGGAATTTGCCGAGGACGATGTCGGTCCTCGCCGCGGGCGAGCACAGGAGGGTCTCCATGGTGCCGCGCTCCTTCTCTCCGGCGGCCAGGTCCAGGGCCGGGTACATGGCCCCGATCAGCGAGAGGAAGATGATGAAGTACGGGACGATCCCGCCCAGCAGGTTTCCCCCCACCTTCTCGGGCGGGGCCACGTTGGCCTCCTTCACCTCGAAGGGCCGGGCGATCGTCGCCGGGAGGCCCCGGTCGGCGAGGAGCTTTGCCGTGGAGCGCTCCCTGAGGGCCGTGAAGAAGTTCCGGAGCTGCTCCAGGGCTAGGCCCGACTTGAGCTCCCCCTGGTAGTCGTAGAGCGTCACGGCCGGGGCGGCCCCGTCCCTGAGCGCCTTCTCGAAACCGGGCGGGATCTCCGCGGCCGCCCTCACCTTCTTCTCGGAAATCTGCTGCTTCCAGTCGGCCGAGGCGGGCTCGAGCCTGAACTTCCCGGACTTCTCGAGCTCCGCGCGGATCCCCGGGGAATCCTCCCCGGAGATCAGCATCACCCTCGGGATCTCCTCCCGGGCCTTGGAAACGATCACCGTGGCGGCCTTGCCCATGCCAAAGATGAGCCCCGGCATGAAGAGCGCGGGACCGACGATCATGGAGATCAGCGTGCGGCGGTCGCGCAGCGTGTCCTTGAGCTCCTTCAGGTAGACGGTGGCTATCGTGCGGCCGTTCATGGCCTTGCCCCCGGGGCCACGATCTTCACGAAGCATTCCTCCAGGTCGGCCTCGCCCGTTCGCTCCCTGAGCTCCGCGAGCGTGCCCTCGGCCTTGAGCGCCCCCTCGTGGATGATGCCGACCCGGTCGCAGAGCTTCTCGGCCTCGCTCATCACGTGGGTCGAGTAGATCACGGTCTTGCCGCGCCCGCGGCATTCGCGGACAAACTGGACGATCGCGCGGGCCGTCATGACGTCCAGGCCGAGCGTCGGCTCGTCAAAGATCATGACCTGCGGGTCGTGGACAAGGGTGCGGGCGATCGAGGTCTTCTGCTTCATCCCGGTCGAGAGCTTCTCGCACCTGCGGTCCAGGAAGGCGCCCATGTCGAGCTCCTCGGAGAGGACCCCGATGCGGGCGCGCAGGCCCCGCTCGTCCATCCCGTTCAACCTGCCGAAGTAGGCGATCATCTCGCGGGCGGTGAGCCGGGCATAGAGGGCGGTGCTGGCGGCCAAAAATCCGATTTGGGCCCGGACCCTGTCGGGCTCGCTCGCCACGTCGAAGCCGGCCACCTTCGCCGAGCCGCTCGTCGGCCTCAGGAGGGTGCCGAGCATCCTCAGTGTCGTGGTCTTTCCCGCCCCGTTCGCGCCCAGGAGCCCGTAGATCGTGCCCGGCTCGACCCGGAACGACACCTGGTCGGCCCCGCGAATCTCCCCCCTCTTGCTGTCGCGGAAGATCTTCGTCAGGTTCCTCGCCTCGATCATGGATTGGGAATGCCCGCTGGCGCGGGCGTTACAAGCTCATCCGCTCCCGGAATTCCTGGGCCTGCCTGCGGCTCAGCTCCACCTTTGCGCCGCCCTTCAGGTTCACGAGCAGGCCGCTGCTGAACCAGGGCTCGATCCCCGCGATCCAGGAGAGGTTGATGATCTGGCGTCGGTTCGCCCTGAAGAAGAACTTGGGGTCCAGGCGCTCCTCCATGGCGTTCAGGGAGCGGAAGAGCTGGGGCTGGGCCTCGCCAAAGTGGACCCGGGTGTAGTTGCCCTCGCTCTCCAGGAGCCGGATCTGGCCCACCTCGACAAACCAGCACTTCTCGCCCTCGCGCACGAACACCTTGTCCCCCGCCTCCAGGATGCCGGGCCGGGGATGCTTTGAGGCCGTCGAGGCCTGCAGGCCGGGGATGCGCTCGAGCGTCGCCGTCAGGCGGGCCGGGTCCACGGGCTTGAGCAGGTAGTCGAGCGCGTTCAGCTCGAACGCCTTCACCGCAAACTCGTCGTAGGCGGTCGTGAACACCACGTTGGGCACGGGGGGCTCCAGGCTCTCCAGGAAGTCGATGCCCGTCTCGCCGGGCATCTGCACGTTCAGGAAGAGCAGGTCGGGCTTGAGGGTCCCCATGAGGTCCCTGGCCTGCTTCGCGTTCGCGGCCTCGCCGACGATCTCGACCTCGGGGAACTCGGCGAGGAGGCGCCTCAGCTCATTGCGGGCGAGGCGCTCGTCGTCGACCAGGAGCGCCTTCATGGATGCTGCGGAAGCGGGATGACGGCCTCGGCGACGACCGTGGAGGGCTGCTCGGAGCGGAGCCGGAGGGTCGCGCTCTCCCCGAAGATGAGGCGAAGCCGCTCGGCCGCGTTGTGGAGGCCCACGCCGGTGGAGGTCCCGCGCCCCGACGGGATCTGCCCCGGGTTCGACACCCGGATGCGGAGCGCGCCGCCCTAGTTTCGCGCGACGATCGCGATCTCGCCGCCCTCGGCACTGGGCGAGATGCCGTACTTGACGGCATTTTCCACGAGCGTCTGCAGGAGCATCGGCGGGATCTTCAGCCCGAGCGCGTCAGGGGCGATGTCCAGGCGAAGCCGAAGGCGCTCCTCGTGGCGGACCTGCTCGAGGGCCAGGTAGTCGTTCACGACGCCCAGCTCGTCCTCGAAGGGCACGGTCTCCAGCTGGCCGCTCTGGAGCGAGTAGCGCAGCAGGTTCGCGAGCTGGGTCACGGCCTTCCTCGCGCGCGCGGGGTCCTCGTCGATCAGGGCTCGCAGGGAGTTCAGCGAATTGAAGATGAAGTGCGGGTTGACCTGGCTCTTCAGGGCCCGGAGCTCAGCCTCCTTCACGCTCGACATCAGCTGGAAGCGCTCGATCTCGGACCGGTTCAGCCTGTCGAAGAGGTGGTAGAAGAAGTACAGGCACAGCCACGCGGCGAAAGGCACGGCGTAGTTGAACCAGCAGACCAAAAGAAGCATGAGCGGGGCGTGCGTCTCCGGCCAGGGCTCGCGCATCACCCCTTGGATCCAGCCGTAGAGCACCGCGCACCACACCGCGGAGGCGGCAAAGGACGCCCCGATGATCCTCGGGACCAGCCGGCGCCAGCCCAGCTGGTTCCAATTCCAGGCCGCCATGAGCGGCCGGACGAAATGGCTCAGGAGGAATCCGATGCCCGCCCACATCACCAGGTAGGCGATCTGGACCGTCAGGGACCGCTTGGCGTCATGCTCCGGGAAGGCAATCGTCATCCAGACCGCAAACGCGAGGATAGAGCCCCAGCCCGAGGTCTGGAAGAGCACGTAGAGGCGCTCCTTCGCGCGCTCTCGCTGCGCGACGTCGCCGGCCTGGAGGGAAATGTCTGCTGAGACGTCCATCGGGGGCTACAGTACAAACCCCCGGGCCGTTTGGGGCAACCTTTGGACGAGCGGTACCGGGGGCCGGATGAATGGGCCCCCAGGCCCCGTCGGCTAGGATCCGATCGGGTGCCAGGTCGTCTTCAGCTCGACGAAGTCGCCGATCCTGTCGAGCCCCTGGGCTTCCTCGCCAAGCCACTGCGGGCCGCTCAAGTCCGTGAAGCGAACCCGCTTCACGCTGCCGGCGGCCCCGAGCCTCAGGGCCCTCATCTCCTCGCCGCTTGCGGCGGCGTAGACCGCCCGGATGTGGGCGTGGGTGGCGAAGGTCGGGACAAGTTCCTTGCGAAAGCCGGTGAGGAGGTTCACGACCCCGCCCGGCAGGTCGCTCGTGGCGAGCATCTCCCCGAGGAGGATCGCCGGGTACGGAACCGCCTCAGAGGCGAGGGCCACGACCGTGTTGCCGCTCGCGATCACGGGCGCGATCATCGAGAGGAGCCCGAGGAGCGGCGGGCTGTCTGGGGCGATCACGCCGACGACCCCCATCGGCTCCGGCACCGTGAAGTTGAAGTGCGCCGAGGCGACCGGGTTCACCGAACCCAGCAGCTGGGCGTACTTGTCGGCCCAGCCGGCGTAGTGGATCAGCCGGTCGATTGCGACCGCCATGCCCTTCTCCGCGTCCGGGCGCCTCGCGCCAAACTGGACCAGGGACCCGACGAGCTCGGCCGAACGGGCCTCGAGCATCTCGGCGAGGCGGTAGAGGATCTGCGCCCTGTTGTACGGCGTCCTCCTGGCCCACCCCGGGCCGGCCTTGGCGGCGGCCTCCACGGCGTTCCTCAGGTCCTTGCGGGTGCACTGGGGCATGTTGGCGACAAACACCCCCGCACGGTCGCTCACCTTGTAGGTCCTCGCGCTCTCCGAGCGCACGAAGGCGCCCCCGATGTAGACCTTGGGCGTCTTGGTTACGGGTATCCGGTTCATGGCGGGTGTCCTCATGCGAGTGCTCCGTAGTCGAGGAGGCCCTGCCGGCCGCCCTCGCGGCCGAACCCGCTCTCCTTGTATCCACCAAAGGGTGACGACGGGTCGAACCGGTTGAAGGTGTTGGCCCACACGACGCCGGCCTTCAGCTCGGTCGACATCCTCAGGATCCGCGACCCCTTGTCCGTCCAGACGCCGGCCGAGAGCCCGAAGGCCGTGTTGTTGGCCTTCTCGATCGCCTCGTCGACCGTGCGGAACGTGAGAATGGAGAGCACCGGCCCGAAGATCTCCTCGCGGGCGATCCGGTGGCTCTGGGTGACCTTCGTGAAGAGGGTCGGCGGGAAATAGAACCCCTTCTCCGGGAGGACGCAGGGGGACTGGTACATGACGGCGCCCTCGCGGACCCCGCTGGCGACCAGCCGGCGGATCGTCGAGAGCTGCTCGCGGGAGTTGATGGCGCCCAGGTCCGTGTTCTTGTCGAGCGGGTCCCCCACCCTGAGGACCCGGATCCGGTTCTTGAGCTTCGAGACGACGCGCTCGGCGACCGACTCCTGCACGAGGAGCCGCGAGCCGGCGCAGCAGACGTGCCCCTGGTTGAAGAAGATCGCGTTCACGATGCCCTCGACCGCCTGGTCGATCGGCGCGTCGTCAAAGATGATGTTCGCCGCCTTGCCTCCGAGCTCCATGGTCATCTTCTTCTTGGTCCCCGCGAGCTGGCGCATGATCGCCTTGCCGACCTCGGTGGAGCCCGTGAAGGCGACCTTGGCCGCCAGCGGGTGGCCCATGACCGCCGCGCCGGTCTCCCCCGCCCCGGTCACCAGGTTGACGACCCCCGGGGGGAGATCCGCGTCCTGGAGGATCTCGCAGAGCTTCATCGCCGTGATCGAGGTCGTCTCGGCGGGCTTGAGCACCACGCAGTTGCCCATGGCAAGGGCCGGGGCGAGCTTCCACGCGAGCATCAGCAGCGGGAAGTTCCAGGGGATCACCTGGCCCACGACGCCCAGCGGCACGACACGGCGCCCCGGGGCCACGTACTCCAGCTTGTCCGCCCATCCCGCGTGGTAGAAAAAGTGGGCGGCGGCCATCGGCACGTCGAAGTCGCGCGACTCCTTGATCGGCTTGCCCCCGTCCAGCGTCTCGGCGACCGCGAACTCGCGGGCCCTGTCCTGGAGGAGTCGGGCGATCCGGAAAAGGTATTTCCCTCGCTCGCGGCCCGGCAGGGCGGACCAGCGCGGAAAGGCCCGGGCCGCGGCCTTGTACGCCAGGTCCACGTCGGCTGCGCCCGCGAGCGCGATCTCGGAGAGCTTCCGCTCGTTGGCGGGATTGATCGAGTCGAAGTACTTTCCGGTGCGCGGCCTCGCGAACGCGCCGTCGATGAAGAGCTCGTAGCGCTCCTTCAGCTTCGGGTCGGCCGTCTCCGGGGCCGGGTCGAACTCCCAGAGGTCCCCGAAAATGAGGCCCCTGCCTGCTGCGCTTGGCTTCCTTGGGGTCGGCATGTCAGTAGCTGTCGGTGGCATCGCTGAAAGAGTACGGCGCCTGGTAGGACCCGGTCCGCTCCTTCTCCCACTGCCGGAGCAGGTCGTTCAGGAGCGAGCTGGCGCCGAAGCGGTAGCGCTTCTTCGTGAGCCACGCGTCGCCCAGGGTCTCCTTCACGGCGATCAGGAACTGGAGCGACTGCTTGGCCGTCTTGATCCCCCCGGCCGGCTTCATCCCGATCGGGATCCCGGTGTCCAGGTAGAAGTCGCGGATCGCCTCGATCATGACCTGGTTGTTGGCGAGGGTGGCGTTGAGCGTAGTCTTGCCGGTGCTCGTCTTGATGAAGTCCCCGGGCCGCAAGACCCCCATCGCCAGGAAGGACGCCTTGCGGATGTTGTCGAAGGTCTCGAGCTCGCTGACCTCGAGGATCACCTTCAGGGCCGCCGTGCCGCAGGCCGCGACGACCTCCGAGATCTCGTCCTCGACCCTGGCGAAATCCCCGGCGAGGAAGGCCCCGCGGTTGATCACCATGTCGACCTCGTCGGCGCCGTCCGCCACCGCGCCGCGGACCTCGGCCAGGCGGGTCTTCAGGTGGGTTTGGCCGGAGGGAAAGGCGGTGGCGACGCTCGCCACCTTGACCCCCGAGGCCCCGACGCCCGCCCGGGCGTGGCGCACCATGGAGGGGTAGACGCACACGGCGGCCACCGTCGGGACCGCCGGGTCCTCCAGCGGCCGGATCGCCTTGCGGCAGAGGGACTCGATCTTCCCGGGGGTGTCCTTGCCCTCGAGCGTCGTCAGGTCGGTCATGGAGACCGCGGTCTTCAGGCCCCAAACCTTGGCCTCCTTCTTGATGCTCCGGGTCGTGAACTTGGCGACCCGCTCCTCCACCCCCACCTGGTCCACCGCCCCGACTTCGTCGAGAAGCCGCGCATGGGCCGCATGGGTGGAACGGGGGAGCATCGCGGAAATATCGCCGTGAACCCCCCGCAAAACAATTGAATTCGGATACCCGATTTGCCGGGAACCCACCTTGTTTCGCGTGTTCCTTCACGAGCGCTTCGCTCGGGGCGATGTAAACGCAGTAAACCTTGTCGTCGGTCACGTAGCTCTCGACCCACTGAATCTGTGGGCCGAGGTTTTT
>CAITBM010000063.1 GCA_903890485.1 uncultured Opitutaceae bacterium | reverse complement strand
GCGGCATTGCCCTCATGGGCGGAAAGCCGCCTGGCCAGCGCCAGGTGGATCATCATTTCGTCGAGGCGCCTCAACTGGTAGAGCTTGAGAGCTAGGGTCAGCTCGAATGTTGCCGTGACGGGCCCGCTCAGCTCGGCCGCCTGCAGGTTGCGCACGAGCCCGTCCATGTCCCCCTGGGCCGCCGACTCGCCCAGCACTACGATCCTGACGGTCTTTGGCGCCTTGTGCAGGGACACGCTGAAATTGAGCGGCCTCAGGTCGAAGTTCCCCGGGAGAAACAAGCTGGCGAATTCGGGATTGGTCCTGAACCAGCCGGGGCGGCCGTCAGGAATCAGGAATGTTGCCGGCTTGCCGTAGCCGGCAAGGCGGAGCCCGCCCTCGAGGGCCAGCAGCACGATGGCCGGCATCGCAGCCGCCAGGACCATGCGGTAGATCCACGCTCTGCTGCCGGAATGACTCCGACCCGGCGTGGTCTTGCTCGGTGTTGGATCTGCGGAGGGCACGCTGGCGGTAAGCCTGCGTTGGTGCTCGCAGCCGTGTCAACGGAACCCGCTCAACTGCCACGGGCGTGGCGGGGATGTTAAAAACATAGTCATTTCTGCCATTTTTTAACGGAGCCGACGGGATTATGATTCCAGCCAGCAGCAAAGGACGCCACCCTAACCCCAGACCGAACGCAATGACAGGCCCATCGACCGCCAACCTGAGCCGATTCGAGCACGTTCCCCTCGCCGTCTTCCAGACGAGCTCGGAGGCCTCCCGTTCCGTGGCCCGGGAAATCGCGGCGTTGATCCGCGCGCGGCAGGCCGAAAAGAGGACCGCGGTGCTCGGTCTCGCCACCGGGTCCACCCCGCTTGGACTCTACGCCGAACTCGTCAGGATGCACCGCGAGGAGGGACTCAGTTTCGCCAACGTCATCAGTTTCAACCTGGACGAGTATTTTCCCATCCAACCGTCGAATCCACGCAGCTACCGCCACTTCATGCAGGCGCACCTGTTCGACCACGTGGATATCGCGCCGGCCAATACCCATGTTCCGGACGGAACAGTGCCACTGGCCTCAGTCGACGCCCACTCCAGCGACTACGAGGATCGCATCCGCCAGGCCGGCGGGATCGACTTCCAGATCCTCGGGATCGGACGAACCGGTCACATCGGATTCAACGAGCCGGGCAGCCCGAAGCGCTCCCGAACCCGCATCGTCACGCTCGACGCCCTCACCCGCCGCGACGCGGCCGGCGACTTCGGAGGGGAGCCCAACACACCGCGCTACGCGATAACCGCGGGGGTCCGGACGATCTTGGAATCCCGGCGCATCGTCCTGATGGCCTGGGGCCAGCACAAGGCGGAGATCGTGCGGACGGCGATTGAGGGCCCGGTGACGCCCCAGGTGACCGCCTCGTTCCTCCAGGAGCACGACCATGTCCAGTTCGTGGTCGACCGGGCTGCCGCGGGAGCGCTGACGCGGTACCGCACGCCTTGGCTGCTCGGCGCCCTTGTCGACCAAGGACTCGATTGGGACGCGGCGATGATGCGCCGCGCGATCATCTGGCTCTCCCAGATGAGGAAGAAGGCGGTTCTCAAGCTGACGGACGACGACTACAACGAGGCCGGGCTTCAGGACCTGCTTCGCATCCACGGCTCGGCCTATGAGGTCAACCTGGCCGGATTCTACCAGCTTCAGCACACGATTACGGGCTGGCCCGGCGGAAAGGACCCGCGGCGCACCCGCCCCGGCGACGCCCCCGTAAGGCCCCTGAGGTCCCGATCCGCAGGAGTCTTTCCCAAGCGGATCCTGGTACTCTCCCCTCACCCCGACGACGATGTGATCGGCATGGGGGGGACCCTTTGCCGGTTGGTGGAGCATGGGCACGAGGTGCATGTCGCCTACCAGGTCTCCGGGGCCAATGCGGTTTCGGACGACGCCCTCGGTCGCGCACTTCGCTTTGTCAGGGACTCAGGGGTGGCACAGGATGCCGATTCTCTAAAGATCAAGAACCTGTGCGAGACCCTCGAGGTCCAGGGCTCGCTTCCCGAGACCGACGAGGTGCACCGGTTGAAGGGCCTTGTCAGGCGTCAGGAGGTGCTGAGCGCGGCGCGGGTTTGCGGGGTTCCTAGCGACCGCCTCCACTTCCTCGACCTTCCCTTTTATCACGCGAGCCCGGGGGCACGCCGGCAACTGGGGGAGGCAGACCGGTCGTCCATGCGCGCGCTCCTCTCCGGAATCAAGCCGCACCTGATCTTTGCGGCGGGCGACCTCGATGACCCCCATGGAACCCACCGCCTCTGCCTGCACGCCCTGCACGACGCGCTTGCAAACCTCAGGAACGAGGAATGGACAAAGGAAAGTGAGCTTTGGCTCTACCGCGGGGCTTGGTCCGAGTGGTCGGCCGACGAGATCGATCTAGCCGTGCCACTCAGCCCGCAGGAAGTCCTGCGACGGCGGCGCGCCATCTTCTGCCACGAGACGCAGAAGGATATGGCCCTGTTCCTCGGTGACGACCGCAGGGAATTCTGGCAGCGATCGGAGGACCGCAGCCGACGCCTCGCCGAGACCTACAATGCACTCGGCCTTGCGGAATACGAGGCCATGGAGGCCTTCAAACGATATGCTCCAGACGAATTCCTTCGCGATCTGCCTCTTTAGCGCCGTGCTTGCAGCTTCGCCTTCGGCGTTGGCCGACCAGCTCCCCTTGGACGTGATGCCGGCGCCGGCCCAAGTGCGCATCCTTGAGGGCTCGGTCCCTCTGCCGAAAAGCCTTGTGGTCAACTTTTCCGGGGCAGCCGACAGCCGCCTTGCCGGAGCCGTGGAGCGGGCCAGGGCCAGATGGACGGCGAGGTCCGCCGCCAACGGAGCACCCGCCGTGTTCACGCTTGAGCTCTCCTGCGCCCGCTCGACCTCCCCGATCCCCGACGGGTCCGAGGATGAATCCTACACCCTCGAGGTGAACGGGGCCAAGGGCACACTGCGCGCCCCCAACTCCCTGGGTGCCCTGCATGGGCTTGAAACCCTCCTGCAGCTTCCAAAATCAGGGCCCGACGGATGGACCCTGGGCTCCGTTTCGATCGAGGACCGGCCGCGATTCCGCTGGCGCGGCCTCCTGATCGACGTGGCGCGCCACTGGGAACCGACGGAGGTCATCCTGCGAAACCTGGATGCGATGGCCGCCGTTAAGCTCAACGTGCTCCACCTGCACCTGAGCGACGACCAGGGCTTCAGGATCGAGAGCCACACGCACCCGGAGCTCCAGGAATACGGCTCTGACGGCAATTTCTTCACCCAGGAGCAGATGCGCAAAATCATCGCCTACGCCGCATCCCGCGGCATCCGGGTGTTGCCCGAGTTTGACATGCCCGGCCACACCAACAGCTGGCTGGTTTCCCATCCTGAGCTCGCGAGCCTCCCGGGGCCCTACTCTATCGAGCGGCATTGGGGAGTGTTCAACCCGGTGATGGACCCGACCAAGGAGGAAACGTACGCGCTCATTAAGGACTTCCTGGGCGAGATGGCGGCCCTCTTCCCCGACCCGCTGATCCACATCGGCGGCGACGAGAACAACGGTGTCCAGTGGAACGCCAACCCCCGCATCCAGGCCTTCATCAAGGAACGCGGCCTTAAGGACAACGCGGGGCTCCACGCCTACTTCAACACACGAGTCGATGCGATGCTTGTCGCGCTGGGAAAGCGCCTGGTTGGCTGGGATGAAATCCTCAATCCCGACCTCCCGCGTGACTGCGTGATCCACTCCTGGCGCGGCACGGAGGCCCTCGCCGCGGCAGCCACCCTTGGATTCGACGGGCTCCTGTCCAACGGCTACTACATCGACCTGTGCTTTCCGGCCGCGGACCACTACCTGCAGGACCCCGTCCCAGCTTCCTCGAAGCTCACGGAGGCGCAGAAGTCCCATGTCCTCGGGGGAGAAGCCACGATGTGGGGTGAGTTTGTGACCCCCGAGACAATCGACTCGCGGATCTGGCCCCGCACCGCCGCGATCGCTGAGAGGCTCTGGTCCCCCTCGCACCTCAGGGATGTGCCGGAGATGTACCGCCGGTTGGCCATCGTGAGCGACCGGCTCACCGAGGCCGGAGCCCTCCACGACAAGAACGGCGACCTGATGCTTCGCCACCTGGTTGGGGCAAACCTGGAAGCCCCGGGGGTCTCGTCGCTTAAGGTATTCCTCCAGATGATAGAGCCCGTTAAGCGCTACGAGCGCTTTGATCGCCAGATTTGGATGAACCAGCAGGTGCCGCTGATCGGGATCGCCGACGCCGCCAAGCCGGAGAGCGAGGCTTCCCGGCGTTTCGCCGTGGCGGTCGAGAACGCCGTGTTTGCGCCGGGAGCAATCGACAAGGGCTCCCTCCAATCACTGCTTGGCCCGCTTTCGCGCTGGAGCCTTGCCGGTAAGGAAGTCTCCGACATTCTTCCCACTACTTACCCGGGTCTCCGCGAGGCCATTGCTCGCGGCCGCGGCCTGACCGCGGCGAGCGACGTGGGCACTGAGGCCATATCCTCGCTTGCCGCAGGAACGCCGCTGGGGTCCGAAGCCTGTTCCGGAGCGCTCAGCAGGCTCGATACTGCAGCCCAGCCCGACCTGTCCGCGACCATACTGCCCATCCTGGCGCCGGTGCGCCTCCTCGTTGCGGCCGCCGTAAACCAGGAAAAGCGCGCGGGCGCCTCGGACGACCAGTGGCGCGCCCTGGTGGCCTCAACCGCAGCCCCTGCAGCTCCCGCCCCCGCCCACTAACCCCACCCGAAGGTCATCCCAATGTCCGACTTCACCCCGGCGGCAGCCGCCTCCACCAAGCGCTACAACGTCATCCTCCTGCTGGTGGCCGGACTCGGGGGACTCCTCTATGGCGTCGATGTCGGCATCATCGCCGGTGCGCTGCCGTACCTGGAGGCGACCTCCGGGTTTAGCGCGGGGCAGCTGTCGTTCATTGTGGCCGCCGTCCTTCTCGGCAGCGTAATATCAACCCTTTTTGCCGGCGTCCTAGCCGATGGCCTGGGCCGCAAGCCGCTCATGATCATCAGCGGCGCCCTATTCATCGCCAGCATCCCGGTGATCGCGCTCGCCCATGGATACGGCTACCTCGTCATGGGGCGCCTGCTTCAGGGCGTCAGCGCAGGCCTTATCGGGGTTGTAGTCCCGCTCTACCTGGCCGAATGCCTGGGTGCGTCCAGTAGGGGAAAGGGCACGGGCATCTTCCAATGGCTCCTCACCCTCGGCATCGTCGTGGCCGCCCTGATCGGCATGTACTTTAGTTTCCGCGTGGCCGAGGTCGCGAAGCTTGGCGACCCGGCGAGGCTCTTCGCCTTCAAGGACACCGCGTGGAGGAGCATCTTCTGGGTTTCACTGCCTCCCGGAGTCCTATTTGTCTTCGGCAGCGCCGTCGTGTCCGAGTCCCCTCGCTGGCTTCACCGCAAGGGACGCTTCGCGGAGGCGCGGACAGCCCTCGCGCGGTCGCGCAGCGCGGCCGACACCGAGCTCGAGATGGGCGAGATGGACCGCGTCGCCTCTGCGGAACGAGAGCACAAGGAGAGCGGCAAGCAGCGCGACTCGCTCCTTAGCCGGAAATACGCGATCCCGTTCATCCTGGCCTGCGTCATCCTCGCCTGCAACCAGGCGACTGGGGTCAATTCGATCATCGGCTACAACGCCAATATCCTGCTTCAGGCGGGCCTTTCCGACGTGGAGGCCCACTGGGGCTATGTGGTCCTCACCCTAGTCAACTTCCTGCTGACCATTGTCGGTGTCGTCCTGGTCGACAAGCTCGGCCGCAAATTCCTGCTCTCGGTGGGCAGCGCCGGGATCATCATGTCCCTGGTCGCGGTGGGGTTCATTTTCCGGTCGACTGAGACGCTTCGTGTCGACTGCAGGGACGCTGTCCAAGCCCAGGTGACGGCCGACCAGCACCTCGCCATCCCATTTGACCGATCGTCCGCAGACAAGCTCCTCTCAACGGCGGGTGAATCCGGGAAGGCCATCCAGGGAAGGGCCACCACGTTTACCGTGATCTATTCCTACGGCGACTTCAGGGCCGCCACCAACGTCGTGCGCTCGGATGATCCGGCAACGCACACGGTTTCAGTGTCCCGAGAGAGCTGCGTCCCGGCCAACAAGGTCGTGGCCTTCTTCTCGAATCCGTTCGCCGACCTCGAAGGGGCCAGGTCCGCCCCTCTTCGGATTGAGAACGCGCTCGTCACCCCCGTCCCCAGCGAGCGGAACGGGTGGCTCACCGCTATCTTCACATTCAGCTTCATGGCGTTTTTCGCGTCGGGGCCAGGCGTCTGCGTCTGGCTCGCGCTCTCCGAGCTCATGCCGACGCGCATCCGCTCCAACGGGATGAGCATCGCCCTCCTGGTCAACCAAGCGGTTTCCACCGGCATTGCCGCCACATTCCTGCCGACGGTCGGAAAGTACGGGTATTCGACCCTCTTCTTTGCGTTTGCCGGCTCGACGGTGGTTTACTTTGTCACGGCCGCATTCTTCCTGCCCGAGACCAAGGGTAAGACACTTGAGGAGATCGAGGAACTTTTCGATCGGGCCTGAGCGAGGGCGCCCGGGGACTCTTTTTTATCGAAAGACGCGGCCCGGGCCGCAATAGTGGCCGCGTGAATAACCCCGTGCCCGTCGGGCCCTTCCGGCAGGCCTCATGCTGGTGCGTTGTCGCCAGCCTCATCATCCTAACCGCAATTCCCATGGCTGCTAGCATCACCAAGTCGGCGTTTGGCAACATGCCTGACGGCACCCAAGTCGACCTCTATACGCTTACCAATTCCGATGGCCTTGTGTGCAAGGTCATCACCTACGGAGCCGCGATCACGGAGCTCCATGTGCCCGACCGCACCGGCAAGATGGGGGACGTCGTGCTCGGCTTCGACAACCTGAAACAGTACCTCACCGAGAGCCCCTGCTTTGGCTCGGTCGTGGGCCGGGTGGCGAACCGGATCGCCAAGGGGCGTTTCACCGTCGAGGGCAAGACCTACACGCTGGCGATAAACAACGGCCCCAACACGCTCCACGGTGGTATCGTCGGCTTCGACAAGCTCGTCTGGCAGGCGGAGCCGGTCGACGGGCCTAACGGCCCCTCTGTCGTGTTCACGCACGTCAGCGAGGACGGCAACGAGGGCTTCCCGGGAACCCTCAGGGTCCGGATGACCTATACCCTCACGAACGGCAATGAGGTCAGATTCGACTACGAGGCAACCACCGACAAGACGACGCCCGTGAACCTGACCAACCACAGCTATTTCAACCTCGCGGGCAAGGGTGACGTAAGGGACCAAGTTCTCCAGATCAAGGCGTCCAAATACACTCCAGGCGACGAGGGGCTGATCCCCACCGGGGTGATCGCCGACGTGGCGGGCGGCCCTCTGGACTTCACGCAGGCCAAGCCGATCGGGCGGGACATCCGCAAGGTCCCCGGGAACACCAATGGGTACGACCACAACTACGTGATCGACGGAGGCGGCCGCAACCTGGTGCTTGCCGCCCGCGTCTATGATCCGGCCACCGGCCGATCACTGGAGGTCTCGACGGACCAGCCTGGTGTCCAGCTTTACACAGCGAACGGGCTCGACGGAAAGATTGTCGGGAAAAACGGCTGGGCGTACAAGTCCTACGCCGGTTTCTGCCTCGAAACCCAGCACTATCCCGATTCGGTCAACCAGCCGGGCTTCCCGTCGACGCTTTTAAGGCCCGGCGAGCAGTTCAAGAGCACGACGATCTACCGATTCGCGGCAAAGTGACCCGGCCAGGTTAGGCCCCGGAAATCCAGAGACCACAGCTAAGTGCCGGAATCTCGAGACTCGGCTCAACCCTGAGCGTCGCGGCGCGGCTTCCGGCGTTCAGGAATCGCTCGTGATCGGCGATCTGGCGCCACGCTCCCGACGCCGCCTCCCCTATCGATATAGTGGCATCAGACTGGTTAGGATTGACCGCGTAGAGAAGGCGCTCCTGGCCTTTCGAGTAGTCCGCGTTCACGAGCACGGCGAGCGCCGTGCCGCTGCCGCTGAAGAATTGGAAGAATCCCTCGGAGGGCCTCGAGAAGTGCCTCAAGAGCCTGCCGCGGTTGCCTCTCCGGAAGGAGATCCAATCGGCAAAGTACGCATGGGTGCCGAGGAACCGGTACATGCGCTTGTAGTCGAGCGCGTTCACATCCCCCCGCTGGTAGGTGTTTCCCAGCCCGCCCTTGCTCCTCAGGAAATCCTGCCCCGCGGCAAGCATAGGAATGCCCACCGACATGAAGAGGATCGACGCCATGAGGTGGGTCCGTCTCACGTCGTTGAGTGTCGGGTTGGTGCCGTTAAACCCCGGATTCTCGGTGATCGAGTCGATCCATGTGCGGTCGTCGTGGGACTCGGTATAGTTGACCGTCTGCGCAGGCCACTTCGCAAAATACCACGGGGAACCCCTCAGGAAATACTCAAGCCTTTCGGCGGGGGCGCCGCCAAGAACGTAGTCCTTGAGGAAATTCCGGTAGCCGTCGTTCCAGGACGCCCAGCCGGTGTCGCGGAGGGCCCCTGCAATGTGTCCCCTGAAGCTCCAGGGCTCGGCGATAAGGATCACACTCGGCTTCACCCGTTTCAGAGCCACCTCGATCTGCTTCAGCACGTCGATCCCAAGGAGCTCGGCGAGATCAAATCGGAAGCCGTCGACCCCGTAGGCCTCGATCAAGTGGATGCAGCTGTCGATAATGAGCCTTTTTGCCATCGCCGCGCCGGCCCTCAGGTCGTTTCCGCAGCCGCTCCAGTTGGCAAGGTTCCCCTCGGGGTCCTGCTCAAAGTAGTAGAGCCTGTCGATCGCCATGAGGTGGGCCGGCTCGCCGACGTGGTTGTAGACGACATCCAGGATCACTGCAATTCCACGGTCATGGAACGCCTTCACGAGCTGCTGGAGCTCGCGTATGCCCGAGGCTTCCGCTGGCGCCAGAGCGTAACTGCTCTCAGGGGCGAAATAGGAGTTCGTCATATATCCCCAGTGGTACTCCTCCGGGGTCTTGTTATCGAACTCCTGCACGGGCTGGAGCTCGACGCAGTTGATCCCGAGGTGGTGAAGGTAGAAATCCGGGCTCTCGACCCACTTCTTCAGACCGGTGAAGCCCCGCCTCTCGACCGCCGTGGCGCCCAGGGGCGCCCTCGCGGCGAGGTCCCTCACGTGGGCCTCGGCAATGACCAAATCCTGCCAGGCCGGTGTCCTGAAGTCGCCGTCGGCCTTCCCGACCCATCCCCGCTCAAGCACAATCCCGGGCCCGGTCCGGTCCACGGTGGCGAGTGCGTAGGGGTCCAGGACGTCGGTCCGGGTTGTGATCTTCCCGTCGCCGCCCGCGGACTCGATGGAATACCAGTAGAACCAGCCGTGGAGATTGCGGTCGAGGTCGACCTCCCATACTCCGCCAGCCCCATGTGCGTCGCCTCTTCGCGCGAGAGGAAAAGAGTCGGCAGATTTTTTGGCGCCGAGGTCGTGGCAGGCAAACAGGGTCACCGACTCGGCACGCGGGGCGAATATCCTGAATGTAGTCGAACGGTGGCCGACAAGCGCCCCCATCGGCAGATCCGTACCCAGATCGAAGAAGAAATCGCCCGGCACCAGGGGAACAAAACCACTGGTAACATCGGCCCCGGCTGCCACAGTCCACGCGCCCGCCAGGTCGAGCGAAGCAGAAAGCTCGAACCGCCAGAGGTGGGCCCCGGTCTTGTTGGGGTCCACAAAGCGGTTCACGAAACCCGTCTCGTCCCTGACACAATTTGGGGCGTCATCACTTGGGTGCAGCCACTGGTTCTCCCCGGTGACAAACTTGAACATGACCTCGCCGCTGGACCCCAACTTGCGCACGGGTCCCGTCCAAAGAAGCACATCCTCACCATCGAGGTCCTCAAGCTTCATGAGCCAATCCTCGTTCCCCACGGCAGCCTGCCATCCGTTGAAAGGGCCGGCGACGTACACATGCTCGTCTGCGCGGCCGACGCCCCCGTTGCGCTTCAGGGGAAGGGCAAATGAGATTTTCCCGGGCTCGCGGATAAAATAGCGCAGGGTTTTCGCAACCTCCAGGTCGGGCGCCCGCTTGAAATGGGTCACCTCTACCGTCCCCGAAAGCGCTATCGCCGGAGGCGCCGCCGACTCCCAGTTGCGGTCAAACTCGACTATCCCGGAGGATAGCGAGTCGAGCCATGCGCGAACGAGTCGTGGGGGGGTGGACATTCCAAATGTACGTTAAGCATCTAGCGTACCCAAATCAGCATAAAGACGGCAAGCGCCCTGCGGAAAATTACAGCGGAATAATGCGGACGACACGAGCCCCCGAGTTTGATACTCTTTCCCCGGTTGAATCGACCCCTGCCATGAGGATGACCCACTCCCAGATGTACTCCCGCTTCCTTGCGAGCGATCCTTCCTGGAATGGCCGCTTCTTCACCGGCGTCCTCACGACAGGAATCTATTGCCTGCCGTCCTGCCGAGCCCGGAAACCCAAGGAGGAGAATGTCAGGTTCTTTCCCACCTGCACCGCCGCGCGCGACGCGGGGCTGCGCCCATGCCTGAAATGCCACCCGGACGACTTCGCCCGGGGTGCCGATCCCGTCCTGGAGTCGATCGAGGCCTTGGTCACCGAGGTCCGGGCCGAGCCAGGGCGGTTTCGCAACGCCGGTGCGGTCGTCAGACGCTCGGGCTTCGGGGCCACCCGTTGCTTCGAACTCTTTCGACTGCACTTCCATACCACGCCGGCCGACCTGCTGCTAAAGGCCAAAATCGAGGCCTCACGGCGCCTGCTGGTTTTCGGGAGCCATTCTCTGGTCCATGTCGCGGAGGAGGCCGGTTTCGACTCGCTGTCCTCATTCCATGAGCACTTTCGGTCCGCCAACGGGATGACGCCGGCGGCATACCGCAAGCTGAGCACTGATTCATCCTTCACGATCGACTTGCCGAGGGACTATCCCCTGGCACAGGTACTCCGGACGCTCGGTCGAGATCCTGACAGCCTCACTGAGCGCCTTACCGGCCGAATATTTGAAGCCTCGGCAGACCTAGAGGGGCTGCCAGCGGTGCTGAGGATGGAGTTTGGGGACAATGCCGTGGCCGTAACCCTGATCCCCAACGGACGCAGCACCGCGAGGCACTCTGTTTTTGCCCACGGCTTGGTGGCGGGTATTCTGGGCCTTGAACAGGATGCAGCGGGATTTGCGCGCCTGGCCCGACGCCTTGGGCTTGCCCGACTTGTGGCGGGACGCGCTGGCCTTCGGTTGGTCAGGACGCCAAGCGTCCTTGACGGGCTCTACTGGTCCATCATCGGCCAACAGATCAATTTGCCCTTCGCCTGCGTCCTGAAGCGACGCCTCGTTGAAAACCTAGGGACAAGGCTGCCCGGTGGCCTTTACTGCCTGCCCGCCGCAACCGCAGTGGCCAAGTTCGAGCCCGCCGATCTCCGCCCCTGGCAGTACTCGCGCCAAAAGGCGGAATACCTGATCGGAGCAGCGCGCCTCATTGCCGAGGGCAAGCTCGACCTGAAGGCACTTCCCACACTGTCGGCCACGCGGGCAGAGAGGACCCTTCTCTCCGTACGGGGACTCGGACCTTGGTCCGTGAATTACCTGATGATGCGATCCCTCGGCTTTGCCGACTGTGTTCCGTTAGGCGACACCGGGGTCACGAGCGGCCTGAAGACACTCTTCAAGCTTGAGGAGAGGCCCGACATCGACGCGACCGTGCGTCTCATGGCGGTGTTCTCGCCTCATCGGAGCCTGGCGACCGCTCATCTCTGGCAACTCAACCAGCCCGCGCTATGAAGAACCCTCAAATCCCAACTTATTTCTCCACATTCGAGACTCCCTTGGGCGAATTCTCGGTAGCCGTTGACCCGACGCAAAGACTGGTCGCAGCCGTATTCGGGGGCCGGGCGACAATCCGCTCTCGCGTGCCGCAAGGGCCCCTGGTCGAGGACAGATCCCGGACAGCCGACGCCCGGGCCCAGCTGAAGGACTGGTTCAGGGGCAAGAGGCAGGACATCAGCTTGCCCTTGGCGCCGGCGGGATCGGCGTTCCAGCACCGGGTCTGGTCGGCCCTCGTTTCAATTCCCTACGGGCAAACCCGCTCCTATGGCGTGATCGCCAAGGCGCTGCGCACCTCCGCGAGGGCCGTGGGGCGCGCTAATGCGACAAACCCGATCTGCGTCGTGGTTCCCTGTCACCGCGTGATCGGAGCGGATGGAAGCCTCACGGGCTACGCCTATGGGGAGGACCGGAAAAAGGCCCTCCTTGAACTGGAGTCTCGGGCGCTCAGGCGCCCTTAGCCCCGCGGACCGCCGCGACGAAGGCCCTCAACCGCTCGTGGTCCTTGATCCCGGGCGAAGACTCCACACCGCTGTTCACGTCGACAAACCGCGCGCCGGACTCCGTGAGCGCTCCGCCCACGTTCTCCGGGTTCAAGCCCCCGGAAAGGACCCAGGTATTCTCGGGATGCGCCGAGCGATGCCTCTTGAATTTCGGCCAGTCGCCCGTTCGTCCCGTTCCGCCGAACAGGGCGGGATCGAAGGTATCGAAAACGATCGTATCGGCCAGCGAGAGCCACTCCCTTGCAACGTCGACGCCGGACGGGAACTTGGGAGCAAGCCAGAGCTTCGAGGCTCCCACGGCCTTCGAGTAGGCCTCGATCTGCGGAAGCGGCAACTCGCTCCGGAAGTGAACCTGGAAGCGGTCAAACCCAGCATCCTTCATCGCCAATAGGTCGGGCAGCGAGGGCTCAACCGCGACGCCTACCTTCTTTCGCTCAGGCAGCCGAGCCGCCATCGAACGGTACTGAGCGAGCGGAATATACCGCGGAGACTTCGGATGGAGGATGAATCCGAGGTAATCCGCGCCTAAGCCGTCCGCCAATTCGGCGTCCACGAACGAGGTTAGCCCGCAGACCTTGATCTGTATTCCTTCGATCATGCGGAAGCCGACCTAACGGAATGAATTCACGGACTCGATCACGTGGAGCACCTGCGCGTCGGTTAGCTCCGGGAAGATGGGAAGGCTGATGCAGCTCTCGGCTGCGCTTTCCGCGACCAGGAAACTGCCCTTGGAATAGCCAAGGTCCGCAAAGCACTCCTGAAGATGAAGCGGGACCGGATAGATCAGGTCTGTTCCAACCTCGCACCGGCTCAGGTGTTCGCGCAGCGCATTCCGCCTCGGGTGCAGAAGAGTAAACTGGTGGTAGACCGATCCCCCGGGGAGCCCCAGACGAGGAAGCGCAGCCCCTTCGAGGCGGATTCCCTCAAGGTAGGCCCTTGCGATCGCACGGCGGCGGGTATTCCACCCCGCGAGGTGGGGCAGCTTCACGTTGAGGAGCGCCCCCTGGAAGCCGTCCATCCGGAAATTGGCTCCAACGATCGAGTGGTGGTAGCGCTTTTCGGAACCATGGACCCGGATCAACTTTGCCTTTGCCGCAACATCGGGCCGGCGCGAGACGAATGCCCCGCCCTCTCCGCATCCTCCAAGGTTCTTCGTGGGATAGAAGCTAAACGTGCCCGCATCCCCGATGAGGCCGACGGGCGTGCCCTTGTAGCGCGCGCCCACTGCCTGAGCACAGTCCTCGATCACGAACAGTTTGTGCCGGGACGCGATTTCCATGATCTCGTCCATTGGCGCCGGCAGACCGAAAAGGTGGACGGCCACGATACCCTTTGTGCGGTGGGTTATCGCGCGCTCGATGGCCGCAGGGTCCAGATTGAATGAATCGGCACTTATGTCCGCGAACACGGGCTTCGCGCCCACGTAGGAAACGCCCCAAACCGAGGAGATGAAGGTGAACGGGGGAACGATCACCTCGTCTCCGGGCTTGAACCCCGCGATCATGCAGGCCGCATGCAGGGGCGAGGTGCCGCTGTTCATCCCCAGCACCCCGGTGTATCCCAAGGTCTCGCCAAACGCCCTTTCGAAGCCCTCCACGTCCTTACCGAGGCAAAAACGATTCGCGTCGTAAGTGGCCGCCAGCGCCTCAAGCGCCTGGGCCCGCACGGCCTGGTGCTGAAGCGAGAGGTCTAGAAAGGGGACCTTCATGTGAGGGAGGTTACGAGAGCCGCGATCAGTTCGTCGATCCCCGGGGTTGCGGTCTCAAAATCGACGGTTAGTCCCACCTTGCGCATGGTTTCGCTTGTCTGCGGGCCGATGCTCCCAAAGAGGGGTTTCTTCGCCCCCTTCTCGAGCTTCAGGGCTGCCCCTTGGTTGACGAAGTTCTGGGCCGAGCTTGAGCTCGCAAAGAGAACGGCGTCGGCGCCGATGCGACGGTATTCGGCGGCCACGGGGTCTGCCGACAGGTCCACTTCCTCCGTCTTGTAAACCTGGAGCGTGTCGACGATGGCGCGTGCCTCCTCGAGCTTCAGCACGAGGTCCTCGCGGTTCAGGTTTCCCGTGATCACAAGAACCTTTCCGTTATCCATGCTCCCGGTGGCGATCAGCGCCTCGGCAAGCGCGGCGGCCGTCGCTTTCTTTGGCTGGCATTCGACCTTAAGCTTCAGGGCACCCACAGCCTTCGCGGTCGCCTCGCCCACGCAGGCAATCCTCATCAGGCCGAGCGACCGGATGTCGTCAAAAAGGCGAAAGAACTCCCCGAAAAAATTGTGGACCCCATTGGCGCTCGTGAAAACGAGCCAGTCATAGCCCCCCAATTCGAGCATCACGTCGGCTAGCGCTTGCTTCGATATCTCGCGGGAAATACGGATCACAGGCAGCTCAACGACCTCGGCGCCGAGCACGACCAACTTCGAGGCCAGGTCGGACGCCTGATCCCGAGTGCGGGTGACGACGATCCGTCGCCCGGCAAGTGGAAGCTTCGTCGCGTCGGCCATCGGATGAGCCGGACTATTTGAGCCCGAGTCCGCCCAAGATCCGGGCCGCGGTGGCATCGGGCGACGCAAAATCGCCCTCATCCAGGGAAAAGGTCTTTAGCCCCACGTTTTCGTGAAACAGGTAAAGTGTGTCCGGTGTCGCATAGGCCCCGAGGGCGGTGTGGCATCCGCCGCCGAGGGCGGTCTGGATCGCACGCTCCAAGTTGAGGCCCCTTGCGGTGACCGGGTCAAAGACGCCCTCGAAGCGGGGAAGATCCTCGGTGCGGCACTGGACGCCAATCGCTCCCTGCCCCACCGCGGGAACCATGCTCTCAAAGCCGATGGCGTGAAACTCGACGCCGGGCCACGAGCCGATCCCCAGGCGCTTTAGTCCGGCGGCCGCCAGCACCGTGCCGTCCGCCACCCTAAGCTCGGCGATCTTCTTTAGCCGCGTGTCCACGTTCCCACGGATCTCGGTGAAGGTTACCCCTGGGAACATCATCGCGACCTGCTGGCGCCGGCGCGGGCTGCTCGTGGCCAGCGTCTTAGGCGAGCCCACCCCTGCGCGCAGGATCAGCATATCGCGCGGGTCCTCGCGAGGCAGGTACCCGGCAATCGACAGTCCCTCAACGGATCCCCCCGGAAGGTCCTTCGTGCTGTGGATCGCCACGTCGGCCTCCTTCCTCAGGAGCGCAGCCTCGAGCTCGCGGGTAAAGAGGCCCTTTCCCCCTTTCTCCTCAAGCGACCACTCGGCCTGGCGGTCCCCGGTCGTGACGAGCTTCATCAGCTCGCACTCGACGCCGAGGCGTGAACCGAGGAACGCGGCCGAAAGCTCCGCCTGGGCAAGGGCCAGGGGACTCTTGCGTGTCGCGAGGACGAGTTTTTTTCCCATTTTGAGGCACCCCTGCTTGGGCGCTCCGGATTGGGGGGCCCCTTAGTAGGAGGCCTGCACGCCCTTCAAATTCTTCTTGGACATCCAGGGCATCATGCTGCGCAGCCGCTGGCCGGTCTTCTCGATCTGGTGGGAGGCGCCCTTGTTCAGGAGGCGGTTGTAGTTCTTGAGGCCGCCCTTGTATTCCGCGACCCACTGGCGGGTGAACTTGCCGCTCTGGATCTCCTCAAGGATCTTCTTCATCTCCTTCTTGGTCGCCTTGTTAACGACGCGGGGGCCGCGGGTGATGTCCCCGTATTTCGCCGTCTCGGATATGGAGAAGCGCATGCCCGCGATGCCGCTTTCGTACATGAGGTCACAGATCAGCTTCAGCTCGTGCAGGCACTCGAAATAGGCCATCTCGGGCTGGTACCCCGCCTCAACGAGCGTCTCAAAGCCCGCCTGGACAAGGGCGCTTGCGCCACCGCAAAGGACGGCCTGCTCGCCAAAGAGATCCGTCTCGGTCTCCTCCTTGAAGGTGGTCTGAAGGACGCCGGCACGGGTCGAGCCGATGCCCTTGGCCCAGGCGAGGGCGGTCTTCTTTGCTTTCCTTGAGCGGTCCTGGAAGACGGCAACGAGGGCGGGCATTCCCTTGCCCTCGACGTAGAGCCTGCGGACCATGTGCCCGGGGCCCTTCGGCGCAACCATGATGATGTCGATGTCCTTGTGGGGCTTGATGAGCCCGAAATGGACGGCGAGGCCGTGGCTGAACATCAGCGTCTTGCCCTTGGAGAGATTCGGAAGGATGTCGTTCTTGTACACGCTCGCCTGCTTCATGTCGGGCAAGCCCACCATGATCACGTCCGCCCGGCGTACGGCTTCGGCAGTATCATACACCTTGAACCCGTGCTGCTTGGCCACCTTGCTCGACTTCGAGCCCGGATAGAGGCCGATGATCACGTTGCAGCCGCTGTCCTTGAGGTTCAGCGCGTGAGCGTGGCCCTGGGAACCGTAACCCAGCACGGCGAGCGTCTTGTTCTTGAAGATGCCGAGATCGGCGTCCTTGTCGGTGTAAACTTTGGCAGGCATGGTTAAGTGGTGTGTGGTTGGTAAAACGTTAGCGGGTCAGGGCGAGGCTGCCGGTGCGGGCGATCTCGAGGACGCCGAAGGGCTCGAGGAGCCCGAGAAACGCGGCAATCTTTTCCTCATCGCCGGTGACCTCGACGATAAGGGAATCGTGGGCCAGGTTGGCGATCTTCGCGCGGAATATCTCCTTGATCTGGAGGATCTCAGGCCGGGTCTTCGCGTCGGCGCGGATCTTTACGAGCACGAGTTCGCGGGCGATCGTCTGCCCCTCCTTGAAGTCCATCACCTCGACCACGTTCACGAGCTTGCGCAGCTGCTTGCTGCACAGGTCGAGCGCCGCATCGTCACCCTTCAGGACGATCGTGATCCTTGAAAGCGAGGCGTCGTGGGTCGGCGCGACGTTCAGCGAGTCGATATTGAAGCCGCGGCCGGAGATCATGCCGGCAACGCGGGCCAATACGCCGAACTTGTTCTCGACGAGGACTGAGATCGTATGTCGCATGAGGTGCTTGTGTGCTTGCCGCCGAAAGGGTTGAACCCTGTGGACGGCGGGTCCAAAGGTCAACCAAGCCTAGGGTAAAAAGGGAAGCCTAAACGGAGGGAGCGGCCGGTTCGCCCCGTGCCCAATGTTGCCATCGGGCCCAACCGGGCGGATGATGGCGATAACATGCCACGACCCCGCATGCCCCTTCGAGCCGTATTTCCCCTGGCGATCGGCCTGGCGGTCGCCTCCTTTGCTCTCGCCGGTGTGCCGGCGGTACCCGAGGACAAGGTGACCATCAAGGGAGCGTCGGGAGCCCGGCTCAGAATCGAGTCCATCGAGCCCCATATCATGAGGGTCTGGTTGAAGCCCGCCGGCGAGTTCACCCGGAAGCCCTCCCTGGCGATGGAGACGGCGCCGGAGGCCCGTGCCCCGCTAAAGAGGGCCGACTCGGAAGGCAAGGTGGAGGTCGACACCGGGGCGCTCCTCATCAGGGTGGACCGCGCGACCCTAGGCTTCGTTGTTATGGCCGACCCGGGCACCACCCTGCTTGGCGGCGTTCGGATCCAAGCACCCGCCGCGGACGGCCCCTGGACGCTCACCCAGGCCCTCGATCCCGGGGAGCACCTCTTTGGCCTCGGCCAGGACAACCACAACAACGGACGTCTCGACCGGCGCGGCGTCGTTCGCGAACTCTGGGAAGGGCAGCAGATTAGTTCCGGGAACGTGACCGCCGAGTATCCCGTGCCCCTGCTCCTGAGCAGCGGACCCGGCGGCCACGCCTACGGCGTGTTCTTCGACAACGCCCATCGGCTCCGCTTCGACCTCGGGCATTCCCGGACCGACCAGATCCAACTCGATGCGGACGGCGGCGAGATCGACCTCTACGTGATCGACGGACCCCGCCTCTCGGACGTCATCACCCGGTACACGAGCATGACGGGTAGGCCCTCTCTCCCTCCCCTGTGGGCCCTGGGCTACTGGCAAAGCAAATGCACCTACTACGACTGGGACGCCCTGGACGAGGCCTACAACCAATTGAGCTCCCGCGGATTCCCGGTGGACGTCATGGTGATCGACGCCGACTGGCCCGAGGTGGTGACTGACTACGTTTGGGCCAAGCGCTGGATCGATACCGGCCACGGAAAGTCCCCGGAGCAGAAGATTGCGGAGTATGCCAGGAAGGGTGTGAAGATCGTCATGTCGCAGTCGGGACCCATGGTGAAGACCGAGTCCCCGACCTATGCGCCGGGCTGGGCCATGGGAGTCTTCGCCACGGATGGGAAGGGCAACCCGATCCAGGCCGGCTATTACGGCGGGATGCTGCTCGATTTCACGCACCCGAAGATAAACGACTGGCTCTGGCCCCAGACTCGAAAGCTCAACGAGGCCGGGGTTGCCGGCTGGTGGCTAGACCTGGACGAGCCCGAGGGCGAGCCGGCCCAGACCCACTACTACGCCGGGAGGCCACCGGAAATCCACAACGAGTACTCGCTCCTGTGCACGCAGAGCTTCGAGGGGGTCCAGCTCGCCGTGAACCCCGACCAAAGGCCGTTCATCCTCTCTCGCGCCGGGCCCGCGGGTTTCCAGCGGCATCACGCGGCCGTTTGGACAGGCGACATCTACAGCGACTACGCGACCTACCGGGCGCATCCTCCGGAAATGCTCAATGCCAGTCTCTCGGGACTCGTGTACTGGGCGTGCGACACCGGGGGATTCCTGGTGGGCTACTACAAGGATGACATGCAGGGCGCGCATGCCCGCCTCTACGAGCGGTGGATGCAGTTCTCGGCCTTTGCCCCGATCACACGGGCCCACAAGGCCGGGGGAGCGCCGGAACCCTACGCATTTGGGCCGGCCACCGAGCAGGGAACCAAGCATTACCTGCAGCAGCGCTACAGGCTGATGCCCTACATCTATTCCCATGCTTGGATCGCCAGCAGGAGCGGGATGCCGATAGTCCGCCCGATGGCGCTCGAGTTCCCCGACGACGACAAGGCGCTCTCCGCCGCGGGGGACCAATACATGTTCGGAAACGAGCTCCTGGTGGCCCCCGTCCTCTACGAGGGGCAGTCGAACCGGAAGGTCTACTTCCCTAGCGGCACCTGGGTGGACTGGGACTACGGCTATGACTACCAGGGCGGACGCGAATGGGTGGTGGCCGCGCCGCAGAACCGGATTCCCGTGGCCGTTAGGCCCGGCGCCATCATTCCCCTTGCTCCCGACATGAAGTCGACCGGCGAGAAGCCTTGGGACCCGCTCACCCTCGAGGTCTTCCCCTCGGGCAAGTCGGAGTTCACGCTCTACCGCGACGACGGCCGAAGCTTCGCCTACGAGTCAGGCGATTTCACGGTGACCCATTTCTCCTGCTCGGAGGATTCTGAGTCGATCGCATTCACCGTCGACGAGTCCAACAAGCGCTACACGCCAAGCCAGTACCGCGTGAGGCTCCACCTGCGCCGGGTGCCCATCGCGGTTACGGCGGACGGGGCCCGCCCGAAAGGAGAGATGTGGACCTGGGACGACTCGTCCCGGGTGCTGACCGTTAGCCTCCAGGCCACCGGGGTCTCCCACCACGACCTCGAGGTTAAGCTGGACGGGAAATTGCTCCCGTCGCGCCTGGCCCCGGAGCTGGTCGCCGACGTGATTGACCCCAAGGGCGAGGCGGCCGGCTCGGGAGGCAGGCCCATCCCGCACTTCTACCCCCCTCCGTCGCTGCCGGCCAAACTGAAGGCGAGCAACTACGACAACGGGGGCGAGGGCATCGCCTTCCATTCGACTCGCCCGGCTCCCGAGAAGCGGCTCTACCGCTCCGATGACTTTGGGCTTGAGGCGACCGCCGACGCCGGCGGCGGCTACGCCCTGGCCGGGCTCAGGGCCGCGGAGTGGGCCCGCTACACGATCGACTGCGGCAACGGGGGTCATTTCGACCTCTCAGTAAGGGCAGCCAGCGCGAAGGGAGGCGGCAAGGTCCGGTTCGTCGCCCTCGACCAGACCATCGCCTCCGTCGAGATTCCCTCCACCGGCGGGGACGACAGATTCGCCGACTTCTCTGTTTCGAACGTTTATCTAAATCCAGGGGAGCTGAGCCTCATGGTCTATGTCGACTCCGAAGGATGCGCGCTCAACACATTTGAATTGGAACCCGCCAAGGCGCCCCCTTCCGACTATCCGGCGGCGCTCGCCGCGAGGCGCGGAGTCGCATCCTTGGCCGGCCTTGGAGACCCCAGGTTCCCCATGGGGTACGTGCAGAACCTCGGGCGAGTCGGCAGCAGCCTCACCTTCGGGGTGAGCGCGGGAGCCGGAGGGCCCGCAATCCTGAGAATCTCCTATGCCAGTGGCCAAAAGGCACCCGTCGCGCTCACGCTGGCCGCGGGGGCGGCCGCCGCCGCGGACCTGCCCATGCCCCCGACCTCCGGCGAGTGGAAGACCCTCGAGGTGCCGGTCACCCTCTCGCCTGGGGGCAACCGCATCGTGATCGAGGGCCACGAACCCGAGTGGTCGTCCGTCCAGGTCGACAAGATCGAGCTTCTCAAGCGGTGAGGGTTCAAGGCGCCGGCTGCGCCGGCGTCCAAAGGGCAAATGCGGCCGCCAAGACGCCCAGGGCCGCGCACGCGACCCAGAGCGCCGAAGGACCCGCCGCCAAGAGCGACATGCCGAGCGCCGGGCCGACCACGAGCGCCACGGTCCAGGTGAGGCCATAGACACCCATGTAGCGGCCACGCATGGACGCCGGTGCAAGGTCCGCGACGTAGGCCGAGGCCGTCGGCATCGAGAGCATCTCACCCAGCGTGAAGACCATCATGCACGCGACCATGGCCGAGACCGAGGTCGCAAGTCCGAGGAGCGCGAATCCAAAGCCCGCCAAAAGAAACCCAAGCGCGATCACGCGCGGCGCGGGAAACCGGCGAGTGACCGTCGTCAGCGGAAGCTCGAAGAACACGACGAGCGCCCCGTTCAACGACAGGATTGCGCCGTAGGTGGCCGAGGAGAACCCGAGCTGGGTGACGTGCAATCCAAAGGTCGAACTCGCCTGGAAGAAGACGATCGCGATGGTGAAGGCCGAAGCGAGGATCCGCGGAAGCACCCGGTCGCGGCGGAGGGCTCGGGCGAGTTCCCCCCAGCTGACCTGGGCCACGCCCGACCGCGACCCCTTGGGCAGCAGAAAAAAGGCGAACACCCCGTACAGGACAGAGGTCGCGGCGTCGCCGGCAAACAGCCAGAAGTAGCCCCGCCCCGCGAGGAAACCCGCGATCGCCGGGCCGAATGCCCACCCGGCATTGAACGCCGTCCTGAGCGCCGAGTAGGCGGTCACCCGCTGCCCCGCTGGCACCAGATCGGCAAGGAGGGCGCTGCTGGCCGGACGGTAGAGTTCACCGGTCAGCCCCGCGAGGGCCGCCATCACGAAAATCGCCTCGAGGGACCGCGCTTGGGAAAGCAGCAACATCGCCGCAGCCCCCGAGAACATTGAGAGTACGATCGTCTGCCTGCGACCGAAGCGGTCGGCGAGGTAGCCGCCGAGGATGGAGGCCGCAAGGTTGCCGACGCCGTAGGCGCCCAGCGCGAAACCAGCCGCCGAGAGCGGATAGCCGCGACCCGTGACGTAGAGCGTCAGGAACGGGATGACGAAGCTCCCGAACTTGTTCAGAAACGTGCCAATGAACAGCACCCATGCGGCCCGGGGAAGGGCACGCAGGCTCGCGTTCAAGGAGGGATGCGCTGGGTCCATAAAATCAAAAACCCTGCTCGCCGATCGGCTGAGCAGGGTTGGGAAAAGGGTTGCTAGTCTTGTCTCGGTTTCTGCTCGCCGGTTACGTGTTATGGGAGGGCACAGTGACGCCCATGCGAATGCCGTGCTCCGAGAGCAGGGCTCGCCAGTTGGCGTGGTGTGCGCGGTTAAGTTTCATCGGGACTCTATGCAGATGAACGATCGTCCCGGGCCGGTCAAGCGCCGAGCCATTGCAAGATGCGATGAGCGAAAAGCATCAAATGCATAGGGAAATGGGCCGATGTGACGATATAGTGTCTGGTTGTTCTAATTGAACAGCACACAAACATGCATACCACCAATCCCTCGTATTCGGATCTAAAGGCCCCCTCGCCCATCCAATCTGGCGCGGCCCGCAAAGAAATTGCGGAGACCTCCATCCACTATGCGGGCGCCAAGGAAACCCGGATTCCTATGCCCTATGTTTATGTGGGCGCGCTCGTACTCGCGGGAATTGCCTACGCCCTGAAGGGCGTCGTGCATTTCTAGGAAAAACTCGTTGATCAGCTCTAGCTAGGGAACCCGCGTCACGCTGAAGTGGCGCTCAAGGGGGACCGCTGCCTTGGACCGGGTCGCCTGATCGGCCTCCTCCCGGCCCAATAGGAAGTCAGAAGCGGCCAGGGCACCCGCATCGCCGTTGGCGCGGTAGCGAATCTGCCGCTCCAACCGCTGCATCTCGCGCCCGCTCTCCGATGCCCACGTCACCTGGTAAGCCTGCCAACGCATCGGGGTATTGTAGAGCGCAAGGTTGATGCCCTCGGCAAGCGCCGACTGCGAAAACGGCCCGATGGCCTGGCCGTCGATCCGGACCTCATAGCGGCCCGGGGCTAGGCCGCGGACAACCAGCGGCTCGTCGTCCAGGCCCCCGAGGTCCGCGCCCGCGATCTGGGCAAGTTGCACGTTGGCTTCCTCGAAATTCAGCGGCAAGGGCAGCGACCCATCCTTCTCGCTCCAGGTAACAACTCCGTTCTCGACCTTGAGCGCGCTCACGCTCGCGTTCTCCTGGACGGACACCTTTGCCTCCTTCGCGTCGATCTCGACACGGCAGACCAGAGGCGGCGCACCAAGCGCGCGGGCGAGGGCCGCTCCCATCACAAGGTGGCCGGCCCCGCTCGGATGGACGCGGTCGGGGAGAAGGTGGAGCGCCCGGTTGGGATCGTTTTTCACCGCGCGCGCCAGGGCGTCGGCGACAACCGTACCAAAATCGACCACCTGGGCCTGCTGTTCCTTTGCGATCGCCGCTACGGAGTCGCCCATCTGCCGAAGCACGTCCATGTAGCCCGGGTCAAAGTCGGGGCGGCGGGCGACATCGTCAAAGGGAGACGAGCGGATCAGGTAGATCCTCGCCGTGGGGAAGGCCTGCCTAATCTTCACGACAATAGACCGGTAGCCCTCGGTGAACGCGGCGAGCGTGGCCGGCTCGAGCTTCCGATAGTGGCCATCGTTCATCCCGAGCATGATCGTCACGACCGTCGGCTTGTGCCGGAAGACATCCCGCTCAAGCCGCAGCCCAATCTCGCCACCGCCCCCACCCTGCACCGTATCGCCGCCGACGCCCGAGTAGTAAAACCGGAAGTCGAGGGCGGGAAACCGGCTCCGGCAGTACTCCTCGACAAACGCCGCGTATCCCCCGTCCTGCGTGATGCTGTCCCCGTAGAACACTACGCGGTCCCCGTCATGAAGAGCAAAGGCCGGGGAGGAGCCTTCCGCACGCGCTAAGGTCAAGCCCGCGCCAAACACCGCCGCAAGGCCCAGGGAGGCGAACACGGGCCGCAAAAGAAACGTCATTGGGGATTTCATGGGGAGAATGGGGAAGCCGGCGGCATTGGGGCTTAGGGCGCGCAGCTGGCAAGGTACGCCGCCAGCGCCACAATGTCCCCGTCGGTCAGGTTCGCAACCACGGGCTTCATGAGATCCGCCGAACCCCCGTGGCGGGTTCCACCGCGCAAGTCGTGGAGTTGCCGGATCAGGTAGCTCGGGGATCGCCCCGCAAGCCGCGGCACGTCCACCATCCCTTCAAACCGCACGCCGTGGCAGGTGGCACAGGCGACACTTCGCCCGTGGGCGCCGGTAGCCGCGAGTTCTGCACCCAGGGCGATGCTGCCCCGGGGAACATAGGCGATGTAGCGCGTCCGGGAGTCGCGGTGCTCGAACCGCGCGAAGTCGAGCGGCATCTCGACGACCCGATTCCCCAGGGGCTCGCTGCCCCCGCCGGCGACGGGTGTGAGCGTCCAGCCGGCGACCTGAAACCGGGGAACCGCCTCGCTTTCCACCACGCGGACAAATGAAGTCGGTCTGAGCGCCGAGAAATAACGAGCCGCCTCATCGATGTCGGACGCCGAGCACGCCTTGGCCAAGGCTATCATGGAATTCTGGGGGCCGCGCTTGGGCTGTGATCCGGGCCGGTCGCCGTTCTTGAACGCAGCCATCTGCTCGCGGATGTAGGCGGCCGATAGTCCCGCAATACTCGTGTTCTCCGGTCGACCCGCGCCGTTGGGGAGATGGCAGTAGGCGCAGGCATAGACCTGGGGGGGCCGCCCCTTTCCGACAGCGTCCGGCATCGCCGGATGCTCAGAGGGATGCCAGTCCGGCACGGATGGCGCGTTGATCGACAGCTGCCCGGCACTGAAGGAAACCTGGCTATCGGGAACAAGGATTGGCCCGGTTTGCACCGGCCTTGGCGTCTCCTCCGGAGGGTTCACGGGGTACGCCCACCACGGAAACTCACCACCCAGAGCTGACAATGAAAGCGCGAGCTGGGTGCAAAGCGCCAGGCGTCGGAGTAGAGGGCGAGTCAAGGGTTTGGACTTGGGTTTCCGGAAAGCCCGGTTGCTTGCCGGTCATCAATCCGCGGTTTCCGCAATCGATCAACCCTTAATGTCCCAAGGCGCCTATGAGGCACACGATCAAAATGAGCTTTGTGCCCTTCCCGAACGACCAGGAAGCGCGCGGGCTCCGAGAGCAACATGCACGCTGCCTCAAAAGCAGGCCGGGTGCCCAAGGAGAACCCCGGAGATTGAGGCTTTCACGCTTGGCTTGTCCGGCAGCATGTGGAGTGTTTGGGACATGAATTATCGGACGAAAGCGGAGTATTTCATCCAGGGGATCACCAAGGGCTTCGTTGAGGCCTCGGAGGTAATCGCATGGAGCGATGAGGTCATCGGCTCGGCGCAAACAACGGAGGACTGGATGATCGAGATTTCCACCTGCGGGCCCGGCGACCGGATGCTTGTGCTCAGTCACCTCAATACAATCAAAGGCGAGGTGGACCAGGCCGAGCTCGCCGCCCTGCTTGCCGCCAAGGGAGTCACTTGATTCGGCCCTTGACCGCACCTAGCCCGTAGAGAAACAACGTCACTCGGTCGGCTGTCCAGGACCCCGGCAGACACGGACCCGCTCGATTGCCGAGAGGCGCTAGGTTTGGGGAGTCGCCATAGTGAGGCCGCCTGTCGGCACGTCATCTTGGGCGCTCCCTTCATTTGACAAGGCTCGGATTTGTGTGCGCTGCCCTTTACCTCTCTTGGGCCAAGTGACCGGACCGCATTTGTTGAGCCACCCGGAGTGAGAGTCTGGGCGGGTTGTTGATCTCAGTTCAGGTTGTGGTTGGTGGTGGGGACGAGGGCAAGCTCCAGGCGGAGGGAAGGCCCGGCTTGGCGGGCCTGACCGGAGCCTGGAGCTTGGTTCAAGAGTTCTGCGCGGTATTCGCTGGGCGTCCTGTAAGCGATCGTGCTGTGGGGACGGATCTCGTTGTATTCGTCACGGAAGGTGTCCACCACGCTCTGCGCCTCGAGCAGGTTCGCGAGGAGCTCGCGGTTGAGACATTCGTCGCGGAAGCGGCCGTTGAAGCTCTCATTGATCCCGTTCTGCCACGGGCTGCCGGGTTCGATGAAGCGAGTCGCAACGCCCGCCAGGGCCAGCCATTCCTGGAGGAGCCGGGCGATAAACTCCGCTCCGTTGTCGCAGCGCAGGTGTTTGGGCGCTCCGTGAAGCGCCATCAGGGCGGCGAGCGCCGCAACGACCTCGCGAGCGCCCATACGGCGGCTGGCGGTGATGCCCAGGCAGTAGTGACTGTACTCGTCGATGATCGTCAGGAACTTCACCGTGTTGCCGCCCTGGGTGGTGTCGAAGACCACGTCGACGCACCAGACGTCATTGACCGCGGTCGCTTTCACCTTCGCATCGGGCCGTAGAGGCACTTTGGGACGCCGTGCCGGCCCGGTGATGCCGAGCCCCTGGTCACGGCGCATTCGCTGCACCGTGCGCAGGTTGCAGCACAGTCCCTGACGGCGCAGCATCTCATGCACGCGTCGGTAGCCGAACCGGGGATGGCGCACCGCCAGCGCGGCTATCGCCTCCCCGATCTGCACCGTCCTCGGCTTCGGCGGCCGCGACACGTAGGCCCAACTGGAGCGCGCCAACCCAAGATAACGGCACGCCTGACGCTGTGAACACATGCCCGCCGCTACCACGCCCTGGGCGGCGTGGCGCTTCTGCGACGAGCTTACCATTTTTTTGAGTTCACCTCTTTCAGCACCTGGATGTTCAGGACCTGGTCGGCGACGATCCGCTTCAAGCGGGCGTTCTCGTCCCTCAGGGCCTTTAACTCCTTCAGCTCGTCGATCTCCATCGCTCCGTATTGCTGTTTCCAGCGGTGGAGCGTCGCTTCACTGATGTTCACTTCGCGGGACACGGCCTGCGCCGACTCTCCGCCGTCGATCCGGCGCAGGATCGCTACGATCTGCTCCGGCGTATGCTTCTTTCCTTTTGGCATCTGGGTTCCTTTCTTGGAGCCCAGACCCTCATTCGCAATGGCTCAGTTCTGCTACGTCAGGTCACAAGGCTTGCTTTGGCCTGATTGGAAACGCGCCGTAAAGCGCCCATGTTCAACGCCAATCTACCTGGATAAAATCTGCTGCTAAGTGAGAGCCCTCTCGGGCGGGTCCTGTCTCAAAAGCGAAAATACAACTTTTATCAGTGATCCGAACGCGAAAGGTTTCGCCAGAACAGCTCCCGGCTGGATCAAAGACACCAACATTGATTCGGGTCCGGGCAGGGAGGCCGAGATGAGGATGAAGGGCGCGTCCATTGAAGCGTTCCGAACTTTTCGGATGAGGTTAAGACCGGTCAAATGGGGCATCTCGTGGTCGGTTATGACCAAATCGAATTCTGTTTTGCAGATGGCTGTCCATGCCTCTTCGCCATCCTTAGCCGTCTCAACATCGAAGCCCTTTCGAGTGAGCACAATTGCAATGCAGCCGCGGATAGACGCGTCGTCGTCCGCAACTAAAATCCGCTTTGAACTAGCTCCGCGATAATCCCTGTTCGCGAGTGCTGCGTCGCCCGTTGGCGCTCGGAAGTAACTGTATGCCGTCGGGGAGGCTTGGATCATCATTGGCATGGTGATAAGCGATAAACGTCGTATTGAAGCAGTTTGGCACCGAGGGGATTCATTGCATCATCCCTAGGAGCGATCGTATCGAAGGCCAGGCCCGGGGCAAATGGGGTGAACGCCTACTAACTCGTGGCTGCTATTCCCTTGGGAATAATGAAGGCGAACGAGTGACACCCATGAAACGGATCAGGCGACTCGGGACGCTTCACGCACTTCAGCGCATCGGGATCCGATTCAATCGGACTGGTGGACGCCAAGGGACTCGAACCCCTGACCCCCTCGGTGTAAACGAGGTGCTCTAACCAACTGAGCTAGGCGTCCGTACCTATCAGACGGCCGCGAGAGCCGACTTGGGCCTCAAGAGCCCGTCCCGAACCATCAGTTCCGCCACCTGCACTGCGTTGAGGGCCGCACCCTTCCAGAGGTTGTCGCCACTGACCCAGAACGCCAGGCCATTGGGAAGCGCCGTGTCGAGGCGGATTCGCCCGACGCCACACTTCACCACGCGGCTGAAATCAAGAGGAGTCGGGTAGACGCCCTTTGCGGTGTCATCCACAAGAGCGGCTCCCGGAAAAGCTGCGATCGCCTCGCGGGCCGCAGCCACGGTCACGGGCTTCTCAAACTCCGCGTTGATGGAAATGGAATGGGCCCTCTCGACCGGAACCCGAACGCAGGTCGCCGAGACGGGAAGGTTCGGCAGCCCCATGATCTTGCGGCTCTCCAACATCATCTTTGACTCCTCGCCCGTGTAGCCATCCGGGCCGAAGGTGTCGACCTGGGGGATCAGATTAAATGCAATCTGGTACGGGAAGACCTTCTTCTGGAGCGGGGCCTTGTTCGCGTGCGCCGTTACCTGGGCCTCGAGTTCACGCACGCCCTCGGCGCCGGCCCCGGAAACGGACTGGTAGGTCGAGGCGATGTAACGCTTCAGTCCGAAGCGCTTGTGAAGCGGCCAAAGGCCCATGAGCGCGACCGCTGTCGAGCAATTCGGGTTCGCGATGATGCCCTTGTGGCTCCTCAGTGCCTCGGGGTTGATCTCCGGGATGACCAGGGGAACGTCGGGATCCATCCTGAGCGCCGAGCTCTTGTCGATCACCAGGCAGCCGGCCTTGACGGCATCGGGGGCCAGGGCCCGCGTGACCTTCCCGCCGGCGGCGAAGAAGGCGACGTCAACCCCGGCGAAGACGCCGGGCCGGGCCTCCTCGATCACCACAGGGCGGCCTTTGAACTCGACGGTCTTTCCAGCGGACCTCGCCGAGGCGAAAAGCCTAAGCGTGGAAATAGGGAAGTTGCGCTCCTCCAAAAGGCGCAGCAACTCTTGACCGACGGCGCCTGAGGCGCCGACGATTCCAACCGTGAAGCATGCCGTCTTGTCCATAGATTCGTCTTGGGAGTTGTTCAACAAAACCCGTTCTGCGCTTGGCATCAAGCACGCAGACCGGGTTCTTGTGGTCAGGATCGGCGCCTCAACGCTCCAGCTTGTCCGCGATGGGGCCGTTGTAAAAGCCTACGTTATATCGACTTCCAAGAGACCACCCTCGAATGTCGCCGATTCATTGGGCACGCCGCGCGGCCTTCATGTCATCGCGGAGCGGATCGGGGCCGGCCAACCCCCCGGCATGGTGTTCAAGGGCCGAGTGCCGACCGGGAAGCATTTCATTGAGTACGCCGAGGGCTATCCCGACTCGGGCAACTTGGTGACGAGCCGCATCCTCTGGCTTCGGGGCCTTGAGCCCGGCGTGAACCTCGGAGGCAAGGTCGACACCCACGACCGCTACATCTACATCCATGGGACGCAGTGCGAGGAGCGGATCGGGGAGCCGATGAGCGCGGGCTGCATCCTCCTCAGGAACGCGGACATTGTTGAACTGTACGACCTGGTGCGGGTCGGCGACCTGGTGTGGATCGCGGACTAGGGGCGGCGACCACCATGCCCCTTTCCCCTCGCTCCCCCTTGCCGCAATCCAAGGCCAGCCCATGATCGGAATCCGCGACGACAACGCCCCCGCCTCCCCTCCCCCGAGCCGGGCGCCCGAGTTTTCCCTGCGGAGCTTCGCCGAGGCGGGATGGCTCCAAGAGAACCTCTCGCTTGAGCACCGGCCGGGCCAGGAGCGGATGGCCAACGCCGTCGCTAGCGCCTTCCACGACGACCAGCCTCTCCTCTTCGAGGCGGGGACCGGGATCGGCAAGTCGCTCGCCTACCTGGTGCCCGGCATCATCCACGCCACGGACTGCGGGCGGCAGATGATCGTCTCGACCCACACGATTTCCCTCCAGGAGCAGATTGACGGGAAGGATCTCCCTCTCTGTCGCAGGCTCTTCTCCTCCACTCCCGAGCTCGTCCGCTATGCGGCTTTCAAGTCGACCGTGCTGGTCGGCAAGTCCAACTACCTGTGCACGTCGCGGCTTTCCCACGCGCTCGCCGAGCGCGCGAGCCTCTTCGACGACTCGGGTTACGCCGAGCTCCAGCGCATCGCCGAGTGGTCGGAGAAGACGGAGACCGGACTCAGGCACGACCTTGTGCCGCCGCCCAACCCCGAGGTCTGGGACGCCGTCAACGCCGACAGCTCGTCGTGCTCGCGTCGCTCCTGCGACTGCGAGCGCTGCTTCTACCAAAGGGCACGGGCCCGGGTCCGGTCGGCCCAGGTGATCGTGGTGAACCACGCCCTCCTCTTCTCGCTCATCAACGCGGGGGGCGCCCGGGCGGAGGGAGCGGGCCCGGACGTCTCAGGGGTCCTCTTCCCCGGGGACTTCATCGTGCTCGACGAGGCCCACACCGTCCCAGAGGTCGCCGAGGAGAGTTTCGGCCTTGGCCTGAGCTCCATCGGCATCGACCGGACCCTGAAGCACCTGTTCAACCCCAGGACGCGCAGGGGCATCCTCAAGAAGCGCGGCGATGCGGAGTTCCGCCAGAGGATCTCCGACGTGCTCGACGCGTCGGCGCAGTTTTTCAGCTTCCTGGAGGGGTCGCTCCTGAAGGAGCGCGCGATCGTCCGAGTCCGGGAAACCGGGGCGGCCGAGGCGCTCCTGAGCGAGCCCCTTTCCTCCCTGGAGCGCTCGGTTTCGAAGATCGCCGACCAGCTGGAGGAGGGACGCGAACGCGACGAACTGCTCGAGCAGCGGGCGCGCTTGCGGGCAATCCGCGCCGGGGTCGATGAATGGCTCGGCCTGTCGAACGAGGGCCATGTCTACTGGGCGGAAAAGTCCGGCAGGAAGCAGTCGATCGTGACGCTCCGGAGCGCCCCGGTTGACGTGGCCCCGGAATTGGAGCGCTGCCTCTTCGGGGCCGGTGTCAGCGTCGTGTGCACGAGCGCAACCCTCGCATTGGCCGGGGACATGGCACCGTTTGCCGCGAGCATAGGAGCCTCGAGTTCGCGCACGGAGATCGCCCAGTCCCCGTTCGACTTCGAGAGGAACATGAGGGTATACGTGGCCGCCGACATCCCTCCGCCCTCGGCGCAGGACACCAGACTCTCGATCGACGCCCTGGCCGACTACGTCGGCTTTTGCTGCGACCGCGTCCGGGGCGGGTCACTTGTCCTCTTCACCAGCTACCGTGACATGCAGGCCGTGGCGGCGATCGTCGGGCCCAGGTTTGCGGCACGATCTCGGCCATTCCTCATTCAGGGCGCCGGCGTGTCGCGCACCGAGCTGGCCCAGCAGATGCGGGATCTTGGGACGGCGGTCCTCTTCGGCACCGACAGTTTCTGGACCGGGGTCGACGTTCCCGGCGACGCGCTCTCCCAGGTTGTGATCGCCCGCCTCCCCTTCAGTCCTCCCACACACCCGATCGCTGAGGCGAAGGCGGAGCTGATTCGCGACCGCGGCGGCGACCCGTTCAATGAACTTACTCTTCCGGAGGCCCTTATAAAGTTCAGGCAGGGCGTCGGCCGCCTGATACGAACGCAGTCGGACCGGGGTCTGGTGACGGTACTCGACAGCCGCATCCTTGCGAAGTCGTACGGTCGACTCTTCATCGAGGGCCTGCCCCAAAAGGATTTTTCCAGACTCACCCGCGAGAACCGTGAGGACGAATTTCGTCCTTTCACCTAACGGCCAGCGGTCTAGAGTCCGTACCTCACATGACGATCCTGCGCGCCGCCTGCTATTCTGACATCGGCAAGGTGCGCAAGGAGAACGAGGACCGGATGCTCTTCGACGAATCGGCCCAGCTTTTCGGGGTCGCAGACGGGGTCGGCGGGCTTCCCGGAGGCGGCGAGGCCGCGCAGGAGACCGTTGATAGGGTGTCGGGCGGCGTCAGGGGTGCTCCCCAGGACGGCGAGCTCGATTTGCGATCGATCGTCGCAAGGGCCAACGACGCAGTCGTCGCCCTGGGAATGAAGCTGAGCCCGGGACTGGGAATCGGCTCCACGCTGACCGTCGGGTGCGTCCGTTCCGGTCGCCTCAAGCTCGCCCATGTCGGCGACTCCCGGGCCTTCGCGTTGAAGAAGGGCCACCTGTTCTTTCTTACGGAGGACCACTCCGTCGAGAACGAGGCAAAGAGGCGCCGTGCGAGGGGCGAGGTCGTCTACTACAGCGAGTCCCAGCGCGGGGCGCTTACTCGCTGCATGGGACAGGCGCTGACGCCCGACGTGGACCTATCGGACCTGCCGCTGGAACCCGGCGACCGCTTCGTTTTCTGCACCGACGGGGTGACCCGCATGGTTTCCGAAAAGGACATACGGGACATCATGGCCAAGGCCCAGGACCCGACCGAAATCGTCCGGGAGCTCGTGGAGCTTGCCGTCCAGCGGGGCGGACCCGACAACGCCACGTCGGTGGCTTTCATTGTCGACGCGGTCTAGTAGGCGCGGGGCCTAGGAGACAAACGGGTTATACCGAAGCTCGTTGCCTGCAGTGGTCATGGGCCCATGGCCCGGTGCCACCACGGTGTCCGCGGGGACGGCGCCCAGCACCCGTCCCAAGTGGGCCCGGAGCTGCTTATGGCAGTGGTAAGGGCCACCCGCCGAGCCGGCAAAGACAAGGTCGCCGGTCACAAGGAGCGAACGGGCCTTCGGGAGCGCAGCCGAGCGGATGTGGTAGCAGTTGTGCATCGCGCAGTGGCCCGGGGTCCTGAACGCGGTCACCACGAGCGAGCCGAATTCAAGCGTCTCCCCCTCGCCAAGCGGGAAAGCCGGGGGGACCTCTGCGCCGGACGGAACATAGGCCTCCTTGACCCCAAAAAACCGGATAGCATCCCTAAGGCCCCCGGCGTGCTCGGCCTCAACGTGGGTCACAAAAATCCCGTCTATGCCGACCACCGCCTCGGGCCACTCCGCCTCGAGAGCGCCGCCGCCGGGACCCGTGTCAAAAAGAAGCCCTCGTCCTTTCGCGCAGCCGACGACGTAGGCGTTCACGACCCCGATGCCGTAGGCCACCCTCAGGGGCCAGACGCTGAAAGGCAGCCCGTCGCAGTGGGGCAGCGGATACTTCCCCGACGCAAGGGCGCAAAGCCCCACCTCGTTGAGGCCGAGAACGGCCGCAAGGCGGCTGCAGTCGCCGGGACCGATCTCAGGGCGGTAGTCAATTGCGTCACGGATCGCCGAAACCGCGACACCCGACCTCTCAGAAAGCGTCTCGGGAGTCAGCCGGGCGCAGGCCATGGCCTTCTCGAGCACGTCGCCGAGCTCGTCTTCCAGGGGAATCTGCAGGTCGGATTTAAGGGCCATGCTCTTGATCGGAGCGCACCCTAAATCGCCCGGCAGGATTTTTCAACGCATCATCCCAAAGCTATGAAGCGTTGAACTTGCCGTGGGAACCGTTTCGACTCGGGGGCACATGGATCCCAACCAACAGGAAATCCTCGACATCTTCACGCGCACCAAGGCCCTCCTGAGGGGCCATTTCGTCCTCAGGTCGGGCCTCCACAGCGGCCACTATTTCCAGTGCGCCCAGGTGTGCCAGCGCATGGACGCCGTGGAACGGCTCTCCGAGCTTCTCCTGGCCAAGGTCCGGGCGGCGGGACTCGCCTTCACGACCGTCCTCGCCCCGGCGATGGGCGGCCTGGTGATCGGCCAGGAGCTGGCGCGCCAGGCCAAGGCCCGCTACATTTTCTGCGAGAAGGAGAACAACGTTCTGGTGCTCCGTCGGGGGTTCACCTTCGCGCCCGGGGAGAGGGTCTTGGTCGCCGAGGACGTGGTGACCCGCGGGGGCCGCGTGAACGAATGCGTAGAGATCGTCCGCAAGGCCGGGGGCGTCGTGGCGGGCGTGGCGATGCTTGTCGACCGGAGCGCGTCCACGGTTCGATTCGACGTGCCCGCGGTCTCGCTCCTTGAGCTCAGTTTTCCGACCTACCCCGCCGACCAGGTCCCGGAGGACCTGGCCAGGATTCCGATCGAGAAACCCGGCAGCTGAAACCGCCCCGGTGCCCTAGCGCTTGGTCACGACCACGTAGCGCTGGTAGCCCTGGTAATAGACCAGAAACAGGTTTCGCCCTGGGTGGAGGAGCGCCTTCGCCGCCGCCAGGTCCTCGACCGGGGCGCGGTTGATCTCGACCACCACCGCCCCCTGGGGCAGGTCCGCAGTGTACTCGCTCTTTTCTTCGACCTTGGTCACGACCAGGCCCGTGATCCGGGAGTCGATCCCCAGGTGACGGCGCACGTCGTCGGTCAGTTTTCCGACCTCAACCCCGTCCAAGAGCTCGTTCGGCCGCTCGGAGAACTGCGAGAGAGTGACCTCGATCGTGAGCGGCTTCCCGTCCCGGGAGACGCCGAGCGTCACCTTGCTCCCCGGTGCCATCTGCGAGATCGTCAGGCGAAGCTCATCGTGGTTGGTGATCGCCTTGCCGTTGACCTGCATGATCACGTCGCCCCGCTTCAGGCCGGCCTTGTCAGCCGGTCCGTCCGGATCGGTTATGGTGACGATGACACCCGTTGCGTCCTTGGGAAGGTGGACCTGCTCGGCGATGTCAGGCGTGATGGGGTCTCCGCCCACCCCGAGGAAACCCCGGCTCACGGTTCCGGTCTCGATCAGGCTCCTCATGACGTTTGCGGCCATGTTGACCGGGACTGCGAACCCGATCCCGATATTGCCCCTGGACGGCGAGACGATGGCGCTGTTGATGCCCACGAACCGGCCCTTGGCGTCGATCAGGGCCCCTCCCGAGTTGCCCATGTTGATCGCCGCGTCAGTCTGGATGAAGTCCTCGTAGCCGTTCACGTCCTCGAGGATGCCGACGTTGCGGCTCTTTGCCGAGACGATGCCCATCGTAACGGTCTCCCCGACCCCCAAGGGGTTCCCGACCGCGAAAACGACGTCCCCGACCCGAAGCTTGTCGCTGTCGGCGAAGGTGACGGCCTGCAGGCCCGTCGCATCAATCTTCACCACGGCAATGTCGGTCTTCGGGTCGGCCCCGACAACCTTGGCCGGGAACTTGCGGCTGTCGGAAAGGACCACCGTCAGTTCATCGGCATCGGCCACCACGTGGTTGTTGGTGAGGATGTAGCCGTCCGCCGAGACGATGACCCCCGAGCCCAGCCCCATTTCCTTGCTCTCGCGGTCCTGGTCGGGAACGTCGCCGAAGAACTGGCGAAGCAGCGGGTTGGCCTGGACCTTCTCATGGACCGTGCGCGTCGAATTGATCGAGACGACCTCCTTCTCGGCCGCCTCGACGATGTCGGCGTAGCTTGAGATGACGGGGGTCTTCCCGTCGCCCACGGGCGAGTAGTCCTTCTTCAGCTCCGGCATCTTCGCCAGGGCGGTGGCCCCGGGGGTTGCGGCCCCGTGGGCCGCGACGCAAAAGCCAAGGGCGAGAGCCGCCAATGTCGGGAGTCTATAAGCTGATCGGGTGTTCATGATTGATTCAGGGTGACCCCCTTGCCGACGAACGTGTTCCAAATTCCGCGCCAACGGGCGGCCCCTTAGAATCCCTTGATCCGGAAGAGGCTCGTGATGCTCTCGTTCGTGTTGATGCGCTGGATCGCCTGGCCGAGCAGGCCCGCGACGCTCAGCACCGTCACCGGAAGACCCCGGGTGTCGATGGGGACCGTGTTGGTCGTGATCAGCTCGTCGATGATCCCGCTGCGGATGCGCTCGTACGCGATCTCGTTAAGGATGCAGTGGCTGACCGCAGCGCGGATCTTCTTTGCGCCCCGTTCCCGAAGGATCGCGGCGGCCGCCGTGAGCGTTCCCGCGGTCTCGGTGATGTCGTCAACCAGGAGGATGTCGCAGCCCTCGACCTCGCCGACGACGCTGATCGCCTCAACCGTGGTCGCGTTCTTGCGCCTCTTGGCGACCATCCCGAGGCTTGCGCCGAGGATGTCGGCGTAGGCCGCCGCCATCTTCATCCCGCCGACGTCCGGCGAGCACACGACCAGATTGTCGGTCTTCGTCCTGCCCAGATACTCGAAGAAGACCGGCGAGGCGTACAGGTGGTCCACCGGTATGTCGAAGAACCCCTGGATCTGCTGGCTGTGCAGGTCCATCGTGAGGACCCGGTTTGCACCTGCGGAGACGAGGAGGTTCGCGACGAGTTTCGCCGTGATCGGCACGCGGGGCTGGTCCTTCCTGTCCTGCCTGGCATAGCCGTAGAATGGGAGGACGGCAGTGATGCGGTCGGCCGAGGCTCGGCGCGCGGCATCGATCATGATCAGCAGCTCCATCAGGTGCTGGTTTGACGGGGGGCAGGTCGACTGGACGATAAATACGTCGTGCCCGCGGATGTTCTCGTCGATCTTCACGAACGTCTCCCCATCGGGAAAGCTCGTGACAGTGGCCTGGCCGAGCGGCACCCCGATGCTGCGGCAGATGTCCTCTGCCAAAACTTTATTCGAATTGCCTGAAAAGACCTTCAATCGGGACTCGCTCATATGAACAGGCCATCTTGTGCGGGCACCTGCCGTAGGCTACCCCAAAATTGAGCCTAGGCTCCGAAACCGCCGGTCTGGCGCAGCGCCTCGTACGCTGCCACCCCGGCGGCCGTGCTCAGGTTGAGCGACCTCAAGTCGGGATTGGCATGCGGGATCGTGACCCGGTTGCCGGCAAGCTCTGCGTGCAGCCAATCGGGCGCCCCGCTCCCCTCGTTGCCGAAGACCAAGCCGTCGTCATCCTCAAACTTCGCGTCCCAGAAGCCGAGTTCGGCCTTTGTGGTGAAAAGCCATAACCGCTTGGGGCCTGAGCTGCTTCCGCGGAACGCCGCCCAGTCGGCGTGCTCGTGGACGTCGAGTGAGAACCAGTAGTCCATGCCGGCCCTCCTCAAGTTCCGGTCGGTTATGGCAAACCCGAGGGGATGGATCAGGTGAAGCCTCGACTTGGTGAGCGCGCACATTCGGCCGATGTTGCCCGTGTTCTGGGGTATCTCGGGTTGAAAAAGGACGATATGGATCATGGAAGCAGCGGAAATGCGCGGGGCCCCACCTTTTCCCCCGGATGCCGCACTAACGCAAGCGCCTTGCGCATTGCATTTTGCCAACCGTCCGACAGGCTGGGCGGCTTCCCTTTCCCGGTGTGAAGAACGCCAAAAATAAGATCGAGGCGCCCAAGCGGTCGGTGGTCATCGTCGACGATGAGAAATCCTATGTCGAACTGATGGCGGAGATGATCCGGGACAACCTGGACTGCACGGTCTATTCCTTCACCCGGCCGCTCGACGCCCTGGGGGCGCTCAAGGATATATCAGCAGGCGTGATCGTCTCCGACTACTTCATGCCCGAAATGGATGGAATCGAGTTCATCCGGCGCGCTTCCAAGATTTCACCCAAATCGATCTTCATCATGATCTCGGGTCACAACTTGGATCCGCTTGAGCACGAGCTCTCGCGCCTGAGGAGGCTGAAGATGCGCCTTCAGAAGCCCTTCGGCTGGAGGCCCCTGACGGCCGCCGTCCTCGAGGTATGGCCCGGCAAGGACGTGCCCGAGCGGAAAAGCTAGGCCAAGAACCCTAGCCCTCGACCGTTAGCCCGGCATTGTCCGCAAAAAGTATCCTGCCCTCTCCCGGCATCCCGGCTGCCGCGAAGGCGGCCAGCATCGCGGCAAACACCTGCTCCGCCCGCTGCTTCTCGCAGACGCACAGGACGCTTGAGCCGCTCCCGCTCAGCCAGCCCGTCCACGCCCCGGCACCGATCCCGGCCGCGATCGCCTCGCTCGCTCCGGCGATCCGGGGAAGCCGGTAGGGCTCGTGGATGAAATCGCCGGTTGCGTGGCGCAGGCTCGCAAAGTCTCCGGAGGCGAACGCCGCGACAAGGTACGCGGCGCTGTTGACGCTCTTAACGGCGTCAAAGAACGGAAGCGACTGGGGCAAGGCGCCCCGGGACTCCTTGGTCATGAGCTCCACCGGGGGCGAGACCACAACAAAGGCAACGTCGGCAGGGATCTCGAAACGCTTGGTGTCGAGATAGGCGCCGCTCACCGGGTCGCAGCGGGAGACGCAGAAGCCCCCAAGGATTCCGGCTGAAGCATTGTCGGGATGGCCCTCCAGAGCGGTGACGATCCCGACTTGCCGGTGGCGCGTGAGCCCGGTCCCCACGAGCGCGTCGAGGCCAGCGACAATCCCGGCAAGAACCGTGACGCTTGAGCCCAGCCCGCGGGCCGGCGGAACGTCTCCCTCGATCCGGTAGCGGAATCCCGGGGCGGTCTGCCCCGTTGCGTCGCCGAAGGCGCGCGCGGCCTCGACGGCCATCTCCTGGGCCCGGGCGTCCGATGGACGGTCGGCGATCGGATCCGGGCCGGCGGCCCGACCTATCCAGACCCGGTTATAGAGGCCGAGCGCCAGGCCCAGGGTATCGAATCCCGCCCCGCAGTTGGACGTGCTCGCGGGTACCCGGACAAGGACGGAGTCTTTCCGGGCCTTCATCCGCGTCGGGACCTCATCGCCTTGTTCACCTCGCGCATCTGTGCCTTTTTCTTCAGGTCCTCGCGTTTGTCGAAAAGTTTCTTTCCGGTGCAGAGCGCCACCTCGACCTTCACCAGGGCTTCCTTGAAATACATCCGAAGGGGGATCAGGGCCTTGCCCCCGGCGTTCATCGCAAGGGCGATCTTGCGGATGTCGCTGCGGTGGAGCAGGAGCTTGCGTATGCGCTTCGAGTCGTGATTGCCGAGATTAGCAAATGCGTACGGCTCAATGTGGGCCCCGTACATCCACACCTCGTCCTTCTCGACCCGGCAGAATGCGTCGCTGATCTGCGCGCGGCCCGTGCGGATCGACTTGACCTCGGTGCCCTTCAACTGGACCCCGGCCTCGAAGCGGTCCCCTACCGTGAAGTCGCGGAAAACCTTTGAATTCCTGACCTCGGACAGGCGCGGGGCGTCTTTCTTGTGCGCAGCCATGGAACGGGTCGGTTTCCAGGGGCCCGCGGGCCAACCCCGCCCGCCGCGCCCAAGGCGCGGGTGCCGGGTCAGTTCTCGCCGGCCTCGAAGCTAATCTTTTCCTCAATGATCTCGCGCAGGGCGATATCCTCGGGGGAAAGCTTTTCCAGGGACTCGACAAGGGGGCGGTTGCCACGCTTGAGCTGCTTAACGCGGCGCGAGACAACATTGATCAGGATGTTGGGATCCATGATCTTGCCCAGCGCTTGTTTGATGTAGTCGTCCCTCATAACGGTGTGGTTTCGGATGCGGAAAGGCCAAAAGTGGCGGCTCACCTAGGAGGGTCAAGGTCGAATTTCTCCTTGTCATGGCGCGGCCCCAACCTTACCTAGTGACCCCTTTAACTCCCAACTTTCGTCCCATTTAACGCCATGTCACAGCACAAGAGCCTCCAAGGCAGCAGCGGTATCGTCGTCAAGCGCAACGTCCTGAAGCGCTTTGAGCGCATTGACTTGCTGAAGAAGCGCGGCTTCTGGAAGCCGGGCGATCGCGTCCAGGGTCTTCGCAAGACGAAGCCCGACGTTTGATCGGCCCTTGCACGACCTCGTTCAGCGTCTTCTCGCCTCCTACCAGCACTCGCTGCAGACGGGGGGCTATGCGTACATCATCTTCCTGATGGCGCTTGAGAGTTCGGTGGTACCCCTTCCCAGCGAATTGGTTATACCTCCGGCAGTCCTCCTCGTTCTTGCGGGCGCCAGCGGAATGACCCTTCCTGGAATCGTGCTGGCGGCCGCCGTCGGCAGCCTGATTGGCGCGATACTCATGTACGGGGCCTCCCGCATCGCGGGCCGGCCCTTGGTCGTGCGCTACGGAAAGTTTTTCCTGATCTCCCAGGAAAAGATCGAGCGGGCCGAGCGCTGGTCCGCGCGCTTCGGCAGCTTCGGAATCTTCCTGTCCCGGATGCTGCCGGTCGTGCGCCACCTGATCGGGATCCCGGCGGGCATCGTCCGGATGACCTTCTGGAAATTCTGCCTCTACACTTTCGTGGGCTCCGCCTTCTGGTGCGGGGTGCTCACCTACATCTCGGTCATCGCAGGCAAGGACGAGCGGCTCATGCACGGCGAGATCCGCGAGATCACGATTTGGGTCACCCTCGCGGCTGCAGTCCTTGGGAGCGCCTACTACTTTTTGGTCCACCGCCTTTCGCGGAAGGCCGACCAGAGTTAGCGAAGGACCCATTGGCCCGCGGCGGCCATGAGGACCACCATCAGCCAGGCCGGAGCCTTGAGTCTCGCCAGGGCGAGCGCTGCCACCGCGGCGGCCAGGACGTCCCAGGGACCGCGGATCGCCTCGGTGCAGACTGGACGGCAGAACGCCGCAAGCAGGATGCCGACCACGGCGGCGTTGGCTCCGGCAAGGGCGCCCTGCGCCCGGCCCATGCCGCGGAGCGAGTGCCAGAACGGGAGGGCGCCGCCGGCCAAAAGCCATGCCGGCAGGAAGATGGCGAGGAGCGCCAGCACTCCCCCCGCCCAGGCGTGGGGAGGCCCCTGGATCACGGTTCCCAGGTACCCAGCAAAGGTGAACAGAGGTCCCGGGACGGCCTGGGCAGCGCCGTAGCCGGCCATGAAGGCATCGTCCCCGATCCAGCCCTTGGGGACCACCTCCGCCCTGAGAAGAGGGAGCACCACGTGTCCGCCCCCGAACACCATCGAACCTGCCCGATAAAAGCCGTCAACCACGGCAACCGTGCGGCTGGCGTTTGAGCGCGCGATGAGGGGAAGGCCAACCAACAGCACGCCAAACGTCAGGAGGGATGCTGCCGCCCAGGCATGGCCGGCTCCGAGCGCAGGGTCCGCCCGGGGCGCCGGCTGCCGGTCGGCAAATATCCAGGATCCCGCCAGCGCGCAGGCAGCCATCGCCGCGAGCTGGATCCACGATCCGGGTGCGAGAAGAACGGTGGCCGAGACGGCAAGGGCCACCAGGCGCCGGGGCCAGTCCGGGCACAACTTTGTCCCCATGCCCCAGACCGCGAGTCCAACGACCGACACGGCGCAGAGCTTGAGCCCGTGGAGCCAGCCGGAGCCCGAGACGGCGCCCCTGCCGGCGACCCCGTAGGCAAAAAGGATCATAGCCACCGCGGACGGGAGCGTGAAGCAGAGCGACGCAAGGAGCGCGCCGGCGATTCCCGCCCGACGCATGCCGAGGCAGAAGACCACCTGGCTGCTCGCGGGCCCGGGGAGCATCTGGCAGAGCGCGACGACATCCGCATACGCCTGGTCATCGATCCACCGCCTCTTCTCCACGAACTCCGTCCTGAAATACCCCAGGTGCGCCACCGGCCCGCCAAATGAGGTGAGGCCCAGCTTCAGGAAGGCGCCCGCAACCTCGGCAAGCTTTTGCAGCCACGTTGGGTTCATGATTTGGGCCCAGAAGGCTCCGTGCGTGGCCCGCCCGGCGTCAACGGTCATCCTCCTCTCTGCCCATCCGGTTCGCCGGCAGGTTGGCAGGGAGAAAGAAATAATAGAGCATGAGCCACCATCCCCAGGAGACGCGGTAGAGGAGGAGCGGGACAAGGAGCGCCCCCGCAAAACATGCCGGGAGCGCGACCCGGGCCCCGATCCGTCCCGTGGCGTAGAGGACGATCACCGGGATGATGACGCCGAAGGCCGTGACGCCGTAGTTGATCGCAAACGGGCCGAGAAAGGCGCCATCACCGTTCTCGATGCGAAGGTCGCAGTTCGGGCACGTCTCGTTCACTTTGAACCGGCTGTCCGAGCGGAAGAGCGTGGGGAGCCCGCAGTTGGGGCACCTGCACTTCAGGCCGTTCTCAATGATCTTGAACCTTGATACCGTCATGCGTTGGGGATCGGGGGGCGCCCCTACCGTGATCGGGTTATCGCATTCTGGCAACCCGCCGCCCTCACGGTCCCGCCGTGAGCGCCACCAGGCACACGTCGTCCTCAAAGGCCCCTCCGCCGGCGAAGCGGCTCGCGGCCTCGACAAGCCGCGGAAGGAGGTCCCGGTTTTCGACCGACGGATCGCGGGCAATCTCCTCGGCAAGCCGGTCCTGGCCCCACTCCTCGCCGGCGGCGCTTCGAGCCTCGGTGAGCCCGTCCGTGAAGAGGATCACGGTGTCGCCCAAGCCGAGGCTTCGGACCCCGGTGACAAAGGGGTAGTCGGGAATGAGGCCGAGGGCTGGCCCGGCGACGTCGCCCTCGGCGGGAAGCGCCTCCACCCGGCCGGAGGCCAGCCTCAGGAAACCGGTCGGATGGCCGGCCTGGCCGTACGCGAGGGTCCCCTTGCCGATGTCCACGACCGCGTAGGCCGCGGTGACGAAGAGCATGTTGGCCGTCTGCCGGAGGACTCCCATCAGGCACTGGTTCAGGCGCGTGAGGAGGGCCCCCGGGTCCGACGCCGTCGAGCGCAGGTCCTCCGAGAACGCCCGGAGCATCGCCGTCACCAGCGCCGAGCGGACCCCGTGGCCCATCACGTCGCACACGAGGACGCCCGCCGACTCGTCCGAGATCCGGATCAGCTGGAAGAAGTCCCCGCTCACCCCTCCCGAGGGACGGTATTCGGAGCGGAACGCCCACCGGAGCGAGGGGTCTGCCGCGGCCCCGTTCTGGGGAAGCATCGCAAGCTGCACCTCCCTGGCCATCAGGACATCCTCCTCGAGGATGCGGTTCTTCTCGGCGATCTCGAGGCGCGAGCGCTCCAGTTCGTCGATGTTGCCGAGGAGCATCTCCGTCTGCAGACGCACTAGCTCATGGACGAAGATGAAGCCCACGAACTGCCCCGAGGCGTCGACCACCAGGACATCGTCGTAGAAGTTGGCGTTGGAGCGCGCGGCCACGGACTCCAAGACCTCGTTAAGGGGCGCAAATTCGTTCAGGCAGAGGGGATCGGCCATCATATGCTCCCTAACCGGGCTCTGGGCGAAGAGCGCGAACCCGAAGCGGGCGCCCAGCTGCATGGCGATCTGCCGGCGGGCGCACACGCCGAGGAGCCTCGGGCCCTCGCACACCGCCATGAAGTCCGTGCTGTTGTCCGCGAACCGCCTGTGGACCGCCTCCAGGGGGGCGTCCGCGGCAATCCACTCGCTGTGGCCCAGCATGGAGCGGAGCTCGAGGGGGCGGTTGCGTTCCCGGTTCACAGCGCCATCCTACCGGCCGAGTGCGCGGGCGCGCAATGCGGCAGCTGGCTCGTAACGGCATCTTAACGCCGAGTTGGCCGGGGCGGCACCTTCGCGCCCGGCCGTCGCTTTCCGCAAACGGGTGTTGCACGGCGCCCGCCTGCGGCCTTCTACTCAGGCATGAACCCCACGCTCAGGGCCCTCCTGGTTTGCACCCTATTGGCGACCGCCGGATGCTCCGTGAACACGACAGCCCCGAGCGAGCCGAAGGCTTCGGCCACAGCCGACCGGGACTGGCGCTGGGTCCAGGGCACAGTATTCGTCCCCACGAACGCGGTGAACGAGGCCCAGCAGTGGGACCAGTACGACCCCGAGGTCAATGAGCGGGAACTCCACTATGCCTCGACCTACGGCATCAACGTGGTCCGGGTCTACCTTCACTACTATGTCTACCTGAAGAAGAAGGATGCCCTCCTCTCCGACATCGAAGACTTCCTGGCCCGGGCCACCAAGTACGGGATCCGCACCGAGTTTGTCTTCTTTGACGACTGCTGGAACCAGCCGCCCAAGGATCTCCTCTCCGCGGACTACCGCTACCCCGCCCCGATTCCCGGGGTCCACAACAGCCAATGGCTCGTGTGTCCGGGCGACGAGGTGCGGGCCCACTACGAGCAGCACCGCCAGGGCCTGAAGGCCTACGTGCAGGACATCGTGAACGCCCACAAGGCGGACCCGCGCGTTGTGTTCTGGGAGATCTACAATGAGCCCAACAAGTCGGAGGACACCGTGAAGCTCGAAAAGGACGCCCTCCTCTGGATCAAGGAGACCGGCTCCACGATCCCCGTGACCGCGACCGGAAAGGAATTCTCCGGGGCCCCGTTCTCCGACTTCCCCTCGTGGCACGAATACGGATCCTACACGATCGTCGGGGACGCCCACATGCTGTGCACCGAATGCATGAACCGCCAGGGCCAGTCGGTCCCCGGGGTGGTCGAGCACTTCAAGGGGAAGGTGGGCTATATCATGTGGGAGTTCGGAATCGGGCGGGACAACTGCCGGTTTGCCTGGGATGAGAACCGCGAGAAGCCCAGGAAGGACGAGACCCCCACCCCCTTCCACGGGATCGTCTACCCCGACGGCCACCCCTGGTCCATTGCCGACGTGAAGGCTCTCCTGGGGCCGAGCGGCTACGCCCACACGCACTTTTTCATGGCCAGCTATTACAAGGACCCGGCCTTCGCCCAGCTGGCCAAGACCTCGGTCACCCCCTTCGTCGACTTTGACCTGGTGGACGAGCCCGGGGTCGGCTCCCCGGACGCCTCGGCCGGCGTCCCCAAGGACCATTTCTCGGTCGAATACCGGACCTCCGTCCACGCTGACACGGCGGGCACCTACACCTTTGCAGCCGACTCCGACGGCAAGGTCCAGATCCTGGTCGAGGGAAAGCTCGTGGTGAAGAAGGACGCCCTGGGCCGCGGCACCGCAACCGGGGAGATGGCGCTCGATTCCTACCGCAACTATACGGTCGTCGTCCGCTACGTGCACGCGACAGGACCGGCAAGCCTCCACCTGACCTGGTCGGGGCCCGCCTTCAAGAACCGTCTCCTGGAGCCCGCGACCCACCCCGAGGGCCTCTAGGCCCGCCCTTTTGCTCTTGAAGGACCGAGGCGGCCCTCCAAGCCTTGGCCCCATCGGCAATGGAATCTGCCGACCCGCTCCCCGCGGGAAACCGCCCGACGAAAGTCGGTGCTGATGACTCCTACTGCGAATCAACGCTCTAGGAAAATTATGCACCTCTACTTCTGGATCTTCTTGGGAAGCGGCCTTGGGGGCCTCGCCCGGTTCGCCCTTTCGGGAATCGTCGCCGACAGCTTCGGCGGGACGTTCCCGTGGGGCACGTTCATCATCAATGTCTCGGGATCGTTCGTGATCGGATTCTTCAACACGCTCACAAGCCCCGACGGGCGGGTCCTGGTGGGCCCCACGGCCCGCCAATTCGTGATGACCGGAATCCTAGGGGGATTCACGACCTACTCCTCCTTCAGCCTCCAGACGCTCAACCTGGCCCGCGAGGGCGAGTGGATGAGCGCGGGGGCAAACGCAACCGGCACCTTTGTCGTCTGTTTCATTGCGGTGTGGCTCGGGCACCTCTGCGCCACCTGGATCAACGCCCTCAAGGGAAACTGAACATGAACCTACCCACAGAATCCCTGCTCCTGAGGATCTTCATCGGGGAATCCGACCGGCACGGCAGCCATCCCCTCTACGAGGCCATCGTGCTCAAGGCCCGAGAGCAGGGCCTTGCGGGCGCGACAGTCCTGCGCAGCCCCATGGGTTTCGGACCCACAAGCCGGCTCCACACGGCCAAGATTCTCCGGCTCTCCAACGACCTTCCCATGGTGGTCGAGATCGTGGACGAGGAGTCGAAGATCAACGCATTCCTCGGCGTCCTGGAACCCATGATGGGCGGCGGGCTGGTGACACTGGAGAAGGTGCGGGTGATTCACTACCGCCACAGCGCCAAGGCGCAGGCCCCGAACTAACGCACTCGTCAACCCCGGCCTGGGCGCTCTGCCCAAAGCTGCGGCCTTGCATGGCGTTCCAGAGCCAGTCGGGTCGCGCCTGTTGCCGGCACCACTCACGGCTCAAGCGGAGGCTGCGACGCAGCTCCTCATCCTGTTAATCCACGAGGACATTCGCGGAAGTGCGCGAAAATGGCGATTCACTGCGCATTTCTTGTCATCAGAAGAAATAGACGACGCACGTGCCCCTCGACAGGCTCGGGGCCATTCGCCGCGCTTCTGCGATTAACATATTCATCTGGTTCGGGGAGGCCGGCCTCTCGACTCCGCTCAAGGCCTTTGGCCGCAGGCCATGAGCAAGCGGTGCTCGGACCGCGCGTGACCACAAGCTGCCCGTTCGACGCGCTGCGCTTGCTCAGGGCCATTCGACGCGCAGTCTGGAGTGATTCGGTGATCTGGAGGGTATTGGTCTTTGGTTCGCCGGCCGCAGGCCATGAGCAAGCGTAGCGCGTCGAATGGCTGCCCGGTCGGAGCCAAACCACGAGCTTTTTGAAGCGAATCGGCCTGTTTTCGAGGGGAACTCCCTCTGAGGGCGGGGAGACGGGGCAACGTCTGAAAGCTAAACAAACCCGGCTCCCATCCAATTCGAGCGGCGGATTCGATATTTTTGCTTCACTCTTCAGGCAGGCTGCTTGGTACCCAGCGCGGGTACTCCTAGCTTCAGGGCGATTCAACGACGATGTCATCGAAAAGCGAGGCGTGGAATCCGCTGTAGATCCCGACCAGCCCTCGTTGATAGGTATAGTCGGTGATCTCGGCAAGCAGGTGCCCATTCAATCCTGCTTGGAGACGCGCGCCTTGGCACCGGAGCGAAAGGTGTTGTCTGGAAGTTCGCGGGGATTCCACTTTGCCCTCGGCAAGAATCGAGCGCGCCGTCGCAACCTGCCAGCGGCCGCTTTCATACAAGCGCAAACAGTATCCAGCAGGATTTGGCGTGTAGAAATGGAGCCACGTTGCTCCGGGATTCCATCGAGCCAGTATTCCGATTGATCGATCAGATGGCTTCCCCGCGCCGTCGGTCGTTGCCTCGAACGCAGCATTAACACTGATGGAGATATCGGTCCAGTGGTCATCTCCGAGCACCGAATAGGCATAGGTCCCCTTGGACCAATCGATCCCGGGCTCGCTCACTTGCTGTCTCAGACTGTGCCCACCCTCATTATTATCGACCACCTCGAAAGCTCCACCTTGGTCACAAAGGAAGCGAGGCATGCTGTGCGCGGTATAGCCTTCAAAATCTTCCTTATAGGGCAGAGGAAAAGGCCGTCGGGTGGGTCCTGATGCCTCTCCCTTTCGCTGACCAACCGTTGTAGTTAGCGTGTAGGTGCAGTTCGGATTAACGGTGAGCGTCCATAGCCCGTTCGTGAGATTCAGGTCCTGATTCCTGATAAACTGTTCCATCTGGTCCGTCCGCCACACATGCAATTTCTTTTGCGCCAAGGCCAGCTGAGGGGAAAAGTTCAACTCTTGGTCACCCTTCGCGCCCGTTGTATCGATCACAATTGAGACATCTTCGCCATCGGGAGAGGAGAACCCGACCAGACTCCCGCCTTGAGGAAGCTTTCGCCCGACCTCCTTCAGGATGCGCCATCCCGGCACGACAAACTGGGTGTAATGCGCCACCGACCACAGCGTGGGCATAATTTCAAATGCCCCCGACCATGGGGTGTTGGCTGTAATCACACCAGACCCCGGAGCGGGGAGACAGTCGTAGTAACTTGTGACCGGGCTCCAGAATTCAACTTTTGTCACGCCACTGTCGAGGAACAGCCGGTTCAGGTCCGATGATCTTTGATGAAAATAGGGCTGCATTGTGGCCCAATCCCATTCCCCCTGCTCGGAAGCCCAGATGCGAACGCCTGCTGCCTTGAGGTGGGCGACTGAGTTGGGTTGTTCCCCATAGGTATAGTGGACTCCAATGGCATGGAGGCATCGGGCAAGTTCCGGATCCTTCGCCGCGGCCTCGGCAAGTTTCCATTGCTGCTCAGGCGGTCCATTCATGTCGCCTCCCACAATTCTCACCTCCCCGAACCCATTCGCGTCCAAGGTTTGTCTGAGAAGCTTGATCCAGTTCGCATCGTTATCCTTTTCGTTCCACACGCCGACGTAACGAATATTCAAGCGATGATATTCGCGCGCTCCCCGAAGAAATCCCACCAAGTAATCCGCCATGTCCTGGGAGTAGTATTGTCCGCCGCCGATCCACCCCGGAGCTCCCCACGGCAGGCAGTCCAGAACGATCCCCGGGTTTCGCTTCACCGCTTCACTCATCAGCCACCATTCATAACCTCTCTCGAAATACTCCCGCTTTGGCGTGGTCAGTTCGGACCTTGTCCGCGCGTGGGTCGGCTCAGTTCCGTCCGTGGAATTGATCTCTCCGCCGACTTCAACCTTGAGGTGCTGAAAACCCGCGCCGTATTGGGGCAGGAAGAGCCAGTCGAGGATTCGGCTTCGTTCCGGCTCGGGATAATCGATGAGGAGGCGCGAGGAGGCCCCGGCACTCACCGCCCCAATGCCTTCATATTCGGCGCCCTGCACATGGGGATCCAAGGGGATGACCTCGCCGGCAACAGCCGGTGACCCAAGCGCGACCATCCCGGCCAGGAGTGCAAGAATCAGATGAGGCAATCCCATGGGTTCCTTTGCCGGACAGCCATTCATGTTCATAGTCATCCCAGAGTAATGGATTTATCGCGAGTGCGGAGTCGGAGCGGATTTCAGATCATAGTCCAGCGTTCTATCAGTGACGTTTGCTATTCTCGTGCTGCGTCATCATTGCAATTACAAAACCATGACGAACCCCGGATTCGAGTCAGATAATCGGCCCCTTTACGGAGCGAAAGGTTCATTGGAAGATGTCTATAACCGAAAGCTAGCGGAACGTGCCCGGCTTCTGGTTTCGCAACTGAAGTTAGAGCAGGAGGCAAATAATCCCCCTGCTCCGTGGTTGAGCCCGCGGGCCATCCTGAATGCAGCGCTCCACCTCGTTGAGTCTGAGAACTGAGTCTTGGCTGGCACGCTAGCTGAGATGCCTGATGCCGGCGCTGCGCGCCAAGCAGTCGTAGGATGGGCAGTCTTTGGGTTTCCAGATTTTACACCTAATCCTTGGAAAGACTGGTACGATTTGCTCGCGAGGTACCCGGGCTTACTCACTTTGAGTCCCGACGAAATGATAGAACAGGGGACGGTATTTCCGGTTTGGCTGACTGTCTTGCGGATCTGAATCGTAGCTAGGATGACGGACACGCCGCATTTGGTTTGTTAATCAGTCACGGCTTTAATGCAGAGCCGCCTGGTAAAATCGACCGATTGAGGCAGACAAACACGAAACACCCGCAGACTGATTAACAACCGCCGAGGTGGCATCTTACTGGTTAGCAAAGGCAACGCCTCATCTGTTAATCAATCCCGACTTGTTTCGTGTTTGGATTGAAGTGGCTGCCCGGCCTGGATTCGAACCAGGACTAGGTGAGTCAAAGTCACCTGTGCTACCTTTACACCACCAGGCAGAAAACGAACCGACGAACCTGCTCGCGTGAGGATAGGCCCGTCAACCGCGTAATCGAGCCCCTTCGCACTGGGGAGTTGACGCGTTATTTGCCTAATCGTTTCATCTGCTCCCATGCACGCCTCCCTACCCGTGGACCCCAGGGTGAAATACAAACGCATCGTCCTTAAGCTCTCCGGCGAGCTCCTTCGCGGCGAAAAGACGGGGGACCCCATCGACACGGACGCCCTCGAGCGTACCTGCAAGCAAATCAAGGAGATACATGATCTTGGTGTCGAAATCTGCGTCGTCATAGGAGGCGGCAACATCTTCCGCGGACTGACCGGCGAAAAGCGGGGCGTCGACCGGACGACCGGCGATTACATGGGCATGCTGGCCACCGTCATCAACGGCATGGCCATCATGGACCGCCTGGAGAAGATGGGGGTCACAACCCGGGTCCAAAGCGCGATCCCCATGAACCAGATCGCCGAGCCCTTCATCCTGCGAAGGGCAATCCGCCACCTTGAAAAGGGCCGGGTCGTGATCTTTGTAGCCGGCACCGGCAACCCGTACTTCTCCACCGACACGACGGCAGCCCTGCGCGCCTCCGAGATGCACGCCGACATCATCGTCAAGGCGACCAAGGTCGACGGGATCTACGACAAGGACCCGAAGAAGCACTCCGACGCGGTCAAGTACGACGAGATCACCTTTATTGACGCCCTGAAGCAGCGCCTGAAGGTCATGGACTCGACCGCCTTCTCCCTCTGCCTGGACAACCATGTTCCGATCCTTGTGCTCGACCTGCACGAGGACCATGCGATCCTTCGCGGCGTGACCGGCAAGAAGGTCGGCACGCTCGTACACGGGTAACCCCCCACAAAACCCCCGCTCCCATGTCACATCCCCTACTCACCGAGACGAACACCAAGATGAAGCGGGCCCTGGACCACACCGTCCACGAGTTCGCCTCGATCCACACCGGCAAGGCGACCCCGACGATGGTCGAGGGCGTGATGGTTGAGGCCTACGGGTCGCAGATGCGACTGAAGGAGTGCGCAGCGATCACGACACCCGACTCCCGCATGATCCAGATCCAGCCCTGGGATGCGGGCCTGGTGAAGGCCATTGAAAAGGCGATCCAGACCGCGAACCTGGGCTTCAACCCAGTCGTGGACGGGAAGCTCGTCCGGGTGCCGCTGCCCGACATGAGCCGGGAGCGCCGCGTTGAATTCGTGAAGACCGCCTCCCGGATCGCCGAGGAAGGCCGGGTCCAGATCCGCAACATCCGGCGCGAGGTCATGGAATCGGTCAAGAAGGCCAAGCTCCCCGAGGACGAGGCGAAGCGCCTGGAGAAGGACATCCAGGCGGCGACCGACAAGGCGATCAAGGACATCGGGGACCACTTCACGGCCAAGGAGAAGGACCTGCTCGCAGTGTGAGCGGCGGCGGCATGCTGACGCCCCGTAAAAAGCCGTCGCGGGTCATCGTCAAGCTGGGCACCGGTGTACTCACCTCCGGTGTGGGACGGCTGGACACCGCCCGGATTTCCGACGTGTGCGCGCAATTGGCGGCGCTTCGGAGTTCCGGCACCGAGGTGATCGTCGTTTCCTCGGGCGCAATCGGGCTGGGCATGGGTCGCTTGGGCCTCACCCGGCGCCCCTCGGACACGGCAAAGAAGCAGGCCTGCGCTGCCGTGGGCCAGAGTCTGCTCATGGAGACCTGGCAGGCCGGTTTCGCACCCCACGGGATCACCGTGGCCCAGGTGCTCCTGACCCACGAGGACCTGCGCGCCCGCGCCCGGCACCTCGGGGTCAAGGAAACCCTCGCCCAGGTGATCGGCTACGGCGCCGTACCCATCATCAACGAGAACGATGCGGTGAGCGCGGCCGAGATCGCGGGGATCCGCTTCGGGGACAACGACACGCTCTCGGCCATGGTTGCGAGCCTCCTGCGCGCGCAGTTCCTGCTCATTCTCTCCACGGCGCCGGGCCTGATCGACATGAAGGGCACGGGCAAGGTGGTCCCGGTCGTCGAGAAAATAACCCCCGAGATCGAGGCGATGGCTGGCGGCACGACGAGCGAGACCGCTGTCGGCGGGATGGTGAGCAAGATCTCAGCGGCCCGGCTCGCCACAAAGTCGGGCTGCGGGGTGTTCATCGCGAACGGCGCGGAGCCGGACATCGTCTCCCGCCTGCTCTCGGGCACCGGGCCGGGCACGTTCTTTGTCCCGAGCGGGCTTCCCTTAGAGTCGAAGAAGAGCTGGCTCGCGTACTTCCAGCGGCCGTCCGGCACGATCACGATCAATGAGTGCGCGGTGCCGGTCCTCAAGGACCAGGGACGGAGCCTGCTGGCAGTGGGGGTCACAGGGGCCCGCGGTGATTTCTCGGCGGGCGACGTCGTCAATGTCGCAGGGCCCGACGGCACGGTCTTGGCCCGCGGAAAAACGGCATTCTCCTCGGACGAGATCCCCTCCATTGCAGGAAAGAAAGGGGACCAGGTCCGCGCCCTGCATCCGGGGCGCAACCGGATCGAGGTCGTGCACCGCAACGACCTGGCGCTCCTTTGAACCCCTTCTCCCACTTCCGGGAGATGACAAGCCCCCAGCGGAGGGCGTTCGTCGCCTCCTACCTGGGCTGGATGCTCGACGCATTCGATTTCTTCCTGCTCGTGATGGTCGTGCGCCATGTGGCCGCGGACTTTCACACCGAGGTCAAGGCCGTCTCCTATGCGATATTCCTGACCCTCGCCATGCGGCCCGTGGGCGCGCTCCTCTTCGGGTACATCGCCGATCGCTACGGCCGCAGGCCCGCCCTGATGGGCAGCATCCTCCTCTACGCCGTGGTGGAGCTCCTCTCGGGATTCGCTCCCTCGCTCGGCGCCTTCCTGGTCCTTAGGGCCATCTTTGGAATCGGCATGGGCGGGGAATGGGGCGTCGGGGCGTCCCTTGCGATGGAATCGGTGCCCGCGAAGAGCCGCGGCGTCCTCTCGGGGATCCTCCAACAGGGCTACCCCGCCGGTTACCTCCTTGCCGCCCTGACCTACTGGGTCGTCTTCCCCCATTTTGGTTGGCGGGGGATGTTCATCGTCGGGTCCTTTCCCGCCCTCCTGGTCCTCTTCATCCGATCGGGGGTCGACGAGTCTCCCGCGTGGCTCGCGCGGCGCTCCCAGTCCGGAGGGGAAAGGGCCGTGCCGCTTGCGGGGATGCTCTCCACTCTCAAGACCCGCTGGCCGCTCTTCCTGTATATGATCGCCCTGATGACGGCATTCAACTGCTTCAGCCATGGCACGCAGGACCTCTACCCGAGCGCATTCCTTGAGAAGCAAAGGGGCCTCTCCACGGCGACGGTATCGAAGATCGCGATCGTCTACAATCTAGGGGCCATTACCGGCGGAATCCTCTTCGGGGCCTTCTCGCAGCGGATCGGCCGGAGGCGGGCCATCATCTTTGCCGCGCTCCTGGCGCTCCCCATGATCCCGTTCTGGATCGGGCCCACCTCCGCGGCCGCGCTGGCACTCGGGGGCTTCCTGATCCAGTTCGCCGTGCAGGGGGCCTGGGGCGTCGTCCCGGCGCACTTGAACGAGCTCTCACCTTCGGCCGTCCGCGGGACCTTCCCAGGACTCGCCTACCAGCTTGGAAACCTTGTCGCGTCCTATTTGAGCCCGTTCCAGGTGGCGCTCGCCGAGCGCCACGGGGGAGACTACGGGTTCTCCCTAGGCTGGGTCGTGGGAACGGTGGCGATGGTCTTGGCATTGCTCGCCCTCCTCGGGCCCGAGGCCCGAGCGGCGGAGCTGGCGCCCTCGGGAACCTAGGCCCAACCTCTTGCGACCCATGGAATTCGCTCTCGACGGCATGCCCCCCTCCGACTCGGTCCCCGAGATCGACTTCAAGGCGCAGCTCAACGAAGACCAGTACTTGTCCGTTACGGCCGAGCCCGGGCCCCTCCTGGTCCTTGCGGGTGCCGGCTCGGGCAAGACCCGGACCCTCACCTACCGCGTCGCTTGGCTCCTCTCCCAGGGGGTCCGTCCCGGAGAGATCCTGCTCCTCACCTTCACGAACAAGGCGGCCAAGGAGATGCTCCACCGGGTGCAGGAGCTCACCGGTATCGAGCCGAAGCGCTTCTGGGGGGGCACGTTCCACTCGATCGGCCACCGGGCCCTCCGGATGTACGGGGAGGCGATCGGGCTGGCGCGCACGTTCACGATCCTGGACGCGGAGGAGGCGGAGCGGCTCCTGAAGCAGGTGGTTGAGTCCCAGGACAAGAGCTTCTTCAAGGACAAGACTCGGCCGCGGCCCGGCCCCCTCTTTGGGATCATCTCACTCTCCCGCAACACGCAGCTTTCAGTCGAGGAGACCGTGGAAAAGTACTTCCCCCACTGGGCGGAGATCAGCGACCGCCTGCCCGCCTTCGCCAAGGCCTACGACCTGCGCAAGCGCGAGCAGAAGGTCTGCGACTACGACGACCTGCTCGAGCACTGGCTGGCGCTCCTCAAGCAGGCGCCCGAGGTCTCGGCGTACTTCACCGAGCGCTTCCGCCACGTCCTGGTCGACGAATACCAGGACACCAACACGCTCCAGGCCCAGATTGTCGACACGATCGGCAAGCACCACCGGGTGATGGCCGTGGGCGACGACGCCCAGTGCATCTACTCCTGGCGCGGCGCCAATTTTGAGAACATCATGTCCTTCCCCGAGCGCCACCCGGGGACGGCCATCCACCGGATCGAGACCAACTACCGTTCGACCCCGGAGATCCTGAACCTGGCGAACGGCGTCCTGATGGCGCAACCCAAGGGCCGGCACTTTGACAAGGAGCTCCGGGCGGCCCGCGGGCACATGGAGAAGCCCTACGTGGTCCAGGCGATGGACGATCGCGAACAGGCCGAATTCATCGTCAAGCGCGTCCGCTCGCTCCACGAGGACGAGGGCGTCTCCCTCAGCAACATCGCCGTCCTCTACCGCTCGCACTTCATCGCGGTCGAGACCCAGATCGCGCTCGCCCGGGCCGGCATCCCCTACCACATCACCAGCGGAGTGAAGTTCTTCGAGCGCCAGCACATCCGGGACCTGGTGGCGCTCCTCAGGTTCGTCTACAACCCGTCGGATTCGCAGGCGTGGCAGCGGATCGCGGTGCTCCTGCCCAAGGTCGGGGAGAAGGGCGCGCAGAAGATCCACGCCGCCGCGCTCTCCTACGCGAAGGACTTCCAGAAGGATTTCATCCCGTCGCTCGGTGCCGAGGACGTCCGCGCCAAGGTGGCGAAGGATGCTAAGGTGGAGTGGGACTCGCTGGTCGTCTCCCTGGGCCAGGTGGCCGAGGCGATGCGGACCTCGACCCCCTCCGAGGCCGTCGAAACGGCAATCGACGGGTGGTACGGCGACTACCTGAAGGGCGCCTACGCCGACTACCAGGACCGGCTGGAGGAACTCAAGGCCCTGGTCGGCTTCGCCCAGCGCTTCGAGGAGACCCAGGACTTCCTCGCCCAGATCCTGCTCCTCAACAGCGAGACCAGCGACCGGAACGTGGACCAGGAGATGGACGCCGTGAAGCTGACGACGGTCCACCAAGCCAAGGGCCTGGAGTACGACGTCGTGTTCATGATCGGGCTGGCGGACGGGCAATTCCCCGGTCGCCGGTCGATCGAGTCCGGGGATGTCGAGGAGGAGAGGCGCCTCTTCTACGTCGCGGTGACGCGCGCCAGGAACGAGCTCTACCTCTGCTACCCGAAGATCGCCTCGCGCCCGGGGCCCGGAGGCATGATGAACACGCCGAGCCGTTTCCTCCAGGAGCTCTCCCCGGACCTTTACCAGCAGCTTAAGATCAAGCGGATGACGCCCTGGTGAGGCCCCGCGCCCTTAGGGCGCCCGGGGAGGACCGCCGCGAACCTTGTCCTGCAACTGGCGGATCCGCTCTAAGCTTGCCTGGACCTCCGGCAGGTCGAGTTGCTTGAGCATCCGGGCGATCGGCATCGCCGGGTCGTTGGACCAGAAAAGGCCCGTGTCCTGGTCGCGGTAATAGTGGAAACCCGCGCGGTCGCCAAAGGCCTTCCGGAACGCGTCCCCCTCCTGGAGCGTGGCCTCCCAGTGGATGACCGCGTAGGAAAGGTCGATCTCGTGGACCATCGTCGAGGGGCGCGTGACCTCCTCCTCGATCACGCCCGCCGGGCTGTAAACAGCCGCATGGTCGCGGGGAACGGCGCTCACGACGTAGTAGCGGTGCTCCATGGCATAGATCGTGGGATAGCTGGTCTGGGGCGACGCCGACGGGAGCGCCACGATCTCGGCGCCCTTGCGGGCGAGGGCCTCCCAGCCGTCGGGATAGAGCATGTCGAAGCAGATCTGGATCCCCACCCTCCCGAAGTCACAATCGAACACGGGGAACTCCGAGCCCGGCGTCGTCCCGGTCTCGATCACGTCGCTCCCCTGCGGGGCGACCGGGTGCACCTTGCGGTACGTGCCGACCAGGGTCCCGGCGCGGTCAAAGAGGAGGGCCGTGTTGCTGATCCGCGCGGGATTTTCCTCCCTCAGGATGGCCGGGGCAATCAGGTAGCACCCATGGCGCCTCGCACACGAGGACGCCGCCGGGAGAATATCGCCCAGGGCAACGGCCTGGGCCGGGGCCGTGTCCCCCGGGTTTTCCAAGAAGGCCTCCGGCAGGACGACCAAGTCGAGCGCCTTTCCCGGGTGCACAACCTTGGCCTGGGAATCCATGGAGGAAACCACCTCCTCCATCCGGGCCACCCGCTTGTCGAGCGGCAGGGCGAAGAATTCCGGACCGATCACGACCGTCCCAACGAGGACCTTCCGGGGAAGGCCCTGGCTGCGGGCCAGGTCAACGGGCGCGGCCAGGCAGGCCGTGGTGGCAAGAACGCACAGGGCAAGAGAGCTGGGAAGACGGGCAAGCGGGTTCATAGGGGCCTCCTGGGAGGGACGGGGTGCGTAGGCTCTTGGGGGACTCCGTTAAAATGCCATGAAACCCATTTGCGATGCAATGCCGGCCGTGGGCCAGTTTTTCGTCCTGATTTCGCTCTAAAAGCGTCTCGCCGAGGCCCCCCCCTCTTTGGTTCACTTTCCGCAGTTGCACTGAACCCAGACTGCATCTCTGTGTCTTAGTCACACCCTATTATGTCCAACACCCAAGTGGAGAACGTCGTCATTGTCGGCACCGGTTGCGCAGGCCTCACGGCCGCCGTGTACACGGCCCGGGCCAACCTGGGCCCGCTCGTGATCGAGGGGCCGCTGCCGGGCGGCCAGCTGACGACGACCAGCGAGGTCGAGAATTTCCCGGGATTTCCCGAGGGGGTGGACGGCTTCCAGCTGATGGACAACCTGCGCAAGCAGGCCGCAAAGTTCGGCACCCGCTTTGAGCAGGCCTGGGTCCAGTCCGTGGACTTCACCTCGATGCCCCGCAAGCTCGTGTGCGGGGACCGCACCATTCTGGCCAAGGCGGTCATCATCGCAACCGGGGCGTCGCCCCGGATGACGGGCATCCCCGGTGAAAAGGAGCTCTACGGCGGCAAGGGCGTCACGACCTGCGCCACCTGTGACGGGGCGTTTTACCGGAAGATGGAGGTTGCGGTGATCGGTGGCGGCGACAGCGCTGCGGAGGAGGCCCTCTTCCTGACCCGATTCGCGAGCAAGGTTTACCTGGTGCACCGCCGCGACTCCCTGCGCGCTTCGCGAATCATGGCCGAGCGCGCGACCTCGCACCCAAAGATTGAGATGGTCTGGGATTCTGCGCCGCTTGAGGTGCAGGGCGTCAGCGAGGGGGCGGTCTCGGGCCTGAAGGTCAGGAACCTGAAGACCGGTGCCGAGCGGGTGCTTCCGGCAAAGGGCATCTTCGTCGCCATCGGCCACGTGCCCAACTCGGGCCCGTTTGCCTCGGTCCTCGACGTCGATTCCAACGGGTACTTTGTCCCGACCGAGGGCTCGCAGGTCAGGACCAAGGTTCCCGGCGTTTATGTCGCGGGTGACTGCGCCGATCATGTTTACCGCCAGGCGATTACGGCGGCCGGTATGGGCTGCCAAGCCGCCATTGACGCCGAACGTTGGCTTGCTGAACACGGAGGTTGATGCAAAGATTGGGCTGCAATGAAGGCCTCCCCATCGTCCACGCACGGCGACGTCGATAGGCGATTGTTGCGACTGGTGGAGGCCTGCGTAGAGAGAATCGAGGCAGATCCAACGTTGCTTGATAAGGCAAGGGTTCAAGCCAGCCGCTATTCCAATGCTGGCCTGAGGACCGAGTGGAAGGACTTGCTTGATCTACCCTGGGCATCTTTGCGTTCGACGCTACTTGATGAGTCTGCCCAAGGGGACCGCATAAGGCAAAGTGTGCCCTTCGGAGGATTCCTCGAGGACGAGCAACGATTGGAATTACTGAAAACCCCATGACGAGATCGCAGCTCGAGCATATCATTCGAGCAGCGGGGTCGATCACCGATGAGAAGGTTATCCTCATCTTGGGCGAGAGCATGATGACCTTTCGCTGTGATTAAGCGTTGATCGGAGTCAGTTCCGGATTGGCGCTCAAAGCCGGAAATCAGTCGGGATATTCGCTGCTTTGGAGGCAATTCAGGTCAAAATTTGCTCGAATTGAGGTATCTATAGATCTTATATATATATACTTACAGTAATTAATTAGAATGATTCTCATTCCTAGTTGAAACTGAGAACCATTCCAATTAGGTAGTGGGGTTCGCTCTGCTCATGGTATCCAACACCGACAGCTCTGAAGCCCTAGCCCAGCGCCTTTCCGACAGCGGGCTCCGCTCGACGCCGCAGCGCGAGGTGATTTACAACCTCCTCTTAAAGAAGCGGGATCATCCGACAGCCGAGGAGGTGTTCGCGCGGGCGAAGCCAGAACTGCCGATGATCTCGCTCGCCACGGTCTACAACTGCCTGGAGGCGCTGGTTCAGTGCGACCTCGTGCGGACCGTGAATTTCGAGAGGGGGCCGACCCGCTACTGCCCCAACCTGCACCCCCACGCCCATTTTCACGACACGAAGACGGGCGCGACCCACGACATCGACCTGCCGGCGGGACTCATCGACCAGGTGAAGTCCATTCTTCCCCCCGGATTCGAAGCCTCCTCGGTCGAGATCATCTTCCGCGGCAAGGCCAACACGGCCCCGACCCAACCGACACCTTAATCCTCAGCATGTCCTCCCTCGAAATCAAAAACCTTCACGTCTCCACCGGGGACAAGGAAATCGTCAAGGGCGTCACCCTGACGATCAATACCGGCGAGATCCACGCCATCATGGGGCCCAACGGCACCGGCAAATCGACCATGGCCAAGGCGATCGCCGGCCATCCCGACTACACGATCACGCAGGGCGACGTCCTCATCGACGGCAAGTCGATCCTCGAGAAGGAGTCCGACGAGCGGGCCAGGGAGGGCATCTTCCTCGCTTTCCAGTACCCGAGCGAGATCCCCGGGGTCAGCATCGCGAACTTCCTCCGGGCTGCGCTCCAGGCCCGCATGGCCGAGGGCGAGGAGATCGACGCCTCGGGCTACTACAAGCGCCTCTACCAGAAGATGGACCTCCTTAAGATCGACCGGAAGTTCACGTCGCGCTCGGTGAACGAGGGTTTTTCCGGCGGCGAGAAGAAGCGCAGCGAGATCCTGCAGATGGCCATGCTGGAGCCCAAGTTCGCGCTCATGGACGAGACGGACTCCGGGCTCGACATCGACGCCCTGCGCATCGTCTCGGACGGCGTCAACAGCTTGAGGGGGCCGAACCTCGGCATCCTTTTGATCACCCACTACCAGAGGCTCCTCAGCTACATCGTCCCCGACCACGTCCACGTGATGATCGACGGGCGCATCGTCAAGAGCGGCGACAAGTCGCTCGCCCTGGAGCTCGAGTCCCGCGGCTACGACTGGGTTAAGCAGGAGCTCGCAACCGCCTAAACCGGGAGGACCAACACCATGTCCGAAATCACAGACACGCTCGAGACAACGGCCGAGAACCCGGTGGCCGGGATCGACCAGACGTCCGGCAACTTCAAGTACGACATGACGTACGACTTTGACGCGGGCACGGGCCTCTCCGACCGCACCGTCGACTACATCTCCGCGGTGAAGAAGGAGGCGCCGTGGATCCGGGAGTTCCGCCAGAACGCCCTGAAGACATTCCAGTCCAAGCCGCTGCCGACGCACTGGGCGACCAAGGACCTGGAGAACATCAACTTCGACAAGATCCGCTACTACCTCTCCCAGGGCCTCAAGCCCAAGCGCACGTGGGACGAGGTCCCCGAGGACATCAAGCGCACGTTCGAGCGTCTCGGGATTCCCGAGCAGGAGCGCAAGTTCCTGGCCGGGGTCGAGGCGCAGTTCGACTCCGAGGCCGCCTACTCGAACATCAAGGAGGCCGTCGCCAAGCAGGGCGTCATCTTCATGAACTCGACCGAGGGCTTAAGGGAGCACCCCGAGATCTTCCGCAAGTTCTTCGGCAAGGTGATCCCTACGGGTGACAACAAGTTCTCGGCGCTCAACAGCGCTGTGTTCTCCGGCGGCTCGTTCATCTACGTCCCGCCCGGGGTCAAGGTCTCCCACCCCCTCCAGGCCTATTTCCGGATCAACGCGGAGAACTTCGGCCAGTTTGAGCGGACGCTCATCATCTGCGATGAAGGCAGCGAGCTCACCTATATGGAGGGCTGCACGGCGCCCAAGTTCTCGACGGCGACGCTCCACAGCGCGGTCGTCGAGCTGGTGGCGCTCAAGGGGGCCAAGATCCAGTACATCACGGTACAGAACTGGTCGTCCAACGTGTTCAACCTGGTCACCAAGCGCGGCCTGGCGCACGAGGAGAGCGAGATCAAGTGGATCGACTGCAACATCGGCAGCCGGCTCACGATGAAATACCCGGGCGTTGTGCTGAAGGGGCGCAAGGCCCGCGGCGAGGTGATCTCGATCGCGCTGGCCAACGACGGCCAGCACCAGGACACCGGGGCAAAGATGGTCCACGCGGCCGACGAGACCACCTCCACGGTGGTTTCCAAGTCGATCTCCGTGGGCCAGGGCCGCGCCACCTACCGCGGGGTGGTCCACATCCCGAGGGGGCTCAAGGGCTGCAAGAACAACACCGAGTGCGACGCGCTCCTGATCAACACCAACAGCAGGACGGACACCTACCCGTCAATCACCGTCCGGGGCGACCGCCACGCCGTCCAGCACGAGGCGAGCGTCTCCAAGGTGAGCGCCGACCAGATCTTCTACATGCAGCAGCGCGGGCTGACCGAGGGGCAGGCGATGAGCCTGTCGGTGAACGGATTCGTAAACGACCTGGCGCGCCAGTTCCCCATGGAGTACTCCGTGGAGCTCAAGCGCCTGATCGACCTGGAGATGGAAGGGAGCGTGGGTTAAGCCATGGCCGCCGCCCCCGCCCTCACCACGCCCTCGACCGCAGCCGTGGGCTCCTTCACGCCCGCCGCCTTCGCGGAGCACCTTGCCTCGGTCCCCGCCCTCTGGCACGAGCGCAAGCGCTCCGCCTACGCCCGCTTCGAGGCGCTCCCGATGCCGACCCGCACCGACGAGAGCTGGAGGTTCAGCACGATCTCCGGGATCAAGCTGGACGGCTACGTGCACGACCAGGCGAGCACCCGGGACGCCAAGGCGGCAAAGGGCGCGTTCTCGCTCGCGGCGGAACCCACCCTCACCTTCGTGAACGGCCGCCTGGGGACCCGAAACGCCCTCCGCGACTCGGTCGCCGCGGCCGGAGTCGTGGTGTGCACCCTGACGGAGGCTGCCGAGAGGCACCCCGAGCTCTTCCGCCAGCACTTCATGGCGCAGCCCCAGAAGCTGGGATCGGCCAAGTTTGCGGCGCTCCACGAGGCCTTTATCGCCGACGGCGCATTCGTGTACGTCCCGCGCGGCGTGCAGGTCGAGGAGCCGATCGTCCTCATCCACTCGGCCGAGGGCCCGGGCACGGCGGTGTTCCCGCACACGCTGGTGATCGCCGAGGAGAACTCCAAGGTGACGATCGTCGACCACTTCCTCTCCAACGACGAGTTCGGCCACTTCGCCTGCGGGGCCAACGACCTCTATGCGGGGCACGGGGCGAAGATCACCTACGTCGCCGCGCAGAGCTGGTCCATGGAGTCGCTCTCGATGCAGTTCAACTCGACCGTCGTGCGCAGGGACGCCCGGGTCCAGTCGCTTAACCTCCACCTGGGCGCCAAGCAGGCCCGCCACGAGTCGCTGAGCCAGCTGCAGGCGCCCGGCGGGTTCTCGGAGATGCTGGCCCTCACGGTCGCCACCGGGGCCCGGGAGTTCGACCAGAGGACGCTCCAGATCCACCAGGCCCCCAATACCAAGTCGGACCTCCTCTACAAGAACGCGCTCCTGGACAAGGCGCGCACGATCTTCTCCGGGCTCATTGTCGTGGACCCCGACGCCCAGAAGACCGACGCCTACCAGAGCAACAGGAACCTGATGCTCAGCGAGGACGCCGAGTCGAACTCGCTCCCCGGGCTCGAGATCCAGGCAAACGATGTCCGCTGCACGCACGGGGCCACCAGCGCCCCGATCGATGCCGACCAGGCGTTCTACCTGAAGTCGCGCGGGATACCGGAAAAGGCCGCCCACGAGCTCCTCGTGTTCGGCTTCTTCGAGGATGTGCTCTCCCGGCTCGAGAACGAGGAACTCCACTCGGCCATCCGCGGCCTGATCCGCCGGCGCTTCGGCAAGTAAGACAAGATTTCCAACCCATGATTCCCAAGAACCGCGACCGTGTGCTCTCGCGTGAGGTGACCGCAACGCAGATCCCCTCGGGCGAGAAGAGCCTCCTTCCCACGGGGACCCGGATCCAGATCCACCAGACGCTCGGCGGCAGCTACACCGTCCAGACTGACCACGGCCTGTTCCGTATAGACGGGAAGGACGGCGATGCGCTCGGGGAGGAGGCCTCCGACCACTCGGTCGAGGCGGCGACCCTGGCTGACGGCGCCCCGAACCCGGAGGCCCTCTGGGACCAGCTGCGCAAGGTCTACGACCCGGAGATTCCGGTGAACATCGTGGACCTGGGGCTGGTCTACTCGATGGACGTTGAGAAGACGCCCGAAGCCTCGTTCAAGGTGAACGTGGCGATGACCCTCACCGCCCCCGGCTGCGGCATGGGCCCTGCGATCGCCGAGGATGCCAAGGGCAAGATTCTCCTGGTGCCCGGTGTCGGCGACGCCGACGTGCGCATCACCTGGGATCCGCCGTGGAACCAGTCGATGATCAGCGAGGAGGGCAAGATGAAGCTCGGCCTGGTGTGACGATCTACGAGCAGCTCGTGGGCCTCGAGAACCAGGGCGTGCCCTTTGTCCTGGTGACCCTGGTTGAGGCCCTTGGGAGCACCCCGCAGGACGCCGCGGCCAAGATGCTCGTTACCGCGGACGGGCTCCACTCGGGCACGGTCGGCGGGGGCAAGGTCGAGGTGGCGGCCCTGAAGCTCGCCTCCGAGATCCTCGCCTCGGGCGAGGCCAAGCCGCGCTTCGTGTCGTGGACCCTGAAGGGCGACGTCGGCATGACCTGCGGCGGATCGGTGAAGTTCTACTTTGAGCCGCACTTCGGCCCCGGCCCCTGGAATATCGCCGTGTTCGGCGCCGGCCACGTGTCCCAGGCGCTGATCCCGGTGCTGGCCCCCCTGCCCTGCAGGATCACCGTCATCGACTCCCGGCCGGAGTGGCTTTCCAGGCTGAGCCGGGCGCAGAACGTGACCCTCCAGGAGGCCGCAAGGCCCGAGGAGTGCGTGCCCTCCCTTCCCGACGACGCGTTCCTGGTCGTCATGACCATGGGGCACACGACGGACCGGCCCATCCTCAGGCGCGCCCTCACCGAGAGGAACTTCCCCTTCATCGGGGTGATTGGAAGCGAGGCCAAGCGGCAGATCCTGATCCAGGAGCTCATTGCCGACGGCGTGCCCGAGGCGCGCGCGGGCCAGTTTCATTGCCCGGTGGGCCTGGATTTCGGAACCAATCATCCCCATGAGATCGCCCTGAGCATCGCCTCCCAGCTGCTCACCCTAAGGGACCGAAAGCGCACCTGCGCCTAGATCCGCGGCCCCCGGCTCTTTCGGCGCGGGGTCTTGTGTGGCTTGGGCACGACCCCGATGCGCGGGTCCCGGTGCAGGGCCAGCTCCACAACCCGCTCGGCGGACCGCTCGAACGAGTCGGCTGCATCGGGCAGGTATAGCCACTTCGGCAGGACGGAATGTGGCCGCAGGTCCCCGATCTCCGCGGTCAGCGAGGCGTGGTGCTGTCGCTCCGTTGCCACCAAGAGCCCGCGCCAGGGTTCCTTGCCGTCCGAAAAACAGATCATGAGCTTCCCGTCGAGATAAGCTGCCTTGGTCCCAAACATCGAGCGCAGTAGGAACGAAGGCTCCCCCGCCATGGGTTCCCATAGCCACGCGAACGCGTGCACGCGCCTAATCCTGCCCATATCCGATGCCGCCACGACCGGACACAATGGATCGCCCGGGACCCAAGGCAAGGCCTTGGAGCCAGCCGGACTAGGTCGATCAGGACCGGCTACCGTTGGCCGTCCAGGTGACGCGGCCCGAACCCTTGGGCCGTGCCGGGGAAACCGGGGCGCCCTCGGGCACGGAAACGGCGCTTCGGGCAACCGCCCTCGCCTGAGTGCCTGTGAAAGCGTTCAAGTGCTCGACGGATTTGCGGAGAAGTTCGGTGTACCCGGAAAGCTCGTGGGCCGCGCTTGCAGTCTCCTCGGCGCCGGCCGCGTTGGATTGCGTCACCTTGTCCATCTGGGACATCGCCGTGTTGAGCTGCTTCAGCCCGTCGGACTGCTCCGCCGAGGCCGTCGCGATCTCCGCCACCAGCGAATCCATCTTCTTCACCTGCTGTACGATGCCGCCGAGCATGTTCTCCACCTCGACGCTGGTGCTCTTGCCTTCGCGGCTTCGCCGCAGGGCCGTCTCGATCTTGTCAGAAGTCTCCTTTGCGGCGGTCGCTGAGCGAAGGGCGAGTGCCCGCACCTCCTCGGCAACCACGGCGAACCCGGCGCCAACCTCACCCGCGCGCGCGGCTTCCACGGCAGCGTTCAGGGCGAGGATGTTGGTCTGGAAGGCGATGTCGTCGATCGTCTTGATGATTTTTCCGATCTCGGCGCTGGAGGAGGTGATGCCATCCATGGCGGCCGTCATGCGTTTCATCCCCTCGGATCCATTCTCGACCGCGGTGCGCGTCTCGCTGGCGATCTGCTTCGCGGTCTGGGCCGCGTCGGCGTTCTGCCGGGTCATGCTGGCCATCTCCTCGAGCGAGGCCGTGGTCTCCTCAAGGGAGGCGGCCTGCTCGCTGGCGCCGGAGGCAAGCAGATTGCTGGTCGCCGAGAACCCGCTGGCCTTTTCAAAGATGTCGTTCACCGCGCCCGAGAGTGTCCCGGAGATCCTCGCCATGCTGCGCCCAATGCGGGTCGAGAGGATCTGGACAAATCCGACGGCCATGAGGGCTAGGCCCGCGATCACAGCGCCCAGCAGGAGCGTTGAACGCAGGTTGCGGTCGAGGAGCTTCTGCGTGGTGTCTCCATTGTTGTTGGCCAGGTCAAAGACGAACCGGCTCAGGGCCGAGAGATCGGCCTCAATGACGAGGTAGGCCTTAGCGACGTCTCCGTCCAAAAGCTTCATGGCCTCGTCGAAGTTATTGTCCTTAAGGGCCTTCTGAAGCCTCGCCACCGAGCCTTGGTAAACCTTCAGGGATTCCAAGAATTTGTCGAGGTGGGCACGCGCCTCGGGTGTCCCCAACAGCTGGGCCAATTTCGAGGATTGGGTGTTGATCTCCTCGAGGTAGGTGGCCGCATGCGTGAGCTCGCGGGCCTGGGCCTCGTCGTCCTTGGCGGTCACGAACTGGAGGTTCGATAGGTTGAACTTGAGCGTCGATACCTCGAGACCCGAGACCGCCTCCAGCGCAGGCAATAGTCTCTTGGTGAGATCCCCGCTCTGGGCGGTCCCGTCCTTGGAAAGCTTGAAGCTGGTGATCCCAAGCACGACGATGAGCGCGCCGAGGAATACAAAGCTCAGCGTGATCGCGAGGAACGCGCGCTTCAGATTGAGCCTGACGGCAGATGAGTTGTCGGGAGACGCCTCAGGGGTGCCGTCGGTTGCTTGCGAATCTGTATGCCGTACCGAGACCACGTTTTTAGGGAGCGAGGGTTATGACGGCAACAGACGCGTCCACGTTGGCGGAATCCACGAAGCCGATGGCCCCCGGCGTGTCCGCAACATATTTCCTTAGCTCCTCATCCTTCTCAAAGACATGGGGGGCGGAACCGCCACCGGTCATGGCGAGGCGGCGCCAGTAGTTGTTGAAGCTGCTGCTCGACATGTCGACGGCACCCTTGAGGAATTCGTCGGCCACAGGCCCGCTCTTGAGGACGGCAAGGATGGCACGCCCGCCCGTGTCCCAGGCCACCTTCTTGCCGAGTAACACGGCCTTCAGGGAAGAGGCGTCGATTTTCTCCTTCTCGATGCTCTTGTTGGCTATGATCGCGGGCGCAGCGCCCGCGATCGAGACGGCTGAGAACAGGACGGCCAAGGCGCCGAACCGGCGTAGGTGATTGGTGTTCATGCTGGTGGTTCCGGTTTGGGCTTAGAAGCTGATCGTCGTCTTGACCGCGAAGACCGTCGTATTGGGCTTCGGATTCGGATTGGATATCCGGACCGTGTTGAAGGTCTCGTAGGTGCCATTGAAATAATGGCCCTCGATCTTGAAGATGACGTGGTCGTTCAGGTCGTAGCGCAGGCTGAGCGCGGAGTCGTGCTGGTAGTCACCCGGGTTGCTGGAACGGTAGCCCGTGCGCACCTGGTTGTCGCCGTAGTAAGCGCCGACCTGGAACTTCTCGCCGATGCGGCGCGAGGCGGCAACGTACCATCCGTCCCAGCCGATGAATTCGCTCGCCGCAAACCCTATCGGGGCAGCCGCCAGGAAAAGATCGCCACCCGTGCGCTGCCACTCGGCTGCGAACACCCAATCGCCGACAGAGTACTCAGCCGAGTATGTGAGCCACGAGAATTTTGGGAGGTTCGTCTCCAGAGCCACCGGGGGATATCCGCTGAACGGTCCGGATGCTTGCAGGTTGGTGAAGTAAGAATAGGACCCGACAATCTTCAGGCCGCTAACGGGCGTGTTGTAAACCAGTTGAGCACCCTTCACGGAATCCATCTTGAGGGCGGTTGCTCCGTTTCCGGCGAAGAGACCACCGCCGTCGTTGTAGAAGTCGGCCACGCCCTTTTCCGGATTGATCGGGATGTTGCCGGCGAAAATCTTGTAGTCGAAGGAGCCCTTCAACGCGTTTACGGAACCGTAGACCATCCCGCCGTCGAACGAGGCGGTGAAGTCGCGAAGGATCGGGCTGTAGACCGCCTCGGGGAGGAGGACGAAGGGACGAACGACGTCGAGGTCGAGCGCCTCGCCGTAGAGGCCTTTCGGATACTTCACGCGACCCGCACGGATGCCAAACCAGGACGCAAAGTTGTAGTCAGCGATGGCCCAGTCTAGGATCATCTTGTCACCGCCGATGTTGCCGAAGCGCTGCTCGAAGACCTGGCCGCCGACGCGAAGGTGGGCTCCGATCGTGTCGGTCACGTTGAACGCGGCCTCGCGGAAGTCCCAGGTACCTCCAACGTCCTGCGTCGGGAGGTTGTTGTTATTACTATAAAGGTAACCTTGGCTGAAGAAGCCGCCAATCTGGACGTTGCTGTTGCCTATGGCGATCGCCCCGCGGGAGACGCCCGAGAGAACGCAAAAGGTGGCGAGTGCTGTGATCTTTAGACGGCTGTAGCGCATGTATGAAAGGTGTTTCATACGTATTGTTACGGATTCCCCTAATAAAACTTTACGTCTTTCGACGTATTCGACCGGGACCTAACGGCCGACAAGGTGCAGCACCTTGGGTCGTTTCAGAGGGGAAAAGGGCCGTTTTCGACGCGCACTAAGGAATTTCCTTAGTCGAGGCGCGCCCGGATCGCAGAATAAATCGCCTCGCAGGTCGCCGGCGAAGCCAGCGGAACCTCGCCCTGACCCGAGCCGAAAGCAGCAACGGCGTCCCTCAGGGCCTCGCGCACCGAGAAGGCCAGCATCAGCGGGGGCTCACCGGACGCCTTGCTCCCGTGGATCGTCCCCTCCTGCTCCGCCATCGGGAGCAGCGTTATGTTCATCTCGATCGGAGCATCGCTGATTGCCGGGATCTGGTAGGTGCTGGCGTTGTGGGTGAGGAGTCTGCCCTGCTTGTCCCAGAGGAGCTCCTCCCGGGTGAGCCAGCCGACGCCCTGGACGAGGCCGCCCTCAATCTGTCCCCGGTCGACACCGGGGTTAAGCGACGTGCCCACGTCGTGAACGACATCCATCCTAAGGACCCGGTGCATCCCGGTGTGGCCGTCAACCTCGACCTCTGCAACCGCCGCGCCGCAAACAAAATACTGGAACGGCCTGCCCGACGCGGTTGACCAGTCCCAATGGATCCCGGGCGTCGCATAAAACCCCGACGCCGACATGCTGATCCGGAGCTCGTGGGCCTTGCGGCAGACGTCGGAGATGGGCAGAGAGAGGTCCTTGGCCCGGGCGACAGCCAGGCCGTCCCTGAACTCGACCTGGGCGGGCGAGACGGGGCTTCCGGCAACCTTTGAAAGCATCGCCGCCGCAACCGGCAGGAGGCGCTCCCTGAGGGTGATGCACGCGTTCCTCACGGCCGCGCCGTTCAGGTCGGCGCCGGAGGAGGCCGCCGTGGCGGAGGTGTTGGGCACCTTGTCGGTCGTGGTCGCCATGACGCGCACGCTTGCGGCAACAAGCCCAAGTTCGCGCATCGCCACTCCGCGGATCTTCGTGTGGAGCCCCTGCCCCATCTCGGTGCCCCCGTGGCTCACCTGGGCCGTTCCGTCCATGTAGAGGAGCACCAGGGCGCCGGCCTGGTTGTAATGGGTCAGCGTGAATGAGATCCCGAACTTGAGGGGAGTGACGGCCAGCCCCCGCTTCACCGACGGGTTCGCCTTGTTCCAGGACTCGATCTCGAGGCGGCGTCCGACGAAGTCCGCCTGCTCCTGGACCTTGGCCCAAACCTCCAGAAGGCGATTATCGCCGATCTCCTGGAGGTAGTGGGTCGTGTTCGTCTCGCCCGAGCCGCGGTAGAGGTTGCGCCCGCGGACAAGCTCCGGGGGCAGGCCCAGCCTCCGGGCAACACGGTCCATGATCTCCTCCATGACGATCATCCCCTGCGGCCCGCCAAATCCCCTGAAGGCTGTGTTGGAGGCGACGTTCGTCTTCGCGATGAGGCCTGTGAACCGCACCGCCGGGATGTAGTAGGCGTTGTCCAGGTGAAAAAGCGCGCGGTCAAGGACCGGTTGCGACAGGTCGAGGGACCATCCCCCGTCGGAGAAGAGGTCAACCTCCGCGCCCAGGATCACGCCCCGCTCATCGTACCCCACGCGGAACCGGGACAGGAAGGGGTGGCGCTTGCCGGTCAGCATCATGTCCAGGTCGCGGTCGAGCTGGATGCGGACCGGCCTGCCCGTCTTCAGCGAGGCAAGCGCCGCCATGGCAGCAAAGGCGTTGCCCTGGGTCTCCTTGCCGCCGAACCCGCCCCCCATGCGCGGGGACTGCACGACCACCTTGTTCCTTGGCTCGTCAAGGACGTGCGCGACGATTGCCTGGATCTCCGTCGGGTGCTGGGTCGAGGAACTGACGAAGACCGTGCCGTCCTCCCCCGACTCCGCCCACGCCGCCTGGGTCTCCAGGTAAAAATGCTCCTGGCCCCCGAACGAGAATTCCCCATCCAGCTGCAGGGGCGAGCGGCCGAGCGCGCCGGCGCAGTCCCCGCGGGCCAGGGTGTGGGGCGGGCTGTGGAAACTCTTGGCCGCGACCGCCTCCTTGATTCCCAGGAGGGGGGTCCGCGGCTCGTACTCAACCACGACGGCTGCGGCCGCGGCGCGGCATTCCTTTTGCGAATGCCCGACCACGAGGGCAACCACCTGGCCGTGGTAGAGCACCTCCCGGTCCGCGAAGAGCGGCTCGTCGTGCATGGTGCCGACGTTGTTGTGCCCCGGGATGTCCTCGGCCATGAGGACGGCCACGACGCCTGGCATCGCGAGCGCGGCCGTGGCGTCCCGCCTCCTGATGAGTGCGTGAGCATGGGGCGAGCATACCGGCCACAGTTCGAGCATCGGGCGCTTTTGCGCGGTATCGTCCGTGTAGAGGGCCCTGCCGGTCACGTGGCCCACGGCGCTCTCGTGCCTGAGCGCGCGGGAGTCATCCGTGGGGGCGCCGTCCGCCCCCTTTCCAAAATCAAGCGCCCCGTCCTGGGCCATGCTCGTTGTTCCGGAGGCAAACTTCTCCCAGAGGCTCACGATCAGGCCCCTGCGGTACTCGGCGCCCGCCCGCACATCGTCGATCGGCTTGAATTCCGTAGAGAGGATCCGCGCGACCTCCGCGGCGCCCTCCTTGAGGGTTCGGCCGACAAGCGCGGCCTCGGCATTCAGGGCCCGCACGGGGGTGGCCGCCACGCCTCCATACGCCAGGCGCGCCCTGCGGACCACGCCCTCCTTGTCGGTGTCCACGGAGAACGCCCCGGCCACGATGCTGATGTCGAGCTCCCGGCGCTTGGAAACCTTGAGGAAGTCGGAGCGCCGGGTAAGACCGCTCTCAGTGGCGAACCGGGGCAGGAGCACCTCGAGGATGATTTCACCCGGGGCGAGAAGCGTCTTGCGGTAGCCCGTGAAGAAATCGGCGAGCGCCACGGTGCGCTCGGCCGAGGCCGACCTGAGCACTACTTGGGCGTCGAGCGAGAGCAGGACCGGCGCCCCGTCCCCGATCGGGGAGGCCGTCGCCAGGTTGCCGCCAAAGGTCGCGCGGTTCCGGATCTGGCGCGCCGCAAAAACCTTGAGCATCTTTCCTAGGGACGGGAATTCGCCTCCCACGGCCTCCTCGATCCGGGTCAGGGTGACCGAGCCTCCGATCCTCCAGACCGCATCGGTTGAACGGATCCCGGTCAGTTCGGGAACCGCGTCGGTGGACACGAGGACAGGGAACGAGCGGGCCTTCTTCGTCACGTCGACGCCGATTTCGGTGGCCCCCGCGACCAGCACCGCCTTCGGGTGCTTGGCCAGGGCCTCAAAGAGCCCTGAAAGGGAGGTGGGGCGAAGGAAGCGCTCCCCCTCGGCCTCATAGTCCACCGTGGCCAGGCTGGGCACCGGGTCCTCCAGGCGCTTGGAAAACGCGTCGGCCGGGCCCGTCCCCTGGTCCCGGTGCTCAAGGGCCTCCAAGGCCGCGTCCCGGATCGGGCGATAGCCGGTGCACCGGCACAGGTTGCCGCCGAGTTGGTCGCTGATCCCGCAGGGGCCCTTGCAGTCGCCGCGGTAGTAGCCCTCGAAAAGAGACATCACAAAGCCCGGCGTGCAGTAGCCGCACTGGGAGCCGTAGTGGTTCACCATCACCGACTGCACCGGGTGAAGCTCGCCGCCCGCCTTCGCCAGGCCCTCGACGGTCAGGACCTCCCGGCCCGCGAACATGGGCAGGAGGGCGATGCAGCTGTTCACGGCGCGGTAGGCGGGCCGGCCCTCGTGGTCACGGTCCACCAGGGCAACCGTGCACGCGCCGCAGTCGCCCTCGGCGCACCCCTGCTTGCTCCCCGTCAGCCCGCTCCTTCTCAGGAAATCAAGGAGGGTCGTGGTCGGCGACACGCCCTCGACCTCGATCGTGCTCCCGTTGAGCGTGAATTCAAAGCCCATGGGTCAGACCGCCAGGCGGGCCATCGTGTGCGCAAGCACCTCCGCCCCCGACGCGATGTGCTCAGCCGTTGCGAACTCCTCGGGCCGGTGGCTCCATCCGTTGCGGCACGGGATGAAGATCATCGTGGTCGGGCTCACCCGGGCCATGAAGAGGGAATCGTGATAGGCGCGGCTCACCATCCGCAGGGATTTGAGCCCCAACTCCGCGCAGACCTTCTCGGCGATCGCGATCGTCTTCTGATCCCCGGCCGCCGGGGGATCGGCATTGATCTCCTCGAAGTCCAGGGTGACACCCCGTTGCCTGCAGGCCGTCTCCGCCGCGGCGCGGATCTCCGCCAGGGCCTTTGCCCGGGTGTCCAGCCGGGAGTCCCGAAGGTCGATCTCCAGGTAGGCCTTGAAGGGAACGCTGTTCACGGCGCCGGGCTCAACCCGGAACACGCCCACCGTTCCCACCGTGTCCGGGCTGCCGCTCCCGAGCGCGGCGCGCTCTACCGCAAGGGCGATCTCGGCACCGGCCAGCAGGGCATCGTGGCGGACCGGCATGAGGACCGCGCCGGCATGCCCTCCCTCGCCGTGGAGGGTCACCCGGTAGCTGCTCGGCCCGGCGATGTGCTCGACCAGGCCGATCGGTATCCCCTGCCTCTCGAGGATCGGGCCCTGCTCGATGTGGAGCTCAACAAAGGAATGGTAGTAGCCGTTCGGCAGGCGCACGGACTCCAGGGAACCCGAGTAGCCGGCCGCCGCGCGCAGCTCGTCCAAGGTTCGCCCCTCGGGGTCCCGGAGCGCCTGGGCCTTCTCCACGGAGATCGTGCCGGCCATCAGTCGGCTTCCCAGGCAACCCAGCCCAAAACGCGTGGGCTCCTCGGCCGTGAACATCACGACCTCGAGCGACCTCCGCGGCTTGAACCCCGAGCGCCTCAGGGCCGCAAGCGCCTCAAACGCGCCCAGGACACCGACAACGCCGTCGTAGAGGCCGGCGTTCGGGATCGCATCGGTGTGCGATCCCGACCCCACGGCCGGCAGGTCCGGCTCAGAGCCCTCCCACCGCGCGAACAGGTTGCCCACCGCGTCCTCGCGAACCCGCAGGCCGGCATCCTCGGCGGCCTTGCGCACATACCGCCTACCCCTCAGGTCGGCCTCCGAGAACAGGACGCGGGTGACGACCGGCGCCGGGGCCTCGGAGATCAGGGCGAGCTCCTTGAGGCGGCGCTCAAGGCCGGCCTTGTCGACGGAGATCTTCAGTTCGGACATCGTGGCTTCAGAGGGCGGCCCGGTTCACATCCTTGTAATAGAGGTATCTGGCCGGAACCTTGCCCATCGCGACGAACCACTGCGCGCAATAGGGGGCCATCCAGATGGAGTCGCCGGCCTTGACCGGATACCAGGAGTCCTCGAGGCGGTACACGCCCTCGCCCGAGAGCATGACCAGGCCGTGCTCCATGATGTGGATCTCCACAAACGGAAGATGGCCGCCGGGCTGGTAGGCAAAGAGGTTCACCGCCATGTCAAAACCGGGCAGGTCAGGAAGGAGCACCTGGAGATTAGCTGCGGGATCCCCGAGGAACGGGGTTCCCTTGACCCGGGACTCCTCCCCAAACAGGGCTCCAGGCGCCTTAACGCCCGGCAGCGCCGCGTATTTCTTCTGAAAGAGCGTGAGGCGCGTCCCTCTTTTCGGCCCCGAGAGGCCCCATTCCGATCCCGCGGGGCAGTAAAAGTAGCCCCCGGACCTGAGCGTCCTCTTCTTGCCGTCGATCGAAACGGAAGCGGACCCCTGCATCACGTAGCCGAAGGTCTGCACGTCGCTAGCGGCAATCCTGGCGGCCCCTCCCGACTCGAACGTCAGGAGTGTCTGGGCGACCGAGGCGCCCATCGCGGGAGATACCAAAACTACTGCCGTGGCTCCACTGACCCCGGGGATCGAGCTGTTCACATGGTTGTCGGCCGTGATCAGGGCGTGGCGGGGACCGACGTGCGCCCGGGTGTGTCCAAAAAGTTCAGGCATGGGATTATGGGGGGGAAGGTTTGGGTTAAGAGCAGGTAGCGCGCCCGGGGATGGGTTAACCCGAGTATGGCCGAATAAAATGCACAGAAGCGCCAGCCGGCGCAATCCGGCCCGCGGAAAACACCGTCCTGCCCCGGACCACGGTCCGGTCGATGGTGACCGCCGATTTGCGGCCGTCATACGGCCCCTGCCGGTGCCGATAGAGCAGGTCCGCATTCGAAAGCATATGGGGGGTGCCAAGTGAGATCAGGGTAAGGTCGGCGTCCAGGCCCTCCGCAAGCTGGCCCTTCGTCCGGTTGATCCTGAAGCGGCGGGCGACATTGCCGGAAAGGAGCTCGGAAAGCTGGGGAAGAACCTCCGCGGCCGGCTTCCGGGAAAGTGCCTCGGAGACCAGGAGGCCAAACCCATGCTGGCACCCGGAGATACCTCCCCAGTTCAGGAAAAAGTCGGCCGAGCGCTTCATGTCGGGCGGGGCGGGAGAATGGTCGGACCCAACTGTGTCGATCTTCCCTGCCTCCAGGGCGCCCCAGAGCCCGAGCCTCTGGCTCTCGGAGCGCAGCGGCGGGAAGCACTTGGCGGGAGCCCCGAGCCTGACGACATCCTGGTCGGTCAGCAGGAGATAGTGCGGGCACGTTTCAATCGAGACATCCGCGCCCCGGTCCCGGGCCTCGCGCGCAAGGGCCACCCCTTCCGGGCTGCTCACGTGCACGATGTGGAGGGCGCAGCCGGTCTCCCCGGCGATGTCGACCGCCGTTCGGATCGCCTCCAGCTCGAGCTCCACGGGCCTTGCGGTCAGCCAGGTGCGAACGTCCGAGCCCCGGGCATGGGCCTCGGCCGTCCTCACGCGGGCCAGGTCCTCGTCCTCGGCATGGACCGCAACCAGCATGCCGAGCTCGGCGGCCCTCTTCATCCCCACCTTAAGCGTCCCGGGATCGGCCCTCTGGAACTCGTCCACCCCGCTGTTGCACATGAAGGACTTGAACCCGATGACCCCGGCTTCGGCCATGGGGCCGAGGTGCTCGACATTGCCGGGGACAAGCCCCCCCCAGATTGCGAAATCGGTCAGAGACTCCCGCTCGGCGGCCGCAAGCTTCAGCGCCACGCTCTCTGCATTGATGACGGGTGGCAGGGAATTGAGCGGCATGTCGAAGAACGCCGTGCCGCCGCCGGCGGCGAGCGCCGACGACCCCGAGCGCAGCCCCTCCCAGTCGGTGCGGCCCGGCTGGTTGAAGTGGACATGGGAGTCGATGATCCCGGCGATGACATGAAGCCCCGAGGCATCGATGGTCTCCCGGGCGTCGAAACCGAGGTCGGGGCCAATCTTGGCGATTTTTCCCCCATCGATGGCCAGGTCGGCCCGCACGAGGCCGCTCGGCAGGACGAGGGTTGCCCCCCGGACGATCAAGTCGCAGGACGAATTCATGCGGCGGGCTGATGGGCCATGCGGGTCAGGAAGTCGACCACCACCGAGAGAGCGGCCTCAAGGTCCCTGGGGTGGACAAATTCATCGGGATGGTGGCTAAGCCCCTTCTTGCAGCGCACGAAGAGCATGGCGACCGGCGCGACCGAGGAGACAATGACCGCGTCGTGGCCGGCGCCGCTCGGAAGCGCCATTGACTCCCCCTGGCAGGCGCGGACGCTCCGTTCAAGGAGCTCCGTCAGGCTCCCGGAGCAGGTGACTGCCCCGTTGTCCTGGGTCGCCTTCACGGAAAACCCGAGCTTGCGGCGCCGGGCGATTGAGCGGGCGATTCGTCCAAGGTCGTCGAAGGCCGCGACTCGATCATCGTTCTTCGGATGCCGGACGTCGAGCGAGAGCTCGACCCCGCCCGCGATGACGTTTGTGGCGCCGGGAAAGGCCGAAATCCACCCCACCGTCGCCACCAGGGGCGGGCGCGCCTTGGCGAGGGCCTCGACCTCCAGGATGAACTCCGCGGCACCCGCGAGCGCGTCCCTGCGGAGCGCCATGGGGGTCGTGCCGGCATGGCCCGCCCGGCCCGTGAAGCTCACGCGGGCGCGGGTCTGGCCGGAGATGGCCGAAACGACGCCGGTGGCCAGGCCCTTGGCCTCAAGCACCGGTCCCTGCTCGATGTGAACCTCCAGGTACCCGATCAGATCGTCCTTCGAATGGGCCGCCTTGGGCGCGGAAACGCTCTTGCCGTTGTGAGCGGCGAGAACCTCCGCGACCGAGAGCCCCGAGGCATCGCGCAGCTCCAGGTCCGACTGTGAGAGCCGACCCGTGTAGCCCTTGCTGCCGAGGTAGGCGCTCGAGAAGCGGACCCCCTCCTCCTCAGAGAAGCCCACGATCTCCACTGAAAAGGGAAGCACCAGACCCATGCGGCGGATCACCTGCAGGGCCGCTATCGGCAGAAGGACGCCAAGCGCCCCGTCGAACCGGCCCGCATCGCGGACGGTGTCCAGGTGCGATCCGAACAGGAAGGTCTTTGCTCCCGCCTTCTTGGAGGGGAGCCGGCCGATGATGTTGCCGACCACGTCCTCGCGCACATCCAGGTCGGCAGCCTGCATCCAGGCCCCGACCAGGGCGTTCGCCCGGCCCATCGCAGGGGACATGAAGGTGCGGGTGGTCTCGCCGCGGACGTCCGAGACGCGCGCGAGCTGCTCGAGGCGCCTCCCGAGTTCCTTCGCGGCGTGTGCCAGGATGTTCTTGGACATTCGAGGCTGTCAGCTACCCCGGTAGGTGTTGTAGGCCCACGGCGTCACCAAGAGCGGCACGTGGTAGGAGGCCTCGGGATCAGAGATCCCGAAGCGGATCGGCACGATGTCGAGAAAGGGGATCTTGGCCTGGGCGACCCCGCGGGCTGCAAAGTACTCCGCGACATGGAACTCGATCAGGTAAACCCCGGCGGAGATCTCCGCAGCGTCCAGAAGAGGGGAATCGGTGCGGCCATCGGCATTGGTCGCCACCGATTTGAGGAGGATAGGCCCGGGGGAAATCCGGTGCAGGTCGATGCGCAGGCCGGCGGCCGGCTTACCCGCAACGAGGTCCAGGACGTGGGTGCTCAGTTTACCGGCCATTGCATCATTGGGTTTTTACGGCCTCGAGAAGTCGAAGCCTGGCGATCTTGGCGATTTCCCCGAGCGCAGTCGAGAGCTCCGCTTCGGGGGTGCTGGCAACCCGGGAGCGCATCGAGGCGAGGATCGCATCCTTGGCGTTTAGCCGGGCGCAGATCACGAAAGGGAAGCCGAAGCGCGCCTTGTAGGCGTCGTTCAGGCGGCCGATCTCGGCCGCCTCGGCGCCCGACAGCCGGTCAAGCCCGGCGGCGGCCTGCTCCTTCGTCGAGTCGGCCGTCAGCTGGCCGGCCTGTGCCAGGCGGCCCGCGAGGTCCGGGTGGGCCCGGATGAGCGCAAGCTGCCGTGAATGGGGGGCGGCCCGCATAGTGGCGCAAAGGGCCTGGTGCAGCTCCTCAAGGCCGGCAAACGGGCGCTTGGCATAGGTCTCCTCTGCAACCCAGGGGGAATGCTCGAAGAGGTGCCCCAGGGCTTCCACGAAGGAGCCCGGGGCGGATCGGTTCAGGTGATCGAGGGTGACCGGCATGAATCCCCTCACTTAAGCAGCTCGTAGGCCGGAAGCGTCAGGAATTCGTCAAGCTTGGGGGACTTCACCATCTCCGTGAACATGTGGGTGGCGACCCGGAAGTGTCCGTTCGAGTAGCGCTCCGGGCCGACCTCGGACTGGATCTTTGCGATCACCTCGCCGATGACGCTGTCGTAGTAGTCGGCGGTGATCGGCTTGCCGTCGGCCAGCTTGCCCCCGCAGTGCAGCCACTGCCAGAGCTGGGCCCTCGAGATCTCCGCTGTCGCGGCATCCTCCATCAGGTTGTAGAGGGGCACGCAGCCCGATCCGCCAAGCCACGCCTCGAGGTACTGGATTCCGACGCTGAAGTTGGTGCGGACGCCTGCCTCGGTGATCGTGCCCACGGGTGCCGACAGCAGCTCGGCAGCCGTCACGTTCACATCCTCGCGAAGGCGGGCCACCTGGTTCGGACCCGGCATGTGCTTGTCGAACGCCTTGAGGGCGACCGGGACCAGGCCCGGGTGGGCCACCCACGTGCCGTCGTGCCCATCGGTCGCCTCGCGCTCCTTGTCCGCAAGGACCTTCGCCAGTGCCTCGTCGTTGGCCTGGGGGTTGTTCTTGATCGGGATCTGCGCGGCCATGCCGCCCATCGCATGCGCACCGCGGCGGTGGCAGACCTTGATCACGTAGAGGCAGTACGCCCTCATGAAGGGTGCCGTCATGGTGACCTGCGTCCGGTCGGGGAAAATGTAGTCCTTCTTCTTGTTGAGCTTCTTGATGCAGCTGAAGATGTAGTCCCAGCGCCCGCAGTTGAGGCCCGAGGCGTGATCGCGCAGCTCATAGAGAATCTCCTCGGCCTCGAAGGTCGCCAGGATAGTCTCGATGAGTGCCGTCGCCCGCACCGAACCCTGCGGGACGCCGAGGGCCGACTGGGCGTGGACGAACACCTCGTTCCAGAGGCGGGCCTCCAGGTGGCTCTCCATCTTCGGGAGATAGAAGTAAGGGCCCGATCCGCGGGAGAGGCTCTCCTTGGCGTTGTGGAAGAAGTAGAGCCCGAAGTCGAAAAGGCTTCCGGAGACCGGCTTCCCGTCGAGGGTCACGTGCTTCTCCGGCAGGTGCCATCCCCGGGGGCGCACCAGCAGGGTCGCGGTCCGGTCGTTGAGCTTGTAGGTCTTTCCCTCGGGGCTTGTGAACCCGATGGTCCGGCGGACGGCGTCCCGGAGGTTGATGTGGCCGTCGATCAGGTTGTCCCAGGTCGGGGACGTCGCATCCTCGAAGTCGGCCATGAAGACCTTCGCTCCGGAATTGAGCGCGTTGATCACCATCTTCCGGTCGACCGGCCCGGTGATCTCGGTCCGGCGGTCCTGGAGGTCGGCCGGCGCGGGCGCCACCTTCCAGGATCCCTCGCGCACCGGGCGGGTGGACGGGAGAAAGTCGGGGAGCACGCCCGCATCGATCTGGACCTGGCGGGTGACCCGGGCCTGGAGCAGCTCCTGGCGGCGGGGCTCAAATTTCCGGAACAGGCCCGCGAGGAACGCGCACGCCTCCGGGGTCAGGATCTCGGCATAGGCTGGCGTTATGGGAGCCTTGATCGAAAGGCCGGAAATGATCGTTTCGGACATAGAGTGGGAGGATTAAAGACCGAGGACTAACTTCCGGATTGTGTCCTGTCACCTCCATAGTACCGTCGGATTTTTGTGCCGGATTGGCGGCCGCAAAGGACCCTTCACCCATGAACCACGAGACCCACATGCGAGAGGCGATTCGAATCTCCGAGGACGGGCTTAAGTCCGGCCGCGGCGGGCCTTTCGGCTGCGTTGTCGTCAGCAAGGAGGGGAAGGTGGTCGGCCGCGGCGGAAACCAGGTAACCTCGACCTGCGACCCGACAGCCCATGCCGAGGTGGTCGCCATCCGCGACGCTTGCAAGGCGCTCGGCACATTCAAGCTGGACGGGTGCTCCCTGTACGCCAGCTGCGAGCCGTGCCCCATGTGCCTTTCCGCGATCTACTGGGCGCGCATCCCGGAGGTCTACTACGGCAACACTCGCCAGGACGCGGCGGCGGTGGGTTTCGACGACGAGTTCATCTACGGGCAGATCCCGCTGGATCCGGACAAGCGCACGGTGGCGATGAAACCCCTGCTTTCGGCCGAGGCAAAGGGCGCCTTTGCCGCCTGGACCGCCAAGGCGGACAAGGTTCGCTATTAGCCAGTGCGCTTGCCAAATCGCCGCTTTCCAACAGACTTGACCCATGCATTTCGACAACCTCCAGCCCAGCCTGAACGCCCCCCTGCCCCGCCTCGACGACGAGGATGAGGACGAGGAGGTCGCAGAGAAGGCCCAGGAGAAGAAGGACTCCTCCGTTTCGCTCCTGATCCAGAAGCGCTTCCTCGCCCAGCGTAAGCTCTTTCTCTGGGGCCCGGTGACCGATGAATCCGCCAAGGACCTGAGCGAGAAGCTCCTGTACCTGGAGTCGGTCGCACCCGGCAAGGAGATCACCTTCTACATGAACACCCCCGGCGGATCGATCACCGCGGGGATGGCCGTATTTGATACGATGAAGCTGGTCACCTCGCCGATCACGATCGTGGTGACCGGGATGGCCGCCTCGATGGGCTCGATCCTCCTGTGTGCGGCCGCCAAGGGCCGCCGCCTGATCTATCCCCACGGCCGGGTCCTCATCCACCAGCCCCTGATCTCAGGGCGCTTCATTGGGCCTGCCACCGACATCAACATCCAGGCCCAGGAAATGGAGAAGCTGCGCAGCGAGTTGAACCAGATCCTGGCTGACGCGTCGGGCCAGCCGATCGAGAAGATCTCCAAGGACAGCGACCGGGACTTCTACCTGAACGCCAAGGAGGCCGTGGCCTACGGCCTGGCCGACCGGATCGTCGACTCGGTCTAGGGCGCCCCTGCCGGGCGCTAGGGTTTGAGCAAGGGGGCCGCTTCGACGGCCCTCGCCGCCTCCTCGTTCCACTCCGCGGCCTGGCCCGCGTCGCCGGATTCCAGCGCAACCCGCCTGGCCTCGTTGAGCCACGGGGACTTCACCGGGAGGGGAATCATGTCGATGGCGAAAAGTTTCCGGTAGACATCGATCGCCTCTGCCGGGCGCTTGACCTGAGCCAGGAAGCTGGCGGCCTCGCGCAGGACCTCCCAGTTGCCCGTGGCCGCATCGGCGCTCACAGCCGCACCCTTGACGATCCAAACGGGCTCGTCGGTGTTGCCCGAGGCCCTAAGGCGCCGGGCCAGGGCGAGGGCCAGTGCCAGGTTGGGCGCATGCTTCATCCCGTCCCTGCCGGCAGCGATCGCGTCAAGGGGCTTTCCCGCAAGGTGGAGGATGTTCATCCGCTGGATGACGGCGTAGCCCGCGAGGTCGGCCGGAAGGGACGAGAGGTGCGAAAGCTGGTCGGCCAGCGGCATCGCAAAGGGCCGGTAGAGCGGGTCCCCGATCACGATCCCCTGCCAGCTGAGAAGCGGGAGGGCGAAGTAGGCGGCGTCGACGAGGTCATCGCCCCGGGCGAGCGCGTCCAGCAGCAGGTCCGGGCGGTGCGTGTATTCGAGGTAGGGCTCCTCGACATTGCCGACGGTGGCCGTGGCGCCGCGGGCGATCAGGGGCCCGCACCAGCCCTCCGTGGACGACCTCAGGGTATGCGCCGAGAAGCTGTGGATGTGCATCGCCACCGCTCCGGGCGGGAACCGGAATCCCGGGAGCAGGAAGGGCCCGTTCACATCCGCGGCATACCACCCGAAATAGAGGGCCGGGGCGTCGAACCGGGCGCTCCCAGGCAGGGTCCCGGGGCCCCGCGTGACCGTGAGGTCAAGGCCCAGCCGCTCCACGATAGAAGCCGTAGCCGCAAGCCACCGGTCGCCGCTTTCATGGGGGCCGGCAATGTCCACATAGGCCCGCCCCAGGAGCCCCGTCCGTTCGGCCTCCACGGCGAGGTCCACCAGGTGGAAGGCTTGGTCGGCCGTGGGCCCGTCGAGGCGGGAGACCTTCACCACCTGGGCGTAGGCAAAGCCCGTAGGGTGGAGATTGGCGAAGAAGGGGTTGGGGATGCCGGCATTGATGGGGTAGTCGGTCTGCGCCAGTAGGCTCAGTTCCGAGTCCACTGCGCCCCCGTTCGTCCGGAACTGCGGGCTGTCCGTGTACGGCTTGAACTCGCTGTAGAGCGAGGGGTCGTTCGCGACCTTCAGCGGAACGCCCCGGCAGGTCACGAGGGCCGCGATCCGGTGCCCCGAGATCGAGTACTTGCGCCGGCCCACCGCGTCGAAAAGGTCCATCGCGAGGGCGTCGATCCATCCCTTCCGCACGAGTTCGTCCTGGAGCGGCTGCCAGACGGTCGCAACAAACTCCTTCCACGAGATCGTCTCCGTGACCGGCATCTTGAGCTCGATCACGTTGGCCGCCGGGACTCCGCGAACCTGGGCGTAGTGCCTGGCGATCGCCACGGAGTCCGGGGCGGCGCTGTTGGCGACAACGACCACGTTGTCCGCGAGGCCGGCTCCGGACGCGCCGACGGACCCCGCCGCCAGACCCAGGGCGAGAAGCGCCAGCACACCCGAGAGCGAACGGCCAATAGCCATTATATCGGGGCCATTGAGCCCGGTTTTCGGCCCGATGCAATGCTCCGTGACGCTGCGCCCGGCTTCCCCGGATTGCGGCTCGAAAGCCCGGGGGCGCCCGGGTAGGGTCCGGCCCATGAACCCCCTGCGCCCGGTTGCCCAAAGGATCAGTCGCTGCACGCGCCCCCTTTCCATCGTCCTCCTCCTGGCCCTCGGGTGTGCGGGCCGCGCCGAGCCCGGAGACCCGGCAATCGTAAGCGCCCAGGACTCCCGGTTCCTCTACCAGGGGCGACTCGACCTGCGCGATCCCTCCGGGCCGGTCCTCGTATGGGAGGACAGTGGCGCCGCGATCGACTTCGAGGGAACCCGGCTTGAGCTCGTGTTCGGGCGCTCGGAAGGCGACAATTTCCTCGATGTCCGGGTGGACCAGGCCGGCTGGGTGGCCCAGGTGCCCTCGGCGGCCAGTTCCCGCTTCATTTGCCCGCTGCCCCTCGCCCCGGGCCGCCACCACCTCGAGATCCGCAAGCGCCAGGAGGCGTCCGCAGGCACGCTCCAGTTCCTGGGGATTGGGCTCGCCGACCCGTCGAAGGCGGCGCGCCCGGCAGCTGTGCCCCCCGGCCCGAGGATGGAGTTCTACGGCGACTCGATCACCGCGGGAGCCTGCACCGAGGACGGCGAGTCCGACCAGTGGGACACCCACCGCACCCACAACGCCGAACTCAGCTACGCGGCGCTCATCGGCCGCGCGTACCACGCCGACTGGCGCAATCTCTCGGTGAGCGGCATCGGGATCGTGACCGGATGGATCCCGTTCGTGGAGGGCGAGGTCTGGGACAGGCTCTACCCCAAGCCCGGCTCCCCGGTCGCCGACTTGACCCAGTGGATCCCCGACGTGGTTTTCGTGAACCTCGGCGACAACGACGCCGACTACCCCAAGGCCCAGAAGCTCCCCTTCCCCACCGGCTTTGGCAATCGGTACGAGGACCTGATCCGGAAGCTCCGAATGGCCTATCCCCGCGCGGAGATCGTGCTGCTTCTCGGGGGCATGGAGTCGGGAACCCAGAGTGTCCCCCTGGGCAAGGAGTGGAGCGAGGCCGTGTCGAGGCTGGAGTCTTCCGACGGGCGGATGCACCACTTTAAATTCACGCACTGGACCTCCCATCACCCGCGGGTGGCGGATCACGCGGCTCTTGCCGCGGAGCTCGACGCGTGGCTTAAACATCAGGAGTTCATGAAGCCCTTCCCCACCGATGCGCGCTAGCCCCGGGCGACTTCACCGGGCGCCGCGCGGCCCTTCCCCATGACCTGGGTCCTCTGGGCACTGCTGTCGGCCGCGTTTGCCGGGATCACCGCGGTCCTGGCGAAGGTGGGCGTCGAGGGCGTGAACTCGAACCTGGCAACCGCGATCCGGACGACCGTGGTGCTCGTGATCACATGGGCGATCGTCTTCTTCTCGATGCCCGCCGGGTCGATTGTTGTCCCAAGCCGCAGGACGCTCCTCTTCCTCACCCTATCGGGGATCGCGACCGGCCTGTCGTGGTTGTGCTACTTCCGCGCGCTGCAGCTGGGGGAGGCCTCGAGGGTCGCCCCCGTGGACAAGCTGAGCGTGGTCTTCGCGATCCTTCTTGCCGGGATATTCCTGAGGGAGCGGCTGACGCTCCAGCACGCGGTGGGCGGCGTGCTGATCGTGGCCGGCTCCCTGGTCCTGGCCTGGAAACCGAGCTAGGGCGACAGGGGCCCGGCAAACTTCCACGCGGGTTCAAAGTCCCTCGCGGGCTTCTCACCCTTCAGGCGCGCGCGCACCATCTCTATCGGCATCGGCCCGCCCTCGAGGATCGCATCATTGAACGCGCGGTCGGTCATGCCCTTCGGGCCCACCAGCTCGCGGTGAAGCTCCCTCAGCTGGAGGGCCCCCAGCATGTATCCCGCCTGGTACATCGGGGGGTAGGACCCGTTGAAGGAGCGCCGAACCTCGCCGGTCGCGCTTGCCCGCTCGTGCCCAACCCGCTCGACGAGGAAGTCGATGCACTGCTCGGGCGTCCACTTGCCCAGGTGAAAGTTGAGCGAGAAGATGATCCGGGCACACCGGTGGGTGCGCCAGAAGAGCATGCCCAACCGGTCCTCCGGCGACTTGGGGAACCCCAAGTCCCAGAACTGGAACTCCCACCACACCGCCCATCCCTCGACCCAGAACGGGGTTGAGAAGAGTTCCCTGTGGGTATTTGAGCGGCCCTCGTAGTAGTACTGGAGGTGGTGCCCCGGAATCAGCTCGTGGAACACGGTGGCCCGAACGAAGTGGACGTTGTTGGACCTCAGGCTCTGCTCCTTCGTGTCAAAATCCATCGAGTCGGTCGGGAACGCGACCAGGATGTTCGGGCCCCCGAGGAAGAACGGCGCCACCTTCTGGCGCTCCGGGCTCATCATCTCGATCCTCCAGATGTCCGCCGCCAAGGGGGGGATCGTTATGAGGTTCCTGTCCTCGACAAACCGGATGGCCTCAAGCTCAAGGTCCCTCACCAGGCCGGGCTGGCTGCCCGGGGCGAGGTGCTCCTCCTTGACCTTCTGCATGGCGGCCTTCCAGTCGTCGCCGTAGCCCATCTCCCTCGACGCCTTTTTCAGCTCCTGGTCGCACCAGGCGAGCTCGCGGGTCGCGATCGCGAGGAGCTCCTCCGGGGTGTAGGCGACCAATTCGTGCGCCAGCTCGGCCTCGATCCCCTTCCGCCCCACGGGGTCGCCGACGACAGGCTCATCCTTGCCGGGGAGGATCCCCACGACTTTTTCCCTCAGGAGCTTAACGTATCCGTCCAGGCTCTCGTTCAACTTCTCGTGGGAGGCCCTCACCCACCACCCAAAGGCCGGGTCGTAGCCGTCGTAGAACTTGTACCAATCCTCAAGCGACTCGCGGAGTCCACTGATCGAGGCGATCGCCCGGGAGGCAACGACGCGCGTGACCTTAAGGGGCGCTACGGACGCCGGCTCCTTGGCTCCCTCGGTCTTAAGGCCCGCCTCGAGCGCCTCCTGGATCGAGGCCACCTGCTTGGCGATCTGGTCGAGCGTTCGGGCGGATTTTTCCGGGGCCACAGGCTCCATGAGCCTGCGGGACTCCTGGAGCCCCGCTATGTCCTCGGCAAAGGGGACCAGGGGGGCCATTTCCGCGGCGCGAGCTTCCTGGCGATCGAGGAGCCCCCTCTCGTAGGTGATCTGGCGCGAGAGGAGGATCCAGTCGATCCGGCCCTCGGTGCCCAGGCCCTCGTAGGCCATCACCCCGAGCCGCTTCTGCCACGCCGCGTAGAACTCGCGCAGGCGCCGGGTCTGGAGCCTAGAGCCCTGGACCGTGTAGAAACGGAGGAGCTCGTCCCGGTCGGCGACAAAACGGTCCACGAGCTCGCGAAGCTCGCTCGAGCGGGGGCGCACCATCCCGGATAGCGCCTCCGGGACATAGTCCTCAGTTGGGCGGAGGGCGGCGGGCGACGCCGTGTCAGCCGCTTTTCCTACGAAGGGTCCGGCCAGTACGAGCGCAGCAAGGGCGAGGCGGGAAGTCTGCATCCGCGCAGCCAAGACCCGGCCGGCCCCGCGGTCAAACCCTGGGGAATCCGGTGACTTAGAGCCTCCAGTCGAACTCGCCGTAGATTCCCCGGCCGAGCGCGGGATAGCCGTTAACGGGCTGATAGCTCCGGTCCAGGAGGTTTTCAACCCGGGCCTTTAGCCCGAGCCGCGGGGTCGCCTTCCACTGGGCATAAACGCGGGCCACCGCATAGTCGGGATCGTTCACTGTGGCATACGTGAGGGCATCGACGTCCTGGCGCCCGGAGACGACGCCCACTCCGGCCCCGGCGGAGAACCCCGAGCCGCAGTCCCTCCATAGGTCGGCGCTCAGGCTGTTCCGGGGACGGCGCAGGAGCCGCACGCTGCCGGTCAGGTCCCGGGCGTCCAGGTACGTGTAGGCCAAGCGCAGCTCCAGGCCCTTGGAGAGGGAAAGCTTCGACTCGACCTCCACACCCGAGGTCCTGGCCTTGCCCACGTTCGCTGTCGTGCCCGGATACGAATTGAAATCGTAGGAGATCAGGTCGGTGAAGTCGTTCCGGAAAGCGGAGAGACTGACCGTTCCCCGGTTGCCCGGCAGGTATAGGTCGAGCCCAACATCGCCTCCCCGGGACTTCTCGGGCCTAAGGCCCGGGTTCCCGCGGTACCCCGTCGCGACGCCATAGAGTTCGAGGAAGCTCGGGGCGTTGAAGCCTGTCCCGTAGCTGGCGCGGAGCTTGACCGAACGGTCCCCCGAGATCCACGCCGCGGTGGCCCGGCCCGTGAACGCGTGGCCAAACGTGTCAAAGTCGTCGTAGCGGAGCCCTCCGGTTACATGCACCGAGGAGACCGGACTCCATTCATCCTCGGCAAAGCCCGAGAGGAGGCCCTGGCGACGGTCGATGGATCCGAATCCATTGTCCCGGGTCGTCTGGCTCTCGGCGTAGGCCCCCACGCTGATCCTCTGGGCCTCGAGGCCGGAGTAGGTCCCCTGCGCATCGAGTACCCCGCGACGGTCCTGGACCACGGTTGTGCTGGTGAACACCCCCGGCAATTGGTCAAACGACACGAAACGCCGATCCTGGCCACCGGCGATCGCATGAAAGGAGAGTCCGGGAGCCGGCCGCAGGTCCACAAAGGCCGTCCCTAGCCAGTTGTCCTCGGTCTCGTGAGCGTAGGCATCGTTCGTGTATTGGTCGCCCGGGTCTCCAAAACGGCCATGGAATCCGCGGAGCGTGGCCCCCGCTGAAGCGGCGCTGGTGAGAGCCCGGTCCAGCCTCACCACCACGTCGGCGCTGTCGAACCGGTTGTTCGCGCGTTCATTGTCCGTGTGCGACCCCGAGGCCGTGAACGACCAAGCCCAGGGCCCACGGGTTCCCTGCGTGTCGAGGCCGCCTCCGAACGTCCCGAAGCTTCCCGCGTTCACGCAGGCCTCTGCGGACGGATCCCCGGCCCCTTTCTGGGCCTCGACCAGGACCACTCCGCCCGCCGCACCGCTCCCGTAGAGGATGCTCTGCGGGCCTCGCGCCACCTCAACCGAGTCGGAGGCGCCCAGGCGCGCGCCTCCCAGGAAGACCGCGTAGTCGGTGTTGTCATCGTTCATCCGGATCCCGTCAACCAGGAAAAGGGTTTGGTCGGAATTGGCGCCTCGCATGAAGACCGAGTCGGCGGAACCCGCGGCTCCGTTCGCGAAGGAGGGAGCCCCCGGAAGGATACCCAGGGCGTCCGCGAGCGTTGCCAGCTGCCGTCGCAGAAGGTCCTCGGGAGTCTCGAGGTCGACGGCGGAGCCGAGCGTTCGGATGTCGGAGGGGGTCCGGGTCGCCACGACCACGACAGGGTCCAGGGCGGTGTCCGGTTCAAGCTGCGCAAAGGCAGGCTGGGCTGGCGAAAGGGCCAATCCGATGATCAGGCAATGCACCGCAACAAGGCGGCGCAGCGACGGGGTGTGCATTCGGGAACTTTCTTCACTATTGCGATGAAGGAGTCGGAGCCGGCGCGCGCAATCGCACCGGACGAACAGGAATACCGGGCCTGGTATTCGGACTCCGCATGTGTCTCCTGGGTTCGGGCCGGCTGGCGTCCCGACTGGCTTTGCCTCGCCCCTGGCCTTCACCGGGGTGAGTGCCCCGATTGGCTTTGCCCAGGCTCCTTTAGGAAGGAGCCCGGTGTGGGTCTGTGATGCGATACCGCAGCGCAACTGTGGCCGGTTCTAACGGCCTTCCCTTGTGATCCCGGTGGAACTGAAAAGAACTACGGGCGTTCAGGACCATTCCTAACGGCCCAATGACGGCAAGTACAATCATATCATTAAATACGTATTTATTGATATGTTGCTTGCCAAGGGCGCCTGATTGCATTGCATTTGGGCCCCTCCTGCCACTGATCATCCCCCTAACGCCCATGTCCTCGCAGACTGAGTCCCCCTCCTTTGCCGCCCTGCGGCGCCTCTTCGAGTCCCGAATCGCCGTCCTGGACGGGGCAATGGGGACCATGATCCAGGGTTACTCGCTCACGGAGGCCGATTTCCGGGGCTCGCGGTTCGCCTCCCACCCCAAGGACCTGAAAGGCAACAACGACCTCCTCTCGATCACCCGGCCCGACGTGATCGAGGCAATCCACGGCGAGTATTTTGCCGCGGGAGCCGACCTGGTGGAGACCAACACCTTTAATTCGACCGTCATCTCCCAGGCCGACTACGGGATGGAGGCGCTTGTGCCCGAGCTGAACGCGGCGGCGGTGGCCGCGGCAAGACGGGCTGCCCGAAAGGCGGAGGCCAAGGACCCGTCCCGCCCCCGGTTCGTCGCCGGCGCCATCGGCCCCCTGAACCGCACGCTCTCCATGTCGCCCGATGTGAACCGGCCCGACTACCGCGCGGTCACGTGGGACCAGGTCGTGGGTGCCTACCTGGAGCAGGCGCGCGCGCTGGCCAAGGCCGGGGTCGACGCCCTCCTGATCGAGACAATCTTCGACACCCTGAACGCAAAGGCCGCGCTCTTTGCGACCGAGCTCCTCTTCGACGAGACGGGAGTGCGCCTGCCTGTCATGATCTCGGTCACGATCACGGACGCCTCGGGAAGGACGCTCTCCGGCCAGACGATCAGCGCCTTCTACACGAGCATCGCCCACGCGAAGCCCTTCTCGGTCGGGATCAACTGCGCCCTAGGGGGCAAGCAGATGAGGCCGTATGTGGAGGAGCTGGCCTCGATCGCCGACTGCTACGTGACCTGCTACCCCAACGCCGGGCTTCCGAACGCCTTCGGCGGCTACGACGAGTCGCCCGAAGACATGGCCGCTGTCCTCGGGGACTTCGCACGGAACGGGTGGCTCAACATGGTGGGCGGCTGCTGCGGCTCCACCCCGGCGCACATCGCCGCGGTCGCCAAGGCGGTCGCGCAGATTCCCCCTCGCCGCCTGTCGGGCCAGCCGGTCGCGATGCGCCTGAGCGGCCTTGAGCAGCTCACCGTCGCCTAAGCCCCCAGGGTCGAAACGATGCCCCCCCTTCCCTCGGCCTCCCAGTTCATCGTCATCGGTGAGCGCACGAACATCACCGGTTCACCGAAATTCGCCAAGGCTCTGAAGGCCGGCGACTGGGACAGCTGCCTGGCCATCGCGCGGCAGCAAGTGGAGAGCGGCGCCAACGTGATCGACATCAACGTCGACGAGGCCCTGATCGAGGGCGAGCCGACGATGGTCAAGTTCCTGAACCTGATCGCGGCCGAGCCCGAGATCTCCCGCGTGCCCGTGATGATCGACTCGTCAAAGTGGTCGGTGCTCGAGGCGGGCCTGAAGTGCGTCCAGGGAAAGAGCATCGTGAACTCGATCTCGCTGAAGGACGGGGAGGGCGAGTTCATCCGAAGGGCCCGGCTTGTCCGACGCTACGGGGCCTCGGCGGTCGTCATGGCCTTTGACGAGCAGGGCCAGGCCTCCACCCGCGACGAGAAAGTCCGGATCTGCACCCGCGCCTACAGGATCCTGACCGAAAAGGCGGGCTTCCCCGCCGAGGACATCATCTTCGACCCGAACATCCTGACGGTCGCCACGGGCATCGAGGAGCACAACAACTACGCGGTCGACTTCTTCGAGGCCACGAAGGTGATCAAGGAGCGGCTGCCCCACGCCAAGGTTTCGGGCGGCGTCTCCAACGTTTCATTCTCCTTCCGGGGCAACAACCCGGTCCGCGAGGCGATCCACACGGTGTTCCTCTACCACGCGATTCGCGCCGGCATGGACATGGCCATCCTGAACGCCGGGATGCTGGGCGTCTACGAGGAGATCCCGAAGGACCTGCTGGAGCGCGTCGAGGACGTGATCCTGAACCGCAGGCCCGACGCGACGGAGCGCCTGGTGACGCTCGCCGACCAGCTCAAGGCCTCCCACGGAGGCGCCTCCAAGATCGAGTCCAAGGAGGACCTGGCCTGGCGCGAGGCGCCGGTCGAGGCCCGCCTTTCCCACGCGCTGGTCAAGGGCATCGACGCCTTCATCGAGCAGGACACGGAGGAGGCGCGGGCAAACACCTCCAAGTATCCCCGCCCCCTGAACATCATCGAGGGCCCACTGATGGACGGCATGCGCGTCGTCGGCGACCTCTTCGGCGCCGGCAAGATGTTCCTTCCCCAGGTCGTGAAGTCGGCCCGCGTGATGAAGAAGTCCGTCGCCTACCTGACGCCGTTCATGGAGGAGGAGAAGAAGCGCCTCGTGGCCTCGGGGGGCGTCGCGCGCACCCAGGGACGGATCGTGATGGCGACCGTCAAGGGGGACGTCCACGACATCGGCAAGAACATCGTGGGCGTGGTCCTGGCCTGCAACAACTACGACGTGATCGACCTCGGGGTCCTGGTGCCCTGCGAGAAGATCCTGGCCGCCGCCCGGGAGAACAACGCCGACGCGGTCGGACTCTCCGGACTCATCACCCCATCCCTGGACGAGATGGTCCACGTCGCCAAGGAGATGACTCGGACCGGGATGACGGTCCCCCTCCTCATCGGGGGGGCCACGACCAGCGCCGCGCACACGGCCGTGAAGATCGCGCCGGAGTACGCGCACGGCGTGGTCCACGTGCTCGACGCCTCGCGCGTCGTTAACGTCGTCAGTTCCCTCCTCTCCCCAGAGCTCAAGCCGGCCTACCTCGCCGGGGCCCTCTCCAAGCAGAACGAGCTTCGCGAGGATTTCGCGGCCCGGCGCTCCAGGAAGCCCCTCCTCCCGATCCAGGCGGCGCGGGCCCGCCGGCAGGAGTTCGACTGGACGAAGGCCGACATCGCCAGGCCCGAGTTCCTGGGCACCCGAGTCTACCCGGAGGTCCCCCTTGCGGAGATCGTCCCGTTCATCGACTGGGGCCCCTTCTTCAGCGCCTGGGAGCTCCACGGCAGGTATCCGGAAATCCTCACCGATCCCGTTGTGGGTGTCGAGGCAACCAAGCTTTTCGAGGACGCCCAGCGCCTCCTTTCCCGGATCGTGACCGAGAGGCGCTTCACCGCAAAGGCCGTCATGGGATTCTGGCCCTGCAACGCCTCGGGGGACGACATCCTTGTCTACACGGACGAGTCACGCTCCGGGGTTGCCGCCACGTTCCACATGCTCCGCCAGCAGCTGGTGAAGCCCGACGACCAGTTCAACCATTGCCTGGCGGACTTCATCGCCCCCGTTTCTAGCGGGCGGCTCGACTACATGGGCGGCTTTGCCGTAACCGCCGGCCACGGCGTTGAGGCCTTTGCCGCGCAATTCCGGGCCGCTTCCGACGACTACAGCGCGATCATGGCGCAGGCCCTGGGCGACCGCCTGGCCGAGGCACTGGCCGAACTCCTCCACAAGCGGGCCCGCGAGGCCTGCGGGTTCGGGAAGACCGAGAACCTGGGCTACGCCGACCTGATCCGGGAAAAATACCGCGGCATCCGCCCGGCCCCTGGCTACCCGGCCTGCCCCGACCACACCGAGAAACCCATCCTCTTTGGGCTCCTCGGGGCCGAGGCCGCCACAGGGATCACGCTCACGGAAAGCTGCGCCATGGCCCCGGCAAGCAGCGTGAGCGGCTGGTACCTCAATCACCCGGACTCCAAGTACTTCGGCGTCGGCAAGCTCGGCAGGGACCAGGTCGAGGAGTATGCAGGCCGCAAGGGCTGGACGGTCGCCACCGCCGAGAAGTGGCTGGGGCCGTACCTCGACTACGACAAAGCCTAGGGTGGCCGGAACATTGCCCCGCCCGCGGGCGTCTCAACCCCTCACATGACCCTCTCCCTCTCTAAGCTCCGCTGGGCGCACCTAAGCCTGGTGGTCGCCTCGCTCCTGGCCGCGGTCGTCGCCCGCGCTGCGGATTCGGGGTTTACCGCGGGACTCTCCTCGGGGGAGCGAGCCCAGGCCGGCATTTCCTCGCTTTCCGCGGCCAAGGCCGAGGCCCTGGACGCACTGGTGGCGCGCGACGTGAAGCTCGCCCATGAAGGCGGGGTCACCGGGTTCTCCCAGGAGTTTCTGGAGCGCCACCCCCTGAAGGAGAGGGTTCTTGCAGGGATCGACACCTTGAGCCCCACCGAGAGCCGCACTCTCAACAGGCTCGTCGCAAGCGCAATCGCCCTCGGGCCCCCTCCGGTCGAGGGCTTCCGCTACGCCCCGCCTGCGCCCGCCCCCAAGCCAGCCGCCACGGAAACCGAGGTCGACATCCCGGCCAAGCTTCAGGTCCACGGCGACGTGTCGTTCACGATCGGGGGAGGTGGCCACGGACGGAGCTTCTACGGCACTTCCGCCGACGCCTACGTCGTGGACCCCAAGCACGGGTTTGCGGTCGGTGTCGGGTTCTCGGAGTTTAGGGGCAAGGGCCTCCTGGAGCTCTGCAGACCCTACGGGCCCTTCGCACCCGTGTACGAAGGGCCGCCCTATCCCGCCTCCTGGTAGTCGGGCGGGCTATTTCTCGGGTGAAAACGCCGCAAAGCTGTGCGGCGCGACCGTGACCTTGAAGTGCGAGAGGACGGGCGCGTCGGCACGCCTACGGCGCAGGAACGGGGACTTGGGCTCCTCCGGGACGAACGAGGAGATCTCCTCCCCGGTCGCCAGGTTCTTGAGCTTCGTGAACGCACCCTGGACCGTGACCGTGGTCGCGGCGGGGGTCGGTAGGTAGGACTCCACCACAAAGGTCCCGTTGTCGTAGGCGAAGAGCGCGACCTGGCTCGGTCCGTCAACCCGGACAAAGAAGTCCTTCATCACGATGTTGCGGATCGCCGCCGTCACGTCCTCGGGCAGGGCGTAGAGGTTGCGGAAGTTGTCCGGGATCGTCCAGACGTAGAGGGTGCCCTTGGAATACTTGTCCATCAGGAGGATGGGGTAGCCGTTGCCGTTCTCGACGGCCGTCACCAGGCCCCATGCGTCGTTGGTGATGAAACGGATCTCGGGGAAGAGGATACCCGAGGAGTGCTCATCGGATGCGAGGCTCGAACCCGGGCCCCAGCCCGCCCTGAAGTCGCGGGCAAGCACCTTGTTCGGGGTGACGTAGGCCTCGCAGATCCCCTCGATCCCCCTGCCCTTCAGCTCCCTGAGGAGGCCAGAGGTGATGACGACCGATTTTCCGGCCTCAAGCTGCCCCTTGATCTTCGCCACGATATCCGGGTCGAACTTCGCCGACTCCGTCAGCAGGACGAGCTTCGCGTCCTTGGGGAAATCCGGGTGCAGGTCCACGGGGATGCCGATCATGCCAATGTAGTTGTGGAGGAAATCCTCCCCGATTGACTGGTAGGGCTTGTAGCACTCGATCCCGATGGGGTTGCCGAGTTTGCCGAGAACCTGGTCGGCCTGGCGGAGCGCCGCCCCAGCCGCCGTCGCCCAGGGGGCCGACTTGGGGGCATTCTCGCCGGTCGGGTGGTACGAGGAGGCGATGCTCTTCCAGTCGAAGCTGACCGGCATGTCCTGCCACGCCTGCCGGGTTCCCGCCTGCGCCTCGAGGGTCAAGAGCTCCCAGTTGAAGAGCGTCATCTCGCGCGCCTTCGCAAACACCGTGTCCCAGAGCTGCTCGGCGTAGCGGTCCACGTAGAGGGAGCCGTAGGTGTCCACCCACCCGCCGCCATTGCCGCCCGGCTTGATGTTCTCGAAGTAGCGGATGATCTGGTAGCTCTCGTACTGCTGGAGGAACTGGTCGGTCGCCACCGGGTCCCGGGTCTCGGTGCCCGTGTAGATCCCGTCGAACATCTTCGGCCCCTTGTCCAGGTCGAAGCCCATGCCCTGGAAGTGCTCGTACCAGTTGGGGTACTTGATCACGACCTTGATCTTCGGGTTCACGGCCTTGGCTCCCTTGAGGATCAGGTCCCGACCGGCGCCGTCCATCAAATCGAGCCGGAAGTCGGTCCACGACCGCGTGCCCTTGGCCGCGATGTCGGAGTCGGTCTTCGTGTTCACGAAGAAGAAGTCGTCCAGGATGAACTCATCGAAGTGACGCGCCGCACGCTCGGCGACCTTCTTCACGAAGTCCCGGTCCTCGGGGTTCGTGTAGCAGTAGGTCGCGAACAGGTTCGCCTCGCTGTCGGTGAAGGCGCTTCCGGCGGCCACCTGGACCCCGTGATCCACGAAGAACTTCTTAACATCCTCCAGGAGCTTGTCGTCGGCAAGGAGGCGGTCCCGGTGCACCTCGATGTAGACCTTGTCGACCTTCACCTGGCTGTTGATCAGGTCCCACTGCGCCTGCAGGACCTTCGGGTCGGCGAAGCTGTTCACCTCGCGAACCGTGATGTAAACGCAAACCTTGAAATTTTGGTAGTTGCCGGCTCGCGCTCCCGTGAGCGCCACCATGCAGGCAAGGAGGCAGAGTAATTTCTTCATGGGTTGGGGTATCACAGGGAAGTCCGCAAATCCGGCCGCCACAAGCCGAAATCTTCACCGTCCCTTGCCAACGTTCGTTTGCCTAGGCGTGCGCAGTCCGCTAACCGTGCTCCCCGATGTTCCTCAGGTACCTCCTGCTCTTCCTCGGCGTCCTGGCCTGCTCCACCTCCGCCGTCTTCATCCGGGAAAGCACGACGGACCCCCTGGTGCTCACGGCCTTCCGCTTGGTCCTGGCCTCGCTTGTTCTTGCCCCGGTGTATTTTTTCCAGCTGCGCCTTCACGGCGCCGCGTTCACGGCGGGCCACCTGAAGCGGACGCGGCTTCCCGCGCTCGTCCTGGCCGCCCACCTGACCTCCTGGACCCTCGGCGCGCGCATGACCGCGGTGGCCCAGGCCACCCTGATCGTCAACCTGGTGCCGATCGCCCTTCCCTTCTTCCTCTTCTGGCTGGTTCGCGAGCACATCAACCGGACGGAGGTCCTCGGGACGCTCCTGGCGCTCGTGGGACTGGCCACCCTTTCGGTCAAGGATGTCCTCCAGGGCGGGGGCTCCCTGGCCGGTGACGCCATCTGCCTAATCTCCATGCTCCTCTTTGCACTCTACCTGGCGCTCGGGCGGCGCAACCGGGATTTTCCCTCCATCTGGCTCTATGTGATCCCCGTCTACGCCCAGGCTTCGGTCATCTGCCTGGTGGTCGCGCTCCCGCGGGTGAGCTCCTTTGCGTTCGGCTCGGCCCGGGAATGGGCGCTCATGGCGGCGCTCGCCCTCGTGCCCACGGTCTGCGGCCACTCACTCCTGAACGCCGCCATGCGCCGGATACGCGGGCAGATCGTCAGCCTGTGCAACGTGAGCCAGTTCGTCTTTGCCGGCTCCTTGGGTTTCCTCCTCTTCGGCGAGGTTCCCCGCGGGCTTTTCTACCTAGCGAGCGCGATCGTGGTCGCCGGGGTCGCCATCGTCGTTACCGCGATGCCCCCGGAGCCGGGGACCTAGGCCTCCCGCCGCCACCGCAGCGTGCGGACAATGGGCTCGCCCTCCGGGGTCGCCGTGTCGAGTACGATCACAAGGGCCCCGCCCTCGATCCTCATCCGGCGCTGGTAGACCTGCCCGACGTTCTCCTGGGAGAGCGCCCCTTCCAGCCGGGTCGTCACCGTGCCCGTGGCCTCGTCGACCGTGTAGGTCCCGAAATACGCGTCGTAGCCTCCCCTGGCCCGGCTGTTGTTTGGCGCCAGGATCGCCGCCTCGGGCTCCCGGGAGGATCCGCGGTTTCGTTTCATGAACTGGGCCCCAAAATTGCCCTTCCCGTCAAAGAAAAGGATCGCCACCGGATCCGCACCGAGCCCCGGGTCTATCCGGCGCTCTCCCTTGGAATTATAGTCTTCCCGGGACAGGAGCTTCCAGGTCCCGACGAGGGCCTTCGAGAGGACGCCGGGAACTGGCATTTCAGCGTTCTCCATGGATCTTACGATTAGGAGCCGACCGAAGGACCCCTGTCACGGTCTTTTGGGTGTTTAGGTCTGCGTCGCCGGGGGCGAGATCGGCACGGGAAAGGTTGCCGTTCATCGTGAGAAGTCAGCAGGTCATCGGACCCGATCCGGGAAAACGGACTCCCGGTGCAGTCAGTCACTCGCAAAAACCTTCCTCTTTTCTGACGTGAACGACCATTTCCCGTTCGCGTCACGGACGAAGATGTAAAAATCGTAACGGCCCTTTCGGTCGACAGTCGGAAAACCTGCCAATTGGGCGCTCTTGAAGCCCCAGAGCTCCGAAACCGGACGAATCAACTCAAACACCTCCACGGCCTCCTGCCCGCGCGTCTGGGGGTCCGCATCCGGATTCGCCGTCACATACTCCAAAGAAAAGCAGTCGCCACCCAGGGCGTGATCATCGTGTTCGGCTCCCCAGACCAAATTGAACGACGTCACCTTGATGGCCTTTCCCGAGGGCAATCTCTCCTCGTGCCATGGGCTTCGATAGTCACCGCATCCCCACAGGAAGATGAACATCACGGCGCAAATGAGGGACCGCACGGAAGCGAGGCGGAATCTCTTGTGGGAATGGGTCATGGTTACGCCCATGGCGACATTTCCTATAGCGACGCCAATTGCCGTTCCCGCCCCGACACCCACAGCGAGCCACATGGAGTTGAACTTGGCGTCGTCTTTGTCGGGTTTAACGCTCATATAAAATGGAGGGGTACTTGTCTAAAGTAGTTTATACCGCAGGCAGCGGTTCAATCAATTTAGCAATTACCTATATCAAAACGGCTTCGGTGAATTCGACCAATCTTAAAACACCTACCGGGTTTCGAGTTTAGTCTATGCGGTCGACCGCGGTATATTATGAAATTCTTTAACCGCTATCCGTTAATGGATTGCCGATTAGTAGGTTTTAGAAAAATAAAGATACCGCATGTCCACAGGTATTTGACACGGGAGAAACCGTAAAGGCTGCGGGCACAGCAACGATCGTTTTTGCGTCGATTTACGACACCGATAGAGAAGTCACCGACGCGCGATGGCCTCAAGCAAGGCAACTGCCACTGCAGGTGCCTGACCCTTCAAAGCTGCGCGTTCGGGCTGGAACAAGGTGCCTACAAAAAAAGGAAGTGTCGGGATTTCTGCGCCTCTTATCTCTCCAACCTCATCCCATGCCGTGAACTTGAGCCCTGCTCTCTCAAGGCCCTGTCGATAAGTGGAATTGAAACCGTAGTTGCAGTGATAGCCTTCAACGGCGGTATAAGTGCCGTAGGCGGCAGCAAGGCGACTGCCCTCCGAAAAATGGATCACCCCAGATTTCTCCACGAGAGAGCACGTTAGGGGGCCAATAAGGGTTGTCGCCGCGTCCGGGTTGGTCTCGGCATGATCTGCATCGGCTATGCCGGCAACGTTTCGGGCGAACTCGATCAGCGCATGTTGAAACCCGCCGCATGTCCCTAGGAAGGGGACTCCATTCTCGCGGGCCCAACGAATCGCATCCAGGACTCCACGGGTATTCTCGTACGGGCTTGCAGGTACAACCCAAAGTCCGCCATAGCCGGCAAGGTCAGTCTTCAGGTCCTCCAGATCCCTAGTCCTTATCCACTCCCATGATATATCGACGCCAACCTTGGCCCGCGCGAGTTCGAGCGCTCTGGGAATCGCCCGGTGGGCGACTACGGCCTCAGAATAGTCCCCTAAGAGGGCCAATTTGCGGGATTTCATCAGTCTCCTTTGCGGATTCCAACTCCTTCGGGGGCTCGGTTCCAAGAAGCATGGCTCCCAGGGCGGCGAGGGCCGCCGAAACCGCGACGAACCAGTCCCCGTGGTCCACGTAGAAACTGTTCCTGCCGATCCAGCGCTGGTCGCGGGTCACGCGCGCAAGGGAGGCCCCGCGAAAGTACACGCTTCCACTCTCGTCCTTCTGGACCCAGCGGATGCTTCCAAATTCATCGATCCAGCCGCTCCAGCCTGCGTTGCCGCAGCGCAGGACCGGCCGCCGGGTTTCCACCGCCCGGAGAACCGAATGCGCCGCATGCTGGTAGGCCGCGGCGCCCTCGCCGTACCAGGCGTCGTTCGTGACCACGACGAGGGCATCGGCTCCCGAGAGCACCTCCTCGCGGGCGAGCTTGGGGAAGAGATCCTCGTAGCAAATGAGGACGCCGAAGGCGGCGGCACCCCGGCTCATGGGGACGATCAGCGGCATGGAGTCGTCGCCCGGGGTGAAATCATCGCCCAGCGGAACGAACTTTCCGATCCAGCCCAGGAGCGGGCGAAGGGGAATGTACTCCCCGAACTGAACCAGCCTGCGCTTGGCGTAGTACGCCGTCTGGACCCCGAGCTGCGGGTCCACGACAAAAGCCGCGTTGAAGTAGTTCTCCTTGCCGGCCGATGGGCGCTCGATCGCGTCGGCGCCGACGAGCATTGGCGCCTTGGTCTTTGCCGAGAGCTGCTCCACGAAGCGCGCCATCGACGGGTCTCCTCCCAGGAGCGGGTACGGGGTGGTCGACTCGGGCCAGAGGATCACATCGGGGCCGAGCTTCCCGGCGGCCTCCGTTGTCTTGATGAGCGCCTGGAAGATCTCGGGCGCCTTCGCCGGGTCCCACTTCACCGTAGCCGGGATGTCCGGTTGGACAAAGGCGACATTCGCGAAGGGAACCGTGTAGCGGGCGCGGTGGGTCGTCTCCTGGATCATCAGGGAGAGGCACACAAGGAGCAGGAACATCGCGAGGAGAAACTCCTGGCTGCGCCTTCCCAATCCCACCCCACCCTCCCGGAGCAGCCGGTGGGCATAGGCGGCAAAGGCCACATTGGTGGCTACAATCACAAACGACACGCCCCCGGCGCCCGTGTAGGCGGCCACCTGCAGGACGCTCAGCCGCTCCCACTGCGTCGCGGCCAGGGGCATCCAAGGAAATCCCCCGAGGAGCCAGGTGCGGGACCACTCGATCACGACCCAGGCGCCGGCAAGCCCGAGCATCGCAAGCAGGCGCACCGAAGTGCGGCGGCCGACCATGCGCGGCATGGTCCACCACGCCGCCAGGTACCACGTTCCCGTCCAAGCGCCCACGATCGGGCCCAGGAGAAAGAGGCCCACCCAGGTGACGGGATGAAGCCAGGATAGCGCGATCGTCCAGCCTATGGCCTGCGCCACGAGGAGTGTCCACGCGTAGACCCTGAGGTTTGGCCTTAGGTACGCCCAGAAAAGCCCTGGGACCATGCAGGCGTAGGCAAACTCCGGGGTGTGGAGCGGAGGAAACGAGACGACCAGGAGAACGACGGTGAGGAAGCCCACGACCGCCGGGGCAACCCACCGGGAATGCCGCTCCCAGGGCGCGGCAACGGGCTCGTACGGGTCAGGGCTCACGGCGGGCTCCTGTTACGCGCCGTGGCAGTGCTTGTACTTTTTCCCACTGCCGCACGGGCAGGGGTCGTTGCGGCCCACCTTCGGGGCCTCCCTGCGGACGACAACCTTCGGGAGCTGGACCTCGGGCTCGGCTGCGGCCGGCGCAGACGGGGCCTGGAGGGCGGCGGGAGGCGCCGTCTCGGGCCCCTGCGTCTTCGCGCTCCGCGCGAGGATTGAGAGCATGTTCTCAAAGGACGAGAGGTTCGAGGCGCTCCGGAAAAGGCCCGTGCAAATCTGCAGGCGCACATTCGTCATCAATTCCTCGAAGAAGTGGTAGGCCTCGCCCTTGTATTCCACCAGGGGATCCTTCTGGCCGTAGCTGCGCAGCCCGATCGAGCGGCGGAGTTCCTCCATCTCGGTCAGGTGTTCCTGCCAATGGTGGTCGATCGCATTGATGACCACATAGCGTTCGAGCCCGCCGATCGCCTCGGGAATCTCGGCCGACTCCTTCATGGCGTATGCCTTCCCAATCCTCTCCATGACCAGGGCCTTTAGCGGTTCGAGCTCCGTTCCGGAGAGCTCGTCGACCCTCAGCCCCACCGGGAAATGCGTGTTCACCCATCCCACGAAGCTCTCGATCGCCGACGGGTTTGAGCCCCCGGTCTGCCCGAATCCCGCGATCACCAGGCGGCTCTCGACCTCCTCCTCGACCTGCTCAAAGATGATCTCCTTGGAGCGCGGGGCGTGGATCGCGGCGTTTCGGATCCCGTAGACTACCTCGCGCTGCTGGTTGAGGACATCGTCGTACTGGAGCAGGCGCTTGCGAATCGCGTAATTCTGCTGCTCGACCTTCTTCTGCGCGGATTCGATGGAGCGATTGAGAAGCGGGTGCTCCAATTCCTCGCCCTCCTGCATCGATCCCTCCATCAGGCGGGACGCGAGGTTGCCCTGCAGGAACAGGCGCATGAGGTCATCCTCGAGCGAGAGGAAGAACTTGGTGAGTCCGGGGTCTCCCTGGCGGGAGCAGCGGCCGCGCAGCTGGCGGTCGATGCGCCGGGATTCGTGGCGCTCGGTGCCGATCACGTAGAGGCCGCCCTGCTCGCGGACGCCTTCGCCCAGCTTGATGTCGGTTCCGCGGCCGGCCATGTTGGTCGCGATCGTGACGGCGCCCTTCAGGCCCGCCCGGCTCACGATCTCGGCCTCCTGCTGGTGGAACTTCGCATTTAGGACGGTGTGGATCACCCCGGCACGCTTGAGCATCCGGGAGAGCACCTCGCTCGCCTCGACGCTCGTAGTGCCGACCAGCACCGGCTGTCCCCTCTTGTTGGCGCTCTCGATCTCGCGCAGGACCGCGTTGTACTTGTCGCGGCGGGTCTTGAAGATGACGTCGTTCTTGTCGATCCGGATGCAGGGCTTGTTGGTCGGGATCACCTGGACCGAAAGGCGGTAGATGTCGCTGAACTCCGTGGCCTCGGTCTCCGCCGTGCCGGTCATGCCGGAGAGCTTCTCGTACATCCTGAAGTAGTTCTGGATGGTGATCGTCGCGTACGTGCGCGTCTCGCGCTCGATCATGACCCCTTCCTTTGCCTCGACCGCCTGGTGGAGGCCGTCGGACCAGCGGCGGCCGGTCATGACTCGGCCGGTGTTCTCGTCGACGATCATCACCTTGCCGTCCTGCACGACGTACTCGATGTCCCGCTCGTAGAGGGAATAGGCCCGCAGCAACTGGGAGATGGCGTGGATCTCCTCGGAAATGACGGCGTAGCGCTGGTGGGCGGCTAGCTTGAGCTCCTCGCGCTTCTCCGGGGGGATCGCCGTGTCCCGCTCCAGGTCCGAGAACTCGGTCGCCAGGTCCGGCATCATGAAGGCGTCGGGATTGTCGGGCCGCAGGTGCTTGCGGCCGATCTCGGTCAGGTCGGCCTGGTGCTGGCGCTCGTCGATCACGTAGAGGAGGTTTTCCTTCAGGTGGTAGAGCTCATCCTTGTTGAGGTCGCTGTTCAGCTCGGTCTCCACCCGATCGAGGAGCTTCCGCCACTCCGGGTTTTCCATGAGCCGGAGGAGCAGCTTGTTCTTCGGGTTGCCCATCTTCACCTGCACAAGCTTTCGTATCGCCAGGTCGCGCTGCTCGATCGTGCGGTCCTTGTTGTCCAGGATCTCCTTGGCCTCCCCGACAAGGCGGTTGCAGAGGCGGGTCTGGTCGTTCACCAGGCGGTCGACGCCGGGCCTAAGGCGCGTGAAGGGCTGCTCCCGCTCGATCGGCGCCGGCCCGGAGATGATCAGGGGGGTGCGGGCCTCGTCGACCAGGATCGAGTCGATCTCGTCCACGATGCAGTACCAGTGGTCGCGCTGGACCTGGTCCTCCTTGCGGGTCGCCATGCCGTTGTCGCGGAGGTAGTCGAATCCGAACTCGCTCGCGGTGCCGTAGGTGATGTTGCGGCCGTACATCTCGCGGCGGAGGTCCGGGGACATCTGCTGCTGGATGCAGCCCACGGTGACCCCCAGGAAGGTGTAAAGCTGGCCCATCCACTCCGAGTCGCGCCGGGCAAGGTAGTCGTTCACCGTGACCAGCTGGGCATTCCTGCCGTTCAACGAGTTCAGGTAAAGAGGCAGGGTCGCCACGAGCGTCTTGCCCTCGCCCGTCGCCATCTCGGCGATCCGTCCCTCATGAAGGGCGATGCCGCCGATCAACTGGACGTCAAAGTGGACCATGTCCCAGGTAAGCTCATGCTCGCACACCAACGCCTTGGTGCCGACCAGCCGGCGGGCCGCATTCTTCACCACGGCAAACGCCTCGGGCAGGATCTGGTCGAGGGTTTCGCCGGCCGTCACCCTAGCCCTGAATTCCTCGGTCTTCGCCCGGAGCTGCTCGTCCGTAAGGGACGTAAAGGAACGATCCAACTCGTTGATCTTTACAACGATGGGGCGGGCTTTTTCGAGGAACTTCTTGTAGTGCCTTCCTACGAAGGGTTTGAGCAGAAACGACAGCATTAAGGGGTAAACAATAGACCGCCTGCCGGCGTTGGCAAATGACAAAATGCCTCGGCCCGGAGGGGTCGGTCAGAGGCGCTTTTTGAAGTAGGCGATGGTGCGCTTGAGCCCGTCCTCCAGGGGAACCTTGGGTTCCCACTTGTTGAGGACCTTTTGCGCGAGCGAAATGTCCGGCCGGCGCTGCTTCGGGTCGTCGGCAGGCAGGCGCTTGTGCACGATCTTCGACTTGCCGCCGACAAGCTTAAGGGTGAGCTCAGCTAGTTCCATCATGGTGAACTCCCCGGGGTTACCCAGGTTCACGGGGCCGGGGGTTTCCGTCTGGGCCATCATGCGAACGAATCCCTCGATCAGGTCGTCCACGTAGCAGAAGGAGCGGGTCTGGGAGCCGTCGCCATAGACCGTGATGTCCTCGCCCCTGAGGGCCTGGACAATGAAGTTGGACACCACGCGGCCGTCCGACTCGTGCATGCGGGGGCCGTACGTGTTGAAGATCCGGACCACCCGGATATCGACCTTGTTCTCGCGGTGGTAGTCGAAGAAGAGGGTCTCCGCGCAGCGCTTGCCCTCGTCATAGCACGAGCGCTTGCCGATCGGATTAACGTTGCCCCAATAGCTCTCGGGCTGCGGGTGCACCTGGGGGTCGCCGTAGACCTCGGAAGTTGAGGCCTGGAAGACCCTGGCGCGGAGCCGCTTGGCCAGGCCCAGGCAGTTGATCGAGCCCATCACCGAGGTCTTGATGGTCTTGATCGGGTTGTACTGGTAATGCGGCGGCGAGGCCGGGCACGCCAGGTTGTAGATCTGGTCAACCTCGTACTTGAACGGGTCGATCACGTCATGCCGTACGAGCTCAAACTTGGGGTCCGCGGCGAAGGACTCGATGTTGAGCTTCCTGCCCGTGAAAAAATTATCCAGGCAGATGACGTCGTTGCCGTCAGCAAGGAGCCTTTCGCAAAGGTGGGAGCCCAGGAAGCCCGCACCCCCAGTGACAAGAATGCGCATACAGGGGTGATCGTGCCGGAAATCCCTGGGTTGGCGAGCGCTTAAGGGCCCGGCCGGGAGGGACGTTGCGCAGCCGACCCGTCCTCGTAGCGCTTGATCCAGGCCGTATGCCAGGAGCCAAAGTCCCCGGCCTCGATGTGGGCGCGCACCTGGGCCATCAGGTTCAGGAAGAAGTGGAGATTGTGGATCGTGACCAGTGTCCCCCCGAGCATCTCACCTGAGGCAATCAGGTGCCTGAGATACGCCCTCGAGAAGTTGCGGCAGGTGTAGTTGTCCAGACCCTCGACGATCGGTGCCGGATCCGACCGGAATCTCTCGTTTCGCAGGTTGATGGGTCCGTCGGGGGTGAACGCGAGCCCGTTGCGGGCGACGCGGGTCGGAAGGACACAGTCGAACATGTCGACGCCAAGGGCCACCATCTTGAGGATCTGCGGCGGGGTCCCAAGCCCCATCGTGTAGCGGGGCTTGTCCGCCGGAAGGTGGGGGGTCGTGGCGGCAACCTGCTTGAGCATCTCCGGTTCGGGTTCCCCGACGCTCACACCCCCGACCGCGTATCCCGAGAACCCGAGGGCCGAGAGGCCCTCGGCCGCCTCGCGGCGCAGATCGTCGAAGGTCGAGCCCTGGGCGATGGCGAAGACGTGATGGCCGGAAGCGAGGAAGCCGCTATCCTCGGCGATCGCCTTGCAGCGGCCAGCCCAGGCCAGGCTCCGCCTGCAAGCCTCCGCGCAGGCGTCCCGGTCGACGGGCCAGGGCGGGCACTCATCCAGGACCATAGCGATGTCAGAGCCCAGGTTGGCCTGGATCCCCATGACCTCCCTGGGACCGAGGAAGAGCTTGGCACCGTCAAGGTGGGACTGGAAGGACACACCGTCATCCGTGATCTCGCGAAGCTTCGAGAGACTAAAGACCTGGAAGCCGCCGCTGTCCGTGAGGATGGGGCCATCCCAGCCCATGAAGGTGTGCAGTCCCCCGAGCTCGCGGACGAGCTCGCTGCCCGGACGGAGGTTCAAATGGTAGGTGTTCCCGAGGATGATTTGCGCCCCGATCTCCTTCAGGTGCACGGGCGTCACCGCCTTCACGGTCCCCTGGGTGCCAACGGGCATGAAGATCGGTGTCTCGACCGACCCGTGGAGCGTGGACAGGCGCCCGCGGCGCGCTTGTGTCGCGGCATCCTTACCCAATAGCTGAAAGTGACTTGCCATATGTGCGGACCACACCCCACCGCACCCTTGACCCCCTTGTCAATCGCAGGTCAAGTATACGACGGTGCTTCTCGTCATCGATAACTTCGATTCCTTCACCTACAACCTGGTCCAATACTACGGCCAGCTCGGGGTGGAGCAGCGCATTTTTAGGAACAATGAGATCACGCCAAAGGAGGCCGTTGCCCTAAACCCCGACCGGGTCCTCCTGTCGCCGGGCCCGTGCTCACCCAGGGAAGCCGGGGTCACGCTCGAGATCATCCGGGCCTTCGAGGGGCGTAAGCCGATCTTTGGTGTGTGCCTGGGCCACCAGGCGGTGGGCCATTTCTACGGGGGCAACGTCGTCCGGGCGGGGCGCCTGATGCACGGGAAGACCTCGCCCATCAACCACAAGGGGACCGAACTCTTCAAGGGCATGCCCCAGGGCTTCGAGGCAACCCGCTACCACTCGCTTCTCGTCGACCGAGCCACTTTCCCGAAGGACCTGGAAGTCACGGCGGAGACCGCCGAGGGCGAGGTCATGGGGCTTCGCCACAGGACCCTTCCTATCTGGGGCGTCCAGTTTCACCCGGAATCGATCGCCACGGCAGGGGGAATGAGGATCCTCCAGAACTTCCTAGAGCTGAACTAGCCCCCACCCCCATGCGCTGCCCCAAGTGCACATCCATAGAGGACAAGGTGATCGACTCCCGCATCAGCAAGGAGGGAAACACGATCCGCCGAAGGCGCGAATGCCTGGAATGCGGGCACCGGTTCACGACGACCGAGACCTTCGTCCTGGACGGGATGGTCGTCATCAAGCGCGACGGGCGCCGCGAGGAGTTCGACCGCGAGAAACTGGTGCATGCCGTCCGCGCGGCCTGCCACAAGCGGCCCGTCGACATCGAGCAGATCACGATGCTGGTCGAAGACGTGATCGACGCGATCGAGGCCCGCTTCGAGAATGAAATCCCCTCCCAGGCGATCGGCGAGGGCGTCATGCAGCGCCTCAGGACCGTGGACCAGGTCGCCTACGTGCGCTACGCGAGCGTCTACAAGGAATTCCGGGACGTCTCCGAGTTCATGCACGAGATCAGCTCCCTCAGTAAGAGCAAAAAATGACGATGGAACGCGACGACCTTCGTCGCCTGCACTACATCAACGCGCTGTTCGCGCACGTGACCGGACAGGACCTCTTCCTCGCGAACCAGATCAAGTCGGCGATCAGCTTCTCCCTCTCCGAACTCGAGGCGCAGACCGCGGCCGACCCCGGCCTGGCGACAACCTACAACGAGGCGTTTAACGCCGCGGCGGCAACGCTCCTCGCCAAGCTCCACTCTCAGCTCCCGCGCCATGGCTTCTTTCACTGGGACGCGTCGCGGACGATCCAGTCGGGCACGCAGCTCTTTGCCCGCGCCGAGGTGATGAACGGACTCAAGCAGCTGGCGCCCTTCAGGAACTCGACGCTCCTGATCACGAACCTGCGCCCGGCGGTGCTTCCGCCGGAGCGCCGCGAAACGCCGAAGCGGCGCCGCGAGTACGAGGATCTGCTCGTGTTCCTCAGGGAGCTCACCGCGGCGCGGTCCGCCTCCGACTCCGACCTCACGCTCTTGTTCTTGTGACCGGAGCCCTTTCGGGCAACCCTGCCCCGAAGCCGACCCCTCTTTGCCGCCATGACCAAGACCCTGTTTGAGCGCATCATAGCCCGGGAGATTCCCGCCAAGGTCGAGTTCGAGGATGATCGCTGCATCGTGATCCATGACAACGACCCCAAGGCGCCCGTCCACCTGCTGATCATCCCAAAGAAGGTGATCGCTCGCCTGGGTGCCGCGGAGGCGGCCGACGAGCCGCTCCTGGGCCATCTCCTCTGGGTCGCCGGGATGCTTGCCGGGAAGCTCAATCTGGACCAGGGATTCCGGGTCGTCGTCAACAGCGGGCCCGACGCCGGCGAAAGCGTGCCCCACATTCACCTTCATCTGCTCGCGAAGCGCAAGATGGACTGGCCCCCGGGCTAGGCCGGGCCGGCGGTCCCTTCCGGGGCGGGTTTCGCGGGCCGGATCGGGGCCGGCTTAAGGCCCCCCAGGTACTGGATCTCGTTAAGCACATCCTCGACGCGCGTCAGGAGCGCCGCGCCGTCCCGGATCAACTGGTTGCAGCCGCTGCTGCTGGACTGGTCGATTCGCCCGGGGACGGCAAACAGGAGCCTCCCGTGCTCGCCCGCGAAACGGGCGGTCGTCATCGCCCCGCCCCGGAGGTCGCTCTCGACAACGATCACTGCTTCACAGATTCCGGAGATCACGCGGCTGCGCATCGCAAGCGAGTCGGGCTCGGCCGGGTGCCCCAGGGGAAACTCCGAGAGAACGGCCCCTGTTTCCGAAATCCTTCGGTAGAGGGCGAGGTTCTCGGGAGGAAAGACGATGTCGATCCCGGTGCCCAGGACGGCGGCCGTCCGCCCGCCCACGGAGAGGGCCCCCTCATGCGCCGCCGTGTCGATCCCGCGGGACAGCCCGCTCACGACGCAGAAGCCGAGTACGGCGAGCTGGGCTCCGAGGCGGGTCGCCACGCTCTGGCCGTAGGCGGTCGCCCGGCGGCTCCCCACGACACCGATGCAGGGGTTTATGAAGCCGTAGTTTCCCTTTCGGTAGAGGCCGATCGGCGGATCCTCGATCTCCCGGAGCAGGACTGGATAGCCCGGCTCGCCGGGCGTCAGGAAATCGATGCCGCCGCGAAGGAGCCTGTCATCTTCCTTTGCTGGGTCGACGTGGGTGTGCCAGTCCAAGACCGCGGCCACGGCGCCCGGACGATCCCCGATGATCGACTCGAGCTTGCGCTTGTCGGCCCTGAAAACCGCGCAGGGATCACCCTGAAACCCCTGGAGGAGGCGGTTTAGGCCAAGGGGCCCGACCCCGGGAAGAGCGTTCAGGGCAAGGAACGCCTGCTTCTCAGTCAGCAAGACGGGCATACCGCCGACTCTCGCAGGGCGGGGGCCAGGAAGTCGAGCACCTCGGTGGTCCGCACAGCCGCCTGGCCGTGGGCCCTGGCAAGGCAGTCCGCGGCCATGCCATGCCATAGGACCGCCCGGCAGGCAGCGCCCAGCGGATCACCCGGCGCCTGGGCCAGGAGCCCCCCCACAATCCCCGCCAAGAGGTCGCCACTTCCGCCGCGTGAGAGCACCGGGCCCCCGCACAGGCTGTGGTAGACACTCTCTCCGGAGCACACCCGGGTCACCGGGCCCTTGGCCACCACAACCGCGTGGGGTAAGTCCCGGGCCAGGGCAACCAGGTCCAGCCCTGCGGAAATGCGCTCCAATTCCCCGGCGTGGGGCGTGAGGACCCGCGGGGCCCGACCGGAGCGGACCACATCGGGCTGAAGGCCATCGGCATCGATCACCAAGGGGACCGCGGACGCCCGAACGAGTTCCATCACCAAGCCGTGCGTCTCGGCACCCTTGCCGAGGCCGGGACCCACCGTGATCGCAGTGGCGCGCCCCGTCCCGGCAAGCACCCGCGGGAGGCCGGCTGCCGCCAGGTCGCCGTCGGCGGTCTCGGGGAGTCCGATCCACATGGCTTCCGGGGCCTGGGCAGCAAATGCCGGCACCAGGCTCTCGGGAACCAGGGACGTCACCAGGCCCACCCCGCTCCGCAGCGCGGCGAGCGTGGCCATGAGGACGCTCCCGGGATACCGCGCCGAACCCCCGATGATCGCCAGATGGCCCAGGCTTCGCTTGTCGGAGGAGGCGGGCCTAAATCCACGGAGGGGGTCAAGCGCACAGGGTAGGATGACCCGGTCTTCCCCATCCGCGGCGAACCTGGCCACCGCCGGGTTACCAAAAAATCCCAGGTCCAGGTAACGCAGCCGGCCGGAATTGGCGCATCCGACGCTCGGCGCCTTGACCGAGCCGGTCGCGTAGGTGAAGTCCGCCCGGAACGCCCCGGGCTCTCCGATACCGCTCGGCAGGTCGACGGCCACGCGAAACCGGATCGTGAGGGCCGCGGCGGCGGCAATCGCCGCCCGGACACTGTCGGTGAGCGGTGGCCGGAACTGGTAGCCAAAGATCCCCCCGATGCACAGGTCGAAGGACGAGACCAGATCCCGCGTGTCCAAGGACCGCACCCTGCCGGGATGGGCGATCGAGATCTCCTGCCAGGCCCGAAGAGAAAGCGGCCTGAGCGCCCGCGGGCCGAAGACAAAAAGGACGTCGCACAAGGCGCCGGGAATCAACTCCAGGAGCGCCTGCGCGGCGATGAGCGCGTCGCCGGCGTTGTTACCCTTTCCGGCAAGGACCAGGATCCGAGGGGCACACCCGAGCCCGCCAATCTCGGCGGCATCCCGCCGGATCGCCGCCGCAATCGACCGGCCGGCGCGGTTCATCGCATCCCACTCGAGGACCGGGTCCGCCTGAAAGAGCGCGGCCTCGAAGTCCCGCGCATCCTCAAGGGAGAGAATCGGGTGGCTGAAGGCTTCGGCGGTCATCGCGGGGCTACTTTCCGCTCTGGGACTCGGACGCCGCCGGCACCGGGAATGCCTCCTTGGCCGCCGCGGAGATGGCCTTGAAGTTCTCCCGATCGACCTCCCGGAGCCACTCCTGGCGCTGGACCTCGGTCTCCGTGAACTGGAGAGGGCTGTCGCTCACGACGCCGTGCGTGAGGACCCGCCGGGTGAGTCCGGTGATCGAGCGGAAGTAATAGTTTTCGCCGGCCTTCATGACCTCGTAGCAGTCCGAGAAGGAGCCCGTGTCGGGGTTCCAAAGCGCCACCTCCGTGGTGCCACCACTCCAGACGGCGTAGCGGTCCCAGGCCGCAAAGACGGCCTCGATCGTCGACAGGCGCTTGGCCGCGGGCTTGGCCACCGCGACGGCCGGCTCCGGCTGAGTGGGCCTTGCAGGGGCCTCCGGCGGCGGGTTGTGCCGAGGGAGCGCCAGGACAAAGAGGGCACCGAGCATAAAGCCGAGGGTGACCCAGGACGGAACCTGCGAGGGTTTCTCCTTTGCGGCCTTGATGTCCGTTTCGTCGTCCATGATGTGACTCTCGTGGGCCGGGGGAAGAGCCTGCTAGCGGACGAGGGCCGCGACGGCCATCGCCACCGTGTCCGTGTGGGACAGCGTGAGGTGCACCGCGGTGGCGCCGCACTCCTTGAGCAGCGCCAGGCCCTTCTCATCCAGGCGGACCAGGGGTTGGTGCCGCTCGCCGTGGTACACCGAGACCGACTTCCAGCCGAGCTCCGCCCCGATGCCGGTCGTGAAGCACTTGGAAACGGCCTCCTTGGCCGCAAAGCGGGCGGCAAGGTGCTTGTGGGGGTGCTTCATGCCGAAGCAGTAGGCGCGCTCCTCTTCGGTGAACACGCGGGCGAGAAAACGGTCCCCCTGGCGTTCAAGGACGCCGCGGATGCGCTCGACCTCGATCACGTCGGCCCCGAGGCCCAGGAGCAGTCCTCCCTTGGGAAGGTCCAGGTTCACGGGTTCATCCGCGCCTTCATCTCGCGGACGGCCTCCTCGATGCCGGTGAACAGGGCCCGGGAGAGGATGCTGTGGCCGATGTTGAGCTCGTTTAAGTGCGGGAGGGTCCGCACCTCGGCAATATTCACGTAGTTGATCCCGTGGCCGGCGTTCACCTTGAGGCCCAGGTCGTGGGCCCGCACGGCACCGATCCTGAGGCGCTGGAACTCGGCAGCGCGGGACGGCCCCGCGTAGGCGTTCGCGTAGGCGCCCGTGTGGAGCTCGACGACGGGCGCCCCAATCTCCGCGGCGAGCTCGATCTGCGCCTCATCGGGTCCAATGAAGAGGCTCGCCTCGATCCCCGCGGCGTTCATGGCAAGGACGCAGGCCCTCACCTTCTCCCGGCCGGCGACGACGTCCAGGCCCCCCTCGGTCGTTACCTCGGAACGGTTCTCCGGGACGATGCACACGGCGTGGGGCTTGAGCTTGAGGGCAAGTTCGGTCATCGCCGGGGTGCAGGCCATCTCCAGGTTGACCCGGGTCGCACACGTCTCCTTTAACCGCCAAACGTCGCGGTCCTGGATATGCCGGCGGTCCTCCCGGAGGTGAACGGTGATCCCATCGGCCCCAGCACGCTCGGCGCGCTCGGCGAGCGCGACCGGGTCGGGTTCCACGAATCCGCCCACGGCGTCCCGGTAGCGGGCCTGCCGCAGGGTCGCACAGTGGTCGATGTTCACCCCGAGGAGAATCATGCCTCCGATCAAAGCAAAGTTAGGCCCCACGGCCAACCTTCAAAAGAGCCTAAATGGAGGCCCGCTTGACGTAGACGACCTGGGTCTTGCGGGGAAGGTACCCGAGGGCGGGGTAGAACGCGTTGCTTTCGACGCGCTTGGCGTTGCTGCGGACAACGACGGTCTCGGCACCGATTTCCTTGGCCCAGGTCTCGGCGTGCGCCACCAGGCTTCCGCCGATGCCCTTCCTGCGCATGGCCTCCGAGACGATGAGCCCGACGATCTCCACGCGGAAGCCGGTCTCAAGCGACGTGCTCGAGTGGGCCTGGAGCCAGCCGCAGAGGGTCCGCCCCCTGTCCACGGCCACCACGATCCGCTGGTCCTCGCGGCCGAGCAGCCCGCGGAGGCGCTCCCGGGTCTCGGCGACGGTGGCGGGGTAGCCCAGGGCGTGAGAGAGGCGGGCCACGGCCTCCGCGTCGTCGAGGGTTGCGGCCCGGATCTTGAGCCCCTTCGCTGGCGGTCTGGACGGAGGAGTTTTCCGCGGCATGACCTTGAAACCCAACACGGAAACCGCGACTCTTGCAACCCGAGGGTCGGGGGCCGACTAGGTGCGAAGCGCCATCGGCACGTAGTCCCGCTTCACCGGTCCCATGTAGACCTGCCTCGGCCGATAGATGCGGCCCTTCGGGTTCGAGGCCACCTCGCGCCAGTTGGCGATCCAGCCGGGCGTGCGGCCGATGGCGAAGATCACCGTGAACATGTTGTTCGGGATGCCGAGAGCGCGCATGATGATCCCGCTGTAGAAGTCGACGTTCGGGTAGAGCTTCCTCGAGAGGAAATAGTCATCCTTCAGGGCCGCGCTCTCGAGCTTCTTGGCGATGTTGAGGAGCGGGTCCTCCTTGCCGAGCTTGTTGAGGACCTCCTCGCAGGCCTTGCCGATGATCTTGGCCCGGGGGTCAAAGTTCTTGTAGACGGCGTGGCCAAACCCCATCAGGCGGTTCGCCTTGGAGCCGTTCTTGGCGGCCTCGATGAAGCGCGTGCCGTCGTCGCCGTCATCGTGGATCGCCTGGAGCATGTGGACCACGGAAACATTGGCCCCTCCATGGAGCGGGCCCGAAAGCGCGCAGATGCCGGCCGCGAGCGACGTGAAGAGGTTCGCCGCGCTCGAGCCCACCGTGCGGACGGTCGATGTTGAGCAGTTCTGCTCGTGGTCGGTGTGGAGAAGGAAGAGCAGGTTCAGGGCGCGCGCGACCTCGGGCTCGGCAATGTAGTCGAGGTAGGGCTCCGAGAGCATCATGTGCAGGAAGTTGTCGCAGAAGGGAAGGTCCTGCTTCGGGTAGATGTACGGCAGGCCCTTCTGGTAGCGGTAGATCATGGCCCCGATCGTGCGGACCTTGGAGATCGCCATTGCCGCCGCCAGATCGAAGTTTGCCAGGTCCTTCTCAAAGTTGTTCGTCGCCAGGGACGGGTAGTAGGCCGCCAGCGAAGCCACGATTGAGGTGAGCATGGCCATCGGCGGGGCGTCCTTGGGGAAACCCTCGAAGATGCGTTGCATCTGGGTCTCGATGGCCGCGTTCTTGCGGAGCAGCATCCCGAAGGCCTTGCGCTTCTCCTTGTTGGGGAGATCCCCGTAGATCACCAGGTAGGCCGTCTCGACAAAGTCGCTGGAGCTCGCCAGCTGCTCGATCGGAATCCCGCGGTGGCGCAGGATGCCGTTGTCGCCGTCCAGAAAGGTGATCGCGCTCTCGCAGGAGCCCGTGTTGCCGTACCCCTGGTCGTAGCAGATGAACCCGGTGTCGACCCTCAGCTTTCGCGTGTCGATCGCCTTTTCGCCCTCGGTGCCAACCAGCACCGGCAAGGGGTATTCCTTATCATCAATCTTGAGGGAGGCGGTGGGGGGCATACCGGGGAAAGCCAAGCTAGAAACGGGCCGCTTGCAAAGAAAAGTTGAGGCAAGCCCGATGAAATCGGGCTTCTAATCAACGGATTAGGGGTGCTTGGGCTGACGCAGCGAAATTGCGATAGATCTGCAGGCCCTTCCCCTGGCTCTTCTCGGGGTGAAACTGGGTCGCAAAGACCCTGCTCCGACCGATCGCCGCGACAAAGGGGAGGCCGTAGTCGCACCGGGCAAGGACAAGGGAAGTGTCCTGCGGCACGCAGTGGTAACTGTGGACAAAGTAGAAGGACTCGGAGTCGTCACCCAGGCCCTCCCGGAGGGGCGAGTCGGCCTGGTCGAACCGGACCGTGTTCCAGCCCATGTGCGGCACCTTGTAGGGCGCGGGAAGCCGGAACCGGATTACCTTTCCGGCGAACACTCCGAGGCCCTTCACCCCACCCTCCTCCGATTCGTCAAACAGGGCCTGCATACCCAGGCACACCCCCAGGAACGGCCGGTCCAGGCGTATCCACTCCTTGACCGAGGCGTCGAGCCCCGAGGACCGGAGCGAGAAGACGCAGTCCCTTAGGGCACCCACCCCCGGGAGCACTAGGCCCTCGGCCGCCGAGGCATCGAGTTCGGCGGGGGTGCGAACGACGACAGGAAAAGCGCCCACAGCCTCAAGCGCCTTCGTGACGCTGCGCAGGTTGCAAATTCCGGTGTCGATGACGGCGATGGGCGCGCTCATCGTGCGAAAACTAAAGGCTGCCCTTGGTCGAGGGAAGGAGGTGGGCGGCCCGGGGCTCGATCTGGCTGGCCGCGTCGAGCGCACGCCCGAGGCCCTTGAAGATGGCCTCGGCAATGTGGTGCGGTTCCTCCCCGTAAATGAGCTCTACGTGCAGGTTTGCGCCGAGGGCGTTGCTGAACGCGCGGCAGAATTCCTTCACGAGGACCAAATTGAAGTCGCGCACGAAGGCCGACTTTGCGTCGACGCGGTACTCCAGGTGCGGCCTTCCGCCAATATCGACCACAACCCGGGCGAGCGACTCGTCCATGGGCAGGATGAAAAACCCGTAGCGCTTGATGCCGACTTTCTCGCCCAGCGCCTTCTTGAAGGCCTGGCCGAGCACGAGTCCGACATCCTCCACGGTGTGGTGGTAGTCGACCTCGACGTCGCCCTTCGCCTTGATCGTGAGGTCAAACAGGCCGTGCTTGGCAAGCAGCGTCAGCATGTGGTCGAAGAATGCGACCCCGGTGCCGATCTTGGAGACGCCCGTTCCGTCCACCCCGAGCGTGATCGAAATGTCGGTTTCGGCCGTCTTGCGCGAGACGGTTGCTATGCGTTTGGAGGTTCCTTTAGCCATGCGTCGAGGGATTCATCGAGGACGAGCATCTCGTCATCGGAGCCGACGCTGATCCGCAGGAACGAGGCGGTCAAGGCGTCGCTCGGGAAGTGGCGCACCAACACCTTGCGCGAGAACAGGAAATCGTAGGCCGATCGGGCAACGGCAAGGCCCGTGCGGCCCGCGCCGTCCCGGGGCTCCGTGCAGATGAAATTGGCCTCGGAGGGAAACGTGAACCACCCCTTCTTCTCTCTCCAACTCCCTGCATAATAATCTCTTGTGGCAGATATCTTTGCGACAATCCCGGCATAATACCCGGGATCTCCAAGGGCGGCGATGGCCGCTGTCTGGGACAGTCGGCTCACGTTGTAGCTGTCGCGCACGCGGTCCAGGAGCCCGATCACTTCGGGGTTGGCCAGGGCATAGCCCACGCGGATCCCAGCGAGGGCATAGGCCTTCGAGAGCGTGCGGACAATGACCAGGTTCGGATGCGAGGCCAGGAGCCCAACCGCATTTTCCCGGGCGAACGGCGCGTAGGCCTCGTCCACGACCAGGATTCCCGGAAACGCGTCCAGGAGGGCGCGGATGTCGGTGTTCGGGAAAGCCACCCCGGTCGGAGCGTTCGGGCTGGTAAGGAAGAATATCCGGGCCCCGGAGGCCGCGATCTTCTCGACGGGAAGGCGCATGCCCCGGTCAAGCGGGATGCGCGTCACGGCGCCGTCCTGAATGCCGACCAGGACCGGGTAGAGCGAGTAGCTCGGCTGGGTGAAGGCCGCGGGGGCGCCCGGCCCGCAGAAGCAGCGGACAAGGAGGTTCAGGATGTCGTCGGACCCGTTGCCGATGCACACCCGCACCGCGTCAAGGCCATGGAGTCGCGCGACCGCCGCCCGGAGCGCCGAACTCGTCGGATCGGGATAGAGCCTGAGCGACGCCCCGTCCCCGCCCACCTCGCTGGCCACGGCCTCGGCGACCCGGGGGCTCGGGGGGTACGGGCACTCGTTCGTGTTGAGCTTCACCCAGCCGGGGCCGGAGGGCTGGAGGCCGGGGGTGTAGGCGTGGAGGCCCGCCACATGGGCGAGCGAAAGGTCCCGGGGGCCCGCTCCGCTCATCGGGAGCGGACGCTGCGGATCGTGGCCGAGCGGCCGTGGCCGTCCAGGCGCTCCATCGCGGACAGGGCCACGACGGTCGGCAGGGCCCGCTTGATGCTCTTGGGGCCGTAGCGCAGGACGCTCGTCCGCCTCAGGAAATCCGTCAGCTGGAGGCCGCTCGAGAAGCGGCCGGCCCCGCCGGTCGGGAGCACATGGCTTGGCCCGGCCGCAAAATCCCCGAGGACCGTCGGCGTGGAACTGCCCACCATGATTGCGCCGGCCGTCGTGATGGCGGAAACCAGGCCCTCAACGGCCGCGTCCCCCACCATCAGTTCGAGGTGCTCCGGGGCCACGCGGTTGGCGATTTGAGCCGCCTCCGCCAGGCTTCGGACCACGATCGCCAGGAATCCCTTGTCGAGGACCCTCTGGGTCTTCTCGGAGCGGGTGAGGGTCTTGAGCTGACCGGCGATCTGGGCCTCGACGCGGCCCACGAAACCCGAAGAGGTTGTCACCAGGTAGATCTTCTCGCGGCCCGAACCGTGCTCGGCCTGGGCCAGGAGATCGGCGGCGGCATAGTCCGCGCGCGCGGTCCCGTCGGCGATCACCATCACCTCGCTGGGCCCGGGAAGCAGGTCGACGCCCACCGAGCCGTAGACCTGGCGCTTGGCCTCGCACACGTAGGCATTGCCCGGCCCAAAGATCTTGTCGACCGCGGGGATCGACTCCGTGCCGTAGGCCATGGCCCCAACCGCGTGGACGCCGCCGACGCGGTACACCTCGGTGACCCCGACAAGGCCGAGCGCTGCAAGGAGGTCCGGCGCCACGATGCCCCCGGGCCCGGAGGGGGTGAAGGCCGCGATCTGCGGGCAACCGGCGATCCGGGCCAGGGTCGCCGTCATGAGCACCGTCGACACGAGCGGAACCTCCCCGCCCGGCACGTAGATCCCCACCCGGCCGATGGGGTCGAACTTCTCCCCCACCCAGGCGCCGTGCAGGTTCTTCGCGGACCACGCCTCGGGAAGGGTCTTCCGGTTGAACCCGACGACGGCCCTGTGGACCGCGTTGAGCGCCTTGCGGCGGGCGGCGGGCAGGCTCCGGAGGGCGGCCTCAATCTGGCGCACCGGGACACGGAAGTCCCGGGGCCTAAGCTTGGCGCCGTCGAATTTCAGGGCGTAGCCCGCGACCGCACGGTCGCCCTTCGCCTTCACCGCGGCGAGGATCTCGGCCACCGAGCGGGAGACCTCGGCGGGCACCGAGGCGCCGCGGCAGAACGCCGCGAGCGTGGATTCAAACTGGCGCGAACGAGTGGAGACGGTGCGCACGGGGCTATTTGCCGCCCGCAGGGGCTGGCTTCTGAGGCGTTGGGCTCGGAGCCGAGAAAAGCGAGGCGGCAACGGGCTCGTTCAGGACGATGCTGTCGAAGATTGCGGTCGTCACGAGGTCCTTGCCCGACGCGGTCTTGGCCGTGCTCACGATCTTCTTGGGGAACCGGATCCCGTCCACGCGGATCTCGCCAATTTCACGGAAGGACTCCGGGCCCCGGACGGTGAGGACAAGCCGACCCGTGTCGCGGTCAAAGTAACGCTCATAGACCAGTCCCGGGCTGTGGGTGAAGTCGATGCGCTCGCAGGCGACGCCGTCGATCGTCGCCGGGCCCTTGTCCACCACGGTTCCGCCCTCGGGCGCCCGGTAGTAGTAGAGGTTCTCCCAGGTGTTCGCCCTCAAGTTCTTGATCTCGCTGGCCTTCAGCCACGTCATCCGGAACCGCGACAGGACCGCGTTGTCCTGCAGGAAGTCCCAGGCGTCATAGCCATCAAGGACCGTCGTCATGGTCACCTTCTCGGAGCGGGCGACGAGTCGCTGGCGCAGGGGCTTTGCGAGGATCAGGTCGAGGGTGGCATGGCCGGGGGTCTTGTCGCTGGAATCCGGGTCCACGCGCTCCAGGGTCCCCATGTAGTGGATCGAGGTGATGGACTCCAGGGTGGACTCGGGCCCCAGGTAGGCGCGCGCCAGCGCGATCGCCGCGGGCTCCGCACGCAAGGACACGGGTGCGAGGAGCGCGGACAGGAGCGCGAGGAACCGGAAAGACGCCTTGGGCATACCCTTAGTGACAGCCAAAACCCGTGCGAGGTCGAAGAAAAATCACTCCCACTCGATCGTTGCCGGGGGCTTGGAGCTCACGTCGTAGACGACGCGGGAGACGCCGGTGACCTCGTTGGTGATGCGGCTGGAGATCTTCTGGAGGAGGTCGTAGGGGAGCCGGGTCCAGTCGGCGGTCATCGCGTCCGTGCTCTCGACGGTGCGGATCGCGATCACGTGGGCGTAGTTGCGCTCGTCGCCCACGACCCCCACCGATTTGACGGGCAAAAAGACGCAGAAGGACTGCCAGACCTTCCAGTACCACCCGCTCTTCATCATCTCCTCCTGGAGGATAAAGTCGGCGTTCCGGAGGACCTCGAGGTACTCAGCCGTGATCGCGCCGACGACCCGGACGCCGAGCCCCGGGCCCGGGAAGGGCTGGCGCCAGACGACCTCGCGGGGCAGGCCCAGGGCCAGGCCCACGCGGCGCACCTCGTCCTTGAAGAGTTCCTTCAGGGGCTCCAGGAGCTTCAGGCGCATCCGGGCCGGAAGCCCGCCCACGTTGTGGTGGCTCTTGATGAGCGCGGCCGGGTTGTCGCCGATCGCGACGCTCTCGATGATGTCCGGGTAGAGGGTTCCCTGGGCCAGGTAGTCGGCATGCCCGATCTTCCTGAGGCTCTTCTCGAAGACATCGACAAACGCCTTGCCGATGATCTTGCGCTTTCGCTCCGGCTCATCGACGCCCTTCAAAAGCTTGAGGAAGAGGGCCGACGCGTCGACAACCCTCAGGTCGATCTTGAAGTTCCTCTTGTAGAGGCTCTCCACGGTCTCGCGCTCGCCCTTCCTGAGGAGACCGTTGTCGACAAAGACGCAGGTGAGCTGCCGGCCTATAGCCGTGTGGATCAGGGCCGCCGCCACGGACGAGTCGACGCCCCCGGAGAGCCCCAGGATCACCCGGGACTTGCCGACGGTCCTGCGGATCTCGTCCACCGCGTGGGCAATGAAGTCCTTGGTGGTCCAGTCCTGCGCCGCCCCGCAGACCCCGGCCAGGAAATTCTTCAGGACGTCGATCCCCCGCTCGGTGTGGAACACCTCGGGGTGAAACTGGATCCCGTAGAAGTTGCGCTTCAGGTCCTCGATGACCGCGTAGGGGGAGTTCTCGGTCTTGCCGATGGCCGCGAACCCCGGGGGCAGCTTCATCAGCTTGTCCCCGTGGGAGTTCCAGACCTGCAGCTTCTTCGGAAGGCCCTTGAACAGCCTTCCGCTCTTGCGGATCTCCAGGGTTCCCTTGCCGTACTCGCGCCTCTCGCCCCGGGCAACCTTTCCGCCCAGGAGGTGCCCCATCAGCTGGATCCCGTAGCAAATGCCGAGGACCGGGACGCCCAGCTCAAAGATCTTCCGGTCGGGAATCGGGGCCTTCGACGAAAAAACCGAGCTCGGTCCGCCGGAAAGCACGATCCCGATCACGCCCTCCTTGCGCAGGGTCTCGGCGGGCGTGGAGAAGTGGTAGATCTTCGAGTAGACCTGGCACTCCCGGATCCTGCGCGCGATCACCTGCGTGTACTGGGACCCGAAATCGAGGACGGCTATGGTTTGCGGCATGTTCGGTTGAAAGAAAGGGAGAGAACAATCCCCTTAGGGGGACCGACGGCAAGTTAGAACCTCAACCTCGCGTTCTGGTGCCCGCAGCGCGGGCAGGTGGAGAGTTCGGCGCCCTCGGCTCCCGCATACAGCCGGTCGCACCGGATGCAGTGGAACGTGGTCCTCCTGCGCTCGCGGTCGAAGCGCATGTGGTCCCGGCGGTCGTAGAAGAGCCAAAGGCCCAGGAAAACGGCGGCCACCAGCACGCAGTAGATGACGACGGCTATGGGGAACTCGAACATTGCCGAACTCAGGAAAACAAAAAACGCGTCGAAGGTAAACTTCGACGCGTTTGAATGTCTTTAGGTGGCGGGGACCCTTAGGAGGTCTTGGCCTCGCCCTCGGCTGCCGCGGGGGCCTCCACGGCGGGTGCCGCGGCCTTGGGTTTCTTGGCCTTGGAGGCCTTCTTGCCCTTGCCCTTCTTGTAGCCGGTGTCGTCCGCCTTCACGAACTCGATGAGCGCCATCTCGGCGGCGTCGCCGATGCGCTGGGGACCGAGCTTGTAGATGCGCGTGTAGCCGCCTGCGCGGTTGGCGAAATCCTTGTACTTCTCGTTGAAGAGGGCCGTGACGGCCGTCTCGTCGCGCAGGTCCTTGAGGACCAGGCGGCGAAGATGGACTGCGTCCTTCTTCTCGGTCTTAACCGCGGCGTGCTTGGCCTTCGTGATCAGCTTTTCGACGAAGGGGCGCAGGACGCGAGCCTTCTTGAGCGTCGTCTGGATCCTGCCGTGCGTGATGAGCGCGGCCGCCAGGTTCGACAGCATCGACTCGCGGTGCTCACGGGTGACGCCCAGGGAGGCGTGGTGTTTGTTATGGCGCATGGATCAGGCTTCCTTCTTGGCGTCCAGCAGACGCTCGTCGAACTTCATGCCAAGGGAAAGGCCGAGGGCCTCGAGCTTCTCCTTGATTTCGTTCAGCGACTTCTTGCCGAAGTTGCGGTACTTGAGCATCTCCTGCTCGGTCTTCATGGCGAGCTCGCCGACCGTGGTGATGTTCGCGTTGTTGAGGCAGTTTGCGGCGCGGACCGACAGCTCGATCTCGTTGACCGACATGTTGAGGAGCTTGCGGAGCTTGTTCTGCTCCTCGCTGACCTCGCTCTGCTGGCTCTCAAACTCGTAGGATTCCTCGCTCACGCGGTCGAACACGTCGAGGTGGTGGTTGAGGATGGAGGCGGCCTGCTTCAGGGCGTCGTCCGGCGTGATGCGGCCATCGGTCCAGACCTCGAGGATGAGCTTGTCGTAGTCGGTGATCTGGCCGACACGGGTGTTCTCGACCGCGTACTTGACGAGGCGGACAGGCGAGAAGAGGGAGTCGATCGGGATGACACCAATCGGCTGCTCCTCCTTCTTGTTCTGCTCGCCGGGGCAGTAGCCGCGGCCGGTCTTGATCTCGATCTCGGCCTCGAAGGCGCGCTTGGTGTCGAGCGTGCAAATGACCTGGTCGGGATTGACGATCTGGATGTTGGCGTCGGCCTGGATGTCCCCGGCCGTTACCGCGCCGATCTTGTTCACCTTGATGGCGAGCGAGATCGTCTCGCGCTTGTGGGAGACAATGAGGACCTTCTTCAGGTTGAGAACGATCTCCGTCACGTCCTCGACGACCCCGTCGATGCTCTGGAACTCGTGGTTCACCCCGTCGATCTTGATCGAGGAGATGGCTGCACCCTCGATCGAGCTCAGCAGGACGCGGCGCAGGGAGTTACCGACGGTGTGGCCATAGCCCGCTTCAAAGGGCTCGGCGATGAACTTGGCGTAGGTCGGCGTAGCACCGTCCTCGACCTTCGTGAGTTTGGAGGGGAGTTCGAATTTTCCGAGGCGTTTTGGCATGGTGTGAACTCTTAGTTTGAGTTGGGAGTGTTAATTTTGGATGCGGCTTAGAAGCGCGAGTAGAACTCGACGATCAGCTGCTCATTGATGTTCTGGTCCATTTCGTCCCTCTTGGGGAGGCGGACGACGCCGGCCTTGAACTGCTCGGCGTTGAGGGAGAGCCAGCCCGGGACGGTCCGGATGCGGTTCTCCTCGAGGTTGCGGGTCGCCATCTGGCGCGAGGCCGGGGCGTTGCGGATGTCGATCTCGTCGCCGGCGCGCACGTTGTAGCTGGCGATGTCGACCTTGTGGCCGTTCACCCGCACGTGGCCGTGGTTGACGAACTGGCGGGCGGCGGCGCGGCTCTTGGCGAAGCCCAGGAGATAGATCACGCTGTCGAGGCGGGTCTCCAGGAGCTGCAGGAAGCGCTCGCCGGTGACGCCGCGCTCGCGCTTGGCCATCTCGAACATGCGGCGGAACTGCCGCTCGAGGAGACCGTATGTGTAGCGGAGCTTCTGCTTCTCGTTCAGGCCGACCGAGTATTCCGACGTCTTGCGGCGGGATTTCGGGCCGTGCTGGCCGGGAGGATAGTTGCGGCGCTCGAGCGCCTTGCCTGAGCCGATCAGGAGAACGCCGAAGCGACGGCTGATGCGGGTAGAGGGACCTGTGTAACGAGCCATTGTCTTAAGGTGAAAAGGGTTGAGCCGGTGAGGGTGACTTTAGACGCGGCGGCGCTTGCGCGGCCTGCAGCCGTTGTGCGGGATGGGGGTGACGTCGACGATCGACGTGATCTCAAGGCCGATGGCCTGGAGGGCGCGGATCGCGCTGTCGCGGCCGAGGCCGGGACCGGAGACGCGGATGACGACGTCCTTTAGCCCGTGCGACATCGCGTTGCGGGCGGCGTCCTGGGCGACGATCTGGGCGGCGTAGGCGGTCGACTTGCGTGAGCCGCGGAAGTTGCACTTGCCGGCGCTCGACCACGCGATCACCTGGCCCTTGGGGTCGGTGATCGAGACGATCGTGTTGTTGAAGGAGGCGAGGACGTTGGCGAAACCGCTGGTGACGTTCTTCGAACCCTTGGCCTTGCGGACCTTGACTGCGCCCAGCTCCTCCTTGAGGAGGTCCTCGGCGGTCGGCTGCTTGGCGACTCCACCGACCATCTCGGTCGGCTTCGCCTCGGCGGTGGGGGCTGCGGGGGCTGCTGCGGCGGCGGGAGCCGCGGCGGGGGCGGTGCCCTCCGGCGTGTCAGTGGGCTTGGCGGCCTTGGGGGCCTTGGGCGCCTTTTCCTTCTTGGGAGCTGTCTTTTCGTCGGCCATGGATTTAAAGTGTTATTCTTTGGCTTTGGTGACGCCGATGGTCTTGCGCGGGCCCTTGCGGGTGCGGGCGTTCGTGCTGGTGCGCTGGCCGCGGACGGGGAGGCTCTTCCGGTGACGGACGCCGCGGTAGCAGTTGATCGCCTGGAGGCGCTTGAGATTGCCCGCGATGTCGCGGCGAAGGTCGCCCTCGACGACCCACTTGTGTTCGGTGATGACGTTGAGGATCTTGTTGAGCTGCTCCTCGGTCAGGTCCTGCGCCCGCATGTCGGGCTTCAGGCCGGCTTCCTTCACGACCTGGTCGGCGCGTGACGGGCCCACGCCGTAGATGTAACGGAGTGAGATGGCTACTTTCTTCTTCGCTGGGATTTCTACACCAAGGAGACGAGGCATTGTGTTCTAGGTTAGGGAGAGTTGTGGTTGATAAATTCTGCTGTGGAAAAGTTTGTTCGCTTAGGCCTTTGCGACCGGGGCGCTCGGGGGGAGCGTCAGGATCTCGGGGCCTTTCTCTGTCGTGAGCACGGTGTGTTCAAAGTGGGCTGACGGCGATCTGTCGGAGGAAACGACCGTCCATCCGTCGGCGAGTGTCCGGGTGGCGTATCCGCCCAGGTTCACCATCGGCTCGATCGCGAAGGTCATCCCTGGCCTGATTCGCTCGCCGGATCCGCGCCGGCCGAAGTTCGGGATTTCGGGAGGCTCGTGCATCGAGACCCCCACCCCGTGGCCGACCATGTCGCGGACGACCCCGTAGCCGTGGACCTCGCAGTGGGACTGGATGGCGTTTGAGATGTCGCCGATACGGTTGCCCACCTGCGCTGCGCGAATTCCCAGCTCCAGGGCCTCGCGGGTGACCCGCAGGAGGTTCTGAACCTTCGGGGCGACCGGGAGTACCGGTACGGTGTAGGCGTTGTCGCCAATGTAGCCGTTGAATTCGAGTACGATGTCGAGGGAGACGATGTCGCCCTCCCGGAGGATACGTTTAAACGAGGGGATTCCGTGGACGACCTCCTCGTTGACCGAGATGCAGGTGTGCGCCGGGTAGCGGCGCGAACCGTGCTGGTATCCAAAACAGGCGCTTCGCGCTCCCAGGCGCGCGATTTCCGCGCGGCCCGCTTCTTCCAAGTCCATTGTGGTGATTCCAGGCCTGACGAGGGGCTTGAGCGAATCAAGCACCTTGGCGGCCATGGCGCACGCGGCGCGCATCCTGAGGATCCCCTCCTTGTCCTTGACGGGGATCATCGTGCGGCGCCGGCCTCCTCCACGAGAAGGCCGAGGGTGCGGTAGTGCTCGATGACGGGCAGGTTAGCGTTTTCGCCGGCGTAAACCGCGTCGAGTTCCTCGTCGCGGCTGTCGAGCCATTCATCGAACACTTTAGCTTGGAGCAGCGTAGCCGGGAAGTCCGTGAGGACAAATCCCGCATCAGGTTTGCGCGCGAAGTACCAGCGGCGCAGGAGCGCCAGGATGGAGGCTTCTTGCCCACCGGCAGGGCCGGAGGGCCGCGAAATCCCCCGTCGCATGAGGCCGGCGGGAGAGACGTGCTCTAACTGCAAAGAACGGGCCCGGTTCATGAGTTCTTCCGTGCGAAAATCGATCGAACCGAGCAGAAGGAGTTTCGTTTGGGCGGGAGCGCCTAAATGGGAAAAGGGGTCAAGTATCGCGCCCATCCGGACCCTTGTAAAGCCCAATCGGCTATCATCTTCCGCTCCAGCGGCGGGCTGCCCAAATCGCTAAGCCAAAGACGAATATGGAACCGACGGCCAGGCAAAGCTTGCCCACGGCCTTGAGGTCCAGGGCATCGCCGATGGCGCCGGCCTGGGTGTTCGTGCTCCGGGACCGGATCCGGCCCTTTTTGAGGAATCCGTCGTAGTGGCGCTGGAGCAGGAAAGTCTCTATCTGGCGCATGGTGTCCAGGATGACGCCGACGGTGATCAGCATGCCGGTGCCGCCAAAGAAATACGCGACCCGGGCGGGAACGTTCAGTTCAAAGAGAAGGATGTCCGGCATGACCGCGATCACGGTCAGGAAGATGGCGCCGGCAAGGGTTAGCCGGGTCATGATGAAGTCCAGGAACTGGGCCGTGGGCTCGCCTGGGCGGACCCCCGGGATGTAGCCGCCGTACTTCTTCAGGTCGTCGGCAATCTGGATGGGCTTGAACATGACCGACACCCAGAAATAGCTGAAGAAGAGGATCAGGAGGGCGTTGCCCGTGTAGTAGGTCCAGTGCCCGCGGAGCAGGTTCTGCGAGAACTCGCTCAGGAAGCGGAGGTTAAACGCGGCTCCCAGCTGCGACATGATCTGCTGGGGAAAGAGGAGGATGGCCTGGGCGAAGATAACCGGCATGACGCCCGAGTAGTTGACCTTCAGGGGGAGGAACGAGCTCTGGCCGCCCATCACCTTGTTGCCGACGACGCGCTTGGCGTACTGGACCGGGATCTTCCGCTGACCCTGGACCACCATGATGATCCCCATGGTGACCAGGAAGAAGAGGACCACCATGAAGACCGCGAGCAGGGTGCCGTGGCCCGTGTTCGTGCCGATGGGACCAAAGAAGAACTGGTAGGTCTGGGCCGCGGCGCCGGGAAGGGTCGCAAGGATGCCGACCGTGATCAGGAGCGAGACGCCGTTGCCGATCCCGCGCTGGGTGATCTGCTCGCCAAGCCACATCATGAGCATCGTGCCCGCAGTCAGGTAGATGACCGAGGTGATGAGGAAGCTCACCTGCCCGACGATCACGATGTTACCGTAGAGAGAGACGTCGTAGCCGGGAAAGAGTTTGGCCGGATTCTCGAGGGCCAGGATCGTGAGGGTGCCCTGCACAAGGCAGATCATCACGGTGGCGTAGCGGGTGTACTGCGTGATCTTCTGGCGGCCGACGTCGCCCTCCTGCTGGAGGCGGCTCAGGGCCGGGACCACCGCGGTCATCAGCTGGAAGATGATGGAGGCGCTGATGTAGGGCATGATGCCCAGGGAGCAGACAGCGCCCTTCAGGAGCGCGCCGCCGGTGAACATGTTGTAAAGGCCGATCATCGCCCCGCTGGTGCCGCCCGACTGCTGCTTGAAGAACTCCTGCAGCGGATGCGGGTCGATTCCCGGGAGCGGGATCGCACAGCCCACCCGCGCCACAAAGAGGAGCGCAAGGGTGTAGAATATCCGCGAGCGAAGCTCGGGGATTTTTAGCGAGTTCGTGAAGGCGGAGAACATGCTTAGGGGGAAGAGCGTTAGCCGACGATCGCCTTGCCCCCGGCTTTCTCGATCTTGGCTTTCGCTGACTCGGAGAACTTTGCGGCGGTGATGCTGATGGCGCGCGTGATCTCGCCGTCGCCCAGGACCTTCACGGTCTTTTCGCCGGAGCGGATGATGCCAGCCTTGGCAAGCGCCACGGCGTCCACCTCGGTCACCGAGGCGTCGAGGCCGGCCAGGTCGCGCAGGTTCACGACGGCGATCTCGGTGCGGAACTCGTAGTTGTTGAAGCCGCGGTGCGGGAGCTTGCGGTAGAGGGGCATCTGGCCGCCCTCGAAACCGGGGCGGATGCTCGAGCCGGAGCGGGCAGTCTGGCCCTTGCCGCCGCGACCGCTGGTCTTGCCGTGGCCGCCGCCTTCGCCGCAGCCGACGCGCTTCTTGCGGTGGATGGCACCGGGGACGTTCTTAAGTTCGTGGAGTTTCATATGTTTTTCCTCGGAGGCGCCCCACCCCGCGGATGTTGGCGGGATGGAACTCGGATTATGTGAAAGGAGACTTAGGCCTGGCGGAGCTTCGTGAAGTCCTCGGCGAGACGCAGTTGGAGCAGGGCGTTCACTGTGGCATTCACCACCGCGATGTGGTTCTTGGAACCCATCGACTTGGTGAGCACGTTCTTGATGCCCGCGGCCTCAAGGACGGCGCGGACGCCGCCGCCGGCGATCAGGCCGGTGCCGGGGGAAGCCGGCTTGAGCAGCACCTTGCCGCCGTCGAACTCGCCCGTGACGTCGTGGGGGATCGTGTCACCCTTCAACTTCACGTGCATGAGCTTCTTCTTGGCGTGCTCGGTGCTCTTCTTGATCGCGTCGGGAACCTCGTTCGCCTTGCCGTAGCCGACGCCGATGTTGCCCTTCTGGTCGCCGACGACCGTGAGCGCAGCGAAGCTGAACCGACGGCCGCCCTTTACGACCTTCGCGCAGCGGTTGATGAAGACCACCTTCTCGATCATCGCGGGACCGTCGCCCGTCTGCTGGGGCTGGTCGCGGCGATTGTCGCGGCGGGGGCCGCGCTGGCCGCCACCGTGGCCGTCCCGGCGCTGCGGGCGGTTCTGGTAGGGTGCGGGCGAAGGGGAAGGAGCGGCTGCGGCCGGGGCGGTTGCCACGGCTGCCGGATCGGAAATGGGTGCGTTTTCGTTGCTCATGTGCGTGGGATCAGAATACAAGGCCGGCCTCGCGGGCGGCATCCGCGAAGACCTTGACCTTGCCGTGGTAACGGGCGCCGTTGCGGTCGAATACGACCGAAGTGATGCCCGCCGCTTTCGCCTTTTCGGCGAATGCAGCGCCGAGGACCTTGGCCCCGGCGATGTTGGCCTTCAGCTTCTGCTTGCGCAGCTCGGCATCCAGGCTGGAGAGGAATACGATCGTCGTGCCGAGGTCGTCGTTGACGGCCTGGGCGTAGATGTTCTTCGAGCTGAACTTGACGCTCAGGCGGGGACGGATCGCCGTGCCGGTGACCTTCTTGCGGATCCTCCAGCGGCGCTTTTGAAGAAGCTTGGCTTTGTGAATGGTGTTCATGGGTGTTAGGCGACGGTTTTGCCTTCCTTGCGGCGGACGCGCTCGCCGACGATGCGCACGCCCTTGCCCTTGTAGGGTTCCGGCGGGTAGTAGCTGCGGATTTCAGCGGTGACGGCTCCGACGAGCTGCTTGTCGCAGCCCTCGACCTTCACCTTCGTGCCCTCGACCACCGTGATCTTGATGCCCTCGGGGATGTCCATGACGATCGGGTGCGAGTAGCCAAGCGCGAGGTCCAGCTGCTTGCCCTTCAGGTTGGCCTTGAAGCCGACGCCCTGGATCTCGAGGTCCTTGGAGAAGCCCAGGGTGACGCCCTTCACCATGCCGGCGATGATGGAGCGGGCGGTGCCGTACATGGCGTTCGCGAAGCGGGTCTCCCCGATCGGGGCCACGATGACCTTCTTGTCGGTGACCTTGATGGTGACGACGGGTGCGAAAGTCTTGTGGACCTTGCCCTTGGGGCCCGAGACGTGGACGGTCGTGTCCTTGATGTCGACGGTGACCTTGTCGGGAATGGGAACGGGTTGTTTGCCGATGCGGCTCATGGTGGGTGGGCGGTTACCAAACGTTGCAGATGAGCTCCCCGCCGGCCTTGTTGCGGCGGCAGTCGGCGTCCTTCATCAGGCCCTTGGAGGTCGAGATGATGCTGATCCCGAGTCCGTTCAGGACGCGCGGGATGTCGGTGTAGCTGAAGTAGAGCCGGCGGCCCGGGGTCGAAGCGCGGGTGAGGCCGCTGATGGCGGGTGTCCCGTCGACATACTTCATCGTGATCAGGAGCTGCTTGTGCCCCTGCTCGTCAACGCCGTCGTTGTAGCCCGAGATGTAGCCCTCGGCCTTGAGGATGGCGGCGATGCCGGCCTTGAGGTTCGAGTGCGGGGCCTTGCACACCTCGAGGCGTGCTTTGCTGGCGTTGCGCAGGCGCGTTAGGAAATCGCTGATCGGATCGGTCATGTTGGATGTTCTGAGATTGTGATGGCAGCGCGGGTCATATCCGACCCCCGTGTGCCGTGGTGTTTACCAGGATGATTTGATGACGCCGGGGATCTTGCCGGCGAGGGCGAGCTCGCGGAACTGGATGCGGGATACGCCGTACTTGCGCTTGTAGCCGCGGGGGCGGCCGCTCATGGAGCAGCGGTTGCGGATGCGGGCCTTGGAGGAATTCTTCGGTAGCTTCTGGAGCTTCGTCTGGGCGGCGAAGAACTGCTCGTCGGTCGTGGCGGGGTTCGCGAGCACGGCCTTTAGCTCGGCGCGCACCTTGGCATACTTCTCGACGAGCCGCTTGCGCTTCTCGTTCTTCTGGATGGCTGATGTCTTCGGCATGGTGGCGTTATCAGGCGGCGGAGGCCGTCTTGGTTTCGGTGCGGCGGAACGGCATTCCAAGGAGGCGCAGGAGCTCGCGGCCGTCGTCGTCGGTGTCAGCCGTGGTGACGATGGTGATGTCGAGGCCCATGCTCTTCTTGACGTTCTCAACCGTGATTTCCGGGAAGATCGTGAAGTCGGTGATGCCCAGGTTGTAATTGCCCTGGCCGTCGAGCTTCGGGGAGACGCCGCGGAAGTCGCGGATCGTCGGGAGCGACACCGCCAGGAGGCGGTAGAGGAAGTCCCACATCGCGTCGCCGCGAAGGGTCACGTGGCAGCCGACGACCTGGTTCTCCTTCAGCTTGAAGTTGGAGATGGCCTTGCGGGTGCGGCTAAGGATCGGCTTCTGTCCGGCGATCAGCCCCAGGTCGCGCTGCACGTCGGCGATCTGGTTCTTGTCGGCCTCGGCATCGATGCCCGAGTTAAGGCTCACCTTAACGATCTTCGGGACCTGGTGCTTGTTCTTGTAGCCGCGGAGCTTCATAAGCTCCGGGTAGACGAAGTCGATGTAGTGCTTCTTGAGTGCGGGGGCAGTGCTCATGTTAAACCGCCTTCTTGCGCTTGCTCGAGTCGAAGACCGACTTGAGCATCAGGTTGGAGATGTGGATGGATCCCTCGCGCTCGACGATGGCGCCCTGGGGATGCTCCTGGGACTTCTTCGTGTGGCGCTTCACCATGGCGACGCCCTCAATGCGGGCGCGGTCCTTGGCGGGCAGGACCTCGAGGATCTTGCCCTCCTTGCCCTTGTGGGAGCCCGAGATGACGACGACGGGGTCGCCTCGTTTTACGTGGTATCGTTGCATGGTCAGAGAACCTCCGGCGCGAGCGAAATGATCTTCATGAAGTTCTTGGCCCGGAGCTCGCGAGCGACCGGCCCGAAGATGCGTGTGCCCTTCGGGTTGCCGTCGGGGCCAAGGATGACAATGGCGTTGCTGTCAAAGCGCAGGTAGCTGCCGTCGGAGCGGCGGACGGGGGCCTTCGTGCGGATGACGACGGCCTTCGCGACCTCGCCCTTCTTCACGGTGGCGTCAGTCGTGCTCTCCTTGATGTGGACGGTGACGATGTCCCCGACCGCGGCGGTGTCCGTGTTCTGCCCCTTCTTGCTAATCATGGCGGCACGGCGGGCGCCGGTGTTGTCGGCGACTTCGAGTATGGATCGCAGTTGGATCATGGCGGGCCTGGGTTGGTTGTTTTAAAGTCTATGCGGGATTCCGTTAGGAGGTGGCGGCCTGGGCCGCACCGCTCTTCGTGGTCTTCGTGGGAACTAATGCGGCCACGTCGGCCTCGGTGATCACCTGGGCTGTCGAGCCGACCGCGCTGTGCACGATCGAGACGACCCGCCAGCGCTTCAGGCGGCTGATCGGGCGGGTCTCCATGATCTCAACCTTGTCCCCCACCTTGGTCTCGTTCTTCTCGTCGTGGACGTGAACGACCGTCTTGCGGTTGATGACCTTGTGGTAGAGGGGGTGCGGCGTCTTGTACGGGATCGTGACCTTGATCGACTTCGCGCCGGAGCGGCTCGTGACGAAGCCGATGATGGTCTTGCGCGTGTTGCGGGAATTGGGCGTGGCTGTAGACATGGCTTATGGGCTCCTGGCTCAGGCGGCGACGGGCGCCGGCTTGTTCTTCTGGCTTAGTATGGTCTCGAGGCGGGCGATGTCCTTGCGGAGCGAGCGCAGCTCGTGGGTCTTCTCGACCTGGCCGGTCTGCTTGCGCATGCGGGCCTGGAGAAGGGTTTCGCGGGTCTCGCGGATCTTGGTCGCGATCTCAGCGGGTGAAAGGTCTCTGATTTCCTTGGAGGTCATGGTGCGGGTTCCTTGGGGACGGGTCAAATGACCGTGCCTTCGCGGACAATGAAGCGGCAGTGGAAGGGAAGCTTCGCATCGGCCAGGCGGAAGGCCTCCTTGGCGACGCGGGCGGGAACGCCGGCAAGCTCGAAGAGGACCGCGCCGGGCTTGATGACGGCGACGTAGAACTCGACCGGGCCCTTGCCCTGGCCCATGCGGACCTCGGCGGGCTTCTTGGTGACCGGCTTGTGCGGGAACACGCGGATCCAGAGCTTGCCCTTGCGCTTGAGGTGGCGGGAGATCGTGACGCGAGCCGCCTCGATCTGCTGGCCGGTCATCGGCCCGCGGGTGAGCGACTGCAGGCCGAATTCGCCGAACGCGAGCGTGTTGCCGCGCTTGGCGTTGCCGGCGCGGGAGCCCTTCTGGGATTTGCGGTACTTGGTGCGTGCGGGTGCGAGTGCCATGGGACGTGTCTTCTAAATGTCGGTGTGTGTCGGCGACGTTGCCCTTAGGCGGCGTCGGCCTCCTTTTTGCAGATCCAGCATTTGACGCCGATCTTGCCGTAAACGGTGAGAGCCTCGGAGAAGCCGTAGTCAATGTTCTCGCGGAGGGTGTGGAGGGGAACCCGGCCCTTGCGCTGCCATTCACGGCGGGCGATGTCGGCGCCGCCAAGGCGGCCCGAGCACTGGATCTTGATGCCCTCGGCGCCGAGCGCCATGGCCATCTCGACGGCCTTCTTCATGGCGCGGCGGAAGGTGATGCGGCGCTCAAGCTGGAGGGCCACGTTCTCGGCCACGAGCTGGGCCTCGATCTCGGGCTTCTTGACCTCCTGGATGTCGAGGAGGATCTCCTTGCCGGTGAGCTTCATCAGGTGGGCCTTGATGTTCTCGACCTCCTGGCCCTTGCGGCCGATGACGATGCCCGGGCGGGCGGTGTAGATCTTGACGCGGACGCGGCTTGAGGCGCGCTCGATGAAGATGCGCGGCACGGAGGCCTGCTTCAGCTTCTCCATGAGGGTGGAGCGGATCAGCTGGTCCTCAAGGAGGAGCTTCGGGAATTCCTTCTTGCTGGCGAACCAGCGGGACTGCCAGTCACGGCGGACGGCGAGGCGGAAACCGATAGGATTGGTTTTTTGGCCCATGATTAAGCTTGGTTGGGGTTCCCGTCCGACAGGACGATGCGAATGTGGGACATCTTCTTGCGGCGGGGCATCGCGCTGCCCTTGGCGCCGGCCTTGAAACGCTTCAGCACGGGGCCGTTCTCGATGATCGCGCTCTTCACCTTGAGGGAGTCGGAGGAGACGTTGTTGTTGTGCTCGGCGTTCGCGATGGCGCTCTTGAGCGTCTTCACGATCATGCGCGCGGACTTGCGCGGGATGAGCGTGAGGTATTCCACGGCGTCGTTGGCCGAGCGGCCCTGGATCGTGCGGGCGACCTCGCGCACCTTCTTCGGCGACATGCGGGCGTTGCGTGTGAGTGCTTGAACTTCCATGGTGCGGGTATCCTTAAATTTCCTTGCGGGTCATTCCGCCGTGGGCCTTGAAAATGCGGGTAAGGGCGAACTCGCCGAGCTTGTGGCCGACCATGTTCTCCGTGACGTAGACGGCGACGAATGCCTTGCCGTTGTGGACGTTGAAGGTGTGGCCGATGAAATCGGGCGTGATGGTGGAGCGGCGCGACCAGGTCTGGATCGGTTTGCGCGCGCCGGACTTGCCCGCCTTCTCGATTTTCTCGAGCAGGTGGTAATCGACGAAAAAGCCTTTCTTGATGGAACGTGCCATGGTGCGGTCGGGGTCGGGTTACTTCTTGCCGCGCGGCGGGCGGCCATTTTTGCGGACGAGGATCATGCTGCTTGAGATGCGGGTGCGCCTGCGGGTCGGGAAGCCCTTGGCGAGCTGGCCCCACGGGGAGACGATCTGCTGGCGGCCACCGCCGCCCTTGCTCTTGCCCTGTCCGCCACCGTTCGGGTGGTCGACCGGGTTCATCGCGACGCCGCGGGTGACCGGGCGGCGGCCCATCCAGCGCTTGCGCCCGGCCTTGCCGAGCGAGCGGTTGACCTGGTCGCCGTTGCCGACGATCCCGATCGTGGCGCGGCACTTGGCGTTCACCATGCGGATTTCCCCGGAGGGCATCTTCAGGTGCGCGTTGCCGTGCTCGACCGAGACGAGCTCGATGCTGGTTCCGGCGGAACGGCCCATCTGGGCGCCCTTACCGGGTACCATCTCGACGCAGTGCAGCCGGGTCGACGGCGGGATCAGCGAGAGGGGAAAGTTGTTGCCGACCGTGAAGTCGTTCGTCGTGGCGACGTTCGAGGCCACGATCTTGTCGCCCACCTTCAGGCCCTCGGGGGCCGGGATGTAGCGCTTCACGCCGTTCGTGTAGTACAGCAGCGCGATATGCGCGGTGCGGTTCGGGTCATACTCGATCGCCGCGACCTTGGCCGGGATGTCGATGATGTCGCGCTTGAAGTCGATGATGCGGTAGAGCTGCTTGTGGCCCCCGCCGATGCGGCGGCTGGTCACGCGTCCGTAGACGTTGCGCCCGCCGGAACGGTTCTTGTTCTCGGTCAGGGCGCGCACGGGGCGCTCCTTGGAAAGGCCCACCGGCTTGTTCAGCGAGGTGAAGCGCTGGGACGGCGTGAGCGGGCGGAAATGTTTGATAGGCATGGCTGGTGATCCTTGTTTTTAGGTCGGTGGCTTTAGACCAGCTCGATCTTGTCGCCGGCCTTCAGCGTAACGATGGCCTTCTTGTAGTCGGAGGTCATGCTCGGCTGGCCCGCGCGGCCGCGCTTGTTCTTGCCGCGGTAGTTCTGGGTGTTCACCCGGCGCACGGTGACCTTGAAGGTCGCCTCTACGGCCTCGGCGATGGCGTGCTTGTTCGCGCCCTTGAACACCTCGAAGGTGTACTGGCCGAGCTCAGCGGATTGTTTGTTGGCCTTCTCCGTGAGGAGCATGCCCTTGAGTACCTTGTCGGCGTTCATCAGTTCTTTTCTCCTGCGACGCGGGCGATGATGGCCTCAAGCGCCTTTGTGCTGACGATGATTTTCTTGTACTGGGAAAGATCGAGCGTGTTGAGCTTGGCCGCCTCCTGGAGCGTGACGCGCTCAATGTTGCGGGCGCCCAGCTTTGCAGCCGGCGCGAACGGGGCGTCCACCAGGAGCACCTTGCCCTTGGGGGCGATGAGACCCACGACCTTGTTCACGACCTTGGTCTTGGTGACGGTGTGGCTGAAGTCCTCGATGACGGCGATCTCGCCGGCAACGGCGCGGTCGAAGAGGGCGCGGCTGAAGGCGAGCGCCTTCACCTTGCCGTTGATCTTCTTGTCGTAGTCGCGCGGCTTCGGGCCGAACACGACGCCGCCGCCGGACCAGAGGGGGGAACGGGTGGAGCCGGCGCGAGCGCGGCCGGTGCCCTTCTGGCGCCAGGGCTTGCGACCGCCGCCGCGGACCTCGCCGCGCGTCTTGGTCGAGTGGGTGCCGAGGCGGTTGTTCGCGTTGATGGCGACGATCACTTCCTTGACGGCCTGCAGGCCCTTGTCGCCCTCGAAGGTCGGGACTCCCGCGAAATCCTGTTCGCGGCTTGTGGTGCCATCCGGGCTAAAAACGGTGAATTTCATCTCAGTGGTCTCCGTGTGGGTTAGGCTGATTTCTGCTGCCCCTTGATCGCGAGGCGGACGATGACGTCGTCGCCATTGGCGCCGGGGATGGCCCCCTTCACGAGGATCAGGTTCTTCTCAGCAACGATCTTCACGACGCGAAGGTTCTGGACGGTGCGGCGCTCGCTGCCCATGTGGCCGGGCATCGACTGGTTCTTCCAGGTGCGGCCGGGGGTCTGGCGCATGCCGATCGAGCCGATGCGGCGGTGGAACATGGAGCCGTGGGCGGCGGGACCGCCGCCGACGCGCCAGCGCTTCACGACACCCTGGAAGCCCTTGCCCTTGGTGATGCCGATCACGTCGACGAGCTGGCCTTCCTGGAAGGCGGCAACCGTGACGATGTCGCCGACCTTCAGCGTGGGCGAGCCCTCGAGGCGGACCTCGGAGAGGACGCGGGGGGCGTGGTCCACCCCACCCTTCTTAGCATGGGCCAGTTCGGCCTTGCTGGAATTCTTGGACTTCTTGGCTGCGAAGCCGATCTGGACGGCGTTGTAACCGTCGGTCTCGACGGTCTTCACCTGCACTACGGCGCAGGGGCCGGCTTCAACTACGGTGACCGGGACTAGGACGTTTTGAGCGTCGTAGACCTGCGTCATGCCGATTTTTTTGCCGAGTAAGGAGGAGATCATGGGCTAAGCGGTAGGTGGAGAGTTTCCGTTTTGGACCTACATTAGAAGGACCCGGAGGTGCACCCAGGGGGAGCACACGGGGGAACTGCTAACTGTGGACTTTAGACGTTAATTGTGATGTCGACGCCGGAAGGCAGGTTGAGTTTCTTGAGCTCGTCCACCGTCTGTGCAGTGGGCTCAATGATGTCGATAAGGCGCTTGTGGGTGCGGGTCTCGAACTGCTCCATCGACTTCTTGTCGACGTGCGGCGAGCGGTTGACCGAGAGCTTCTCGATGCGGGTGGGCAGCGGGATCGGGCCGGAAACGCGGGCGCCCGAGCGCTTCGCCGTCTCGACGATGTCCTGGGCCGACTGGTCGATTACTCGGTAGTCGAAGCCCTGGAGTTTGATGCGAATGCGTTGGCCTTTCATGGCGTAAAAAGAACGGAGGTTTAGGTACGGGCCGGGGCTCTCGTGGTGGACTCCACGATCTTCTGAAGGAGCGAGTTCGGAACCTGCTCGAAGTGGGACGGGGTGACCGAGGCGCTCGCGCGGCCCTTGGAGAGGGAGCGGATGTCGGTGACGTAGCCGAAGAGGGTCTCGAGCGGGACGGTCGAGCTGATGATGCAGGCGCCGGCCTTGTTCTCCATGCCGAGGATCGTTCCGCGGCGGCGGTTGATGTCGCCAATGAGGTCGCCCTGGTACTCCTCGGGGGTGGTGACCTCGACGCCCATGATGGGCTCAAGGAGGATCGGGTTGGCCTTCTTCATCGCGTCCTTGAACGCGAAGATGCCGGCCATCTTGAACGCCAACTCGGAGGAGTCGACCTCGTGGAACGAGCCGTCCGTGATCTTGACGATGACATCGACCACGGGGTGGCCGGCAACGACGCCGTTGTTACAGCCCTCGTTGATGCCGTCGATCGCGGGCTTGATGAATTCCTTCGGGATGGAGCCGCCGACGGTCTCGTTGAGGATCTCGATGCCCTTGCCCTTCTCGTTCGGCTCGAGGGTGATGATGACGTGGCCGTACTGGCCCTTGCCGCCCGACTGGCGGATGAACTTGCCCTCGCCCTCGGCCTGGGCCTTGACGGTCTCGCGGTAGGCGATCTGGGGCTTGCCCGAGGTGGCCTCGACCTTGAACTCGCGCTTCATGCGGTCGAGGATGATCTCGAGGTGAAGCTCGCCCATGCCGGAAAGGATGACCTGGCCGGTGTCGACGTCGGTCTTCACCTTGAGCGTCGGATCCTCGGCCACGAGGCGCTGGAGGGCGGTGCCCATCTTCTCCTGGTCCGCCTTGGAATTTGGCTCGATTGACATCGAGATAACCGGCTCCGGGAAGGACGGCGGCTCAAGGCGGATGTCGAAGTCCTCGTCGCAAAGCGTGTCGCCCGTGATGACGTCCTTGACTCCCACGACGGCGCAGATGTCCCCGGCATAGGCGACATCGATTTCCTCGCGGTCGATCGCTCGCATGAGCACCAGGCGCGAGACGCGCTCGCTCCTGCGGGTGCGCGGGTTGTAGAGCGAGGTGCCCTTCTTGAGCATTCCCGTGTACACCCTGAAGAACACCAGCTTGCCGACGAAGGGATCCGTCCAGAGCTTGAACGCGAGCCCGGCAACCTTGGCCTTGTCGTCAACGACGGCCTCAACGTCCGTGCCGTCGCTGTCCTTGCCCTTCATGGGCGGGACGTCGATCGGGCTCGGCAGGTAATTCACGACGCAGTCCAGAACGCGCTGGATGCCCTTCTTCTTGAAGGCCGAGCCGGGGATGACGCCGAAGAACTTCAGCGAGATCGTGGCCTTGCGGACGGCCAGCATCAGCATGTCGACCGGGATGTCGGCGCCCTCGAGGTACTTCTCAGCGAGCTGGTCGTCGAAGTCGGAGACGGCCTCGATCAGGGCGTCGCGGTACTTCTTGGCCTCGTCCAGCATGTCGGCCGGGATCTCCGAGGTGATCGGGTTGAGCCCGAGGGGGTCCTTGTCCTCGTCGAAGATGTAGGCGATCATCTGCACGAGGTCGATCATGCCCGAGAAGTTCTCCTCGGCGCCGATCGGCAGGAAGAGCGCGTGCGCGTTGCCCTTCAGCTTAACGCGGATGTCGTCGATCGACTTGTGGAAGTCGGCTCCGACGCGGTCCATCTTGTTAATGAAGGCGAGCCTCGGGACAGAATACTTGTTGGCCTGGCGCCAAACCGTCTCGGACTGGGGCTGCACCCCGGCAACGGCGTCGAACACGGCAACGGCGCCGTCAAGGACGCGCAGGGAGCGCTCCACCTCGGCCGTGAAGTCCACGTGGCCGGGGGTGTCGATGATGTTGATGCGCTGCTTGATGCCCTTCCAGGGGCCCCAGGAGGCGTTCCAGGCGCAGGAGATGGCCGCGGCGGTGATCGTGATCCCGCGCTCGCGCTCCTGCTCCATCCAGTCGGTCACCGTCGTCCCCTCGTGCACCTCGCCCATCTTGTGGACGGCGCCCGAGTAGAAGAGGATGCGCTCGGTCGTGGTCGTCTTGCCCGCGTCGATGTGGGCGGCGATGCCGATGTTGCGCGTCCATTCGAGCGGGAAAGGCCGGTCGGGCGCGTTCTTCGCGGAGACCTTGGCCTTGTCTGTGACGACAGTAATGACAGGAGCTTCGACAGCGGACATAGGAGACAGGTGTTGGAGTTACCAGCGAAGATGGGCGAAGGCGCGATTCGCCTGGGCCATCTTATGCGTGTCTTCCTTCTTCTTCACCACCGTGCCCGTGTTGTTGTAGGCATCGATGATCTCCGCGGCCAGGGCGTCCTTCATCGTGACACCCTTGCGCGAACCGGCAGCGTCGACGATCCAGCGGATCGCGAGGCTCTCCTGGCGCTCGAACGAAATCTCGATCGGGACCTGGTAGGTCGCTCCGCCAACGCGCCGGCTCTTCACTTCAAGGCGGGGGCGGGCGTTCTCGAGGGCGCCCAGGAGGAGATCCACGGGATCGCCCTTCTCGAGCTTCTCGGAGACCTTCTCGAAGGCTCCGTACACGATTCGCTGCGCAAGGTTCTTCTTGCCGCTCTTCATGATGACATTCACCAGGTGGGCGACAAGCGGGCTGTTATACCGGATGTCGGGGGTGACGTTGCGTTTCTCTGCTCTGTGGCGGCGTGACATGGTCTAGAGTTCTTTATCCGATCACTTCTTGGCCTCTTTCGGGCGCTTGACGCCGTACTTGGACCTGCTGCGGCGGCGTTTCTCGACACCCGTCGCATCCAGCGTGCCGCGCACGATGTGGTAGCGGACGCCGGGGAGATCCTTAACGCGTCCCCCGCGCACCAGGACGATCGAATGCTCCTGGAGGTTGTGGCCCTCGTCAGGGATGTAGGAAATGACCTCGTTGCCGTTCGTGAGCCTGACCTTGGCGACCTTACGGATGGCCGAATTCGGCTTCTTGGGGGTGCGGGTCATGACCTGCACGCACACGCCGCGGCGAAAGGGGTTACCTTCCAAGGCCGGGGACTTGGACTTGATGCGCATTTTGCGCCGGCCTTTGCGAACAAGCTGGTTGATGGTGGGCATACGTGGCGGTTAGGAGTGAGAAATTGGGAAAAGAGGCTGAAACTACGCTGTGCCAAAATGTCGGCAAGAACTTTTTGGCGAAAAGGGATCTGAGTTCGCGGAATCCGGGATTTGGGCCAGGCCCGCGAGGTAAAGCGCACACCGGAAGGATCCGGCCACGCGTTAAAACTGAGGAAAAGGGTGGTCAAAATCCCTCCTAGGAACGGCACACACAAGAATAAACGCCCGACCTTGTGGGTCGGGCGTGAATTCTGGGGGAGAAAGGGTCCTCCCCAGGGGTCTTTTTGGGAGGGGGAAGACCCCCAGAAGGGGGCCCCCACCCTGCCATAAAGTCCGCTTAAATCAGCTGGCGCTGGCCTCCACGGCCTTGGTCTCGTCGATCAGCTCGGTGCCGAAGGGAAGGCTGATCTTTAGGTGCCTGTACTGGGGCAGGCCCGTGCCCGCCGGAATCAGGTGACCCATGATCACGTTCTCCTTGAAGCCCTTGAGCATGTCGACCTTGCCGAGCGTGGACGCATCGGTCAGGACGCGGGTCGTCTCCTGGAAGGAGGCGGCCGAGATGAAGCTCTCGGTCTCGAGCGAGGCCTTGGTGATCCCGAGGAGGATCGGCTCGGCTTCCGCCGGCTTTCCACCCGCCTCTTCGATCCGGCGATTCTCCGAGAGGAAATTCGCGCGGTCGACCTGCTCGCCCCAGAAGTACTCGCTGTCACCCGGGTCGGTGATGCGGATCTTCCTGAGCATCTGGCGGATGATGATCTCGATGTGCTTGTCGTTGATCGTCACACCCTGCAGGCGGTAGACCTCCTGGACCTGGCCAATGAGGAACTCGTAGAGAGCCGCCGGCCCGAGGATCTCGAGGATCTCGTGCGGGTCCGCGGCGCCCTCGGTCAGGTGCTGGCCCTTGTGGACCACGTCGCCCGGCTGCACGATGATGTGCTTGCCGGCGGCGATAAGGTGCTCCTCCTCCTGCTCGGTCTCCTCGTTCTTGACGACGAGCTTGCGCTTGCCGCGGATCGTGCCCTCGAAGGACACGATGCCGTCGATCCTGGCCATCTCGGCGGCTTCCTTCGGGCGGCGGGCTTCGAAGAGCTCGGCGACGCGGGGAAGACCACCGGTGATGTCCTTGGTCTTGGAGGCCTGGCGGGGGGTCTTGGCGAGCAGGGCGCCGGGGGCGATGGTGTCGCCCTCGTTGACCGCGATCTGGGCGCCGACGGGGATCGAGTAAGACGCAAGCGGCTTATTCTTCGCGTCGCGGACCTCGACCTGGGGATTCAAGTCCTCCTTGTGCTCGATGACGACCGTGGCGATGCGGCCCGACGACTCGTCGAGTTCGCGCTTCACGGTGACGCCCGGGATCATGTCCTTGAACACCAGGGTTCCACCCTTCTCGGAGAGGACCGGGATGTTGTAGGGGTCCCAGACCGCGAGAACGGAGCCCTTGTCGATCTTCTCGCCGTCTCCGACGTGCAGGAAGGAGCCGACAACGATGTTGTAGCTCTCAAGCTCCTTGCCCTCGTCGTCGATGATCTGGATCGAGCCGGTCTTGTTGAGGACGATGTTGCCACCCTCGGCCGCCTGCACGAGGCGCAGGGCGCGGTACTTGACCGTGCCGAAGCTCTTCACGCGGATCTCAGGGGTCTTGAACCCACCGGAGGCGACGCCGCCGATGTGGAACGTGCGCATGGTGAGCTGCGTGCCCGGCTCGCCGATCGACTGGGCGGCGATGATGCCGACGGAGTCGCCGATCTTGGCGATGCGGTTGGTGGCCGGGTTGATGCCGTAGCTCTTGGCGTCGATGCCGTGCTTGGAGACGGAGGTGAGCGGCGACATGATCTTCACGCGCTCGATGCCCACGTCCTCGATCTTGGCTGCGATCTCCTCGGTGATCAGCTCGCCCGAGCCCACGATGGTCTCGGAGGGCTTGAGCGGGTTCTTCACGTTGTCGCTCGAGCAGCGTCCGATGATGCGCTCCTTCAGGCCGACGATTTCGTCGTCGCCCTCGTAGATGGCCTTCTTCCAGACGCCGTCGCGGGAACCGCAGTCCTCCTCGGCGATGATGACGTCCATGGCCACGTCGCAGAGCTTGCGGGTCAGGTAGCCGGCGTCCGCGGTCTTGAGCGCGGTGTCGGCCAGGCCCTTGCGGGCGCCGTGGGTGGAGATGAAGTACTCAAGGACCGTCAGGCCCTCGCGGAACGAGGACAGGATGGGGCGCTCGATGATTTCGCCGGAGGGCTTGGCCATCAGGCCGCGGGCGCCGCACAGCTGGCGGACCTGCTGCTTGTTGCCGCGCGCACCCGAGTCCATCATGATGTAGACGGGGTTAACCTCGGTCTTGCCGTCGTTGTACTCGAGCTTGGCGAAGACCTCCTTGGCGATGCGGTCCGTGGCGTTGGTCCAGATGTCGACCACCTTGTTGTAGCGCTCGCCGTCCGTGATGATGCCCTTGTTGAACTGGGCCTCGACCTCGGCGATCTTGCGGCGCGAGTCGGCGACGATCTCCTTCTTGGAATCCGGGATGATCATGTCGTCGATACCGATGGAGATGCCGGCCTGGAAGGCGGTCGTGAAACCGAGCTCCTTCAGGTGGTCGAGCACCTCGACCGTGACGACGTCGCCGCTGGTCTTGTAGGTGTTGAGGATCAGGTCGCCCAGCTTCGACTTCGGAATCGGGAAATTCACGAATCCGATCGGGGCGGGCCAGATCTGGTTGAAGATGACGCGGCCGACCGTGGTGCGCAGGATCTTCTTGTCCTTGTTGCCGAAGACCGTGTCGCGGCCGTAGTCGGGGTTCGGGATGTCGACCCAGTCGTGCATCTTGGCGGCGCCGTCGGCCTTCACGAAGAGGACCTCCTGGAGACCGGAAAGGAGCGGCACGTGGACGTCCTTCGCGGCCTTCTTGCGGGGCTCGATCGTCAGGTAGTACGCCCCGAGGACGATGTCCTGGGACGGGGTGAGGATCGGCTTGCCGCTCGACGGCGAGAAGATGTTCGAGGTCGCCATCATCAGGAGCTTGCACTCCAGGATCGCTTCCAGGGACAGGGGGACGTGGACCGCCATCTGGTCACCGTCGAAGTCGGCGTTGTAGGCCGTGCAGACGAGCGGGTGGATGCGGATGGCCTCGCCCTCGATCAGGACGGGCTCGAAGGCCTGGATGGAGAGGCGGTGGAGGGTCGGCGCGCGGTTGAGCAGCACCGGGTGGCCCTTGGTGACCTCCTCAAGGATGTCCCAGACCTCCGGCGAGCGCTTCTCGATCATCTTCCTGGCGCCGCGGACGGTGTGGACGAAGCCCAGCTCCTTCAGGCGGCGGATGATGAACGGCTCGAAGAGGACGAGGGCCATCTTCTTCGGCAGGCCGCACTGGTGGAGCTTCAGCTCCGGACCGATGACGATCACGGAACGGCCCGAGTAGTCGACGCGCTTGCCGAGAAGGTTCTGGCGGAAGCGGCCCTGCTTGCCCTTCAGCATGTCCGAGAGGGACTTGAGCGGGCGGTTGCCGGCGCCCGTCACCGGGCGGCCGTGGCGGCCGTTGTCGAACAAGGCGTCGACGGCCTCCTGCAGCATGCGCTTCTCGTTGTGGATGATGACATCCGGCGTCTTCAGCTGCATCAGGTTCCGCAGACGGTTGTTGCGGTTGATGACGCGGCGGTAGAGGTCGTTCAGGTCGGACGTGGCGAAACGGCCGCCCTCCAGGGGCACGAGCGGACGCAGGTCCGGCGGGATGACCGGCAGGACCTCCAGGACCATCCATTCCGGGCGGGACTTCGAGTGGATGAAGCCCTGGATCACCTTCAGGCGCTTGGAGAGCTTCTTCTTGATCTGCTTGGAGCGCGTGGCGCGCATCTGCTCGTGGAGCTCGGCGACCGTGGCCTCGAGGTCCATCTTGCTGAGGGCGTCGCGGACGGCCTCGCCGCCCATCTTGGCGACAAAGGAGTCGTCACCGTACTCGTCCAGGGCCTGGCGGTACTCGGTGTCGGTCAGGAGCTGCTTCATCTCGAGCGGGGTCTTGCCCGGGTCGACGACCATGAAGTTCTCGTAGTAGATCACGCGCTCCAGGGAGCGCGCCGTCATGTCGAGCAGGAGGCCGAGGCGGCTCGGCATGCTCTTCAGGAACCAGATGTGGGCGACCGGGACGGCGAGCTCAATGTGGCCCATCCGCTCGCGGCGAACCCGCGCGATCGTCACCTCGACGCCGCAGCGGTCGCACACGACGTCCTTGTACTTGATGCGCTTGTACTTGCCGCAGGCGCACTCGTAGTCGCGCACCGGCCCGAAGATCTTCTGGCAGAAGAGGCCGCCCGGCTCGGGCTTGAAGGTGCGGTAGTTGATCGTCTCGGGATTCTTGACCTCTCCCTTGGACCACTTGCGGATCGTCTCCGGCGAGGCGACGGTGATCGAGACGCAGTCGAACGGGCTCTCGTCGACTCCGAGGGCGGAGCGTGCCTCGCGTGTGTTGCTGGCGGTATCTGAGGGTTGGATCATGGCTTTTGGTGTCCCTGATTCTCTAATTTCCGTGATGGGTTACGTCCGGCTTACGAGCCGAACGCGAGCGCGTCGCGCTTCTGGAGCTTGATGTCGAGGCCCAGCGACTGGATCTCCTTGATGAGTACGTTGAACGACTCGGGGGTGCCGGCGGAGAGCGTGTTGTCTCCCTTGACCAGCGACTCGTAGATCTTGGTGCGGCCCTGCACGTCGTCGGACTTGACGGTGAGGAGCTCCTGGAGGGTGTGCGCCGCGCCGTAGGCCTCGAGCGCCCAGACCTCCATTTCGCCGAAGCGCTGGCCGCCGTACTGGGCTTTGCCGCCCAGGGGCTGCTGCGTGACGAGGGAGTACGGACCCACCGCTCGCGCGTGGATCTTGTGCGACACGAGATGGTTCAGCTTCATCATGTAGATGTAGCCCACGACCACTTCCTGATCGATCTTCTCGCCGGTACGGCCGTCGAGGAGCGGGCTCTTGCCCGACATCGGCAGCTTGGCCTCCTTCAGGTATTCGCGGACCCGCTTTTCCGGGATTCCGTCGAACACCGGGGTGGCGACCTTCATGCCGAGCTTTTTGCAGGCCCAGCCGAGGTGCGTCTCGAGCACCTGCCCCACGTTCATGCGCGAAGGCACGCCCAGGGGGTTAAGGCAGATCTCGACGGGGGTTCCGTCGGGCAGGAACGGCATGTCCTCCTCGGGCACGATCTTGGCAACCACGCCCTTGTTGCCGTGGCGTCCGGCCATCTTGTCGCCGACGTCGAGCTTCTGCTTGGTGGCGATGTAGACCTTGACCTGCTTGATGGCGCCGTCGCCGGAGCCCTCTCCGGCCTCGACCGCGCCGATCTTCCTCTCGCGCTCGCCCTCGAGCTCGTCGAACTTGGTCTGGTAGGAGCCAATGATCTCCATGATCTTGATCCGCACGGGTGACGGGTCGATCTGGACGTGCTTGGAGACGGCGGCGAGTTTCCTCAGGAGCGTCTTGGTGATCTTGCGGTTGGCCGGGATGATGATCTCGCTGGATTCGCCGTTGATGACGTCGAGCGGGATCTTCTCGCCAAGGAGGATGTTTGAGAGCGCCTCGGTGAGGCCCTCGCGCAGCTTGTCCATCTGCGTCTTGTACTCCTCCTGGATCTGCTTGACCTGGCGGCGGCGGTCGGACGGGGAAAGCTTCTCCTGCTCGTTGTCGATGCGGGAAGAGACCTTCACGTCCATGATGATGCCGGTCACGCCGGAGGGGACGACCAAGGAGGTGTCCTTCACGTCAGCCGCCTTCTCGCCGAAGATGGCGCGCAGAAGCTTTTCCTCGGGGGCCAGCTCGGTCTCGCTCTTGGGCGTGATCTTGCCGACCAGGATGTCGCCGGGCTTGACCTCGGCACCGACGCGGATGACGCCGTTGTGGTCGAGGTTCTTCAGGGCCTCCTCGCCGACATTCGGGATGTCGCGCGTGATTTCCTCGGGCCCGAGCTTCGTGTCGCGGGCAGTGACCTCGAACTCCTGGATGTGAATCGAGGTGAAGATGTCCTCCTTGAGGACCTTCTCCGAGATCAGGATCGCGTCCTCGAAGTTGTAGCCGTTCCAGGGCATGAACGCCACGAGCACGTTGCGCCCGAGCGCCATCTCGCCCTTGTCGGTCGAGGGGCCGTCGGCGATGATCTCGCCGGCCTTGATCTTCTGGCCGCGCTTGACGATCGGCTTCTGGTTGAAGCAGGTGTGGTTGTTCGAGCGCATGAACTTGCGCAGCTCGTACACGTAGACGTGGTTCTTCGGGTCGTGCTTCGGGGCGCGGGGCATCTCACCGTCCTTGGTGATGACGATGCGCTTGGCGTCGACCGAGGCCACGATGCCGCTGTCGTCGGCGACAACGACGATCTTCGAGTCGCGGGCGACGCGCTCCTCGATCCCGGTGCCCACGAACGGGGCCTCGGACTGGAGAAGCGGCACACCCTGGCGCTGCATGTTCGAGCCCATGAGCGCGCGGTTGGCGTCGTCATGCTCGAGGAAGGGGATCATCCCGGCGGCGATCGAGATCACCTGCTTCGGGGAGACGTCCATGTAGTCGACCTCGGTGGCCGAGACCTCGAGGAACTCGCCGTCCTTGCGGACGGTGACCTTGCCGATGAAGTGGCCCTTGTCGTCGATCTCGGAGTTGGCCTGGGCGATGACCTTGGCTTCCTCCTGGTCGGCGGTCAGGTAGTCGATCTTGTCCGTGGCGCGGCCGTCCTTGACGGTGCGGTACGGCGTCTCGATGAAGCCGAACTCGTTCACGCGGGCGTAGGTCGAGAGGGAATTGATGAGGCCGATGTTCGGACCCTCAGGGGTCTCGATCGGGCAGATGCGGCCGTAGTGGGACGGATGGACGTCGCGCACCTCGAAGCCGGCGCGCTCGCGGTTGAGACCTCCCGGCCCGAGGGCGGAGAGGCGGCGCTTGTGCGTCACCTCCGCGAGCGGGTTGATCTGGTCCATGAACTGCGAGAGCTGGCTCCGGGCGAAGAAGTCGCGGATCACGGTCGTGAGCGCCTTCGGGTTGATGAGCTTCTGCGGGGTGATCGAGTCGACGCTCTGGTCGTACATCGTCATCCTCTCGCGCACCAGGCGCTCCGTGCGGGCG
>CAITBM010000062.1 GCA_903890485.1 uncultured Opitutaceae bacterium | reverse complement strand
GGCGCCGTGCTCCTGGTGAGCTTCGGGAAGCTCTCCGATGCCGTCGGCAGGAAGAAGATCATCATGACCGGCATGCTGCTGGCCGTTTTCACCTACCAGCCGATCTTCCGGAGCCTGACGCGCGCGGCGAACCCCGCCCTCGCGAACGCCATGGAGAGGACCCCGGTCGTGGTCTCGACCGCCGACTACCGCTCGAGCGGGGCCCTGGCGCTTGAGGCGCTGGTCGACGCGGCCAAGAAGATCGTCCTTCCCTCCAAACCCAAGACCGAGACCGACAAGGCGCGCAATTTCCTGAACAGCCGCGGGATCCCCTTCACCCTCGCCCCGCTGCAGGGCGAGGGGGTCGAGGTTGCCCTCTCCGTGGGCTCAACCCAGGTGAAGGGGTTTGACGCCAAGGCCTATGAGGCGGCGCTCGCCCCCGCCGGCTACCCGAAGAGCGCTGATCCGGCAGCCGTCAACCGGCCCAAGGTGATCACCCTCCTGGTCGTGCTCCTGGCCTACGTGGCCATGGTCTACGGCCCCATTGCGGCCTTCCTGGTTGAGCTTTTCCCAACCCGGATCCGGTACACGTCGATGTCGCTCCCGTACCATATCGGCAACGGCTGGTTTGGCGGCTTCCTCCCCCTGATCGCCGCCTCGATCGTCGTCTTCACGGGAGATATCTATGCCGGGCTCTGGTTCCCGATCGGGGTGGCGGCGATCTCCTTTGTGATTGGCTGCATCGTGCTGCCGGAGACCAACGAGCGGGACATCCGGTCCTAGGTCCCCAAAGGGGCCACGGGCCGCTGGGAGGGGAACAACCCCCTTTACCGGTTGGCGTTGCTTTGCTAGTTGCTGCATAGGAGCAACTAGCAAAAAATGGACCCCTTTGCGCCCAAAATGAAGCCCGGAGTTGTGCAGGGGCCCCCATCCATCCACATTGCACCCACATGAACATAGCCGTCGGCTGCACGCTTCGCTACCAGGTGGTGGCTCCCAGTGCGGCCTTCACCTTCAACGTCTTGATCAACACCGGCCCGGAGCAGCGTGTCCTGTCGGAGACGATCAGCTGCTCCCCGGAGATCACGGCGGAGATCGCGGCGACATCCAAGGGTGAGCGGGTGCTCCGGGTCGAGGTGCCCACCGGGCCGTTCGAGCTCAAGTATGCGGCCACGGTCGAGGTCGACCGCCCCGAGATGCCCTTGGTCGTGCCCGCCGACAAGCCGGGGCGGCTTCCCCTCAGTATCCTCACCTACACGCTCCCGAGCCGCTACTGCGAGAGCGACCGGTTCGCCCCCCTGGCGTGGGAGCTCTTCGGGAAGGTCGACGACCGGGGCGAGCAGGTCCGCTCGATCTGCAAGTGGGTGGGGGACAACATCGAGTACCTTCCTGGCTCGACGGACGGGCGGACGTCCGCCTGGGACGTCTACCAGAGCCGAAAGGGTGTCTGCCGCGACTACACCCACCTCATGATCGCCTTCTGCCGGGCGCTCTCGATCCCGGCCCGCTACGTCGGGGGCTACGCCGTTGGCCTTGAACCCATGAACTTCCACGCCTGTGTCGAGGCGTACCTGGGCGGGGCCTGGAGGCTCTTCGACCCCACAGACGGGATCGCCCCGGGCCTGATCGTCGAGGCCACGCGGGGACGCGACGCGTCCACCGCTGGCCTAACGACCATATTCGGGAGGGTGCAGCCGGAGACGGTCGTCGTGCAGTGCACGGTGGCCGAGCCGGCTGCCTTGCCCGAGACTCAGTCCGTCGGGATCCGCATCCCGTAGAAGCTGCGGTACACGAAGACCAGCCCGACGACGAAGATCGCCGCGCCGAGTCCGTGCTTGAGGGCCGGCTCCATCTTGACCGCGATCTCGACGGCCAAGAGGCCAAAGAGGGTCGTGAACTTGATGACCGGGTTGAGGGAGACCGAAGAGGTGTCCTTGAACGGATCGCCGACGGTGTCGCCCACGACCGTGGCCGCGTGCAGGGGGGTGCCCTTCTGCTTCAGCTCGACCTCGACGATCTTCTTCGCGTTGTCCCAGGCGCCGCCGGCGTTGGCCATGAAGATGGCCTGGTAGAGGCCCCAGAACGCGATGCCGATCAGGTAGCCGATGAAGAAGTACGGGTCGAAGAAGGCGAGGGAGAGCGCGAAGCAGAACACGACGATGAAGATGTTCACCATGCCCTTCTGCGCGTACTGGGTGCAGATCTTCACGACCTCCTTGGAGGCGGCGACCGACGCCGTCGTCGAGTCGAGCTTCATGTTCTCCTTGATGTAGACCACGGCCCGGTAGGAGCCGGTGACGACCGCCTGGGTGCTGGCCCCCGTGAACCAGTAGATCACCGCGCCGCCCATCAGGAGGCCCATCATGGCCTCGGGGTGGACGAGCGAGAGGCGCTCGATCGTGTCGGGGTGCAGCCGCTTCAGGAGCATGATGATGCCGAACACCATCGTTGTGGCTCCAACCACCGCCGTGCCGATGAGGACGGGCTTGGCCGTGGCCTTGAAGGTGTTGCCGGCCCCGTCGCCCTTCTCGAGCTGGTGCTTGGCGTTCTCGAAGTCGGGCTTGAAGCCGAAGTCCTTCTCGATCTCGGACTCGATGCCCTTGGTGGACTCGATCTGGGAGAGCTCGTAGACGCTCTGGGCGTTGTCGGTCACCGGGCCGAAGCTGTCGACCGCGATCGTGACCGGGCCCATGCCGAGGAAGCCGAAGGCCACCAGGCCGAACGCGAAGATCGGGGCTGCGAACTTGAACTCGTCGGGCATGATCGCCTGGAGCGGGGCGCTTCCGCTGATCAGGTAGGCGCCGAACATGAGGGAGAGGATCACCAGGCCGGTCCAGAAGGCCGAGAAGTTGCCGCACACGAATCCGGAAAGGATGTTGAGCGAGGCGCCTCCCTGCTTGGAGGAGGTGACGACCTCCTTCACGTGCCGGCTCTCGGTCGACGTGAAGATCTTGGTGAACTCGGGGATCAGGGCGCCGGCGATGGTTCCGAACGAGATGATGGTCGCCAGGACCCACCAGAGTCCCTCGGGGCAGCCGGGCTGCTTGGAGAGGAGGAGGTAGGTGGAGACGTAGGTCACGGCGATCGAGACGATCGAGGTGATCCAGACCAGGTTCGTGAGGGGCTGCTCCAGGTTGAAGTCCTTCTTGGAGCCGTAGAGCGCGTTGGCGAGCGCGCCGTTGATGAAGTAGCTCAGGAGCGAGGTGACGAGCATCAGGATGCGCATCGCGAAGAGCCAGACGATCAGGGTCCCGCAGAGCGCGGGGTTGGTGACCAGCGCCAGCGCCAGGAAGGCGATCAGCGCCACGCCGGTGACGCCGTAGGTCTCGAAGCCGTCGGCTGTCGGCCCGACGGAGTCGCCTGCGTTGTCGCCGGTGCAGTCGGCGATGACGCCCGGGTTGCGGGGGTCATCCTCGGGCATGTTGAAGACGATCTTCATCAGGTCCGCGCCGATGTCGGCGATCTTGGTGAAGATGCCGCCGCAGATGCGCAGCGCCGAGGCGCCGAGCGACTCGCCGATCGCGAATCCGATGAAGCAGGGCCCGGCGAGCTCGCTCGGGAGGAACTTCAGGATGCAGATCATGAAGAAGAGCTCGATGGCCACCAGGAGGAGGCCGACGCTCATGCCAGACTTAAGGGGGATGAGGAGCGTGGCCAGGGGGTTGCCCTTCAGGGCCGAGAAGGCCGTGCGGGAATTGGCGACCGTGTTGATGCGGATGCCGAACCAGGCGACGCCGTAGCTGCCGAGGATGCCGAGGATCGAGGCCAGGAGGATCACGATCACGTGACCGGTGGACTGCTCCGAGAGGACTCCGAAGTAATACGCCATGCAGGCCGCGATCAGGACCCAGAGGACGGCGAGGAACTTGCCCTGCTGGGCCAAGTAGGTCTTGCAGGTTTCCCAGATGATGTTGGACACGACCGACATCGATTTGTGGACCTGCAGGTTCTTGGTCTGGATGTACTGCATCCAGCCGAAGATCATGCCGCCGACGCAGACGACGAGCCCGAGCAAGAGGACGGCGGACCCGCTGAGGGAGCCTCCCATGAACGAGACCGTGTTCAGGTCGGGGATCTTGATGTCGGATTCGCTCGCGCGGACCGACGGAATAAACGAGGCGGCCAGGACTGCAGACGCGCCCAATTGCCAGGCTTTGGGTAACTTCATAGTGAAGGGGAGGGGGTTTAGACTGTGGTCCTACCGTGACAAAGGACCCCCCGCATGCGCGAGTCTTTTGTCCCCCCAAGCCCCTTCAATCAGCCCAGCGAATCGTGTTCAGTAGCTCGGCCAAATGAAACCCCGCCTTGGCGAGGCGCTCGCCGGCCAGCGGCACGCAAATATCATCATAATGAGCGGGTAGCGTGATCGCGATCCGCTTGATCCCACCTTTCGGGTCGGGGGTCAGGGCCCCGTAGCTGATCCCGGAAAAGGCGGTGCGCGCGGCGGCGAGGCTCTCCGTGGCCCAGGCCTCCGGCCAGTGGTGGTAGTCGCCTTCGCTCTTCCAGGAGGAGCCTTCGGCCGCGATCTTCTTCCCGATCACCTCCGCGGCGGCCGCGGGGTCCTTCGAGCCCACGAACTTCGCGACGATCTCGAAATCCCAGTAGCCGTGGAGCTCGTCGTACTTGCCCGGCCCGAAGAAGTCGGCGTTGCCGCCCTTGTCGTTGGGCAGGCCCCTCGCCGCAACCGGGTCCTCGACGAGCCTTGCGGTGCCGTCCGCTGCGGCGGCGAAAACGCCGTTGCCGACGTGGAGCGGCTGGTGGAGGTCGCCCACGAAGTGGACGACCATGCAGAGCGCCTCGCGGGGTGTGATCCGCTTGTCGCCCGTCCCCTCGAGGACGGCCACGGCTTCCTCGATCATGTGCACGACGTCATGGGGGTTCGAGTACTCGCCGTCCAGGGTGTAGGCCTTCACGCCGAGCGGCAGGTCCACGTAGTGCCACTCGCCGTTGTGGGGGAAGACCGAGTTGAAGTGGAGGGCCTCCGGGTCCGCGCCGAGCGGGCCGGTGTGAAACTGTGCGGTCCGGAGCTCGTCCATCCAGACGGCGACCGAGGAGAGGTCGTCGCTCCCGAGGATCTTCACAACCTGCCTGCGGGCGGTTTCGTTCAGGTTCCGGGTGGCGACGAGCCCGATCGCCTTGTGGCCCTCCGCGGCCCAGGGGTACGCCGAAAGCGTGAACCCCAGGGAAAGGAGGACGGTGGCGAAGGTCCGTTTGAGCGGGAACATCATGGCCCGAGGTTCGTCCCTTGCCGCCGCCCTTGGAAAGCCTATTTTCACCACAAAGCACTCTTTCGCCGATGCCCTTCGCCAAGACCCCCGAACCCCCGTACTACGCGGCCATCTTCACGTCGCAGAGAACCGAGGGGGACAAGGGCTACGGGCACATGGCCGAGCGAATGGAGGAACTGGCCGGCGGCCAGCCCGGGTACCTGGGAATCGAGAGTGCGCGAAACGCGGAGGGCTTTGGCATCACCGTGTCGTACTGGGCGAGCGAGGAGGCCATCGCCCGGTGGAAGGCGAACCTGGAGCACGGGAAGGCCCAGAAGGCTGGAAAGCGTTCCTGGTACGCCGGATACTCTATAAGGATAGCGAAGGTGGAGCGGGCGTATGGGTCTGGGGCGGCCTAGGGGCCCACAAAGGCTCGCCTTCGGGGCGTGGATTCCCAGAAATTGCCCTGTGATTGCAGCCCGGGTGGCGGAATGGTAGACGCTACGGACTTAAAATCCGTTTTCCGCAAGGAAGTGTCGGTTCGAGCCCGGCCCCGGGCACCATCCCCTTTTGGGGTCGGGCGAAGTGGTGGCGGAGAACAAAGTTCTGTAACGGAGAGGTAAGTTCTGTAACGAGAGGGTAAGTTCTGTAATCGGCGGGCGACAGAGTGAACTAAGTTCTGTAACACGCCTCGGGAACGGCCTAGGGGCCCCGCGCCGCCCGTCAGAGCTTGTGCGTGCGGACCCGCAACCCGGGGACCTTCGCCGCGGCCGTCTCCACGATCTCGACGTCCTTGATCCCGCGGAAGCCCGAAAAGGCGGCTGCGTAGAGGGTGCCGTCCGAGTCCTCGAGCGCCACTCCGCCCTGCCAGC
>CAITBM010000061.1 GCA_903890485.1 uncultured Opitutaceae bacterium | reverse complement strand
GGCTGGAGGGTGTTCAACGGCGGGATGAGGGCCGACGACCTGATCACGTTCATCCTGCTCTCCAACTTCTTCTTCTCCCCGATCACGATCATCGGCAACCAGTACAACCAGGGGCTCCTGGCGATGGCCGGCGCCGAGAGGATCTTCAGACTCGTCGACACCCCCCCGGACTGGGAGGACGCCCCCCTGGCCACGGACCTGCCGGACCCGCGCCCCCGGGCGGCGGAAAGCGACCTGGGGGTCCGCGTCGATTTCCGGGGCGTGTCCTTCGGGTACGACCCCTCGCGCCTCGTCCTCAACGACATCAACTTCACGGCGGAGCCGGGCCAGACGATCGCCCTTGTCGGCCACACGGGCAGCGGCAAGAGCTCGATCATCAACCTGGTCTCCAAGTTCTACCTGCCGACCGAGGGCGAGATCCTCGTGGACGGCCGCGAAATCCGGTCGGTCACCGGGCGCTCGCTCCACCAGCAGATGGGCATGGTCCAGCAGCAGAACTTCCTCTTCAGCGGCTCGGTCTTGGAGAACATCTGCCACAGCAAGCCCGGGGCCAGCCGCGACGAGGTGAACCGCGCGGCCGAGAGCCTCGGGTGCCGGGACGTCCTGGAGGAGATGCCCGACGGCCTCGACACGGTGGTGGGGGAGCGGGGATCGGGGCTCTCCGTCGGCCAGCGGCAGCTGGTCTGCTTCCTGAGGGCCTTCCTTGCCAATCCCCGGATCGTCATCCTAGACGAGGCGACCAGCTCAATCGACGCGCTCACCGAGTCGCGCATCCAGCACGCTCTCTCGACCCTCCTTCGCCACCGCACCAGTTTTGTCGTGGCGCACCGGCTGAGCACGATTCGCAGCGCCGACCTGGTGCTGGTTCTCGACCAAGGGAGGGTAATCGAGCGAGGGACCCATCCCGACCTGCTCGCGAAAGGCGGCCATTATGCGGCGCTCTACAGGCAGTTTGTGCAGGTCGACGTCCAGCGCTGAGAGGGCGGTCGCCGCGGTGACAAGAAGATTTTGCTCGGAAAACACCCGTTTCTCCCTCTAGAAAGGCATTGCTTTCACGGGAAAGCACCCTAAAACAAAAACTCAATATGGCCAAAAAATCAGCCCGCAAACCTAACGCCGCGTTCATGAAACCGGTAACTCCCGATGGCGTCCTTTCCGCCGTTGTCGGCGCAAAGCCGCTTCCCCGCACGGAGCTCACCAAGAAGCTCTGGGATTACATCAAGAAGAACGGTCTCCAGGACAAGAAGGACCGTAAGATGATCAACGCCGACGCCTCCCTCAAGGCCGTGTTCGGTGGCAAGTCCAAGGTCAGCATGTTCGAGATGACCAAGCTGGTCTCCAACCACGTTTCCTAAGCTCTAGGACACGTTTCAGATATTTGCCGCCGCGGATAACCTCCGCGGCGGTTTTTTTGTCCCGCCCGGGGCGCTAGAGGCCCAGGGCCGTCTCGATCTGGCGGCAGGAGGTCTTGATGATCTCCAGGCGCGCGTGGCGCTTGGTGTTGGCTGCCACCAGGTGCCAGGGTGCGAAACGGCTGTTCGTGAGCGAAAGCATGTCGCCCACCGCGACCTCGTAGGAGGACCACTTCCTGCGGTTCCTCCAGTCCTCGTGGCCCATCTTGTGCCGCTTGTACGTCGTGGCCTCGCGGTCCCGGAAACGCTTCAGCTGCTCCTCCTTGCTGATGTGCAGCCAGAACTTGATCACGATGACGCCGTGCTCGGTCAGCTCCCGCTCGAACTCGTTGAGTTCCCGGTAGGCCCTCCGCCACTCGGCGTCGGTGGCGAAGCCCTCGAGGCGCTCCACCAGGACGCGCCCGTACCAGGACCGGTCGTAGATCGTCACCATCCCGGCCCTCGGGACGTGCCTCCAGAATCGCCAGAGGTAGTGGTGCGATTTCTCCTCGTCCGTCGGCTTCGCCACCGGGATCACGCGGAAATCCCGGGCGTCGATGGCGTCCGTCAGGCGGCGGATGGCCCCTCCCTTTCCCGCGGCGTCCCAGCCTTCGAAGACCCAGACTATGGAGCGCCGCTCCTGCCCCGCCGCCCGCACGGCGGCGTTCAGCCGGCCCAGCCACTTGTCGCGCTTCTTCTCGTAGGAGGCCTGCGCAAGCTTGCTCTCGAGGGAAAGCGAGAGGAGCCGCCGCAGGCCCGCGGGGCGCAGCGGGGCCGTGCGCTTGAGGGCCGCGCCCGACCTGCGGGTGCGCTGCTGCGCCTTGAGGTGAAGCCTGAAGCGGGAAAGGAGGATTTCAGCCACGGACAGGTTCCGGGTTCGCGTGTCCTCGGCGTTGACCACGTACCAGGGGGCCCCCGGCTGGTGGGTGGCGGCGCGCATCCGCTCCGACAGGCGGGTCAGCCGCTCGTAGTCGCGGTGGCTCTTCCAGTCCTCCGGCTTCACCCGCCAGGCCGTCCGGGGATCCGACTCGAGCGTGCGGAGGCGGGACCTCTGGGCGACCTTGGAGAGGTTGAGCCAGACCTTGATGATCAGGGCGCCCGCCGCTGCGAGCTGGCCCTCGAAGAGCGAGATCCGGCGCAGGGACGCGTCAAAGAGCTCGAGCTCGCGGGCGCTTCGCGGGTCGTCGTTCAGGGCGTCGGTGTGCCAGCCGCCGGCATAGATCGCCATCCTGCCGGCAGGCGGCAGCGTCCTCCAGTAGCGCCACATCGGTGGCCGGTCGCGCTCCTCGTCCGTCGGCTCGTGAAGGGCGAAGGTCTCGAAGCCCCGGGGGTCGAGCCAGCCGTTCAGGATGTTCACGACGTCGCCCTTGCCGGACGCCTCGACTCCGGCGATGATCAGGATCACCGGGAAGTTGGCGGACTTGAGCTCCACCTGCATCCGCACCAGCGCGGCGCGGACGTCCGGCAGGCGCGCCTCATAGGCTTTCTTCGACATTCTCCGGTCTTCGGCCGCTTTTGCCATTGTGCTGGGGTTAGCCCCGAGAGCAGTGCCTGCTGGCGGTGCCGATGTCGAGACGTCTTGGCTCACCCAATGTTAAATCTTTGCCCAGGTTCCCTCTTGGCGGGCCCGAACGCGCCGGCCACTGTCTTCAACCCCCGACTCCGCCGCAGCCCATGAACACCGACATCCAAGATCCCCAGCGCCGGAAGGCCGTGCGCATGCTCGTCCTGGCCTCGGTGTACTGGGGACTGAGCTTTCCGCTCATCAAGGCGATCATGATGCTGAATCACTCCCTCGCCCCCGAGGCGGGGACCTGGTTCCTGGCCGCATCCGCGACGGCCCCGCGCTACCTGCTGGCGGCGCTGCTCATGCTGGCCCTGGGTGGCCGCCGGGGAGCGGGGGCCACGCGGTCCGAGCTCATCCAGGGCATCGCCGCCGGGGGCTTCTCGGCGGCCGGATCAATCCTGCAGACCGACGCAATGCAGTTCACCGAGGCCTCGACATCCGCATTCCTGACCCAGCTCTCGGCCATCGGCGTGCCGACGTGGATCGCGCTGCGCCACCGAAGGAATCCCGGGGCGGGGGTCTGGGCCTGCTGCGGCCTCGTGCTGGTCGGCGTGGCGATCCTGGGCCACCTGGACTGGCACCACCTGCGGCTAGGCAGGGGGGAATGGGAGACCCTTCTCTGCTCGGTGTTCTACACGGGCCAGATTCTCTGGATCGAGAAGCGGGAGTTCTCCGGCAACCGGCCGGACACGGTGACCCGGATCATGTTCTCGGTGCAGGCCGCGGCGTTTGTCGCCCTCGCGGTCTTCACCGCGCCGCGCGCGGGCGCCCTCCTGGCCCCGTGGCTCTCCCCGTCCTGGCTTGGGCTCACGGGCGTCCTCACCCTCGTCTGCACGGTCGGGGCCTTCTCGATCATGACGCGCTGGCAGCCGCGGATCACCTCCACCCAGGCGGGCCTGATCTACTGCACGGAACCGGTCTTTGCCTCGTTCTTTGTCCTCTTTGCCCCGGGCCTCATCTCGGTGATGACCGGCCTCGCGTACGCCAACGAGCGCGCGACCTGGTCCCTCGTCGCCGGTGGGACCCTGGTCACGGTCGCCAACGTGATCGTGCAGGTGAGGGCTTCGAGACTGCTGGCCTCGATTGCCCCCTAGAACGCGTAGGAGGCGCTTTCAAAGATGGCCCGGCGCATGCCGTACTGGGCGGCGTTCACGCCGACCCCGGTGCCGTTTCGCAGCTCGTAGGAGCGGTCGGCCAGGTTGACGATATCCAGCCGGACCTTCCATACCCGGTGCCTGCCGAGCTTGAGCGTCTGCTCCCCGCCGATGGAAAACGACGAATAGGCTGGCACGGTTCCCCCGTTCGGGATGGTGGTCCCGTCCGGCTCCGACAGGTCGGTGCGCAGCCCCGTGCCGTAGAGCAGGTCCACGTAGACGCGGGTGTCGCCGCGGGGCCGCTTCCAGAGGTAGGAGGCCCCGAACGAGCCGGAGAGCGCCTGGTCGTGGTCCAGGAAAATCCAGTGATCCTTCACATAGGCGAGCCGCGAGGGATCGAAGAGGAACTGCGAGCTGCTCCAGTCCTTCCCCTTTCCGACGGAGTGGGCCAGGTTCAGGTAGGACGAGAATCCGCCGCGCGCATAGGATCCCGAGAACTCAACCCCGTTGATCTCTCCCCGGGCATAGTTGAAGGCGGACAGGATGAGGGTCTGGCCGAACAGGCCGTCGTCGAGCTGGTTTCGGGCGCGCTTGGAGTAGGCGTCAAGTCCCAGCTGCAGGCCCTGACCCAGCTTCTGGGTGATCCCCAGGTCGAGATAGTCCGCACGCTCCGACCTCACGGGATCGTCCCGCGTGGTGGCCGAGGCGTTCGAGGTGCCCTGGAAGGACGCAAGCGTGCTGGCGGGCACGTCCTCCAACGGGGGCGGGGTGAAGTACCGCGCATAGCCGGCGTGGAGCGTGGTCGTCTCGGTGGCCTCGAGGATGAGGTTCACTCGGGGGCTCAGCTGGCCCTCGGTGTCGCCCGGCGATTGGAAGCGGTCGGCGCGAAACCCAGCGTTGAGCGTCAGGTTGCCCGCGAGCTTCCACTCGTCCTGCAGGTAGATGCCCGCGAAACGGGCGCGCAGGCGGCTTCGGCCCAGGATTGGGGTGGCGGGGCCGGTGGGGTTCCCGCCCGCGTCAACCGGGAAGACCGTCGTGCGGGAATCGGCGGCGACGTGCTCATCAAGGAGCTCGAGGCCGGCGCGCAGGGTGTGGGAGGGGCCGATCCCGTGGCTTGCGTCGGCCTGGATCCCTTCCGAGGCCAGGGAGCGCTTCACGTCGCTCGCCACCCCGTCAAAATAGAGGTCCCCCGGGGTGTCGGGGATAAAATGGACGCTGCTTCCGCGTCCGAACGCGGAGACCTGGAGGTTCAGGTCCCCCGCGGCCTTCTGGTACGTGGCGACCGCGAAGGTGTTGTCCTCGTCCTGCCGTTCGTCGAGCCGGGAGGAATCAAAGGTGCCGGGGACCCACGGGTTCCCGTCGGGCGATTCCCCGGCCGGGAGCCCGGGAGTGTCGGGTACCTGGAAGCGGCTCGAGGAAGCGCTTGCCATCACGGTCACGCGGCTCGTCCGGTCCACGACAAAGGAGAGGTAGGTGAAGGCCTTCAGCTGGTCCGTGCGGTCGTGCACGGGACGGGCGCTTTCCGTCGGGTTCTCGATTCCTATCTGGTTGTGGTCCACGCTCGCGTCCGCGAAGTAGGTCAGGCTGTCCTGGGATCCGCCGACCTCGAAGCTCGGGCGGACGGTGCCGTAGCTGCCCCCGTAGAGCGAGACCGCGCCCCCCTTGTCGAACCCCCCGGTCTTCGTCTGGATGTCGACGATCCCGGCCGTGCGGAACCCGTACTGGGCGGGCAGGGAACCGGTGATCAACTGCATGCTCTGCACGAATCGCGGGTCCAGCTCCAGGCCGAAGCCCGAGATCCCCTCGGGAAGGAGCACGTCGTTGATGCGGTACTGCAGGTTTCCGTGCTCGCCCCGGACGTGGAGGTCCCCGTTGGCCGCGGAGTCCTCGGCGACGCCGGGCGCCCGCAGGAGGACCTGGCTAAAGGGGGCGTCCGCCCCCTGGGGCAGGTTGAGGATCTGCTGCTGGTCCATGATGAACGAGGTGGCGCCCAGGCTCGGCTGGATGAGCCCCCGGGTCTGGTCGAGTTGGTCGGTGACCACCACGGCATCGAGCTTGGTTGGGGCCTGGTTGGAGCCCGGCGGAGCCGTGTCGGCCTGGCCCCGGGCGGCTCCTGCCGCGGCCAGGGTGATGAGGGAGAGGAAAAGTTTGCTTAGATTCATGGGTACGTTGTTCGGATGCCTGGGCCCGAGCGGGATCGGGATGTCCGGGACGCCGTCGCGCGCTGCGACGGCGTCACCATTGCCGCTGAAGGCACCCGTCATCGGCCGCCAAACCCGTTCGGGAACGGCGCGCCGCGGGGCCGCCCTAGCAGGAGCGGGCGGGGGGCGCCTGCGGGGGCAGGTGCAGGAAGGCGGGTGAAGGCGGGCCGACCCGCTCAACGAAGCCGCTGGCCGCCAGGCGAAGGCTCCGACCCGCAAACACCAGGACAAAGAGGCCAGCGGCGGAGGCAAGGCCTTGGGCAAAGAGAGTCACGACGCATCCGTCGTCGGGGTCGGTGTCCCCCTGCTGCGCAGGGGCGCCCCCGTGCGCCGCGGCGTGGTCGTGGAGGAGTCCGTGCAGCTCCGGGCTCGCCGCGAAGACCGACAGCGCCAGAACGAGGACGACCGCCAGGGACGCCAAAAGGCGGGCCAGGGGGCCTTCTCGTGTGCGCATCCGGGGAAACATTCGGCGCCAATCTCTCCGGATTGCTCCCGCCGTCAAGTGCGCGCACTGCCGGGTTGCACCCGCCCCTGGGGCCCCTTTTCTTTGGGCGCCATGGAAACCCCCGGCACCCCCGGAGAAGCGCAAGGGAGCCTCGGCGACCTGGCCGGAAGGCTGTGGGCCGCGGTCTCCTGCTGGTTCATGGCCTCCCTGTTCTTCCTCTCCTGGTGGTGGCCGAGGTCGATCGACCACGGGCGCTGGGTGAAGCTCGGGGTCGGCATCCTCGCGATCGAGTTCCTGGTCATTCACTCGTCGGCGTTCTTGATCTCCGCCTCGGCGGCCAAGCCGGGGTCGGGCCGGACCCGCTCGCTGGTCGGGCTTGGCGCCCTTTATGTCGTCTTCGGGATCGCAATCGCCCTCGCGTTCCACAGCTGGGAGATCCTGGCCTCGTTTCTGGCGGTCATGTCGGGCCGGTTCTGGACCGTGTGGACCGCGCCGGAGGGCGCGAGCACGGCGATGTTCCGCTTCAGGGCCGCCGCCGGCACGGTCCTCTACCTGGTCCTCGTGTTCCTGACTATCCTCCTGCCCGTGCCCCAGGGAGGCATCACCCCGGAGGTCCTTCGCGAGGTGTGGCCCAACGCCGGCTCGGGACTCTGGCAACGGCACCCGGAGACGGCGCTGGCGACCGGTGCGGTCTATTTCCTGGTCCTTGGGCTAATTGAGGCCCGGCCGCTGAAGCCGAGTTCAGCCGGCTGAGCCGGGACCCGAAAGGCGTGCCTTGGCCTGGTCCAGGGACAGGCCCGTCACCTTCAGAAGCTTCAGCCGGGACTTCGCCCCCTGCACCAGGGTGACGGCGTTCCTCCTCAGGCCGAGCGCCTCCGCCAGAAAATCGCAGAGGGCCTCGTTGGCCCTTCCGTCCAGCGCGGGCGCGTGGACCTTGACCTTCAAGGTGTTCCCAGCCCAGCCGGTTACGGCGTTCCGGGGCGCATTGGGTACGGCCTTTACGGCAAGGCGACAGGTTTCGGCCACGGCGGGTAGGCTCTCCCCCGGCGGGACCGCCTGTCGAGCTTTTGGGCGGATGAAATCGATACTCTCCTTGCCATGGCGGCGCCGGCCGAGCAGATTCACGGGTCCCTTGGGGCGGCGCGAGCCGTCCGAAGGGATTTCCCCCCTTGTCCCCCTCTGCCCATGAGCACCCCTGACTCGCCCCAGCTGTTCAACATTTCCCGCCGCCAATTCATGCGCCGCTGCAGCATGATCGCCGCGATGACCGGGTTGCCCCTCTGGTTCATCGAGCGCCAGCAGCTCGCCGCCGAGGAGCTTCCCGCGAAGGCGCCCACGCCGAACGACCGGCCCGGATTTGCACTGATAGGCTGCGGCGGCCAGGGGCGCTTCGATGCGACCAACGCCGCCAGGTACGGCGAGATCCTGGCAGTCTGCGACGTCGACGCGAACCATGCCGCCCTGGCGGCCAAGCAGTTCACCGTCGACGGCAAGGTGCCCGACATCTACTCCGACTTCCGGAAGGTGCTTGAGCGCCCGGACATCCACTGTGTGATCAACGCGACGCCGGACCACTGGCACACGCTGGTGAACATCGCCGCGGCGAAGGCCAAGAAGGACATCTACGGGGAAAAGCCGCTCACGCTCACGATCGACGAGGGCCGCCACGTGGTGGGTGCGATCCGCGACAACGGCGTCGTGCTCCAGACGGGGACCCAGCAGCGCAGCTCACCCCGGTTCCGGCTCGCGTGCGAGCTCGTGCGCAACGGGCGCCTGGGGACCCTCAAGGAGGCCAACGTCTGGCTTCCGGCGGGCCTGCGCGACGGCCCGTTCAAGTCCCAGCCGGTCCCGGCGGGCCTGAACTGGGACTTCTGGCAGGGCCAGACCCCGGCGGTCGACTACGTGAAGGAGCGCTGCCACACGACCTTCCGGTACTGGTACGAGTACTCGGGCGGGACGATGACCGACTGGGGCGCCCACCACAACGACATCGCCTACTGGGCCGTCGGGCTCCTTGCCCCGACCAAGGTTGAGACCAAGGTTCTCTCCGATCCGATCCCCGGCGGCTACACCACGTTCGCGGAATACCAGGTCAACTACACCTATGCGAACGGCGTGGGCCTGAACATCAAGACGACCAAGGACGACTCGATCTTCGGGTCGGTCGTCAACAAGGACGGCCAGCGGAACGGCATCCGCTTCGTCGGCTCCGACGGTTGGATCTGGGTTAACCGAGACGAGATCACGGCGAGCGACCCGCACCTGCTCACCGCCCCCCTTCCCGAGACGGCGGTGCGCCTGTACAAGAGCAACAACCACATGGGTAACTTCGTGGACTGCGTCCGGTCGCGAGCACTCCCAATCTGCGACGTGGAGACGGGGCACCGGTCCGCGACCATGTGCCACCTGGGGGCCATCTCCATGCGAACCGGCCTCAAGCTCGAGTGGGACTCGACCTCGGAGAAGTTCGTCGGCTGGCACGCCCACGCCGCGAACAAGTACCTGAAGCGCGAGATGCGCGCCCCCTACGACTATTCGTTTGTGAGCTAGGGAGGCAGGGCCTAGCGCGGCACCGGGTCCGAGGAGCCCGCGAGCGTGAGGGGTTCCGACTTGAGCCCGTCAGCCTGGGCCGTGAGCACCACGCTTCCCGGGCCACCGGAGGACTGGACGATCACCTCGGCCAGCCCGTTGAAGGCGCGGCGCTGCCAGGGGTCAGCGGGCCTGAGGGCCTGGACGGCGCCAAGGCGCGTCCGGTCCGGGATGTGGTTCCGTCCGTCGCCGAGGGGGACCACGATCAGCTGGATCCGGTTTGTCCCGACAGCGAGCACGCCGCGCTCGATGGCGACATAGGGGCCGCTGGTGGAGGTATCAACCTCGGTGGCGAGCTGGCGCCCGTTGACCCAGAGTGATGTCCGTGCGCCGAGCGAGGGAAGGTAGAGGTGGTAGCTTGTAGTCTCCTCAACCTCGGGAAGCTCGAAGGTTGCCGTGAGGTCGTAGAGCTCGCCGTCGCGGGGCCTGGGGGCCTTCCAGTTCCCGAGGGCCGTCAGGGGAGGGAGCGTGTCGGGCGCGGCGGGGACCGTTGTTCCCGCCGGCGCGATCCGGCCGCGCCAATCGGAGGCGGGTATCGTCCTGGTGCTGTCGACAAACCGGTCATTCTCGTGCGAGGACGGGTCCCCGTTGCCGACACCCACGAGGCGCGCGGGCCCGCTCACGGCGAACGAGACGCGGGTGTCCGCGGTGGGGACAACCCGACCGCGGTCATCGACGACCTCGACCCGCACGACCACGGCGTCGGTGCCGTTTGAGGCGAGCGTGGGGTGGTCGGCGACGAGCCTGAGGGCCGCGGGCGCTCCGGTGGTCTCGACCAGGCAGGTCTCGGCTGCGGCGTTCCCGCGGTAGCCGATGGCCTCGAGCTTGCCGGGCTCGTACGCGACCGGCCACTCCAGGTGCCCGTTGGCCGGCATGGCCTTCTTGCCGAGGGACCGGCCGTTCAGGCGAAGCTCGACCGAGTCGTAGTTGCTGAAGCATCCGACCGCGATCGGCCGGCCCTCCTGCCCGGGCCAGTTCCAGTGGGGGTAGAGGTGGAGCACCGGCTCGTTCCCCCACCAGGACTTCAGGTAGTAGAAGGTGTCCTTCGGGAATCCGCACGTGTCCAGGATCCCGAATTGGGAGCTGACCGCGGGCCACTCAAACGGCGTCGGCTCCCCCCGGTAGTCGAAACCGGTCCAGAAGAAGAGGCCGGCAAGGAACGGGCGCGCGGCGTAGTAGCTCCACCCCTCCTCGCAGTTGCCCCCGGAGTCCCCGTGCTTGAGCGGCGCCAGGTGGGCGTTGGGCGGGTCGTCCGCGTAGACTCCGCGCGTGCACTGCGTGGTCGTCTCCTCCGTCCCGATCCCCGGCTGGTTCGGATAGTCGGCATGCTGTTTGTCGGGATGCACCTGGTGGATGTAGTTGTAGCCAACGACATCGATCACGCTAGAGATGCCTCCCCATCCGCCGCTGTTGGCGACCGTCGTGCGGCGGGTCGGGTCCAGGCGCTTGGCGAAGGCCTGCATGGTCGAGGCGATCCGGGCTCCCTTGATGTTGCCCTCGATCGCCCACTCCTCGTTCCCAAGCGACCAGATGACGACGCTCGGGTGATTGCGGTCCCTGCGGATCATCCGCTCGAGCCCGTCCAGTTCAAACGGGCTTGAGCCCATCAGCCGGTTCTCGTCCAAGACGAGGAACCCCAGCCGGTCACAGGCCTCAAGGAACGCGGGCGCCGGCGGATTGTGGGAGGTCCGGCAGGCGTTGCTGCCCATGGCCTTCAGGCTGCGGATCCGGAACTCCTGGACAGAGTCCGGGACGGCAATCCCAACCCCGGCAAAGTCCTGGTGGAGGTTCGTTCCCTTGATCTCAACCCTCACCCCGTTCAGGAAGAATCCCTTGTTGGGGTCGAACTCGATGGTGCGGATGCCGAAGGGGGTCGTGTACCGGTCCACGATCGCGCCCTTGGAGCGGACCGTTGTGACGAGCCTGTGGAGGGCGGGGGCCTCGATCGACCAGAGCTTCGGGCTCGCCACCGTGAGCGTGCACGGAAACTCGCCCGTGGCGCCTGCGTCCAGGGCCAGCGACTTGATCCTGGAAAATGCGAGCTGGCGGCCATCGGGGTCGAGGACCGCCTGCTCGATCTCGAAGGTGGCCGCCGCGGGCCCGTCGTTGGCGACCGTGGTCCGCGCGACAACCTGGGCAGAGTCGTCGAGCACCGAGGTCGAGACGAAGGTGCCCCAGGTCGGGACATGGAGCGGGGAAGTCTTCACGAGCCACACGTGCCGGTAGATCCCTGCCCCCTCGTAGAACCAGCCCTCCTCGAACGTCGCGTCGACCCGGACCACGACCTCGTTCTTTCCCCCGTAGTTCAGGTAGTCCGTCAGGTCGTAGCTGAAGCCCGAGTAGCCGCTGGGCTGCCTTCCGAGGAGGAATCCGTTCACCCAGACCTGGGAGTCGCGGTACACGCCCTCAAACTCGATCGAGACGCGGCGCCCCAGGTCGGAGGCGGGCACGTCAAACGTCTTGCGGTACCAGCCCACGCTGGTCTCCGGGGAGGTCCTGCCCACGGCCCGGTATCCGTGGCTGGCGTTTCCCTTGCTTGAGAACGCCTGCTCGACGGCCCAGTCGTGGGGCAGGTCGAGTTTCCTCCATGCGCGGTCGTCGAAGCCCGGTGCCGCCGGGCCGTCGCCGTAGCCGGCCTTGGCGACGTAGGAGAAGTATCCGGTTCCAAAGTCGAAGTCCTTTGCCGGCTCGTGGGGATTGCCGAAGGCGAAACGCCAATCAGCGTCAAAGCATGCGTTCTCGCGGGGCGCGGCGGGTTCCGCCCCACCTCGGGCGGGTGCGCCAAGTCCGCCTCCAAGGGCGAGAAGCGCTCCGATAACGGTGACGACGCGTGACATCCGCCGGGCCGGGGTTTCCATGGGAAAAGACAGGTATCGGCCGGGAGCAGGGCGATTGCACGGCAAAAAAGGATGCCCGCTCCCCACGCGGGAGGCAGGGGGCACGAACAGTCCGAGGCTCAGGCTGCTGCCGAACCGAGTTCGCGGCGCACGATCGGCGCAACCTTCGTCCCAAGGATCTCGATAGCCCGCATCATCTTGGCGTGGGGAAGCGCGGCCACGGTCATCTGGAAGGCGAGCCGCGAGATGCCGCCCAACTCCCCGTTGACCCTGAGGATCTTCTCGGCGACCCCCTCTGCGTCGCCCACCAAGAGGGCGCCCCGGGGGCCGATCAGCCGGTCAAACTGGGCGCGCGTCGTGGGCGGCCAACCGCGCTCCTTGCCGATCTCGGTGAAGGAATGGGCGTAGCCGGGGAAGTAGTCCTCGGCGGCAGACTTTGCGGTGTCGCCCAGGAAGCCTAGGGAATGGATCCCCACCCGGAGCTTTTCGGGGGCATGCCCGGCGTGCGCCCCGGCCTCGCGGTAGAGGTCGATCAGGGGTCGGAAATGCCGGTGCTCGCCCCCGATGATGGCCACCATGAGCGGCAGGCCGAGAAGCCCCGCCCGGGCAAAGGAGTTCGGGGTGCCCCCGACGCCGATCGAGATGGGCAGGGGGTCCTGGAAGGGCCTCGGGTACACAGCCTGGCCGGTGAGGGGCGCCCGGTGGGTGCCGCTCCACGTGATCTCGGTCCCTTCGCGGAGCTTCAGCAGCAGGTCCAGCTTCTCCTCGAACAGGCTGTCGTAGTCTTCCAGTTTTAGTCCAAAGAGGGGAAACGCCTCGGTGAAGGAGCCTCTCCCGGCCACGATTTCGGCCCGCCCCTTTGAAAGGAGGTCGACCGTGGCGAACTCCTGGAAAACACGCACGGGGTCGGCGGCGCTCAGGACCGTGACCGCGCTTGAAAGCCGGATGCGCTTGGTGCGCACGGCGGCCGCGGCGAGTATCACCGCGGGCGCCGAGTCGAGGAACTCCTTTCGGTGGTGCTCCCCGATTCCGAACACGTCGAGACCCACCTGGTCGGCGAGCACGATCTCCTCGATCAGGTTCGAGAGGCGTTCGGCGGGACTGATGCGCGTGCCCGATATCGGGTCCAGCCCGGCTGCTGCAAAACTGTCGATTCCCAGCTGCATGGAGGTTTCAGGCCTTTGCCACCAGTATTCCCGAAAACGTGCGGTGCGCGGTCGCAAAGCCGACGTTCCAAAGGACAAGGTTAGCGATTTTCATGGGTGGAGGATGGAGGGGTTGCGTTTAGGCCGCGAGAGCGCGAACGCGCTCCAGCGTGGGCTTGAGGAACACCTCTCGGCTTACGGAGCCTCCCATCAGCTTGTTGGCGCCGCCCGCAGCCAGCGCGGTGAAGTCGGTGATCCCGATGAACCCCAACACGGTTCTCAGGTAAGGGTCGGCGTGGTTCAGGGCGCCGGCAGCCGTGCCGGCTTCGTAGACGCCGCCGCTCGCCGAAAGGACGGTTGCCTTCTTGCCGGACAAGAGCCCCTTGGGGCTGCCTGAGGCGTAGGAAAACGTGCGGCCGCTTCGCACCACCTGATCGATCCAGAGCTTGAGGGAAGCGGGGATCGAGAAATTGTGCATGGCGACACCGATCACCACCTCGTTGGCGGCCTCGAGCTCGCCGATCAGCTCGTCGGACACGGCGAGCGCGGCGTTCTGCTCAGGCGTCCGCTTGGCCTCGTCGGTGTAGGCCGCGGCGATCCAGAAGGCGTCGATGGGCTTCGGCGCCCACGTTGAAACATCGCGAGTGATGACCTTGCCCTGGGGGTTCTTGGCACTCCAGCTGCGGACATATTCGCGCGTAAGTTCACGGCTGATAGAGGATTCCAGAGGACTTGAATCGATGTGGAGGAGTGTGGGCATGAGGATTAGTTTGTTTAAAACAACATATGTTGTTTACACAACATCAGCTGTCAAGAGATAAACATCAAGTGTTGTTTATTGATTTTTCCCGGGATAGGGCGTACGGAGAAGCTATGCCACTTTCAGACTGTGAAGTTCGTGACCCCCGCATCCGCCGCACCCGGCAGCTGCTGCAGGGCGCCCTGCGTAATTTGATGCAGAAAAAGAGCTTCGATGAGATCTCGGTCCAGGACATCACCGACGAAGCCACCGTCAACCGGGCGACCTTCTACGACCACTACACGGACAAGTTCGCCCTTTTGGATGCCATGGTAGCCGGCGGCTTTCATCGGCTTCTCGACGAGCGCAACGTGAAATACGACGGGACCTGCGCTTCCGCGGCCGGGGCCGTCATCCTGGCGACGTGCGATTACCTGTCGGAGTGCCACAAGGGCCAGGCTGAGTGCCAGAGGCAGAGCGCATTCGAGCCCCTGATCGAGTCTGCGATCACCAAGGCCATCCGCCGCGTGCTGATTTCAGGAATGCCGCGCGAGGGTCGCCTGCCGGTGCCGGCTCCGGAGATGATCGCCACGACGGCAAGCTGGGCGATCTACGGGGCGGTAAAGGAATGGTGCGGCGGCGGAAATGGGCTAACCGCCGAGGAGATCGTCCCGCAGATCCTTCAGCTGGTTATCCCGATACTGAATGCCTCGGACCCGGCGAATGCCGCCGCGCCCCTGGCGCGCGGCTAGTGGCCGGCCGTCAGGGGGGGTCGCCGGAAGGCCTGCTGGACGAAAAGGCACAGGTTGTTTTTCCATTCCGCCGGGTCGTGCGCGTGGTCGTTCACGTTTCAGACGTGGGGAGTTCCTACAGTATAATTAGCAGAGTGCTGCACCTTTTTGGCTAAAGTGTCTTCTGGGTAAATAAGTCGGCCGCGTCGGGCCTCAGAGGGCAAATTGGATTGCTCCGCCTTTCTCGCCCGGCAGATTCGCAGACCGCCCCAAGCTCTTTCCCCTTGTCATCCTGCCCACGGTAAATGGTCTTTCCCGCCCCCCCAAACCCGCTGGCCACCGGCTTGGTTCGGATCAGCTCCGATGGCGTTGCTCAGGCGCTAAATGAAACTGCCCGCGACCTTGCGAGGTCGGAGGGCCTGCGGTTCATCGGATCGGGCAGACCCGTCGCGGAGCCGGCCTGGGCCGCGGCGATCGCCGAGGCGCGGCGGTCCCTCGCCCCGGTTGAAATGCACCTGTCCCTTCCCGGGGTCGTGTTCCCGGTGACCTTGGTCCCCGAGTTGCCCGCCGCCGGTGGGGGTCCTTCCTCCGTTTTGGCCATTATCTCCAGCGCGCAGGACCGTGCTCCGGATGGCTCCGCGCTTCGCGAATCGGCCGAGCGCCTGGAGCGGATTCTCCGGGGCTCCACCGACGGAACCTGGGAGATCGACCTGACGAGCGGCGAGACCTTCCTCTCCGAGCGCTGGTGGGAGATGCTGGGCTACGGCATGGACCACCCCAAGACGAAGGGAACGCGCTGGCAGGAACTCTGCCATCCCGAGGACCTTCCGCGGATCGAGGGCCTGGTCGCGGGCCTAACCTCCAACCAACAGCAATTCATCGAGGTCGAGCTGCGCCTGCTTCACCGGGATGGAGCCTACCGGATCATCCAGGCGAGGGCGTTTGCAACGCGTGACGGTTCCGGCCGCGTGCTCCTCTTGAGCGGCCTGAACCGGGACGTGACGGAGCAGCGCCGGACCGAGCACGCGCTCCGCGAGAGCGAGCAGCACCTTCGCCGGCTCTTCGACACGATGACCTCGGGGTTCTCGCTTCACGAGATCATCCTCGACCAGGCGGGCCAGCCCTGCGACTACCGGTTCCTGGAGGTGAATGCGGCCTTCGAGAAGCTCACGGGGCTCAGGCGCGAGGAGCTGATCGGCCGCAGGGTGCTTGAGGTGCTCCCGGCGACCGAGCCGTACTGGATCGAGCGCTTCTGCCGGGTGGCCGTAACCGGCCAGACCGACCGCTTCCAGAACTTCAGCAGGGAACTGGGCCGGCACTACGAGGTGGCCTGTTATTGCCCGAAACCGGGCCAGTTCGCGGTGCTCACTTTTGACGTCACCGAGCGCATCCGCCATGAGGAGGCGATACGCGAGCGGGAGATGCGGTTCCTGCGTCTGATCGAGAACGCATCCGACCTGATCACGATCGTCGACCTGGGGAGCAACATCGTCTACCAGAGCCCGTCGATCGAGCGGGCGCTGGGATACCGGCCCGAGGAGCTCCTGGGCAAGGACCTGTTCCTGCTTGTTCATCC
>CAITBM010000060.1 GCA_903890485.1 uncultured Opitutaceae bacterium | reverse complement strand
GCGACACTGCCCCCTTACCCCCGTCGCTCCGGCTGTAGGATTTATGGTGGCGCCAGGCAGCGCACCGCGTGCGCAAACAGGGCCTGGAGGGGATGGGACGAACTGAAGTGGAGCCTGACGAGCGTGAGCTTCCGCTCGATATCGGGATGTCCAACCTTCACGATGCCGTGCACTCGATGCCGATGGCCCGGCGGCCACGAGTCGTCACCCTCAATTGGTCGACGATCCGGGGGGAATCGGGAATCGACCAGAGGGCCGAGCTCATTGGGTCGGCGGCCATCGACATTTTAGCAGGCATGATTGTTCACTCAGAGAAAGGCATTCCGGCCACGGCCTACACGACGCTGGTGATGGGAAGCTGGGTATCACCCACCTCGCCAGACCTCGCAAAGCGGGTCCTTCGAAAGGCGAAAAAGATCTAGCTACTGGTGGTGCTCGAGCCGGCCAATGCAGCGGGCATTCCGCTGCGGACTGGCATAATCCTGCAACGAGAGCCGCTCACGGCAACAGGGCTTGGATCGGCGTAGTTTCGACGTGGGCCAGCGAATGTGCTCCGCAGAAACCTTTCAAGCCACCGGGAGCCTTCGCGCCATGGCCTGGGCCTTGAGAGCTAGCTCGGCCGACTTGAAGGCATGTGCCTGAGTCATGGCCTTCTCGGTCCGATTCAAGCAATCGAGGATGAACTCACCGAAGAATCGGTAGCCGACCTGGCCCGAGACAGCGAAGTGTCGCTCGCCCTTTTCATCGACGAGGTAGACGTGGTTGCCTGTCTTCTCTCGTGCGACATCGATGTATTTGCGGAGCTCGATGTAGCCCTTTGTCCCCAGGATGAAGGTTCGGCCATCGCCCCAGGTTCCCAAGCCGTCTGGCGTATACCAGTCGACGCGAACGTAGTTCAGTGCTCCGGTGTCGCCGACAAGGGAGGCTTCGCCGTAGTCTTCGAACTTTGGATATTGCGGGTTGGCGAAGTTCCCAACGACTGCCTGGGTTATCGTGGCATCCTTTGCCCCGCTATAGGTGAGGAACTGCTCGAACTGGTGGCTCCCAATGTCGCAGAGGACTCCGCCGTATTTCTCGGGTTGGAAGAACCAGGCTGGGCGGGAAGGCGCGCTCATCCTATGCGGTGCCAGGCACGTAATCTGCACGACGCGTCCGATGGCTCCTTGTGCGACGAGGTCGGTCGCAAACATCGCGGACTCGTTGTGGATGCGTTCGCCGAAATAGACCATGTGTTTGCGACCGGTACGGGCTGTCACCTGTCGGGATTGTTCAAGTTGGGCGAATGTCGTGAACGGCGCCTTGTCTGAGAAGTAGTCTTTGCCAGCCTCCATGACGCGGCATCCGAGTGGGCCCCTCTCCGAAGGCACGGCGGCGGAGGCTACGAGCCTCACGGCAGGGTCGCCCAAAATCTCGTCGAGACTTCCGGCGACCTTGGCCGCCGGGAATTTCGCGACAAACTCCTGGGTCTTTTTGGGGTCGGGGTCGAACACCCATTTCACGCTGGCACCAGCCTCCGTTAGCCCGTTGCACATCCCGTAGATGTGGCCGTGGTCGAGGCCCGCAGCGGCAATAGGGAATTCGCCGGGTTTGACGACCGCGTTGGGCTTTCCGCGGGGTGCATAGTTCATGCCCTCGACCCGGGATTCCTCGGCCGGCAGGCGGCGGGGAAGGAGGGCGCCGGCAGCGAGTGCAGCGGCGCCGTAAGTGACGAATTGGCGGCGGTTCATAGGGTTGTGGGGATTGGCGGACGTCTGGGCAGCAGGGTAAATGTCGGGTCTATGCCTGCCTGCCCTTACGTGAGGAGGCGATCCGCTTCTGGAGGTGCCTGGCGTATACGGCGGAGGCGAGGGGAAGCTCAACAGGCTTAGCGGTCCAGCTCGATAGGAGAATGGCGTTGGCGAGCTCTACCGAGTGGATGCCTTCACCGGCGGGCGCAACCAGCGGCGCGCCATCGAGGATCGCATCGGTAAAGTTCTTCATGATCCCAACATGCTGGGCGCCTGTGTCCTTGAAACGGTAGGTGGTCAGCCTCGTGTCCGGCTTGGAGAACGGCTCCTTGGTGGTCCGGCTGAACTCCGAGGTTGGTACCTTGTTCCTCATGAATTGAAGTTGGCCGTCCTCCAGCACAACGCGTCCTGCCTCCGCGGCCACCTCGAGCCTGTTTGTCCCCGGGGCCTCTCCCGTTGATGTTATGAAGGTCGCATGTGCGCCGTTGGACATCTCAAGGTACGCCGTGACGTCGTCCTCCACCTCGATCTTGTGGTATCGTCCGAATGAGCAGAAACCGCGGACCCGGACGGGCTGGCCGAAAATCCAGGAGAAAAGATCCAGATTGTGGGGAGATTGGTTGAGGAGGACGCCTCCACCTTCGCCGGCCCAGGTTGCCCGCCAGGTGCTCATAGCGTAATAGACGTCGGGACGGAACCAGTTGGTGACCGTCCAGTTGATCCTCCGCACGGTGCCCAGCTCACCTTCCCGGACTATGCTTCGCAGCTTCCGAAACATTGGGTCGGTGCGCTGGTTGAACATCGCGGCGAAAATTTGCCTCGGGTTGCGATGCGCAGCCAGAAGGCGTTCGGCGTCGGCGCGGTGCACCGAAATCGGCTTTTCGACCAGCACATGCAGCCCCGACGACAACGCGTCGATGCCCACGTCCGTGTGGCTGAAGTGGGGCGTGGCCACGATCACAGCGTCGACCAGGCCTGAAGAAAGCAGCTCGCCGTGGGTCGCGAAGTGGGGAATGCCCGGGAAGGCTGCAAAGCACGAGGGATTTTCGTCAGCCAGCGCTGAAAGGCGAAGACGCGGGATCTTGCGTTCCAGGATGCTGCGCGCGTGGGCGCGGCCCATCAGCCCAAGTCCGATTATACCGATTCGCACTTGTTTCATAGTCCAGGGAAATGCCGGTTGTCTGCGTGGGCCTGCGCGAGCAGGCAGAGCTCGGCCGCCTTAAATGCGTGGGATTGGGTCATTGCATTCTCGGTGCGGGAAATGCAGTCGAGTATCAGGGCTCCGAAGAAGGGGTAGCCGATCTACGTGCGCCTTGGCGAGCGCAACCGCGAGCCGAACACTCCCACCGGCCGGATCCGCAGGGTCGAGGCGCAGATCCGGGACATCGCTCACGTCCTGCGTGGTGACGGCTCCGGACTTCCCGAGCACCAAGACGGGAACCCCCTTCTCGTGGGCGGCCAAAACATGCCGGAAGCCGGCACCTATGACGTCTTGGAGGACAATGGCGGGCCTCGAGTCAGCAACGGAATAGCTGAAATGGATGTCATGCAGCTCAATCCCCCGAACATGCCGGGCAAAAAGGCCATAGGCAGGCATCTTTCCGTGCCTTTCGGGTTCTGGATAAGCATGAGGATCCTCCTGCGGCATGATGGCGGCATCGGACGGCGTTCCCCCTCCTCGGTATTCGATCCGGATGTTGCTCATCGTTAGGTCTTCGATCGGGTGGCTGGGGGAGCCCTCCACGATCGAACTAAAACGCGGGTCGACGCCAGAGGCGACAATGTTGGAGATATAACCTGATGATCGATAACCTGCTGGACAAGAAGTATATCTACTCGGCCCGAAGCGAAGATGTCCTCGTGCCCGGCACGCCGATCAACGTCAAGGTGTCGGTCACCTTTAAGATGTAGCGAATAGCCCTTCGGTGAGTCGGCTCCCGGCTAGCGGAGTGTCGACTCACCGAACCAACCGCCTGCGCCAAGTCGGCCAAAGAAATGCAGATTAGAAGCGGTGCGACGGGGCCTGCCTAGGTAGGGAGCCGTATTCGTGAACCACGCCATGGGCGTGGTTCACTGTTTATACGCGGCCTTCGAGTTGCCGTCTTGGGGAGTGTTGAGCCCTCATGCCAACGAGGCCATGTCGATCACGAACCGGTATTTCACGTCGCTCCTAAGCATGCGTTCATAGGCCGTATTGATCTGGTCCATGCGGATCACCTCAATGTCGCTCGTGATATTGTGGGTCCCGCAGAAATCCAGCATCTCCTGGGTCTCGGCCAGTCCGCCGATCAGCGAGCCCGAGATCGACCGACGGCGCATGAGGAGGGCAAACGCGGCGACGGGAATGGGCTTCTCGGGCGCTCCTACGAGCACCAGGTTGCCATCACGCTTCAGTAGGTTGAGGTAGGCGTTGATGTCGTGGGTTGCGGATACCGCGTCCAGGATGAAGTCAAAGGTTCCGGCCTGCGCCGCCATCTGCGCCTCGTCTGTCGAGATGACGACCTCGTCCGCGCCAAGGCGTTTGCCGTCCGTGACCTTGCCGGAAGATGTCGTGAACAATACGACGTGGGCTCCAAAGGCCTTGGCGAACTTAACCCCCATGTGGCCGAGCCCGCCCAGGCCAACAATTCCCACCTTCTGTCCCGGGCCCACCTTCGCGCGACGAAGCGGAGAGTAGGTGGTGATGCCTGCGCACAGCAGGGGGGCGGCTGCTGCGAGGCCCAGGTTGGCGGGCATCCGGAGAACGAATTCCTCTGTGACCACGATGCTCTGCGAGTAACCGCCCAAGGTCGGCGTGCCGAGGTGCTTGTCCGTGCCGCCATACGTCCCGACCATCCCGCTGTCGCAGAACTGTTCCAGGCCCGAGAGACAGCTGGGACAGGTGCGGCAGGAATCGACGAGGCAGCCCACGCCGACGGTGTCTCCCACCTTGAATTTCGTCACGCCGCTGCCGACTGCAGTCACCTTTCCCACGATCTCGTGGCCGGGCACCGCCGGGTACTGGGTGAAGTGCCATTCGTTGCGCGCAAAATGCAGGTCCGAGTGGCACACGCCGCAATAGAGGATCTGGATCTGAACGTCGCTGGCTGTGGGGCGGCGGCGCTCTATTACCGCGGCGCCAAGCGGCGATGTAGGGCTGACGGTGGAGTACGCTTTGGTGGTGTAACAGACGGGTTTTGACATAATGGAGGTCGGCGAGTTTCAGGTAAGGATTGGCCGTATTACTCGGACAGCAATTCGCAAAAGGTAGCCGAGGTTACAGGGGAGCAAATTCCCGTCATCACATAGGGACCAAAAGTGACCCCGGGTTCCCTGAGGAGAGGCTGCTGCATGGATGGTGTGGGGCGATCGGGTGTGCGGGCGGGTAACACCCCATGTAATCCGAGGCGTCGCCGAGGTAGAATGGCTCCCGTTAACCGCCCCCCAACAACCAAGGAATACCATGCCACTCGTTCAAGTCGTCGTTACGCTAATCGTCGTCGGAGTCCTGCTTTGGCTCATCAACAGCTACATCCCGATGCAGTCGACGATCAAATCGATCATAAACATTGTGGTCGTGATTGCCGTTGTCCTTTGGCTCCTGCACGGATTCGGGGTCATTTCGAGTTCCGGCGACATAAAGATGCCCGTCGTCAAGTAGGGGCGCCGGCGACGGGAGGCGTCCTTGGGGCAAGGGATTCTGTACCGTTTCGCTTGGGGCGGGTGCGCGCCAAATAATTACCTCCCTTTCGTTTGTGCTCTGGCGGAGCTTCATCCAACCTACGCCAGTGAAGCAGCATTCAAACTGAGAGGCATGCCGATCACCCCAGAAGAGTTCCGTGCTAAGTTCCCCATCCTCATCGGATGGATCAACAGGGCCATTTCGGAGAACAGCTCCCTGGCAAGGCCTGTGGGCAGCCTCGGGTTCCGTCGGCTTGCGGACTACTTTTCGCCGTCGATCCTCGCCTCCGCGAAGGTGGTCCACGTCGACCGGCTGCCGATGCCCCCTTTGTCGCAGATGGGTTTCACGCAGTTCACCGAATGGGAGCGCATCGAATACGGGGGAATAACGTATCTGGACACCTTCTTCGTGACCCCCAAGGAGGTCGCAAATGAGCCGCTCCATTTTCACGAGCTGGTGCATGTGATTCAATGGCGGGCCCTTGGCCCGGAGCGCTTCATTGCGCAGTACGCCGACGGCCTGGAGCGGCTGGGCTACCGCAGTGGCCCCCTGGAGGCCATGGCCTACGACCTTGAGGAGCGCTTCAAGAGTTCACCCACGGCCTTTGACGTTGAAAAGGAAGTAAGAAGGCTGCTCAAGGCCCCTTGACCCGGCTTCAGGGGGACGAGGCCGGGGTGGGGGCTGATGCGGCGCCCAGGAGCGTCCGGTTCGCTCGGTCGTGCGGATCGTCCGTTCTCGGATAGTCGCGCCAGAGCCAGCGAAGCATCTCGGGCAGCGCAGCGCCGGCCTGCTTCGAATTGTGCCAGCCGATGCCCCAGGTGTAGTTAACGTCATACCCCTTTTCGGTCAGGGCCCCGAGCATCCGGATATTCTGGGCGTGCCAGTCCCACTCGGGGTTGTACTTTTTGTCGGGATCGGAGGAGCGGACTCCCCGGTTGTCGTTCAGGCCGTCAAGCAGGTAGACCCGGATGGGCTTTCGCTCGCTGGCCCGGATTAGGTCAGGATAGACGTGCCCGCCGCGTATGTTGGTGAAGCTCCCTATGGTTGAAAGCACCTTGCTGAACTGGTCAGGCCTGTGCCAGGCCACCGTGAAGGCGGCGATGGCCCCCGAACTTGCTCCGGCAATCGCGTGATCCCTGGCCTCCTTCGAAATAGTGTAGCGTGCCGCGAGGACCGGCATCAGCTCGTCGACGATCACATTGGCGTATTTGTCGTCGAGGGCGTTGTACTCCTGCGGTCGGTTCGTCGACTTGTCGCCCCAATCGTTAGCCGAGGCCTCAGGCTGGACGGCTGTGCGTCCTGGATTGATGAAAACCGCAATCGTAACGGGGATCTCGCGCCTATAGATAAGGTTGTTAAAGACGTTCGTGGCGCGCATCTCCCCGGCTGGGTTTAGCCAGGCATGGCCGTCCTGGAAGATCATAAGAGAGGCGGGTGAAGCCGGGTCATACTGCGCCGGTACGTAGACGCAGAAATCATGCAGCGTTCCCGGATAGGCCTGGCACGGCAGCTTCTCCCAGGGCGTGACCCGGCCCTGGGGAACGCCGGCATGGACCTCCGAATCGGGCCCGAGAAGATAGGAGTCGTCCTCGGGCGTCGCAAAGGCGGGTTTCACCAGAAGGACGGCACTCAAAGCAAGGTACCTGCGGAGTCGTTTGTAATGAGTCATGGGGGTAGGTTCGTTAGACTTTGGCCGTCCAAACACCAAGAGAGTCCGCTGCGGATACAAGCGCTGATTTGGGTTCGTCTTTGTCGCCTCTTTGAAAGCGACAGCGGAGGGAGAATGGTTTTTGATGCTCCGGTTAGACGCGGCCCACAAGGCCCATCCTATCCGCCCGCCGTGCCAACCGTACCTCCCCGCACCTCGTTCGTCTCGACCGCCCTCGTCGCCGTGGGGCTCCTCACGTGCGTCTATCTGGCTGCGCTGAAGCTGCTTGACCTCCCGTGCCCGCTTTCGGGATGCGCGGGGATCATCAATACCCATTACGGATCCCTATTCCGGGTGCCCCTTCCGCTTTACGCGATTCCGCTCTGGCTGACCCTTGCGGTGCCGGGCGGCCAGCCCTGGCAGACCCGCGTCCAGTTGCTCGCTCTCGCGGGGCTCGCGCTCGGCGCGTTGGCGCTGATGGTGATCCAATTCTTTGTGCTGCAGGGGTTTTGTCCCTTCTGTACGCTCCATGCGGCCGCTGCCATTGCGGCCGCCATTGTCGTCCCGAGACGGGGACGCGCCCATGCCTGGCTTCCGGTAGCGATGATGGCACTCACGCTTCCCCTGCTCTTTGCGGTCAAGGTTATCGAGAAGGCCCGGGTCGAGTCCTGGGACCTGCCGGGTCAGGTTGCGCCGCCGCCACCGGCGAACGGGGCGGTGCCCGCGGTGACGGACGCCCCCGCTGCCATACCGGCGAGCGTCGACAAGGCAGCACTCAACTGGCTCGGGGATTTCGATCCCAAGCTTTCGCCGATACTCATCGTAAGCTTCCAGTGCTCCCACTGCCTGGACCTCCTCGAGCAAACCCTCACCCATCCGCACATCGGCACCCTAAAGGGCCCGAAGATATTTGTTTATGCGACCTACGGGACCTCCGCCGACACCATTGCCGTGTTTGCGGCGATCCTCTCCGCCGGGGGCACGCCCCAGGAACAGTTCGCCACCGTTTTTGCGCAGCAGGACGCCTTCCGCGATCCCCTCATCACCCACAACTCCAAGGAGCTCAACCGGCGCCTGGCGGAGCTGTTTCCGGGCTATGCGCGCAAGCTTGGGGAGGCCAAGCAGCTCTTTGACAGGCAGGCGTTGGCGTTGAAATACATCCCAGGGCGAGGGTCGCCCTACATCCAGTTTCCCGACGGCTCCAGCAAGTATGGTGGGGAAGTGACTCCCGCCATGCTCTTTCACTGAGCAACTCACTGTGTGCGGTGCCGAAAGGCACCCTGCGGACCTTGCCTCGGTTCGGCCCGCTTGCACTGTAGGCATCGGTCCATGAGCACTGTATCCAAAGCGAGGAAGCGCGCGGCAATCTTCGATCTCGACGGCACGCTCGTCGATAGCATGTCGTTTGTCGTCGATACCTTCATCGAAGCGGTCGAGCCGTTCAGGAGCCGTCCCACCCGCGAGGAGGTCCTGTCCCACCTGGGCGGACCCTTGGAAACCTGCCTACGGAATGTACTGGGCCCCTCGGCTGCCGCCTCCTACCCCGGCGCAATGGAGCGCCTCATGGGCCTCCAACGCGGCCGGGAGGCAAGCCTGGTGCCTTTTGATGGGGCCAGGGACTTGCTCACTGTGCTGGGATCGCGCGGGGTAAAGCTCGGCATCTGGACGGGTCGAGACCGGTGGTCGACGGTGCGCATGATGGACGCACACGGGTTCACTGGTCTCTTCGGTGCGGTTGTTTGCGGCGACGATCTCCCGACACATAAGCCCGATCCGGAGGGCCTTCTGCTGGCCGTCCGCCGACTGGGTGTCCAACCCCGTGAGGCCGTTTTCCTCGGTGACGCCGACGTCGATATCCTGGGCGGCTTCGCCGCCGGCGTTCATACGATCCTCATCCACCATGGCCGGGTGGCACCGGCCCACGTGAATTCCCAGGCGGCAGAGATCTATGCCGACCCCCGGGGGGCTTACGCCGCCGTTGCCGGGCATTTTGAGTGAGCGGGTTCGCGCCCTTGGCACCCCCAAAACCTGGGGCGAAGGCCCCATAGAACATGTCCGGCTCCCATGGTACCGTGACACCATGAATCTTATCGTACTGATTATTGTCCTGATGCTCCTGTTCGGCGGCGGCGGTTTTTATATCGGCGGTCCGGCCTTTGGCGGCGGGGGGCTGGGACTCGTGCTCCTCATCTGCCTTATCATCTATCTGATGGGCGGATTCAGGACCAAGAACTAGCACCAGCTCAGGGGATTTGGGCCGAGCCCCCGCCGGATATTGGCCCTGCGCGTCGCTGCTTCTTCCAGACGAGCGCGATCACGTAGCCCAGAATCGCGGCATTAGCCGCGATAACGATCGCCTTGGTGAGGCTGGGCGCGTGCGTCATCGAGAGTATCTCCTCAGGGACGAAGAAGCCGGTCGTCACGACGACCACGTATTCGGCCCAGGCGGCCCCGATCCACAGGCCGATTCCCTCGGTGAGGATGATCGCCGCGTAAAAGGCGCTCGCGATGCCGGCGGTCACGATCGAGTGGGGCTCGATAACGCCGGCCTTCTCAAGGAG
>CAITBM010000059.1 GCA_903890485.1 uncultured Opitutaceae bacterium | reverse complement strand
TGACCATTCGGCAGCCCGTCCCGCGTAGGCGGGCTCGCCATGCAACAGGTGGCCGTAGCGTTTCAGGTGCGCCCCGCATCCGGCAGAATTCGAGATGATCGCGTCGAATCCTGAAGGGACCACGGCATCGATCTGGCGCCTGGCGAGCACCTTTGCGCTTTCCAGGTCGCCGTTGTGCGCGTGGAGCGAGCCGCAGCACGACTGGCTCCTCGGGGTCACGACCTCGCACCCGTTCTCGAGGAGCACGTCGACGGTGGCCCGGTTAACGTCGGAGAAGGCGATGTTCTGGATGCACCCGGTGAGGACCGCGACCCGGTACCGGGCCGGCCCCTTGGGTTTCTCGACCTCGGCGATCAGCTCGTCCGAGAATTTCTCCTGGATGGCGAGGGCCTGGCTTTCCAGTTCTCCCAGCCGCTGGGGCAGGATGCGGTAGACGCCCGACCGGCGGATGAGCCTGCGCAGGCCGCTCGCGTCGAAGAGCCACTGGAGCCGACCCTCGAGCCGGAGCGCCCAAGGCCTCATGAGCAGGAACCTAAGCGTGAAGAACCGGATGAACGACCGGCTGGGGCTCGCGACGATCCCGCTCCGTTCGCTCTCGGCCCGCGCGGTCTCAAACAGGGTCCCGTAGTCGACCCCCGCCGGGCACGCGGTAGTGCAGGCCAGGCAGCCGAGGCAATAGGACATCTCCTCGGCAAATCCTTTGGTGATCTCGAGTTCACCGTCCGCGACGGCCCTCATGAGGGAGATCCGCCCGCGCGGCGAATGCCGTTCCCGGCCGGTCTCGAGGTAAGTGGGGCAGGTCGGCAGGCACAGCCCGCAGTGCATGCATTGCTGGAGCACCGAGTAGTCGAGCCCCTTCAGGAGGTTTTCCCCGGATTTCACGGATCGAAGACCTTGCCGGGATTGAGGAGGCCCAGGGGGTCCAGGGAGCGCTTCACCTGTTTCATGAGGGCGTAGCTCCCGTCGCCCAATTGCTCCCGGAGGAAGGCCTTCTTGGCGAGGCCGACCCCGTGCTCGCCGGTGATCGTGCCGCCCAGCGACAGGGCAAACGCGAAGATCTCGCGCATGGCGGCATGGACCCGCTCCATCTCCGCGGTGTCCCGCTCGTCCGTCAGGAAGGTGGGGTGGAGGTTGCCGTCGCCGAAGTGCCCGAACGTGGCGATCTCCAGACGGTGCTTCTCGCCCGTCGCCTCGATGAAGCGGATCATGGACGAAAGTTCGCTCCTCGGGACCGTCGCGTCCTCAAGGATCGTCGTGGGTTTCATCCGGGCGAGCGCGCTGAACGCGCTCCTGCGGGCGGTGGCGAGCCTCGCGGCCTCCGCCGCGTCCTGGGCCAGGCGGACCGAGGTGGCGCCGTTCCCCGTGCACAGGGCGCGGATCCGCTCAGACTCGTCGGCCACGGCGGCCGGGTGCCCGTCGACCTCGATCAGGAGCAGCGCCTCCGCATCCTGGGGCAGACCCACGCGGGCAAAGGCCTCGACGCACCGGAGCGTCTTCTTGTCGAGAAACTCGAGCGTGCACGGGACGATCTTGGCGGCGATGATGGAGGAGACGGACGCGGCCGCGGCGTCCATGCGCGCGTAGGTTGCGAGCAGCGTCTGCTTGGCGGCGGGCTTGGGGACAAGCTTCAGCAGCACCTCGGTCACGATCCCCAAGGTGCCCTCGCTCCCGATGAACAAGTCCTTCAGGCTGTAGCCTGCGACATCCTTCACGCACTTGTTGCCGAGCCGCGCGATGTCGCCCCCGGCGAGGACCACCTCCAGGCCCATCACGTAGTCGCGGGTGACCCCGTACTTGAGCCCGCGGAGCCCGCCGGAATTCTCGGCCACGTTGCCCCCGATCGTGGACACCTTCATGGAGCCCGGGTCGGGCGGATAGAAAAGGCCCGCGGAGTCCGCCGCGTCAAAGATCGCCTGGGTGAGGACTCCCGCCTCGGCCCGGAGCGTGAAATTTCGGGCATCGACCTCCAGGATCTGGTTCATCCTCACCAGGCACAGGATAATCGAGCCCTCGACTGACACGCTGCCGCCACTGAGGCCCGTGCCGCTGCCCCGGGCGACCACGGGGACCTTGTGGGCCTGCGAGAGCTTGAGCACCCCCGAGACCTCTGCGGTTGTCGCCGGGAACACCACGACCTCCGGCACCTTCCTGAGCGCGGCCGTTGCGTCGAAGGAGTAGGGCAGGAGATCCTCCCGCTCGACGAGCACATGGGCTCGACCGAGGAGGCGGATCAGGTCGTCGATCACCTGGGGATTCATCGAATGGGTGGGGCCTGTGCCGGCGCCCCCTTCCGGTGGGGATGGCCCTAAGGGTCAGGGGCTTCGGCAAGGGCAACCGTGCCCCGTTTTTGGCGCGCTGCGAACCAAAACCAAGGGGGGCTCGCTGTGCCAATACGAGGCAGCCCGGGGGCCCATTTGTGCCGAATTGGCCGGTTTGGCCCGCAGGCGCGCCCGGGTTTCCCTCGGGGAGGACGGGGATCCCCGGTGGCGCAGCCCATGCAGGGAATAAACCACCATGGAATCCAACAACCTCACCCAGATGTCGCGCCAGGCCGTGACCGACGCGCAGGCCGTCGCCCGTCGCCTGAACCACAACGAGGTGGATACCTGGCACCTGCTCTCGGCGCTTCTCAGCCAGGAGAACGGGATCATCCCCGGCCTGATCGAGAAGATGGGGCTCACTGCGGGTGCGCTCCAGCTGGCCGTGGACCGGGAGCTCGACCGCCTGCCCAAGGTCACGGGAAGCGTGGATACGTCCAAGGTGTACGTGACCCAGGCCATGAACGACGTCCTCACGCGCGCCGAGAAGGAGGCCAAGGCGCTCAAGGACGACTTTGTGAGCGTCGAGCACCTCTTCCTGGCGCTGATCGACGTCGGCCGCCCGGAGTCGCTCAAGAAACTCTTCAAGAGCTTCGGGCTAGACCGGTCCAAGGTGATGGACGCCCTGAAGGGCGTCCGGGGCAGCCAGCGGGTGACGACCGACAACCCCGAGGTCACCTACGCCGCGCTCGAGAAGTACGGCGTCGACCTGGTGGACCGCGCCCGCAAGGGCAAGCTCGACCCGGTGATCGGCCGCGACGAGGAGATCCGCAGGACGATCCGCATCCTTTCCAGGAAGACCAAGAACAACCCGGTCCTGATTGGCGAGCCCGGGGTGGGGAAGACCGCGATCGTGGAAGGCCTGGCGCAGCGGATCCTGCGAGGCGACGTGCCCGAGGGGCTCAAGGGCACGACGCTCTTCGCCCTCGACATGGGGGCCCTGGTGGCCGGGGCCAAGTACCGCGGGGAGTTCGAGGAGCGCCTGAAGGCCGTCCTGAACGAGATCAAGCAGGCCGAGGGCCGCATCATCCTCTTCATCGACGAGCTCCACCTGATTGTCGGCGCCGGGAAGGTCGATGGTGCCATGGACGCCGGCAACCTCCTGAAGCCCATGCTGGCCCGCGGCGAGCTCCACTGCATCGGGGCCACGACCCTCGACGAGTACCGCAAGCACATCGAGAAGGACGCCGCGCTCGAGCGGCGCTTCCAGCCGGTCACGGTCGACCAGCCCTCGGTCGAGGACGCGATCTCGATCCTCCGGGGGCTCAAGGAGCGCTTCGAGCTCCACCACGGCGTCAGGATCCAGGACAACGCGCTCGTGAACGCGGTGGTGCTCTCGAACCGCTACATTTCAGACCGCTTCCTCCCCGACAAGGCCATCGACCTGATCGACGAGGCCTGCGCGATGATCCGCACCGAGATGGACTCGATGCCCCAGGAGCTCGACGAGCTGACGCGCCGCGCGCTCCGCCTTGAGATCGAGGAGACCGCCCTCTCCAAGGAGAAGGACGACGCCAGCAAGCTCCGGCTTGCCGTGCTCCGCAAGGAACTCTCCGAGGTGCAGGAGAAGGCCAAGGGGCTGCGGCTGCAGTGGGAGAAGGAGAAGGGGTCGATCGACCGCGTGCGCAAGCTCCGCGAGCAGATCGAGGCGACCCGGCTGGAGATGGAGAAGGCGGAGCGGGCCTACGACCTGAACAAGGTGGCTGAGCTTCGCCACGGGAAGATCCCGCAGCTCGAGGCCGAGCTGAAGGCCCTGGAGAAGTCGGGCAAGGCGACCACCCTTTTCAAGGAGGAGGTCTCCGGCGAGGAGATCGCCGAGATCGTGGCCAAGTGGACGGGCATCCCGCTCACCCGCCTGGTCGAGGGCGAGAAGGACAAGCTCCTCCGGATGGAGGGGACCCTCCACAAGCGCGTCATCGGGCAGGACGAGGCCGTGACGCTGGTCACCGAGGCGATCCTGAGGGCGCGGAGCGGGATCAAGGATCCCCGGCGCCCGGTCGGGAGCTTCCTGTTCCTGGGGCCCACCGGGGTCGGCAAGACGGAACTCGCCAAGGCCCTGGCCGAGACGCTCTTTGACTCGGAGTCGGCCATCGTCCGGATCGACATGTCCGAGTACATGGAGAAGCACGCGGTCTCGCGCCTGATCGGCGCACCGCCGGGCTACATCGGCTACGACGAGGGCGGGCAGTTGACCGAGGCGGTGCGTCGCAAGCCCTACGCGGTGGTGCTCTTTGACGAGATCGAGAAGGCCCATCCGGACGTCTTCAACGTCCTCCTGCAGGTGCTGGACGATGGAAGGATCACGGACTCGCAGGGCCGGACCGTCGACTTCAAGAACACGATCGTCATCATGACCTCGAACATCGGGTCGCGCTTCCTCCTGGACGGCGTCACCGGGGACTCGATCCCCGAGGGCGTCAGGGAGAGCGTGATGGCCGAGCTGCGCACCTCCTTCCGGCCTGAGTTCCTGAACCGGATCGACGAGACCATCCTCTTCAAGCCGCTCACCCTGGAGGAGATCGGCTCGATCGTGGACCTGCTCCTCGTGGACCTGAACAAGCGCCTGGCGGAGCGCCGGGTAACGGTCGCCCTGGACAAGAAGGCCCGGGAGTGGGCGGCCGAGAAGGGCTACGACCCGGTCTTTGGCGCGCGGCCCCTGAAGCGCTACCTGCAGCGCCAGATCGAGACCCGGCTTGCGCGCGGGCTCATCTCCGGCGAGATCGCAGAGGGGTCCACCGTCACGTTCTCCGTGAAGAACGGCGAATGGGTGGTCTCCTAGCGCCTGGGCCCCTTTTCCGGCGGTTGACAGGGCGCCAGCCCCGCGGCTTTCCTTGGGGCCGGGCAGCACGGCCTTTCCAGGGGCCGTCTGTCCCAAGGTAATGGAGACCCCGTTAGGCCTGCCGGGCCCGGAGCCCGTCGGGCGCCCGGGCCGCGACATTACCGGGTTGGCCTCATGAAACTGTAACTTATTTATGGATACCGATGTGCTTCGACATGCCGCAGGAACCCTCGCCCTCCTTCTCGCCATGACCTCCCAGGCCCGGGCATCGGAGGCCGACCTTGTGCGCGTGGACTCGGGCCTGATCCAGGGCGCCGGAGCCGATCCGTCGGGCATCCGGGCCTTCAAGGGCATCCCGTTCGCGGCCCCCCCGGTGGGCCCGTTGCGGTGGAAGGAGCCCCAGCCGGTCGTGCCGTGGGAGGGGGTGCGCCCGGCGACAGGCTTCGGCCCAAGGCCCATGCAGAAGCAGATCTACTCGGACATGGTCTTCAGGGACAAGGGCCCGAGCGAGGACTGCCTCTACCTGAACGTGTGGACCCCGGCGAGGGCGGCGGCGGAGCGCCTTCCGGTCATGGTCTGGATCTACGGCGGGGGCCTGGAGGCCGGGGCGGCGTCGGAGCCGCGCCAGGACGGCGGGATGCTGGCCAGGAAGGGCGTCGTCGTCGTCAGCCTCAACTACCGGCTCGGGATCTTCGGCTTCTTCTCGCACCCGGAGCTTTCCGCCGAGTCGGGGCACGGCTCCGGAAACTACGGCATCCTCGACCAGGTGGAGGCGCTCCGCTGGGTAAGGCGCAACATCGCCTCCTTCGGCGGGGACCCCTCCAACGTGACGATTTTCGGCGAGTCCGCCGGGTCCTACTCGGTGAGCCTGCTGATGGCGTCCCCGCTTTCCCGGGGGCTCTTCCACAAGGCGATATGCCAAAGCGGCTCGATGGTGGGCACCCTGCGGGTGCCGACCGAGAGGAACACCCGCGTGTTTGACCAGAAGACCGCGGAAGGCCAGGGCGTCGGGTTCGCCAAGAGCCTGGGTTTGACCTCGATTGCGGGACTGCGTGCTGTGCCCGCGGAAGAGCTCCTGAAGGCGTCGCACAGCCGCCACTACAAGGAGGACGGCAGGGATCCCCCGATCGCGGTCGACGGCTACCTGCTGAACAAAGACCCTAGATCCGCCTTTGCAGAGGGATCCCAGGCCCATGTCCCCTTCCTCTCCGGCTGGACCGCGGACGAAAACCGGGTCTACACCGTTTTCGGGAGCAACCGCCCGACCGCTAAATCCTTTGCGGCCTCGGTTCGGGCAAGGTACCCCGCGTACGCCGACGAGCTCCTGAAGCTCTACCCGGCCTCGAACGACCAGGAAGCGGTCAGGTCGGCGGGGGATCTCGCGTGCGACGGCTTCATCGTGGCTTCCACGAGGAACGGGATTTGGAAGCACCTGGAGACCGGCAACGCCCCCGTTTACGCCTACC
>CAITBM010000058.1 GCA_903890485.1 uncultured Opitutaceae bacterium | reverse complement strand
GCAGAGGCCCGGGAACCAACGCAGATGAAATCGCCAGCCGGTTCATGACCATGCTCGTGTCAGGGGACGATGACATTCTGGAGTTGGTCAGCTTCAGTGAGGCCAAGGAGATCCTGTCGATAGCCGCGAGGGGCTGCCCAAGGAAGCCCGGCGAGCTGTTGAGGACTACCGGCTCCGCCTTCAGCGGGAAAGCCCGGCCGAAGTCGACTCCCGCGACTGGGCTTCGCACCTTGCATCTGCAGAAGCGCTTGCCAGGACGCCTGACCGCAAACAGGCAGCCAGGGATCTCCTTGCATTCGACCTCGGCGAATCGGAGGTCGTGTTCTCCGATTCGCTTCGCCGAAAGCTCCGGCAACTCCTCAAGGATCGGAGCATCAATGCGTCGCCGGGCTCATCGCCCGAGGTCGGGCTCGCCAGCGCCATCCGATCGCTTGGGACTGCACCAACGGAGATCAAGCTCCTCTCCCCCCGGCCGTCCGAGAACCCATCGAGCCAGACTGCAGCTCGCAACTGGCTCCTCTTGGCCACATCACGGCTGCGACTGGGCGGTCTCCTTCGAAGGCTGCGCGACGAGATCGGGATGGAAGTCGATGGTCTCCTCCTCCAGGAAGTGTTCGAGGGGCTGAACGGAGTGTCCACCGACGAGCTGTACGCAGAGGCCAGCCTTGCAGCAGGTGGCTCGCCGGCCCTCAGGGTCCGGGTGATGAGCGCAAGCGGCTCGGTTGAAGTCTCATGGGCGCCCGACCTTGACGACTACGCCACGCTGCGCATGGCGAGCTCGTTCGCCGAGCTGCCGTGCCTCTCTCTCCAGGCAAGCAAGCCTCCCGACACTCGCGGCATCGTCTCAGAAGTCGAACTTCCGGCTGCAACTGTTCCGGATGCTCTGGCGCAAGCCGCCAGCGGGTTGCAGTCGCTCGCCAATGACATGATCCAGAACGGCATGCGCCCGGAGCGTCTGCGCTCATGGGCTGAGCTCTGGGAGCAGATCGTGAACTCGAGCCATGGGTTCGACGGAGGCCCGACCGCGGAGGCCATCGCGACCGCCGGATGCGTGCACGGGCCGAGGGAAGAGCAGGCCCGCACCGTCGCGATGGGTCCGTTTGGCCCGATGAAGGCAGAGTGGCTGAGCCAATACCTCGATGCGGGCTGGTCACTGATCGACGACGCCATCGCAGGGATCGACGACGGCGACGATGCCATGGCCGGTCTTGCTTTCGACACAGGCGCGCAGGCGCTCACGAGCGCCACCTCATCTCACGTGCCGGCCCTCCTCCGACTCGAAAGCGCAGACCGCCCGCTACTCCCGTCACGGGAGTCTCGGGTATGGACCGTCTTCGGTGGGGTGCCGCAAGTCGTGCACTACGAATCACAAGCGCGTGACGCCCTAGGCGGAATCATCTCGCGCCTTCTCAGGCTCCAACCTGAGGCCGCCGGTCACCTCAAGGTCCTCGCGTTCGGAGAGGGATCAGCCGACCTTGCGCTGATCCACGCAGTTGGACTCGCTGGAAGCCGCGTCGAAGGGGCAGAAGTACGCCGCATCGAGATCTTCGCAGTTGGAAATCGCCCAAGCGATGCGACCCTGCGCTCGGCCGACGAGCACCAGCTCAAGCGTGAAGGCCAGGAGACGATCGAGCTCAGATACTTCGACAGACTCGAAGATGCGGCAGCCATGGCGGGGTC
>CAITBM010000057.1 GCA_903890485.1 uncultured Opitutaceae bacterium | reverse complement strand
TCCTCGCTACGGCTTGACCTCCCGTTTGACGGGCGGTTTGCTGTCCTCCCTCGGGTTTTTTGCGAGTGTAGCACAATGGATAGTGTAGTGGCCTCCGAAGCCATTGATCCGGGTTCGACTCCCGGCACTCGCACCAGATCATCGCAAAATAATTGCAATATCTGTAGTTCGAATGCGATCTGCAGGGTGCCGCCCTCGAGCTTCTTTGTCGCTCGATCTTCGGCCGAGCAGCACGGATAGCGGGTAGGGAAAACTGGTAATTACGGAACGATCCTGAATAGGCTGGCCCTGTTGTGGACGAAATCACGGTCATCCTTAACCGAGTGGTAAACGGTGATTCGAATGCCGCCCATCAACTCCTGCCACTCGTCTACGATGAACTACGTAAGCTGGCCTCCGCCCGGATGGCGCGTGAGTCGGGCGGCCAGACCCTCCAGGCAACGGCTGGTACACCCAGAATGAGAAGGGTCGGGTCTTCCAGACGGCCTTGGGCCACACGGAGGAAATGTGGGCGGATCCGCTGTACCGGGCGCACCTGAGGGCCGCGATCGAGTGGACCGCTGGGCCCAGGTAAGCGGAGGTCAGACCTGAGGGCAGGGTTCAGAGTGTGTCAGGCTGCACGAGGCTTTGACAAACGTACGGGAAAGCGTACGGTGTTGCCATGACTTCAATTCCCGTCACTAAGGCGCGCTCGATGCTTTACCAACTTGTCGACGATGCATCGTCCACCCACGTGCCAGTTCAGATTACGGGCAAACGGAACAATGCAGTTCTCGTGTCAGAAGAGGATTGGCGAAGCATTCAGGAAACGCTCTATCTCGTGTCCATTCCTGGCATGCGGGAGTCGATACGTAAGGGCTTGAAGGAGCCGCTCAGCAAGTCCTCCAAAACCCTTAATTGGTGAGCTGGGAACTCTATTTTACGAAGCAGGCGCAGAAGGACGCCAAGAAAACTTCTTCGACCAATTTCCGTCCTCAGGTTGAGAAGTTGCTCGAGATATTGAAGAGCGATCCATTTCAAAACCCGCCGCCTTTCGAGAAGCTGGTCGGTGATCTGGACGGGGCGTACTCTCGTCGGATCAATATCCAGCATCGCCTCGTTTACCAGGTTCTAAAGGCGCAACGAGCTGTTAAAGTAATTCGTATGTGGACGCATTATGAATAGAAAGCGGCGTAACCAATCGTCGAAACCGATTTTTGATTCGGGCGTTTCTCCTACGGGGCAGGAGCGGCGCAATTCTTAGAGCGGTTCTCCTCAACGATCCCCACCGGTAGCATGCCTCAAGGAGCCCCGCCGGGCGGATCCGCCGCTTATGTTGGATAGTTGGTGACAGTGCGGTGCGGGAGGATAAGTAAACCTGCATGGCCACTTCGGAACAGAATTACGACGCCCTCGTCTTGGAACTAAAGGAGATAAGCCTCCTTGCCTACACCGCTGCGGTCTTGGGTTGGGACGAGCAGACGCAGCTCCCGAGGAATGCCGCCAACTACCGGGGCGACCAGCTTTCGCTTCTTGCCAAGCTGGTCCACGAGCGCCTGGTGGCTCCCAAACTTGGAGACCTTCTTTCCTCACTCAAGGCGTCGCCCTTGCCGGGCGCCGCCGATTCCGACGCCGCCGTTAACGTGAGGCAGACGCGTAGGGTGGTCGACCGGGCGCGCAAGATGCCTAGCTCCCTCGTCCAGGAGTTGGCCCGTGTGGCCGTCGTTGCCCAGCATGCCTGGGTCGAGGCGCGCAAGAACTCGGACTTTGCGGCCTTCGCTCCGATGCTCGAGCAGATGATCGGGCTTAAGAAGCAGCAGGCCGCCTGCCTCGGACCCACTGCCCACCCCTACGACGCTCTGATCGACGAGTACGAGCCTGGCGAAACCGCCGCTGGGGTGGCGGAGGTGTTCGTTTCCCTCAGGGGACCGTTGGTCGACCTGGTGGGCCGGATTGCGCAGGTGAGCCACAAGGGCAAGGGAGCGCTCCTCACCGGTGATTTCCCTCGTGCGGGCCAGGAGGCCTTTGCCCGCGAGGCTTCGGTGGCCATCGGCTTCGATTTTGACCGGGGGCGCATGGACACCAGCACCCATCCCTTCTGCACCCACCTCGGGCCCTCCGACACGCGGATCTCGACCCGCTACGACGAGCGGCATTTCAACGACGCATTCTTTGGCGTGCTGCATGAGTCCGGCCACGGCCTCTACCAGCAAGGCCTTCCGGTGGAGCACTTTGGGACACCCTGCGGGGAGTACACCTCCATGGGGATCCACGAGAGCCAGTCGCGCCTTTGGGAAAACTTTGTGGGGCGAAGGCGGTCGTTCTGGAGGCACTTCTTCCCCAAGCTCCAGCAGCGGTTTCCTGCCACTAAGGCCGTGAGCGAGGACGATTGGTACCGGGCCGTGAACCACGTGGCGCCAGGGTTTATCCGGGTCGAGGCCGACGAGGCGACCTACAACCTCCACGTCCTTCTGCGCTTCGAATTGGAGACGGCGCTCATCTCGGGTGACCTTTCGGTCTCGGACCTGCCGGGCGCATGGAATGAGAAGATGAAGGCCTACCTTGGGCTCACTCCGCCCGATGCGGCCCGCGGCGTCCTCCAGGACATCCATTGGTCCTCGGGAGGCGTGGGCTATTTCCCGACCTACACCCTGGGCAATCTCTACGCGGCGCAGTTTTTTGCCAAGGCGCAGGAGGACCTGGGCGACCTTGACAGCTCGTTTGCGCGAGGCGATTTCAAGCCGCTCTTGGACTGGCTCCGAGCGAACATCCATTCCAAGGGCCAGCGCTACGGGGCGCGCGAACTCGTGCGGCGCGTGACGGGAAAACCCCTCTCGGCGGCTCCGCTCTTGGCCCACCTGGCGCTCAAGGCGAAGGAAGCCTACGGGGTCTGACGGAGTAGGGGCACCATCCCAATTCGCCAAGTTGCAGCGGGGTGGCAGTGTATCCGAGAAGGGCAGTGTTGATTGTGGAAACCTCGAGGACTAGAACAGGATCCTTGCCCGACCCCGCGCCCATCAATCGACGCGAATTCATCCGCTCCGCCGTCCTGCTGTCGGCGGCGGTGGCGGCCTCGAAGAGGCTGGGAGCGCAGGCGGGCCCGACGGGTCCTCAGGGAGTCGACCCCCAAGGGCACATTGTCTCCAAGCCGCTCGCGGTCCGGTCCCGGCCGGCCGGTCCGACCCTGTTCACGACCTTGCCCTCGGCGCAGACCGGACTCACGGCCAAGAACCTCTATGACGACCCCGAGATGTGGGGTAGGCACTACAATGAGTT
>CAITBM010000056.1 GCA_903890485.1 uncultured Opitutaceae bacterium | reverse complement strand
GTCGATCTTCTCCAGGGAGCAGTTGCCCTGCTCCAGGTGGTCCAGGAGGCGCCCCGGCGTCGCGGCGAGGATGTCCACGCCGCGCTTCAGGTCGTCGGTCTGCTTTCCATAGCCGACACCCCCGTAGACGATCGTCACCCGGAGGTCCGTGAACTTGGAGTACTTGTGGAAGGCTTCCTCGACCTGGAGCGCGAGCTCGCGGGTGGGCTCGAGGATCAGGCAGCGCATCGCGCCGTGGGTGCCGAGCCGCTGGATGATCGGGAGCGCGAACGCGGCGGTCTTGCCGGTGCCGGTCTGGGCGGAGCCGATCACGTCCCGGCCCGCAAGGATCAGCGGGATCGCCTGGACTTGGATCGGGGTCGGGTCGGTGTAGCCCTTCTCCTGGACGGCGAAGGCGAGCGCGTCGGAGAGGCCGAGCTTCGAGAAGGGGGTGTCCATCTTCGGGATGTCCACCGGCACGGTCGGCTTGAACGTCACCTGGGCCGGGTGCTCGAAATCGTCGCGGGCGGGGCGCGGGCGGCGGCCGTCGGCGCCACGGGAGGGGCCGGACCTCATGGGACCCCGTCCCAGGGGACGCCGCTCCTCAAACCTGGGCCGCTGCTCCTGGGGCTTGCCCTGGGAGGGGCCGCCCTGGCCGGTCCCCCGGGCGCGCTCGGGGCGCGGACCCTGGCCCTGCGGGCGGGCCTGCCCCTGGGGGCGGGCTCCCTGGGCCTGTGCGGGTTTCCGCGGCGCGGGCCCGTCGTGCGGGCGGGACGCGCCGTGGGGCGCGGCCGATTTCGGCTTCTTGGCAGGGGCTATCGATTCACGAAGCCGGGCAATGAACTTCCTTAGCATGATCTGGATGAAAGGTTCACAATCCCTGCTCTCGCGGTGTTTTGCAACACCCCATTCCGGGGGAAGGGCCAATGCGGCGAACTTGTGGCAATTGGATTCGCGCTTGGCAGGATGTTGTGGCAGAGCATGATCTGCCCGTTACACCCGCCCTGATGAACCCTGACCTCCTCTGGTTTGTAAGACTTGGCATCGACCAAGGCCTCTTTACCCGGGTCCAGGCCGTCTCGGTCAAGGCCAAGCTCGGGATGTACAACCTGGAGATGCTGGTCTTCGCCCAGAAGCTGATCGACGACGACATTGTCCAGAACATCGAGGCCCTGGAGCGGCTTGCGGGCCTGGCGACCAAGCGGGCAGACCAGGGTCCGCCCGGGGTGGACCCCTTCGCCGCCCCCGACGAGCTGGTGGAGGACTACGTGCCGCCGCCGCCGAAAAAGGTGGCGGCGGGCCCGGCCCCGGTCCTTGACCTCGGCAGCCAGGATGACGCGGCGCTTGGCGCGACCCTCAAGGAGCTCCTCACCAAGTCGATCGCCTTCGGGGCGAGCGACCTGCACCTGTGCACCGGCCGGCGCTCGTTCGTGCGGAAGGACCGGAACATCTCCTACATCAGCGAGAAGCCGCTCACGGCGGACGAGGCGCTGAAGATCAACACGGCGCTCCTCACCCCCGAGCAGAAGAAGACCTTCCTGGAGAAGCGCGACCTGGACTAAGCCCTGGCCGTCGGCGTCTCGGAGCGCTACCGCGTGAACCTGATGTTCCACAAGGAGGGCGCGGCGGGCGCGTACCGCATGGTGCCGAAGGAGGTGAAGACACTTCCGGAGCTCGGGTTTGGCGAGCACATCGACACCCTGAAGAAGATGCTGAGCTACCACAACGGCCTGGTGCTGATCACCGGCCCGGTGGGTTCCGGCAAGACCACGACCTTGGCCTCCATGGTGGCTTACCTGAACGAGACCCGCCACGACCACATCATCACGGTGGAGGACCCGATCGAGGTGGTCCAGCAGTCCAAGGGCTGCAACGTGACCCAGCGCCAGGTGGGCGACCACACGAAGACCTTCTTCACCGCGCTCAAGGGCGCGCTCCGCGAGGACCCCGACATCATCGTGATCGGGGAGCTGCGCGACCTCGAGACGATCGAGATGGCCGTGAGCGCCGCCGAGACCGGGCACCTGGTGATCGGCACCATGCACACGAGCGATGCGGCCACGACGCTCAACCGGCTCCTGGACGTGTTCCCGGCGGCCCAGCAGACCCAGATCCGGGCGAGCGTGGCCGAGAGCCTGCGCGGGATCGTCTGCCAGAGGCTCCTGCCGAGGCCGACCAGCGGCCTCGTCATGGCCTGCGAGATCCTCGTGAACAACATGGCGATCTCGAACCTCGTGCGGGAGGGGAAGACGACGG
>CAITBM010000055.1 GCA_903890485.1 uncultured Opitutaceae bacterium | reverse complement strand
GCTCGAGAAGTTCTTGGGGATGTCGGTTCCCGGGTAGACGTCGTGGCTGAACTTAACGAGGGTCAGCGAATACGGCTGGTAGACCCGCTTGGGCCGCATCGTCAGCTTCCAGGTCTTTCCCGCGAAGTCGAATTTCTGGGGGTTGCCGAGCAGGGGCGACACGACCCAGGTCCCCAGCGAGCCCTCGGGCCCCACCAGCTCAACGAAGGCGGCGGGCAGGTTGCGTTCGTCCTCTTTGTAGCTCACCTCCTGCGGCGTCACCGCGAGCATCGGGCCCATCCCGGCCGTCGCCGGGGAGGCCGGGGCGTTCGGCACCTGCGAGCGCATCTGAATGGAGGCGTTCGGGTAGAAGGCCTTCGGCACGACCCGGAACGGCAGGCTCGGGTTCTGCACGACCGTTCCCCCGGACAGGAGGCTCTCGGGGATCGCGACCACCTCGTCCAGGTTCGGGTCCGTCGCGTTCACGATCGCGAGCTCATTGAGGCGGCTGCTCTCGGCGTAGTTCTTGGTCTCCCCCTCGTCGATCCGCATCTGGTAGTCCTTCTGCGAGAGGCCCGAGATGAGTTCGCCGACCAGGAGCAGGATCAGCCCCAGGTGGGTGATCCAGATTCCCGCCTTTCTCCAGCCCATCTTGAACCGGTAGAGGTGCCCCCCGATGAGGTTTGCCAGAAGCAGGCCCCCGATCACGTAGCCCCCCGGGAAAACCGGCACCACGAGGCTGCCAACCCGCGCAGTCACGACAAAGGAGTGGAAGAACTTGTGCTGAACCGCCCAGACCCCGAGGTTCACCTGGTCCAGGGTCGCCCAGAACACCAGAACAATGGAGAGGGCGAGGAGCACCACGGTCGTCCGGAGCGAGACGACCACGTCCTTTGCCTGCTTCAGGGTCTCGTTCATGGCTCTAGGGGGCGCGCACCGTGCGCAGGAACTCGAGGAAGGCCGGCTTCGCCGCCTTGACGGAGGTGCCAGGGCCCGAGAGCTTGAAGAACCAGGTTGCCCCAGAGTAAGGGATGATCGCCCCCAGAATGGCCTTGTTGGTCGGGTCGCCCTTGGACGAAAGCTCCACCACCGTGACCTTCAGCCCGTTCTGGTCCAGGCGGGTCACCGCGCCGTCCAAGTCGTCGGCGGAAAGCGGGGCAAGGGCAATCTGGCCCCGCCACCGGTTCACGTTCGCGAGTTCCCCGCCCACATCGCCCGGGAACGCCGTCACGGACAGGTCGGATTCACCGGCCTCGCCGGGAACCGAATAGCTCGCCTTGCGCATCGCCCCGGCGGGTTTCTGGGTCCAGGCGGCGGGCGCCTGCCACACGAGGGCCTCTCCTGAAGCCGTGGGAACCGCGGTGTCCGCCATCGCTGCACCTGGGGAGGCGGAGGGCTGGGCGCCTGCCTCGGCCGCTGCGGCAGGCAAATCGGGCTCCTTCTCCTTCGGAACCTTGTAGACCGCCACCTGCTCGTCGCCGCACGCCGCCAGCAGCAGGGTTGCCGCCGACAGGGCCAGAAGGGATGCTCGCGATGACATGGAGGGGTAACACTCCTCCTTTACCCGCAAAAACTCAACCTTGTTCCGCGCGCAGGGGCGTCCGTCCGTCGGCAAACTCCACCTCGAGCCTCTGTCCCGGGACCACCCCGGCCCGGCGAAGGATGGGATTGCCCTTCTCGTCGCGGATGATCGCGAACCCGCGGTTAAGGACGGATCCCGGGCTCGCCCCCTGCAGGCGCTTGTAGAGTGAGAGGAGCCGGTGGGACTCGATCTCCACCCGGGTCTGGGGAGAGGCCCGGTCGAACCGCGCGGCCGTGTCCGAGAGGCCCTGGCGCCGCAGCTGGACCGATCGCCGGAGCGCCGAGCCCAGGCGGTTGGACATGTCGTCAAGCCGGAGGTATCCCTTCTCGACCAGGGAGGAGGGCGACAGGAGCCTGAGCCGCGAGCGGCTGTGCGCCAGGCTCTCGGTCGCCCTGGCCATGGCCTCCTCCACGCTTTGGACGAGGGCCCCGGCCGCGGCACCGGTTCGCTCCGAAAAGTCGATGAATCCGCTGGTGATCAGCTCGGCGGCCGCGCTCGGCGTCTCGGCGCGCCGGTCCGCCGCGAAGTCACAGAGCGTGAAGTCGATCTCGTGGCCCACGGCGGAGATCGTCGGGATCGGGCACTCGGCGACGGCGCGCACGAGCGGCTCCTCGTTGAAGGCCCACAGGTCCTCGATGCTTCCACCGCCCCGGCCGATCACGACCAGGTCAAAGATGCCGAGGGAGCCGGCGAGGCGCAGCATCTCGACCATCTCCAGGGCGGCCCCCTCCCCCTGGACCTTGGACGGGAGGACGACCACCCTGCCCTTCCAGCCCCTGCGGATCAGGATCCTCATGAAATCCTGGACCGCCGCGCCCGTGGGCGAGGTCACAAACCCCACGGTCTCGGGCATCTGCGGGAGCGCCTTCTTGCGCCCCGCGTCGAAAAGGCCCTCCTCGGAGAGGCGGCGCTTCAAGGCCTCGTACTCGCGCTGGAGGGCCCCGATCCCGTCGTCGACCAGAGTCTTCACGATCAGCTGGTACTGACCGCGGGGCTCGTAGACGCTGACGCTCCCGAATGCGGCAACCTGGAGCCCGTCGCGCAATTTCACGGTCTGCCGGGCAGCCTGCATCCGGAACATGACGGCCGAGAGCTGGGCCCCGGCGTCCTTCAGTGAGAAATAGGCGTGCCCGCTCGGCTGGACACGCAGGTTGGAAACCTCCCCCTTCACCCAGCAGGCCTCGACGCCGCCCTCAAGGACCTGCTTCACCCTTCGGGTGAACTCCGTGATCGTGAGGGGGCGCGCGCCCGGCTCCGTCCCGCCGAGATCAACCTGTGCGTTTGACATAGCGGCTTCGGACCCGGTTCACGATGATCGTCGCCACGGCGATCACGCCGATTCCGTAGAGGACCAGCTTGAAGTTGCCGTTGAAAAGGCCCTTGCCGAGGACCAGCGCCCCAACCGCCCAGGGCAGGATGCACAGCCAGGAGACGACCATGTAGAGCCGGAACGGGACCTCGGCCAGGCCCAGGATGTAAGACTGGAGGCAGAAAGGGGGGCCGGGGGTGAGCCTAACGGCGAGCGCGACCGAGAGGGAGTTCTCCCGGGTGACGCTCGGGATGCTGTAGCCGTAGCGCTTGATCACCTTGGAGAGGACCGGCCGCAGGGCGTATCGCGCCAGCCAGTAGGTGAAGGCCAGGTTGACGGCGATCGCGAACATCATCGCCGCGATCACCCCGGGCATCGTCATCAGAGGCGCAAAGATCTCGCCGCCGGTGATCGTGAAGGCGGAGAGCGGCGCCCCGAACGCGGGAAGGACGGCCGTTGCGGCGAAGAAGGTCCACGGCCCGGTGCCGCGGACCACGTCGAGCCCCCGCTGGACCAGGGCCTTGTAGTCGAGGCCCCTGAAGACCAGGAATGCGACCGCGAGCGCGACGGCCGCGAGCACCCCAAGCTTCACAAGCGGAAGCTTCTTCGTGGGGGCCGGGACCTCGTTCTGCATCGCCAGCCAGCCTGCCCTTGCGGGCGACCGACCGTCAAGAACTCGCAGTCGGCCCGCGGCTTATATCGGCTCGCAAGGGCCCGGGCGGTTCGTTGTCATCGGGGCCGGTGGCTTCCCTTGCCCAAGATCCAGGACCCCGCGCGACGGCTCCCGCCTTATGGGCTGCCCTGGTGGTCGCGGCCGGCCTCGTTTTTGCCGCAACAAGCCCCGTGGCCCGCGTGGAGCAAGCCTCGCTCAACCCGTGGCACCACTACGAGTTCCTCGCCGAGGGATTCGCCCGCGGACACACCTACCTGTCGGTCGACCCGCCCCAGGAACTTCTCGCCCTGGAGAACCCCTACCTGCCGAGTTCCCTCCCCGAGAAGCGGCTCTGGGACGCGAGCCTCTACCACGGGAAATACTACCTGTACTTCGGGCCGGCCCCGGCGGCCGTCCTGATGCTTCCCTGGAGGCTGGTGACCGGGCACGGGATGCCCCAGTGGGTTGCAGCGGGGGCCTGGGCCGTGATCGGGCTTGCCGGGCTCTTCAGGCTCCTCTCGCGGGTCCGCGACCGGTATTTTCCCGGCGTGTCCGCTTTGTGGCTGGGCTTTGTGGCGATCGTGGCCTTCCACGCGTCATGGTTCCCAGTCCTGCTAAGGCGTCCCGCGGTGTGGGAGCTGCCTATCGTGGCGGCGGTGGCGTGCGCCTGGTGGTCGCTCGCGTTCCTCTATGAATTCCATGCCTCGGGAGGACGGCTCCGCTGGGGAGTCCTGGCGGGAATCGCCCTCGGGGTCCTGATCGGAAGCCGGGTCACCTACCTCTTCTCTGCGGCCCTGGTCCTGTCACTGATGCTCGTGCCCACGCCGGCCGCTGGCGGCCGGATCCGCTTTGGGCAGGCCCTCGCGGCCTCGGGCCTGGTGGCCCTGGCAGGGCTCTCGCTCCTGGCCTACAACCACGCCCGATTCGGGAGCTGGACCGAATTCGGCACGAGCTTCCAGCTCTGGGGGGCGGACTACCGGGGGACCCGGTTCATGGACCCGCGTTACATACTCTTCAACGCCTGGACCTACCTGCTCTCGACACCGAACTTCGGCCCGTATTTTCCCTTCATCCACCCGACCTGGCCCGACAGATTCCCCTCGGGCCACATGGGGATGGAGGAGATGCACGGCATCCTCTTTGCGATGCCGGTCCATGTCGCCGCTCTCGGCTCCGTTTTCCTCCTGGTCCGCCGCGCCCGGGACCCGCAGGCAAGGCCCCTGGTCGTCATCCTCCTTTGCGCCCTCGGGATCAGCCTCCTTGCCGCCGCAATCCTCTTCACCTGGGGCGGCCTGTGCTCACGCTATATCGCGGAGCTTTGCGCCGGGCCGACCGTTCTGACGGCAGTCGGCCTCCTGGCCGCGGTCGAATCCCGACGCCCCAGGGCCCTGCGCGTCCTGGTGGCCGCGGCCTCGGCCTGGACCATCGGCTACACCTGGCTCGCGTCGGCCGACTTCAAGGGCTACATGAAGCGGACAAGCCCCGAGGTCTACTCCGCCATCGCCCGCGTTTTCGACTACCCTAGCCTCTGGCAGGCAGCGAGGCAGGGCGAGGAGTTCGGACCCGCCGACCTGGTGGTGCGCGTCCCGGCAGGCAGCACAGCGGCCTGGACCCCGCTCGCGGCGAGCGGCCGCCCGGGCATGACCAACCAGCTGGTGCTCGAGCGCCTTGGCGAGGGCCATTATCGCTTCCGTTTGACCGACGATCAGCACACGACGCTCCTCTCGCCGGACCTCGCCCCGGAAAAGGGCGCGCTCCGGGTACACGTCGAGGCCCCCTGGCTCTACCCGCCCTCGGAGCACCCCTATTGGGACCGCGTGGGCGACCTGGCTCTTCGCGGCAGACTGCAGGCGCTTTACGTGCTTCGGACGCCGGCGGGCGAGAGCAGCGCCCTCTGGACGCACGCCCCCGACCCCATCGGCTATCAGCCGACCCTGCGGACGGAGGATGCCGCCGAGCCCTTGACGCCCTGGGTCGCCTCCTTCCAGAGACCCGGGGATCCCGCGTCTCCCGAAGGGAGGGCCCGGTGAGCGAACCGACCTATAGACCTCGGGTCGCGGCGCTTGCCCTGGGTATACCGGCGGCGGCCGCCCTCCTCTACGCGCTCGGCCACCTGACCTGGTACCTGGCGACGCCGTTGGGCCGGGTGCCGGTGCTCGATGAACGCGAGAACATCGACCTGGCGCTGGCCATAGCGGGCGGGACCCTCGAGCACGCCCCCTTCTACCGGGCGCCTGGATATGCCCTGGTGCTCGCGTTTCTCCGCATTGCCGGGGTCGGCCCGGCCGGGCTGTTCCCGGCGGCCCTCGTGCTCGGAGTGCTCCTGCACACGGCGAACACCCTTTTGGTGGCCTTGCTGTCGCGGCGCTGGTTTGGGATGGGCGGCGGCAAGAAGAACAGGCCAAAGGTACCCCAGGCGGGAGGCTGCCGAGTCGCTCACCCCAAAGTGAGTTAAACGAATCAGGGCCCACCTCAACACGGGATTTCAGCCGGGCGCCGGGCCGGCGGGC
>CAITBM010000054.1 GCA_903890485.1 uncultured Opitutaceae bacterium | reverse complement strand
TGGAGCTCATGGAACGCGAAACCCGCCTTGGACTCCGCCCACTGGACGGCGGCCTCGATGCGGATCGGCGGCAGGCCGCTCGCGACTTTCAGGAGCCGGGTCACGACCTCGGCGATCTTCCGCTCGGCGCGGTCGTTGGGCGGCAGCTGGATCAACCCGGAGCCGGGCAGGGGGGCCGTCTCCCCTTTGGCAAAATGCCTGACGAGCTGCTTCTTGGCCACCAGCGCCTCGATCCGTGCCGTGACCAGGTCGGACCCGGTCTCCAGGAGCTCCGCCGCATAGTCCCTCAGGCGCTCCTCGGGGAACGCGGTGTGCCCCTCCTCCTGGAGGCCTTCCAGGGCAAAGAGGATGCCGGCCTCAAGGCGCGGGGGCGCGTCGTTGGCGAACCCCAGGTTGATCGCGATCTTGTCCGCTGTCTTGAACCCGATGCCCTCGATCTCGCGGGCGACGCGGTAGGGCTCGTGGGTCAGCACGCTCTTGGCCTGGGCGCCGTATTGCTTCACGAGCTTGACGCACTGGCTCGGGCTCACTCCGTAGGTCTGCAGGAAGATGTAGAGCTCCCGCTCCGTCCGCTTCCCGTCCCACGCCAGCTTGATCGCCGCCGCCCGTTTCTTTCCTATCCCGGCCACGTCGCGCAGGCGCCCGGACTCCTCGCTCAGGACCCGGAACGTGTCGGTGCCGAAGGCGTCCACGATCTTGTTCGCGTAGACGCGGCCGATCCCGGGAACCAGGCCGCTGCCCAGGTACTTCCGGATGCCGTAGACGCTCGCGGGCAATTCGCTCTTGAATGAGCCGATCTTGAACTGGTCCCCGTGCTGGGAGTGGCGGGTCCACTCGCCGGAGAGGTGCAGGGTCTCGCCGCACTCCACCCCGGGCAGCGCCCCGACGATCGTCACGGGCTCCGCCTTCGCCCCGTCGGACCCGGCATCCGGCCTGAATTCGGCGATGGTGTAGTGGTTCTCCTCGTTCAGGAAAATGATGCGCTCGAGGACGCCGGTGAGGGAGGCTGGTTCGGGGGAGGGGGGCACGTGCTTTCGGAAGGACCCCGCAGCGATGCTCTAGATTCCACCGGAAATCAATGGCGCATGTTCTAAGGCGTTGATCCTGGCAGTGGGTTTGCTCCATTCTCCCCGGCATGTACCGTCCCCTGTGTGCCCTCCTGGCCGTCCTCGCGGCGTTTGCCGCGCCGGGGCGGGCTGCGGACCAGGCCGGCGCCGACGAGGTCGCGCTTCGCCAGATGAACGACGACTACGTCAAGGCCTTCCTCGCCTGTGACGTCGCCCGGTTCAAAACCCTGCTGGCCGACGACTTCAGGGGCGTCCTGGCCACCGGCAGGGTGATCGACAAGGCGGAATTCCTTCGGGAGGCGAGGGAAAAGCCCGACGCGAGGGACCTGAGGCTCCACGACGTGGTGATACGGGTCTACGGCGAAACGGCCATGATCGGGGGCCTGGTGACCTACAACCGCTCGGCCGGTGTGGCGGTCGCGACGCGCTACTCGACCCTCTACCTCCGGCGCGCGGGGGCCTGGGTCGTGGTCTGGGTCCAGTGGACCCGGGTCGCGGGGTCGTAAAATGGGACTGGCGAACACGGATTGCCTCTAGGAGATTGAACGCAATGCCCGCGAGCCCAGAGATGACCGGCGCCCGCGCCACGACCCGAAGCGAGGGCTCGCTGCTGGTGGTCTCGCTCGAAGGCACCTGGAGCCTGGAATCGTCAACCCCGCGTTGGGGCACGGTCGCCGGCTCGAGCAAGCCGACGTCGGTTCGCCTGGTGGCCGACGGCGTCTCCGTCTGGGACACCTCGCTGATCGTTTTCCTCGGCGAGGCCCTGCGCTGGTGCGCAGCCCTCGGGGTCCCGTGCGACGCCTCCCCTCCGCCCCTCACGATGCGCTCCCTCGCGACCCAGTTCGAGAGCGCCATAAGGACCTGCGGGCACGAGGACCATTCACGGAGCCTCACCGTCGAGGTCGGCCTTGCGACACGCAATGTCATGGATCACGTGAAGAACCTCCTTAATTTCGTGGGGGAGTTCTGGATCGACTCGACGCGCCTCATACGTGGCCGGGCGGGCCTGAGGTGGGGGGACTGCCTCAACGAGATGCAGCGCTGCGGGGCGATGGCCCTCCCGATCGTGAGCCTGATCAGCTTCCTGGTCGGCGTGACGCTGGCCTATTCCGGGTCGATTGTGCTCAAGCGCTTCGGCGGCGAGATCTGGGTCGCAGACTTGATCGGAGTCGCCATGACGCGCGAGATGGGCGCCCTGATGGCGGCCATCACCCTGGCGGGCCGCACTGGCGCGGCTTTCGCGGCGGAGATCGGAACCATGAAGGGCAACGAGGAGATCGATGCCCTGTCCACGCTCGGCATCTCCCCGATACGCTTCCTCGTCATGCCCCGGGTCCTTGCGCTCGGGCTCATGATGCCGCTCCTGGCCATGTATGCGAACTGCCTGGGGATACTGGGGGGCATGGCCGTTTCGTATGCGACCCTGGATATTCCGCCCGCGGCCTACTGGGTCGAGATGCTCACGATCGTGGACATGCAGGACATCCTCGTGGGGGTCATCAAGTCCGTGGCCTTCGGGCTCATCGTCGGCCTGTCGGGCTGCCTGCGCGGGCTCCAGGCCGACCGCAATGCCGCCGGAGTGGGCAAGGCTGCGACCTCCGCGGTCGTCACCGCCATCCTCCTGATCATCGTGGCCGACGCGGTCTTCGCCGTCCTCTTCCACGCCATAGGCCTATGACGATCGAGGCCAAACCCGCCATTGAGGTGAAGGACCTAGCGTTCTCCTACGAGGAGTCGGTGATCCTGGACGGCGTCTCCTTTTCCGTCCGCCCCGCCGAGATCTTCTTCATCATCGGGGGCTCGGGCTGCGGCAAGACGACCCTCCTTAGGAACCTGGTCGGCCTGGAGCGCCCCACGCGGGGCGAGGTCCTCTTCGACGGCAAGTCGTTCACCCACGCCGACGCCAACTCCCGGAAGGAGATGCTGAAGACCTTCGGCATGCTCTTCCAGAGCGGCGCCCTTTGGACCTCGCTCACGCTGAGCCAGAACATCGCGCTCCCGCTCGAGGAGTACACCCGCCTGCCTGCCGACGAGATCCGCAACATAACGGCCTTCAAGCTGGCGCAGGTGGGGCTCGCGGGCTTCGAGGAGCACTATCCCTCGGAGATCAGCGGGGGCATGCGCAAGCGGGCCGGGCTCGCACGGGCGCTTGCCCTGGACCCGCGGATCGTGTTCTTCGACGAACCCTCCGCGGGCCTGGATCCGGTCACGGCGCGAAACCTGGACGAGCTGATCGTCCAGATCCGCGACACCTTCGGGACCACGATCGTCGTGGTGTCGCACGACGTGGATTCGATCTTCGGTATCGCGGACCGGGTCATCATGCTTGACCGCTCCAAGAAGGGGATCATCGCCGAGGGCAAACCAAGCGAGGTTGCGGTGGACTCGGCAAACCCGAAGGTCGTAGAATTTTTGACACGCCGGGGAGTGAAGGCAGGATAGGACCCCGTTGCGCGTCCACCCAAGACCATGAAAACAAAGATCAGCCCCGCAGTTGTCGGCGCCTTCGTCCTGGGAGCGTTCGCGATCGGGATCCTTGCGCTTCTCTCAATCGGAAGCCTGAGCCTTTTCTCGAAGCCCGAGCGCTTCATCGTCTATTTCGACGAGGCGATCAGCGGCCTCGACCAGGGTTCCCCGGTCAAGCTGCGCGGGGTGAGGGTAGGCCACGTGGTAGATATCTCTATCCGCTATGACAGGGATACCGGCAAGTCGCTTGCCGCGGTGCTGTGTGAGCTGAACCGCGGTTCCATCTCGGACGAGCACGGGGCAAACCTCGACGTCTCGGACCGAAGCGCCCTCCAGGCGCTCGTGGACCGCGGCCTGAGGGCCCAGCTGGAGATCGCGGGCCTGGCGACGGGGCTCCTGTTCGTGGAGCTCGATTTCATGGACCCGGCCAAGTACCCGGACACGTCCAAGACGAGCGACCTGAAGTATGTGGTGATTCCCCCGGCGCCCTCCGAGATCTCCGAGTTCCGGGCGAGCGCGTCGATGATGATGGCCACCGCGACGACGCTCCTGGCCAAGATGCAGGAGATCGACTTCAAGGGGCTCTCCGAGGAGTTGAAGAAGCTCGTCATCGAGGCCCGTCTGAGGATGGACGGGGTCGACTTCAAGGGACTGACGGCGCAGTGGAAGAAGACCGGGGAGTCGGTGGACGCCCTGGCGCGCAACCCGGACACGATCCACTCCCTGGAGAACCTGAACAAGACCATGGAGGCGCTCCGCACCGCCATCGGGCGCCTGGACACCCAGGTCGACTCAAACGGCAAGGAGCTCCAGGCGACGCTGGTGGAGGCCAAGACCGCCCTCCAGTCCTTCAACTCCGCGGCCCAATCAGCCAAGGGGTTCATCAATGCGCAGCAGAATTTTGGCGCCGACACTAGCCGCGCCCTGGAAAGGGTGGCGGACGCGGCCGAGTCCGTACAAAGGCTCGCCGATTTCCTGGAACGCAACCCGAACGCACTCCTGTCCGGCCGCAAGGGCCCGAAATGACCCGCTGATCGTCACCATGAATCCTCCCCTCCTTTCCGCCCGCAGGCTCCTCGCATCCCTCGTGCTCCCGGCGCTGCTCGGCCTGCTCTCAGGCTGCAACGTGGCCCAGCCCGCCCAGGACGACCCGACCCGCTATTTCGTGCTTTCCGATCCCGCGGGAACGCCGGTGCAGGGCCCGTCGGCCGGCGGCGTCCGGTTGGGACTCAAGGCGGTGCGGGTCGAGAGCTACCTGAAGCGCCGCGAGATCGTGGTGCGGACCGGCGAAAACGAGGTCGAATTCCGGGATTACCGCCGGTGGGCCGAGTCCCTCGAGGTGGCGCTCCCTCGCGTCCTTCGAGCCCGGCTCCTCCAGTCCGCCGACGTGGCGCAGGTTTCGACGGAGCCGTTCGCGGTTGACCAGGAGCGCGACTACGACGTTTCGGTTGAGATTCGCCGGTGCGAGGGCCTGGGCAGGCGCTCCGGGCGCTTTGGAGCCAGCTTTGTCGCGGCGTTCGAGATCTCGACGCCGGGGCCCAACCCGAGGGTCATCGCCCGCAAGGTCTTCACCGCCCCGGAC
>CAITBM010000053.1 GCA_903890485.1 uncultured Opitutaceae bacterium | reverse complement strand
GCTCTCCGATTACGAGATCCTGGCCGAGGCCCGCGTGCTCAAGGAGCACGGCTTTGACAGCGTTCTCCTGGTGACCGGCGAGACCGGCCGGGTCGGCACCGACTACATCGCCCACGCCCTCCGGCTCCTCAGGGGGCACTTCTCGGGGCTGTGGATCGAGGTGCAGCCGCTCGACCAGGACGACTACGCCCGTCTCGGGAGCGAGGGCCTGAGCGCCGTCATGGTGTACCAGGAAACCTACGACCCTGCGGCCTACGCGCGCCACCACCTGAGCGGCCCGAAGGCGGACATGGACTACAGGCTCGGGACGCCCGACCGCCTGGGACGCGCCGGAATCCGCAAGGTGGGACTTGGCGCCCTGTTCGGGCTAAGCGACTGGCGCGCCGACGCCTGGTTCACCGGGCTCCACCTTCGCCACGTGGAGACCGTCCATTGGCAGACCAAGACCTCCCTCTCCTTCCCGAGGCTCAGGCCCCACCAGGGCGAGGAGATCCCCGTCACCCCGTTCGGCGAGCGGGACCTGGTGCAGGCGGCCTGCGCTTTCCGGCTCCTGAGCCCCGAGGCCGAGCTCTCGCTCTCGACCCGCGAGGGCGCGGAGTTCCGCAACAAGGCGTTCCGACTCGGGTTCACGGCCATGAGCGCAGGCTCCCGGACCAATCCCGGGGGCTACGCGAGCGAGCCCGAGTCCCTGGAACAGTTCGCGATCGACGACGACCGGAGCCCGGCTGAGGTCGCCGCGTTCCTGCGCTCGCAGGGGTACGATCCGGTGTGGAAGGACTGGGACAAGGCCTACGATGGATTCTCTCGCGCAGCGCCCGCCCTGGCGGCATCCTAGCCAAGACTCCCGATGGCCCTAAGCCCCCAAGAAATCGCGCGCTACCAGCGGCACCTCTCGCTCGCCGGCTTTGGCCCCGCGGCCCAGGAGAAGCTCAAGGCCTCCTCGGTCCTGGTGGTGGGCTCAGGGGGGCTCGGCTGCCCCGCCCTCCTGTACCTGGCGGCGGCGGGGGTCGGCAGGATCGTCATCATCGACCCGGACCGGGTCGACACCTCGAACCTCCAGAGGCAGGTGCTCTACTCGAGCTCCGACCAGGGCCAGAACAAGGCCGAGTCGGCGGCCCGGCGCCTCCAGTCGCTCAACCCCCTGATCCGGATCGAGCCGATCGTTGAGCGCTTCGACAGGTCCAACGCCCTGGAGCTCGTGCGCTCGGTGGACCTGGTCGTCGACGGATCGGACAATTTCCCGACGCGCTACCTGGTCAACGACGCCTGCGTGATCGCGGGCCGTCCCTTTGTGTACGGCGCCATTCAGGGCTTCGAGGGGCAGGTGAGCGTCTTCAACCTTGCGGGGGGGCCGACCTACCGGTGCCTCTTCCCGGAGCCCCCCGAGCCCGGCACGGTCCCCAACTGCGCCGAGGCGGGCGTCCTGGGCGCGGTCACCGGGCTGATCGGCACGGCCCAGGCCTGCGAGGCCATCAAGATCCTTTCCGGAGTCGGCGAGCCCCTGAGCGGCCGCCTCCTGGTCTGGGACACCCTCACGATGACCTCCAACCAGGTCCGACTGCGGCCGGACCCCGCGCGCCGCCCCATCACTGAGCTGCCGCCCGAGGGCTACGGGGTCACCTGCGAGACGGGCAACCTGCGCGACCAGGTCGACGCCGCGGAGCTCCGCGCCATGATGGGCGACGGCCGGCCGCTCCAGATCCTCGACGTCAGGGAGGGCTGGGAACGCGAGCTCTCACTCATCACCCCGTCCCATCACATCCCGCTGGGCCGGCTCGAGGCGCTCCCTGCCGGCCCCGCCGCCCCCCTGGACCCCGGC
>CAITBM010000052.1 GCA_903890485.1 uncultured Opitutaceae bacterium | reverse complement strand
TCCGCCTACCACCTCTACTATGCGGACAAGTTTGGGAGTCCGGGGACCGACATCACCTTCTTCGACTGGCCGGCGGCCCCGGAGCGCCGCGGGACCCGCAGCATCACCCAGACGTCCTTCAGGGTTCCCTCGACGAGCTTAGCCTGGTGGAAGGCCCGGTTTGCCGACCTGCGGATCACCCATGGTGAGATCCTGGAGCGCGACGGCCGGGCGGTGATCGATTTCGAGGATCCCGAGGGGCAACGCCTGGGACTCGTGGCCGACGGCGACACCCAGGCCACCCACCCCTGGGAGCGCAGTCCCGTCCCCGCTGAGCACCAGCTTCTGGGCCTGGGCCCCATAAGGATGAGCGTGCCCGACCTCCGCCTCTCCGACCGCGTCCTCACCGAGGTGCTTTCAATGGAGCACGCGCGCACCTATGGCCCTGGGGCGGGCAAGGCGCCCGTCGTGCACGTGTACACCATGAATGCAAAGGGACCCGCCGCGGAGCTTCACGTCTCGGTGGACCCGGAACTGCTTCCGGCACGGCCGGGGGCCGGCGGGGTCCACCACGTGGCATTCCGCACCCCCAATGATGGGGAATACGACGCCTGGGCGGAACGCCTGGTCGAGCTCGGAATGCCGACCAGCGGGCCGGTGGATCGATTCTACTTCAGAAGCCTCTACTTCAGGGAGCCGGGCGGCGTCCTCTTTGAGATCGCCACGGACGGACCGGGCTTCGCCACCGACGAGAAGCTCGAGACACTCGGGGAAAGCCTAGCGCTTCCCCCGTTTCTCGAGCCTCGCAGGGCGGAGATTGAGCGGGGGCTCAAGCCCCTCCAGACCTAGGAAAGAGGAGGCGGGGCCTTTCCCATTGCCACGGCGAGGGCCACAGGCAACCCTGACCCCTCAACGTGAACGAATTCCTTGCAGAAAACGCCCCGGCAGGGGGCACCCTCCGTCTCCAGAAGTTCATCGCTGACGCGGGAATATGTTCCCGACGGAACGCCGAGGCCCTGATCACGCAGGGCGAGGTCTGGGTGAACGGCAAGCCGGCCATCCACGGGCAAAAGGTCACGCCAGGGGTTGATAAGGTGACGGTAAGCGGGAAGATTGTCCGCAACCAGCCCCAGCCCCGGATCACGCTCGCCGTCAACAAGCCCAGGGGGCTCATCTGCTCCAACGACGATCCCCACAACCCGGACACGATCTTCACGCTGCTCCCCAGGGAATACAACCGCTTCAGGTTCTTCTGCGCCGGCCGCCTGGACAAGGACAGCGAGGGCCTGGTGATCCTCACCACCGACGGCGACCTTGCCAACCGCCTGATGCACCCCTCGGGCGAGGTCATCAAACGCTACCACGTCAGCCTCAAGCAGGCCTTCCCCGCGACCAAGCTTCCCCGCCTCGTGAAGGGGCTCACTTTCGAAGGGGAACGCCTGAAGGTCGAGAGGGCGGCCCTCATCAGTCCCCGGGCCGACGGCACCGCCTTCGACCTCGACGTCCACATGCACCACGGCAAGAAGCGCGAGATCCGCCTGCTCTTCGCCGCTCTCGGCTTCATCGTTCTGCGGCTCAGGCGCTACCAGATCGGCGCCGTTCGCCTGAAGGGAATCCCGTTGCGCGGCGCAAAACAACTTGCTTCAAAAGAGATCGAACAGCTGTTCCGCTCGCCGAAGACGCCGCAAGCCGCGTTCCAGGCCAGCTCCGAGCAGCGCCCTACCCTCCATGAAGATTAAACTTATAGCCCCCGTGGCTTCGCTCCTGTGGTGCACTGCTCTGGGTGCCGCGACACTTTCCGCTCCGACCGCGGTGCAGATCCAGCCCGATCCCTCCTCGGCCGTGATCGTGGTCCTAAAGGCGGGGACCGAGCAGCCGGCGCCGAGCGACAAGGCGGGCCTCGCTCCCGAGGGCTGGACCGCGGTCCTAGTCCCAGGGCCCTTCGAGGCCTATGTTAAGAACAAGGACCTTTCGAAGGCCCTGGATGTCGTGCCCGGTGCGGCGGTGTTCCAGTCGCCGAAGGAAGGTTCGCTTGTCCTCACCACCTTTGAAAAGGGCGACAAGGCGGAGATCACCGGTCTCCACGGCAGCTGGACCCAGATCCGCCTTGAGAAGGCGCTGATCGGCTACATCCAGGTCGCCCCCGCGGTCGCTGCGACGCCGGCGGCCGCCCCGTCCTCACCGGCTCCCGCTCCGGCGCCTGCGGCCACTCCAGGCGCAGTCATGGCAGGCAGCGGCAACCCCGCGGGCCTATCCCGGCTCTTTGAGGGAACCCTGGACTCGACCCGCAACATCCTCGCGGGCCACCGCCCCTATCCCTGGCAGCTCAGCGATTCCGACGGCAGCCGGATCGCCTACGTCGACCTGGCCCGCCTACTCCTGACCGACCAGCTCGAGAGCTACGCCGGACACCCGGTCGTCGTTCTCGGCACCTTGAAGCCCATTGCCGACTCCAAGGATCTGGTGATCGACGCCGAGGGGCTTCGCCTGAAATAGATGGAGCTGATCGACGGCAACCGGATCGCCGGCGAGATCATAGCGGAGCTAAAGGCCGAGGTGGCCGGGTTCCCCGGGCGCAGGCCGTGCATCGCCCTGGTCCGCGTGGGCGAGGACCCGGCCTCGGTCTCCTATGTCAGGAAGAAGGAAAAGACGGCGGCCGAGATCGGCATCGAGAGCCGCATCATCCTGCCCCCCGTGTCCATCGGCCAGGCGGAGCTCGAGGAGCTGATCGACTCTCTGAACAACGATGCCGCGGTCGACGGGATTCTCGTTCAGTCGCCCCTTCCCAAGGGCCTGGACGAGTCCGCGGTGTTCAGGCGGATCGCTCCGGAGAAGGATGTCGACGGCTTTAATCCCCTCAACCTGGGCAAGCTTGCCCAGGAGGACGACACCGGCTTTTCCGCATGCACGCCGGCCGGGATCATGGAACTCCTCGCGCGCAGCGGCGTCGACCTCTCGGGGAAGCATGTCGTGGTCCTCGGGCGATCGCTGATCGTCGGGAAACCCGCGGCGCTCCTTGCCCTCCAGAAGAAGGCAGGCGCCAACGCGACGGTAACCATCTGCCACTCGCGCACCTCGGACCTGCCGGCGATGACCCGCCAGGCCGACGTTCTCATCGCGGCGATCGGCCGCGCCGAATTCGTGAAGGCCGGCATGGTGAAGCCGGGCGTCGTGGTGATCGATGTCGGCATCAACCGCGTCGCCGATCCGTCAAAGAAGACGGGGTATCGCCTCGTGGGCGACGTGGACTTTGCGGGCGTCGCCCCGCTGGCATCGAAGATTACCCCCGTGCCCGGGGGCGTGGGACCGATGACGGTTGCCATGCTCATGAAGAACACGGTCAAAGCCTACCGGCTCAGCCACGGTCGGTAGGTCGGGACCAGACGGCCCCGGGGGACAAACCGAATTTCACGGCTTTGTTACGCGTGCGGGTCTCCTGCCCGCTCAGGCGGAAACTATTGCGAATATATAGGTGTACACAGGGGCTTGCGCCCGGCCCAACCCGGGCCATGCTCGGCCCAGGAACCCACCCATGTCCAAGGCGCGCATATTGGTCGTCGATGACCAACCCATCAATGTCCAGCTGCTGAAGCGCAAGCTGGAGCGCTGCGAACTGGAGGTGTCGACGGCCAACAACGGACTGGAGGCCCTGGAGCAGGTGAGGCTCCACAAGCCCGACCTGATCCTCCTGGACCTGATGATGCCCGACATGGACGGTATCGAGGTGTGCGAGCGCCTTCAGGCAAGCAGCGACACCCGGTCCATCCCGGTCATTTTCGTCACCGCGAGAACGACGAAGGAGAGCAAGCTCGAGGGCCTGGCGGTCGGCGCGGTCGATTACATCACCAAGCCGATCGACCTGGACGAGACCGTCGCCCGGGTGCAGACGCAGCTGCGATTCGCGGCCATCAACCGCGAGAACCTGGAGTTGCAGCGCAGGCTCGAGGAATCAAGGCGCGCCGCGACGATTGGCGCTGTTGCCCAGGGCATCGCCCACAATCTGAACAATCTGCTCGGGGTCGTGATCGGGTACCTGGACCTGATCAAGAGCGGCTACGACAAGCCTGCGAACGTGAAGAAGAACGCCCAGAACGTGGACGATGCGATCCAGCGGATCGTGGGGATCATCCGCCAGCTGAGCACCCTGGTCGTCAAGTCGCGGCCGGAACTTACAAGGGTGCCCCTCCAGCGCCTGATCGACGGCGGAATCCGGCGCTTCCACACCGACTACAAGCTCGACGCCGGGATCGTCGTCAACAACGCCACCCCGGATTTGGAGATCGATACCAACATCGAGACCTTCGAGGAGGTGCTCTCCCGCGTACTGATCAACGCCTGGGAGTCCTACCACGAGGCCCCCATCGACCAGCGGCCGATCTCGATCAGCACCCGCGTCTTCGACAAGGCTCGGGGCGACAAGATGGTGGAGCTCAAGGTCGACGACGAGGGCGATGGGATCACCGAGGACATCCGCGACCGGATGTTCGAGCCGTTTGTGAGCTCCAAGCGCACCGTCGGAGTCGGCATGGGCCTCACGATCGCCCGGCACTCGCTCAGGAGCGTCGGGGGCGAGGTCACGATGGCCTCCCGCGCCAAGGGATCGAGCGCGATCCTTGTCCATCCGGTGAGGGACCCGCGGCACCGCGACAAGTCGAAGGACCTCGACGACTAGAGCGACGCGCGACCCCGCCGGCCACCTTACATGGATACCATCGCATTCTTAGGAGCCGGATCAATGGCCGCCGCCATGGTCGAGGGCATGATAGCCGAGGGCGCCTACTCTGCGAAGCAGATCGCCTGCATGGGGGGCAAGGGGGTTACGGGGCCGGCGCTCGCCGCGCGCACCGGCATCCGGCTCGCCTCCTCCCTGGAAGACCTGCTCTCCTCGGCCGACACCCTGGTTGTCGCCTTCAAGCCCCAGCACCTGGCCGCGGCCGATCCTCGCCTCCTCGAGCTGACGGCCGGCCGCCTCGTGGTCTCGGTCCTTGCCGGAAAGAAGGTAGCCGCGCTCTCCAAGGCCTTCCCCAAGGCGAGGGGCTTGGTGCGGAGCATGCCCAACACGCCGGGGCAAATCGGGGCCGGACTCACGGGGTGGTGTGCCGACAAGCCCCTCTCCCCTGCCGATCGTGCGATACTCGACAAAGTGTTTGGGGCCCTTGGAAAGTCGGTCGAGGTGCCGGAGGCGCAGATGGACGCGCTCACCGCGATCAGCGGCGCCGGTCCTGCCTATCTCTTTGAGTTTGCCGCCGCCCTCCGCGACGCCGGCCTGAGTCTCGGATTCGACCCCCAGACGGCGAAACTCCTCTCCGTCGAGACGGTCCTGGGCGCCGCCCGCCTTCTTGCGCGGCGGGACGTGGACCCGGAGGTCCTCCGGGGCGAGGTCACCTCCCCGAACGGGGTCACCGCCGCCGGACTGAGGAAGATGACGGACCGGGACTTCCGCGGAATGATCCGCGAGACCGTGGCGGCCGCCCGGGCCCGCTCCGAGGAACTTTCAGCCTAATGCCCTCCAATCCCCTAGGCGGTCGAATCCTTGTTACCGGCGGCGCCGGGTTCATCGGCAGCGCCCTCATCTGGGCGCTCAATGCCCGCGGCGTGGACGACATCGTCGTCTGCGACATCCTGCAGTCCGACGAGAAATGGAGAAACCTGGTTCCGCTGCGCTTCGCCGACTATGTCGAGGGGCCGGCCCTGCGCGCCCGCCTTGCGCAGAGCCCCGGGGCGTATGGCAAATTTTCTGCGGTCTTCCACCTTGGCGCCTGCTCGGCGACCACGGAGCGCGACGCCTCCTACCTGGTCGACAACAACACCGGCTTCACCCGGGAATTGGCCGCCTGGGCCTTAAGCACGGGTGCCCGGTTTGTCTACGCCAGCTCGGCCGCGACGTACGGCGACGGCGCGCAGGGGATGGACGACTCCAACCCGGCCCTGGAGCTCCTTCGTCCGCTCAACATGTACGGGTATTCCAAGCACCTCTTTGACCTCCATGCCCGCAGGCTCGGCTGGCTCGAACGGATCGTGGGCCTGAAATACTTCAACGTCTATGGGCCAAACGAGGCCCACAAGGGCGACATGCGCTCGGTGGTCGCCAAGGCCCATGTCCAGATCCGGGAGAGCGGCAAGCTGGGCCTCTTCAAGAGCTACGATCCGAAGTATCCCGACGGCGGGCAGATGAGGGATTTCCTCTACGTGAAGGATGCGGTCGAGATGACGCTCCATTTTGCGGAGAAAGGGGCCACGGCCTCCGGGCTCTTCAACATTGGCTCGGGGGAAGCCCACACGTGGCTGACGCTCTCCGACGCGATCTTCGGCGCCCTGGGCTTAAAGCCGAACGTTGAGTTCATCGATATGCCCGAGAGCCTGCGCGCGAAATACCAGTACTACACGAAGGCCGATATTTCGAAGCTCCGGTCGACGGGTTTCGAAAAACCCGCGACGCCCCTTGGGGACGCGGTGGCCGATTACGTGCGCAACTACCTGGTCCCCGACAAGCGTTTAGGGGCCTAGACACCCGTGAGCGCCGCTGAAGCCCGCGAGATCCCTCCCGGCCTGGGGCTCCTCGTCAGCCTAGAGGTCCGCCCACCGGCCCGGGGCGAACCGAACCTGCGCGTGCCATGATCTTCACGACCTACTGGTTCATCGCATTCTCGGTGCTGGTTGTGGCCGTATTCCACCTGCTGCCCCGCGCGGACTGGAAACTCGGGTTCCTGGGTGCGGCCTGCCTCGTCTTTCACGCGCACTTTGCCGGACCAGCGGGAATGGCTCCCATCATCGTGATGATGATCGCGACCTACCTGGCGGGTATCTCGGGACAGCGGGGGGCGCAGCTCGCGGCTATGGCGTTAAGCGTGTTCGCGCTCTGCTTCTACAAGTACATCTACTTCATCGTCGGCTCCGTTGTAGACCCGTGGAGTCCGGAGCTCGCGACCCACCTGAGGAACCTCGCGTCGGCCGCCATGCCGAGCGCCCCTCCCCTGGGGATCAGTTTTTTTGCATTCGAGTTCATCCATTACCTCTATGAGGTCCGAAAGGGGGGCGAGCCCATTCGCAGCCCGCTCAAGTTCCTTCTGTTCTCGATCTTCTTCCCAAGCTTGGTTGCGGGGCCGATCAAGCGCTACCGCCAATTCCTGCCCGCCTTGGAGGACGGAAGCCGGGGTTTCCGTTTGGAGAATCTCGGGGAGGGCCTATTCCGGATATCCACCGGATTTGTGAAGAAGGTGGTCTTTGCCGACAACGTGAACCTCTACGTCGAAGCCTACCAGCCCGACTTCGCCACGATGAGCATCCTTGGGCGCTGGATCCTGCTCGGTGCCATAGGAGGCCGGATCCTGCTCGATTTCTCCGGCTACAGCGACATCGCGATCGGGGTCGCACGGCTCCTTGGAATAACACTTCCAGAAAACTTCAATTGGCCTTACCTGGCAAAGAACCTTCAGGAGTTTTGGCAGCGCTGGCACATCTCGCTCAGCCTCTGGATCCGGGACTATATTTATATCCCATTGGGGGGCGGACACTACGGCGTTCCCCGGCGCATCCTGAATGCGCTCGTCGCCTTTGCCCTCTGCGGCCTCTGGCATGGGCCCGACTGGCATTTTGTGTCCTGGGGGGTTTTCCACGGGGTCGGCCTTGGAATCTGCGCCAGCTACGCCAAGATCCCTGCAATCGGCCCGGTCCTGAGGAAACAGATCTTCGAGCGTGAGCCGCTCGTCGGCCTCGTTGTGACTCAGGTCTATGTCCTCATTGGCTGGCTCCTCTTCTTCTATCCCGTGCACGAAGCCTTCCAGATGGCGCGCCTCCTCTTTGGCCAATGAGTGATCCCTCCCCAGGCTCGCCCCAGAGCCGATCCCCTTTCTTTAGGCCCATGAGTTTTGCGGCGGGCCTCCTTCTTGGGCTGGCCCTGTGCTCGATTACGGCCCGCGTGCTCTCAAGCAAGGGCTACCACCCCGACTTCAGCCGTTTCCACCAGCGAATCTCCCCGGAGGCGCAATACTACCCGACGCTCGACGAGATGCGCGGGATCGTCCGCTCGGCGTGCCGCCCCGACCAGACGCTGGTTATCGTTGGCGGCAACTCGATCTTCAACGGCGTCGGCCAGCCCCCGGGCAAGGTGTGGACGGATGCCCTCCAGGAGGAGCTCGGGGATGGGTTTAAGGTGGTTAATTTCGCGTTTCGCGGTGCCCTGTGCACGGACGGCGGCGCCGTTGTTGCCGAGGCCCTCAGGAAGGAATACCCGCACCTGATCTACGTCGCCAACACGTCCCCTTTTGGCTCCATCGCGCCCTTTGGGACCGAACCCTACCGGTATCTCTTCTGGGAGGCCAGAGCCCGGGGCGAGCTTGAGGACTTTCCGCCCCGGTCCGAGGCGCTCTCCACCTTCTCAAGGCAACAGCTGACAATCGGAGAACGCTTTGAGATTTCCGCTCGGGCCAACCTCGACCGCCTATTCCGGTTCAGGGACCTTTGGAACTATATCGGCTACACCACCCTTTTCACTATCCCCAATCCGGCAACCCCCCACCTGCCCGAGGCGATATGGGCCCGGAAGCGGCTTCCGGACATCGAACCGGACTTCGACAGCTTTCCGTTTGAGCAGCGCTTCCGCCCGGAGATCCGCACGGCCGAGATGAAGATCGTCCGGGGCTTCTCCTGGGCCTATTACTCCAAAGGCGCCGACGGGGCATGGCACCTTAAGCCGAAGTCGCTGGCGGACTACACGGCGGCGGTAGAGGCCGCCTTTCCTGTCGATCTCAGGTCCAGGACCCTCATCATGCTCAGTCGCAATTGCCGACTTTATCTGGACCAGCTGACCGCCGACGAAATCGCCCGCGACGACCTGGCCTACAGCGACTGCGCCGTTCTCTGGCGGAAGCACGGCTATGCGTGCGCCGAGTACGGGCGCGACTACGCGACGACTGACTTCGGAGACCGGACGCACCTGACGGCCGAGGGCGGAATCAAGCTAGCCACCGAGGTGGCCGGACGGATCCGATCGCTCTCCTCCAAGCTTGGCTTTACGAAGGCCCGACCATGAAGATCCTCGACGATTACCTCAGGCAGCTGCCGATTGCGCTCCAGAGAATTGTGGGACACGTCGGCTCCCTATTCCTGGGATTGGTGATGGCATTGCTGATGAGCTACGTGCTCTACCGGATTGGACTACCGAGCAAGCCATTCATCTACGTTGCCTTCTAGGCTCGTGGTCCCACAGGCCTCTTTCAGAATCTCCTCGATTGACCGGGGGTTTGGGCAGTTAGCTTTCTACTGAATGCAAGACGAACAAGGCCAAGGGCCAAAGGGCTATGCGTTTCTACAGATCCTCGCCGAAGCGATTGCGCTCTTCCTCGGGATCACCATCGCTGAGTGGGCGTTCGCGGTGGATTCCTTGCCGGCTCTCGTAAAGGCTGGAGCCCTTGTCGCGCTCATCCTGGCCCCTTCGGGAAAGTCCAACCCGAACACGCCGAGGCTCTCCGCCCTGGCGGGCCGCCTACCCGTCTGGGCGGCCGTGGGGGCGGCATCTGCCATTGCGTTTTATATATGGGCCAGGCCAGATCCGCGTTTCTACGCCTACCTGCCTCTCTGGATAGTCCTGGCAGGGACATGGTATTGCCGCCATGGAGCGCTGAGGGCTGTGCTGGCATTCGGTGCTCTCGCACGGGCGACTTTTATACGATTCCGCCTCGACGCCGTTGTCGGCTATCTCGCGATCCTCGGCGTTTTTCTTGGCCCACTTCGGGGCTTCCTGCCCCAAGCGGGAGATCAGGCAACTGCTCAGGCGGCGTACTCCGCAGCCGAGCGCGTGCTCTACCTGTACCTAGGCCTTAGCTTATGCGCCTACACGGCGGCGCTCGTACTCACCCGCCGGATCAAGGGCGCCGTCGCCGAGAATCTTCGATGGATCGCCCTGGGCTCAGCCTGGTTGTTCCTGATGCGGCCGTTTTTCACGGTTGTCCTGCAGGGGGCCGGGGACGCCCTCTGGTACGGAACCCTGCTAGCCGACATGGTGGCGCAGGTGCGAAAGGGGGTCTTCCCGGTATTTGTGGGCCAGAGCCCATTCCAATTCAACGGGGCGATCTACCCGCTGCGTGTCGCCCCCGCCTTTCAGTATCTTGGGGCCCTGCTCGACACGCTCACCCTCCGTTCCCTCGGCGTATTTGCGATCCAGAATCTCCTCCTTTCGCTTCAGGCCCTCGCCGCGCTCGCCACGAGTTACGCGGCGCTTTCGGTCCTGATCCCGGAGCGCCGCTGGCTTGCCTGCGGGTTGGGGATCCTCTTTGTCAGCTGCCCCGGCGTGCTGGGCATCGTCTACAATACGGACCTTTACATGTCGTGGATGACCGTCTCCCTCGTTCCGGTCGCTCTCTATGGCCTGGCCCGTGCCCATCGGGATCCCGACCTTCTGTCCCTGTTCCTTACCGGAGGCGCTCTCGGGGCCATGTGGTGGGGGCACACCCCGATTGCGTTATGGGCGACGCTTCTCGTGGGGATTTCATACCTGTACCTATTCCTTATGCACAGGCCTGGCGTTATTCAGATGAAGTGCGCCGCATGTGGGATCGCGGTCTTCGCGGCAATCGCCGCCTACCCTGTCGTTTCCGTCCTGTTTTTCCCGCCGAAGATCGGGGTGAAATCGGCGAGTTTCCAGGAAGCCACGGCCTTCATGGTGATGTATTTTCTTCACCAAGTGTTCCCCTCAACTCTATTGCCGCTTAGCCAAGCCGGGCGATCGCTATCAGATTTCCAGGCGGGTTACGCCCTCTGGGGACTGTTTGCGATATCGGCCTGGGCACACCTGCGCGTCAGGCGGGCCGACCTTCGCGTCCTTCTGGCAATGGCTTGCCTCCTCGTCGCACTCGTGACTCCGATCCCGGGCCTGACGGGAGCTCTTTGGACCGCCGTTCCATCCTTCGTCCGCAATACCACCGGCAACTGGGTCATGAACCGGCTTTATCTGCTGCTCGCCGGCTTCCTCGTTTTTGCAGCGGCAATAGCGGTTCCGATCATTGCTCCCAAGCGACGGTGGCAGTTTCTTTTCGTGGGCATTCTCTGCGTGTGGAGCCTCTTCCAGGCACACCGCTTTGCCCATGGGTCCGAAATTCAGCGCCCCTTGGAAAGCGCAACCTTCCAACTCCAGACGGAGAATGTCATGGTAACGCAGTTTGCCTACCTCGTCTTTCCCAAGAGGCCCGATACGTTCACCCATGGCGTGGCCGATCCCCTGCTGGAGAATCGCCTGCTGTCGAGGTCCACGCTTGCCGAGATCGCCACAAATATGGGATCGATCCCTCCGGCGAAGGCCCCTGAATCGTCGAACGAATTCCGGCCCGACGCGGAGAAATATGCTGGCGAGGCATGGAGCGCGAGGGAGCCTGTCGTCCTAGAGCCTGGCGATCGCTACATTGCGGAATTCGATTTCGATCATCCTGGCGCCAATGCCGGCGTCCTCCAGATCTCGGGACCGACCTTCCTGCGCGAATATCAGCTGCCGGAGTACGGGGGAAAGCTTTCCTTTGGCAGCGGATCCACGCATAGCCGACGCCTTTCGCTCTGGACCAGCGGGAGCGTGAGTGAACGCCTCGCCGTTCATTTTTTCCCGTCAAAACCAAGACCATTGGATGCGACCGAGACCTTTGGCCGCCTCCGCGTCGCTGAATACAAGACCGAGGACCTCCCGATCAGGGTCGACAACTGGATTCCCTATGAGGCTCGGGTCCGGGCCACGCAGTCCTGCTGGCTCGAAACACCCCGTATGTACCAGACGTGGTACAAGGCTTGGGTCAATGGTGAGCCCGCCGAGGTTCGCGAGTCACCCCTCGGTCTCGTGATGGTCGCGGTGCCAAGCGGTGAATCCCGCGTGAGGCTCTGGTTTGAGGCCCCGCTCGGACTCCAGGCGGCCTTTTATCTTTCCGTGGCTGCGTTCTTCAGTTGGGGCGTTGGGTTGGTGCTCTATTGCGCACGGCGTCTGCGGCTGGCCGCTTAGTCGCGGCTCCGCTCCGGCTAGCAATTGAAACCGAGGCGGGCCAGCAGGAGCCGCTCGGTCGCAATCCGAATGAAAGTGGGATGCTCCGCGGTGCGCTCCCGGCGCAACTCCCCGAGGGGTTGAGAGACTACGCGGCCGAAGGGGAACCGGCCTACTTGACCGCTTCCAGCTCAGCCTCGCTCATCTCCTTGCGGTCGCCGATCGCCTTGTGGACGGCGGCAACCTCGTCGGCTGTGACCGGGCCGGACTTGTTGCCCCACTCCTGGCGGACATACGTGAGGACGGCCGCGACCTTCTCGTCGTTCCAATTGTAGGCGCTGCCGGCGACCTGGCCGAATACCGGCATGGCCGCGGCACCGTAGGCGTGGCCCTCGACCGTGATCTGGCCCTTGAGCCCGTAGAGGACGATCCGGATCAGGCGGGCGGAGGGGCCGTTGACCCACTCGGAGCCGGCAAGCGGGGGGTAGATCCCTGCGATACCCAGTCCCGTGGACTGGTGGCAGGTGATGCAGACCGCGTTAAACTGGGTTTTGCCGAGGGCGACCGGGTCGATCTTCACGGCTGCAGGCGCTCCCGAGGAGGGCTTCGCGTTCTCGTTGAAGATGCGGGCGCTGTAGTGCCCAGCATAGCGGTTCAGGTAGGTTCCCGCGAAGAGGATCAGGCCGCTCAGCGTGAAGAGGATCGCGATCGGGAGCAGCCTGTACTTGGCGCCGTCCGGCGCGTGCTGCTTGCCGAGAGCCGACTCGTGGGCGTCAAGAAGGCCCTCATCGCTCGCCTTGGCCTGGTCGACCCGCGGGTCGTTGGGTAACTCGCTCATTTCGCCCCCTCCTTCTCCCCTTCGCCCGCTGGCGGCGTGAAGGGGACGGCTTCAGGATAGGTGTAGGGATTCTTTAGGCTCAAGAGGTAGGCAACCAGGGACTCGGCCTCCGGAGTCGGGACGACCTCGGTGCCCGCCTTGGGCTCGAGCGCGCCCACGAGCTTGAGGGCCTTCTCGGAGGGCTGGGCGCCGACACCGAGCGTCCGGGTCTCGAAGAGGAAGCGGTAGGTCGGCATCCCCGGGGCGCCGGCATAGAGCAGGTGCAGGAGATCCGAGGCGTCGAGCGCCGAGGGCTTGCGGTCGGCGAGGTTCGCGAGGTCGGGTCCCACGCGGGAGAGGCCGAGCTGAGGGGCCGGCTGGTAGATGTAGTCGCGGGCGACGCTCTGGCGATCACCCCAGCCGCGCTCCTTGTCGACGCCGAAGCCCGGCCGGCGCACCTGCTGGGTGTGGCACGAGGCGCAGCCCATGTCCCGGTAGACCAGCTGGCCCTGCGCGGCGGCTCCAGCCATCCGCGCTGGGAATGCGGCACCCTCGGAGTCGTCGTAGAAGGGCGCGAGCGAACCGAGCTGGGCGTTCGAACCCAGGACGATCCCGGCCCAGGAGATCGCGAGAGCCGAGGCTAACCCCAGGAAAAAGATGACGTTGTTCTTCACGACGCGGGTGTCTCCATGGCCGAGGACGGGCTAAACGTGGCCGGCGAGGAGATCTTCAGGATCTCGCAGGCCGTTCCGTAGAAGTTGGCGAGGAAGCAGATGTTGCCGAGGAGAAGGATCAGCTCGGCCGCGGTCACCCCGACCAGGGAATCGCGGGTGTGCGCGGTGATGGTGGCGAACGGAACCTTTGCATCGAGGAGGTCGTGGCTCTGGGTGGCACCGGCCGCGCAGAGCGAGATCACCAGGAGCATGATTCCTAGGAGGGAAAGCATCAGGTGGCCGCGGACCAGGAGCGGCGAGAGCCACGCCTTGCCGGTGATCCGGGGTACGGCGAAGTAAATACCGCCAAAAAGGATCGTGGTTGCCGCGCCGTAGAGCGCCAGCTGCTTCTGCGCCTCGTCAAAGTAGGTGAACTGGGTCTGGACGGCCACCACGTGGAAGGAGGTGACGGTGTCAAAGACGGCCCCGAGCACGTACGCGGCCACGCCGAAGGCGATGAACTTGACCGCCACCCCGGGCGCCGTGAAGGCCCCCCGCAGGTTCAGGAGGACGACAAAGGTGTGGAAAAAGAGGAGCGCGCAGGAAACGACCGCCACGGAGGCGATCCATGCCGGGACCGGGCCCCCGACCAGGTGGCGTCCGCCCGTGAGCCCGCCCACCAGGATCAGGCACCAGAAGCCGAGCGACGCGAACTCATAGCTCGGCAGCACCTTGCCGGTCACCTTCGGGACGACAAAGTACGCGATGCTCAGGGCCAGCGGGGCCAGGACCAGGGTCCAGACCGACTGGGCGTACCAGCCGGCGACGATCGGCTGCAGGACGCCCCGGACCGGGGCCGAGAAAAGCATCACGTGGACGATCGAGAGCAGCCACGGGAAGAGGAAGAGCGCGGCGGCGGCGTACCAGTGCGAGGCGAAGGACACCCGGCGAAGCCGCCCCGACCAGGCGAGGAGCCCGGGGATCGCGATCGCGGCGTACGAGAAGAAGAGGATCAGCTGGATGTAGCCGGGGAGCTCCAGGAGCTCGAAGCCGGTCAGGTCCCCCAAGCCGAGGCCGATGATCGCCCCCAGGACCCCGAGGTTCCAGAAGGTCCACCCGCCTAGGGCCCAATTCTGGGCCCTGAGGGGCTCTCCCGAAAGGCGCATGAGGACCCAGAGGGCGAGCGCCAGGCCGGCGTTCGCGAGCCAGCCGTAGACAAAGGCCGTCTCCGCGATCGCGACGCCCCTGCCGTAGGTGAAGACCGGGCAGAGCGCCATGAAGGAGGGCGTGTGGAGCTGGATCGAGGAGATGAGCGCGAAGACCCCGGCCAGGACGAGCCACGAGGCCCCCGAGATGATGAGCAGCATGAGCGGCCAGCGCGACGCCGCATCCGTGGGAGAGTATTCGCTCTTCATGGTCATTTGCCCTGGTGCTCCTGGACCACCAGGTCCATGGCGCGGTCGATCGGCAGCCGGACGATGCCGGCCTTCTGGTCCACCCATCCGTAGGTGGTAGCCTGGAGGGCCTGCTTGGCGCGAAGGTCGGAGAGAGCCGTCTGGCGCAATTCCGGCGTCGCCTTCCATGCGAGGTCCTTGGAAAGATTCTCGGGCGCCTCGTTCTGCGGCGCCGCCGAGCGGTGGTGCGTGTAGACGCGCACCGTCACGAGCCCGAAGAGGGACAGGAGCGCCAAGAGGGCGACAATAGCCACCAGGGAGACAGGCCGCGGAGCGGGGGTGTTCTGGTCACTCATTGTGGTTGAGGCATTCGGCGATGCGCGGATCGCGGATCGGGATCAGCTTGGTGGTGGGGAAGCTGCGCAGGTACGCGGCAATGGCCACCCCGCCCACCCCGATCACGGACGTGACGGCCCAGAGGAGGTTGATCGAGAGGAAGGGCTGCGGGTTGCCGTCCTTGTCCTGGAGCGCCGGCAGGATGTTGTAGCAGAGGTCCACAAAGATCACGAAGAGCACCAGGTAGGCGATCCGGCGGATCGTCCTGTGGGTGACCTTGAAGCGGTAGGACAACAGGAGCAGGAACGGCAGCAGGAAGTTGCCGAAGACCAGGAAGAGGCTCACGTACCACCAGTCGCCGAACTCGCGGATGTTGTACCAGAAGGTTTCCTCGGGGACGTTGGCGTTCCAGATCAGGAAGTACTGCGAGAAGGAGACGTAGGCCCAGAACACCGTGAAGGTGAGCATGAGCTGGCCGATGGCCCAGAGGTGGTCGGTCTTGAGGATGCCCTTGAAGTCGCCGCGGTTGTAGAGCCAGAGCATGATCAGGACGCCGCAGGAGAGGGCCCCGCGCATGCAGTTGGCGAAGAACCACACGCCGTACATGGTCGAGAACCAGTGGTACTCGAGGCTCTTGAACCAGTAGATGGCCGCCCCGGTGAGCGTGAGGGCCACGATCGGGATCCCGAAGCCGGCGGTCTTTCCGCTCATGCGGGTCCAGCGGACGTCGCCGTCGCCGTCCTGCGTGAAGGAGGCCTTCCGCAGGCGGGCCGAGATCCAGATCCACAGGCCGAAGAAAACGAACGTGACGATCGTGAAGAGCGGCAGGTTCAGGAAGGCGTGCTTCTTCACGTAAAGGATGTCGTCCTTCACCTGATGGCCGCCCACGATCTGGTGGTCCGGGTTCATCCATGGCCAGATCAGGTCGTGGCTGCCCAGGTAGGAGGCCGCCACCAGCGGCAGGAAGAGCAGGAGCAGCCACGGGAACGCGGCGATCCCGTGCTCGTACTGGCGCCGGAGCACCGTCGACCACCCGGCATCAAAGATGTGGTGGATCAGGATCATCATGAGCATCCCGATCGCGATCGCCGTCCAGAAGCCGATGCCGACCAGCCACGCGGTCGCGATCACATGGGGCTTCGAGACGAGGAGGCCGAGCGCCGTGACGGCGATCCCGGCAATCCCGATCCCAAGGGCCTTGGATGAGTCGGGTTTGGTCATTTGAGTCCGAGCTCCTTTCGCTGGTCAGCCGGGGCGTCCGCGGGCACGTCGGCGAGCATTCCCTGCTCCGCGCGCTGGAGGGCGCGCACGTAGGCGACGACCGCCCAGCGGTCGGCCGGCGCGATCTTGTCCGAATAGGGGTTCATCTGGCCCTTGCCGTTGGTGATCGTGTTGAAGATCTCCCCCTCGGGCATCGAGCGGATGCGGTCGTCGTGGTACGTCGGGACCGCGCCCATCCCGTACTTCTTGGTGATCCCCATTCCGTCGCCCACGGCGCCGTGGCACGGGGAGCAGTAGATCGTGAACCGGTCGCGGCCACGCTCCAGGAGCTTCAAGTCGACCGTGATCGCCTTCGGGAATCCGCGGGCGAAGGATCCGTCGGCCAGCTTTCCCTGGTAGAGGAAGTCGTCGTTGCGAAGGGGCTGGCCGGCGGGTCCGAACGAGGAGGCAACCGTACCAGGAGGGGCGACGCGGTCGGACCGGCCGTCGGCAAAGAAGGCGCTCTCTGTCTGCTGGACGTGTTTGGGCTGGTACTTCATCCCGGGGAAGGCCCACTCGGGGAAGACGTCCATCGGGGGGTGCGTGAAGGTCCTGCCGCGGAATCCGAGGATGGAGACCGTGAGGACCACTATGAAGATCGTGACCAGGTAAAGGGTGCGCATGGCCTTAGCTTTCGAGCTCGTTTACGAGCTTCCCGCCCACCTTCTCCAGGAGGGCCCTCGTGTTGGCCGCGTCGTAGCGGGCGTCCGCCTTCTCGATCACCAGGAAGAACAGGTCGTCAGTGCCCCGGCGGATGTCCTCGTAGTTGAGGACCGGGTGGTAGTGCATCGGCAGGCCGTTCAGGAAGAACATGCCGCCAATGGTCGCAAAGGCCGTGAAGAGGATCGTGAGCTCGTAGGACACCGGGAAGGCAAAGAGCGGGCTGAAGAGCGGCTTGCCGCCGACCGTGATCGGGTAGTCGAAGCGGTCCATGAACCAGATCATGCTCATGCCCGTGCAGAACCCGGTGATGCCCCCCGCGAGCGAGATCCTCGGCACCTTCGAGCGCCTCACCCCCATCGCCTTGTCCAGGCCATGGACGGGGAACGGCGTGATGCAGTCCCACTTCATGTACCCGGCGTCGCGCACCTGCTCGGCGGCGTGCATGAGCGCCCCGGGGGTGTCGAACGTCGCTATGAGACCGTAGGGTTTTTCAGCCATGGTCAGTGTGAGGAGTCGTGGCCCGCGTGCGGGTCAGCCTGGGGGGTCACCGCCTTCAACTCGGCGATCGCCATGATCGGCAGGAAGCGGATGAAGAGGAGGAAGAGGACCGAGAACACCCCGAAGGTCCCGAAGAACGTGAAGATCTCGACGATCGAGGGGCTGTAGTAGCCCCAGCTCGACGGCAGGAAGTCGCGGGCCAGGGAGGTGGCGATGATCACGAAGCGCTCGAACCACATGCCCACGTTCACGAAGAGCGACAGGATGAAGACCAGGGTCGTGTTCTCGCGGATCCCCTTAAACCAGAAGAACTGCGGGGTGATCACGTTGCAGGCGATCATGATGAAGTAGCTCCACCAGTAGGGGCCGAAGGCGCGGTTGATGAACGCGAAGCCCTCGTAGGGGTTGGAGCTGTACCAGGCGATGAAGAACTCCATCGCGTAGGCGTAGCCCACCATGGTCCCGGTCGCCAGGATCACCTTGCACATGCAGTCGATGTGGTACTGCGTGATCAGGTCCTCCAGATGGTAGACGGCCCGGAGCGGCAGGATGAGCGTGAGCACCATCCCGAAGCCCGAGAAGATCGCGCCCGCCACGAAGTACGGGGGGAAGATCGTCGTGTGCCAGCCCGGCAGGAGCGAAACGGCGAAGTCGAAGGAGACGATCGTGTGCACCGAGAGGACGAGCGGGGTCGAGATGCCGGCCAAGATCAGGTAGGCCATCTCGTAGTTGCTCCAGTGGCGGCTGGAGCCGCGCCAACCCATGGCGAAGAAGCCGTAGAGGCGGGCCTTGAGCGTCTTGCCGACTGCGTTGAACCGGTCGCGCATGGTCGCCAGGTCGGGGATCATGCCCACGTACCAGAAGAGGACCGAGACCGTGCCGTAGGTGGAAACCGCGAACACGTCCCATTCGAGCGGCGAGCGGTAGTTCTGCCAGATGTAGTTCGAATTGGGTAGCGGGAAGAGGAACCAGGCGTACCAGACGCGTCCGACGTGGAAGACCGGGAAGATGCCGGCGCAGACGACGGCGAAGATGGTCATCGCCTCGGCCGAGCGGTTGATCGAGGTCCGCCACTTCTGGCGGAGCAGGCACAGGATCGCCGAGATCAGGGTCCCGGCGTGGCCGATGCCGATCCAGAAGACGAAGTTGACGATGTCCCAGGCCCAGTTGACCGGATTACGGTGGCCCCAGACGCCGACGCCGGTGGCTACCAGGTAGGTGATACCGATCACCGTGAAGCTGGCCACGATGCAGGCGACCGCGAAGCACCACCACCACCACACGGGAGTCTTTTCCTCGGCGATCCCGCAGATCTTCTCGGTGATCCAGGAGAAGCTCCGGTGGTTGCCCACCATTGCGCTCCTGGGTTTCACCGCGGGTTTGATCTCGGTCAAGATCGCGGGGGCTCCGGCCGATTGTTCTGCGGAATGCGACATGATCAGGCCTTTGCGGGATGGTTCTTGTTCCAGTTCTCCACGCGGCTAAGGGGCATCTCGGTGTAGTCCGGCATCTTCGGGTTCGGATTGCGGATCCTCGCTAGGTACGTCGTCCGGGGACGGATGTTCAGGTAGCCCAGGAGCGCGTAGTCCTGTTCGCGGGCCTTCGCCTGGGAGACCTTGCTCTGCGGGTCCAGGAGATTTCCGAACACGATCGACTCGACCGGGCACGCCTGCTGGCAGGCGGTGCGGATGGTCCCGTCCGGTACCGTTACGTCCTCGGGATGGCCTTCCTGGGCGCGCTTCACCTTCCACTCGATCTTGCCGCGCTCGATCCTCTGGACGCAGTAGGTGCACTTCTCCATGACGCCGCGCATGCGGATCGTCACCTCGGGGTTCTTCACCATCTGCACGAGCTCCGGCATCCCCTGGGGTCCCAGGGGCCCCAGATAGAGGCTATCCAACTGCCTCATGTTCCAGTCGAAGAAGTTGAATCGCCTGACCTTGTACGGGCAATTGTTCGCGCAGTACCGGGTGCCGATGCACCGGTTGTACGCCATGACGTTCAGGCCCTCGCCGTCGTGCACCGTGGCGTTCACGGGGCACACGGTCTCGCAGGGGGCCAGCTCGCACTGCATGCAGGCGATCGGCTGGACGGAGATCTGCGGGTCCTCGGGGATCTCCATGTTGCCCTCGCCGCCAAAGGCACCCGGGTCGGCCTTGCCGTCGGAGTAGTACCGGTCCAGGCGGATCCAGTGCATGATGCGGCCGCGAAGCACCTGCTCCTTGCCGACGATCGGGATGTTGTTCTCGGCCTGGCAGGCCACGACGCAGGCGTTGCACCCGATGCAGGTATTGAGGTCGATCGACATCCCCCACTGGTGGACGCCGTCAAAGCTCGGGGTCTTGTAGAGCGAGTTGCCCCTCGGGATCTTGCTCGCCTTGTCGGCGGGGCTCATCGAGTCGAACGCCGGGTCGATGACGACCCGCGGGCTCTCGGCCTCCAGGCCCACTTCCTTCGCGAAGCCCGGGTTCTCCTGGTATTCGCCGAGGTTGCCCTCGCGGACCAGGTCGCGGCCCTCCATCGACCAGTGCCACTGCGAGTCGGCCAGGTACATCCTGCCGCCGGTTAGGGCGATCTTCACCCCGGTGGCGATCGTAAGGGCCTTGGACTCGCGCCCCAGGTAGGCATTGAAGCCCGTCCCCTCGCCCACCCGCCCGGTCTTCGTCCGGCCGTAGCCCAGGGGCACGATGACCGTATAGTTGGAGAGGCCCGGCTGGATGTGGGCGGGACCCACGATCTTCCGGCCGCCGATCGTCAGCTCCACGATGTGGGCGTTCTCGCGACCCTTGTCGAATTCGGCCAGGTCCTTGCGGGCGATCGGCTTAAGGCCCACCGCCGGAGAGTCGATCTTCAGGTCCTTGGCGAGCCGGGGGCTGATCAGGATCGCATTGTCCCAGCTGATCTTGGTGATCGGGTCCGGGCACTCCTGGAGCCAGCCGTTGTTCACGAACCGTCCGTCGTCGACACGGGCGTCGGCAACGAAGCGGACCTCAAGGGCGTCGAACGAGACCTCGGCCGGTGCCGGGGCGTCATGGAGGTACTGGGCTACCTCGGCTGCATTGAAGCGCACGCGGACCGGCGTGAAGGCCGTCTTCTGCGTGACCCCGTTTACCTCGAACTCGAGTACGCCGTCGTGCAGGAACTTGGTGAAGACCTTGTCGGCATTCGCGCCGGTGCCGGCCGTGATGGTGTCGTACACCAGCTTGTGCGGGTCGTTGGTCGGCAGGAGCGCCAGGGCCGCGAGCACCTCCGTCTGCGTGAGTCCCCCGAAAAGCGGCAGGATCATCGGCTGGATCGGGACCACGGTCCCGTCGGCCGTCCGCGCATCGCCCCAGGATTCCAGGTAGTGGGCGGCCGCAATGTGGACCGAGGAAAGGGCGGAGGTCTCGTCGTCGTAGTAGCCGTGGCGAATCACCTGGGGAACGGACTTCTGGAGCGAGGCCCAGTCCAGGTCGGCCGGCGCGTTGTAGGCCGGATTTCCGCCGAGGATGACGAGCGTCTTGACGGCGCCCTTGGAGATCGCCTCAGCCAGGCCCTTGATCCCCACCGTGTGGGGCTTCATGTTGAAGATGAAGTCGACCGTCGACCCGATGTTGCCCAGGAACTCGTTGATCGCGTAGGCGACCGCGTGCACGGCATCGGGAAGGTGCGATCCGGCGACGACCAGGCTGGCCCCCTTGTTCTCCAGGAGGTCGGCGGCGCACTCAGCGATCCAGGCCGGGGGCATCGTCAAGCCCTTGGCGGCATTGGCGTAAACGGAGTCCCCCGTGAGCTTCAGGGCCAGCGCCGAAGCAAACGAGAGCATGTGGCTGGAGGCCAGACGGTAGCGGTGGTCGGCCATGCTGCCGGTCGGCGTCAGGTTGCTCTCCGCCACGTACAGGCGGTTCATCAAGTCTTCCTTAGTCTTCACCCGGCGGCCAGTGGCGAAATCCCGGGCATAGGCCAGGCTGCCGGACTCCGACTGCAGGAAGTCTGCATCGATCGAGACGATCCGCTTGGCCTTTGCGAAGCGGTAGATCGGCTTCACGTTGGCGCCGAGGACTTTGCGGGCAACCTCAACCGGCGGCTCGTCGGAAACCGGCTCGTACTCGGCCCAGAGGGCCCTCGGGAACTGGGAATGGAGGTTGCGGACGATGCGCGCCCGGGTCGGGGAACTCGAGGAATCCGCCAGGAACGCAAGGCCCTCGCCCTGGGTCGCCCGGTTGGCCGTGCCGATTTCCGCCAGGAGAGCCTTCACGGCTTCGGCTCCGATCGCCTTGCCGCCCTGAGTGTGCGCCGTCGCGCGGTCCGGATCGTAGAGGTCCAGGATCGAGGCCTGGGCCAGAAGCGAGCTCGCGCCCCCGTGCGGGGCGTAGGCCGGGTTGCCCTCGAGCTTGGTCGGGCGCCCCTGGTGGGTCTCCGCCAGGAGCGGGATCGCCCAGCTCCTCATCGGCATCGCCGTCGCGTAGTAGACCGGCAGGCCCGGGACCGCGCCCTCGACCGATTTGCCGAACGGAAGGATGTGTTCCTCGGGCCGCCGGCAGCCCGCAAGCCCCACCCCGCCCAGGGCGAAGGAGGCCGCCATGATCTTCATGAACTGCCTGCGGTCGACGCCCTCGATCGACTCGGCACCCTCGGGGAATTCCTTGGAAAGAGCCGCCTTGAAGCCCGGTGTCGCCGCCAGCTCGTCCAGGCTCCGCCAGTAGCGGGGACCGGTCAATGCCCGTTCGGAGGGAGCGGGATGTTCGATTTTGCGTTTCATCGATGGCAGCCGGAGCAGCTTTGCGGAGGATTGATCTTCCAGTCGTGCACGAATTTGCGGGCGGCCTCGATGCCCTGGGTCTGGGCGATCGTCTTGCTGTCCAAATTGTAGATGTCAGCCTTCTCGCGGACATGGCTTGCGGGATCGCGGTGGCAGTCCAGGCAGAAGCCCATGCTCATCGGCTTCTTCTGGGTGACCACCTCCATGTGGTTGATGTTGCCGTGGCACTCCACGCAGCTTACGCCGCGGTTCACGTGGATCGAATGGTCAAAGTAGACGTAGGAGGGCATCACGTGGACGTGGACCCACGGGACGGACTTGCCGGTCTGGTAGCTCTCCCGGATCAGGGCCAGAGCCGGGCTCGTGGTCTTGATCTGGTTGTGGCAGTTCATGCACGTCTGGCTGGTCGGGACGGCAGCCCCGGCCGTGTCGATCGTCGAGTGGCAGTACCGGCAATCGAGGCCCAGCTCGCCCACGTGCTTGGCGTGGCTGTACGGGACCGGCTGGATCGGGGCGTAGCCGACCCGCGTGTACTTAGGGGTCATGTAGTACGTGATCCCCGCCGTGGCGACGCACACCACAAAAACCAAGTACAGCGCAAGCTGGAGCGGCAGCTTGTTGAAGGATTTTGGGAAGAGCTTGGCCATTGTGCTTAGGGCCTAGGCCGATTCCAGGCGCCCGGCGCACGTCCGGGACCCGAAGGCGACGGCCCGGCCGTCGGCCTTGTTGCTCGGCAAAGCCACCCCGACGGCTCCGGGCGCAAGAACGCCCAAGGCGGCAAGTCCGAGTACCCTGGCGAGGAAGCTATTTCTCGATGGATCGTGGCTCACGTAACGTCTTTTGATGGCTGGAAATGCCTCCGAAAGAAGGGCTCCGGGTTTGGGTTGTAAACCTAAATTTCCAAAGGACTCATTTTTTATCCCCAAAATTAGCTAAAGCCCTGCTTGACTGCCGTCCCCTGAACCCCAAACCGCTGGCCTCCTAGACGAATAAGCCGTCCCTCATGGGGCGGGTAAAGTCGCAGCGGTGCGCAATATCGGGGTTGTGGGTCACCAGGACCACGGCTTGGCCGTTGTCCTTGGCGAGACTGGTCAGGAGGTCGAAGACGATGGCGGCGTTCTTTACGTCCAGATTGCCCGTCGGCTCGTCGGCCAGGATGATGGTCGGCTGGTTCGCCAGGGCGCGAGCGATCGCAACCCTTTGCTGCTCGCCGCCAGAGAGGTGGGTCCCCAGACGGTGGCGCTTGTCGACCAGGCCCACGGAATCCAGGAGCTGGGTCGCCCGCTCCTCCATCTGGATGGGAGAGAGTTTTCCCAGTTTGCGCATGGGCATCATCACGTTCTCCATCGCCGTGAATTCGAGCATCAGGAAGTGGAACTGGAAGACGAAGCCGATGTGCTCGCCCCGGGCCGCCGTCCGCACCGAGTCCTCGCTGTTGGACATCAGGCGCCCGTTGATCCAGATCTCGCCCCCGTCGGGCTGGTCCAGAAGGCCGAGGAGGTACAGGAGGGTCGACTTGCCACAGCCGGAGGGTCCGACAATCGCATAGACCGACCCTGCCTGGGCCTCGAAGGAGACCCCGCGGAGGACATGCACCCTGCCCTCGGCCTGGCCGAGGTAGCGGTGCAGCTTGTCGCACCGGAGCGCGATCTTGGGTTCGTTCGCCATTATTGTGCCGTACCCCGGATGATGTCGCCGGGCTCCAACCGGGCCGCCCTGCGTGAAGGGATCAGGCTCGCCGCCATCACCATCAGGACGGCCGTCACCACAGCCTCCAGGTAGTGCCACTTGGACCACTGAACCAGGAACTTGTGGGTCGTGAAGATACCCGTGATCGGAAGCGGGTACTGGGAGATGCCGTAGGTGATCAAGGCGCCGATCCCGCAGCCGATCGCACTGCCGATCGCCAGGACGATGACCGCTTGCCACAGGAAGATGCGGGAAATGTCCTGCCGGGTGTAGCCCATCGAGCGCAGGATTGCGATTTCCTTGGTTTTTTCCAAGACTATCATTGCCAATGTGTTAAACATGGCGAGCCCCGCGATCAGGGTGAACACCGACACGGTGATGGCGGTCGCAACCCGGAATGCCCGGAATACCCCGAGCCAGGATTTTTCGCGCTCCTGCCAGGCATCGGCCTTGTGGGCGAGGGAGGTGCTCATCTCGGCCGCATCCTCGAGAGCCCGGTTCCGGTCAAAGAGGCTGACCTGCAGGTAGGTGGCGCCCGTGGGCTTCTTGAAGAGCGCCCGGGCCTGGTCCATCTGGATATAGACGCGGACACTGTCGATGTCGCCCACTCCGGTCTGGTAGATGCCGCTCACCTTGAAATGGTGGATCTCTCCCTTGTTCTCGATCTCGAAGGAGTCGCCCGGGTCAAGCTGGAGCTTGTCGGCGATCACCCGGCCGATCAGGGCCCCGCCCTCCTGGACCTTAAAGTCCTCGAGCGAGCCTTGGACAATCTGGGAGGCCAGGTCGGAGACGCTCAGGTGGTCCTCGATCACGATCCCGTAGGCCTGGGCGGACTGCTCGCGGAACGAGCTGCGCATCACCACCGTGCCCCGGAGCACGGCCGAGACGCCCTTCACGTTGTGGAAAGACTTAACTCCCGCGGTCAGGAGCGCAGGGTACTCGATCCCCTCAATGTACTTCTGGCCCTCCTTCTGGCGAATCTCGACCCCGGAGTTATAGCCGCTCACCTCGATGCTGCGCATCGTGGCCTGGAGCTTGTCCTGGATCAGGATGGCGCCGTTAGTCCCCAGGATCACCTTGATAAAGAACTCCTGGAAGCCGCTCGTCGCTGCCTGGGTCACGATGAAGAGGCCCACGCCCAGGATGATGCACGAGAGGCTCATCACCATGGCGCGCTTCTTCGCCGTCAGGAAGCGAAACGCGATGCGGAAGTTCTGGGACATCCGGGGCGCGCCTTATTTCTTCTTTGCGTAGGCGTCGGACGGCAGCTCCAAGGTGCCGACACTGTCGCCGTCGTGGAAGCTGTCCAGGTCCTCGACGATCACCTGCTCGCCGGGCTCGAGGCCCTCGAGGATCTCGACCCCGGTGAGCCAGACGAAGCCCTTCTTCACGGGCCTGAGCTCCACCTTGCCATTCTTCACGACATAGACGTTCTCGTTCAAGAGGGCGCGGCGCGGGATGATCGACTTGGCGGGATGGCGCCCCACCTCGATCGAGACCTCGCCGGTAATCCCGGGGATCAGCTTCTCGGGTTCGATGTCGGTGATATTCAAATCGACCAGGTGGCGCTGCGTCTCGGGGTCTGCCGTCGGTAGCACCTTCGTGACGGTGCCGTTGTAGACCCAGGCCCCGTAGGGTAGGAAACGCACGGAGACCTTCTCGCCCGGCCTGATGTTGGCAAAGTTCTCCTCGCTGATCTTCGCCTCCACGATCCGGTCGGTCGTGATCATGGTGATGATCGGGTCGCCTGTGTTGATCAGGTCGCCCGGGTGGGCGTTCACGACCGAGACGATCCCGTCAAACGGCGCCTTGATGGTCATCTTCTCGAGCTCGAGCTTCTTCGTCTTGAGCGTGTTCTCGTCGGTCTTCAGGTCCTCCTCGTCCCGCACCTTCTCGAGGGCGAGCTGCTGGTTGATGGTTTCCACGGCGCGGCGTGCCTTCTGGTAGTCGCTGTCGGAGATCTGGCCCATCTTGAAGAGGCGCTCCGTGTTGATGAAGTCGCTCTTCGCCGACTCGAGGGCGTATTTCTGCGCGGACCCGAGCTGCATGCGCTGCGTGGCCGCGTTGATCATATTCTGGACCTGCTCGATCGCGACCTCGACGTCGGAGGTATCCAGGTGGGCCAGGATGTCGCCCTCCTTCACCTTTAGCCCCGTCTCGAGCCTATAGTCCTTGTTCAGGACGCGGCCCGGGATGGCGGTCTTCATCTGCATCGAGTAGCGCTCCTTCACGACCACGCTTCCGGGCTCGGCGTCGACGGCGTCCCCGCTGATCACGGTCTCCACCTTGGCCACGGGCCGCAGGTACCGAAGCACCGCTAGGGTGCCCCCGGCGACCACCAGGGCCACGACGAGGAGCTTAAGCCAGAGAGGAAACCGTTTGGTTTTAGCGGACATAGCGTGAGGGGACGTTGACCAGGGCCGGATCGACCCCGGCTAGCGAGATGAACTGCGACCAGCGGCTCAGGAAGTCGCGGCGGCCGATGGCCATGTAGTATTGGGTGGCGTTGAAATTGAGCGTGCCGGCGTCGATCGTCGCCTGGGAGGCGTAGCCCAGGGCCTTGTCGTCGTTGATCCGCTTCATCTCGGCCTCGATCAGCGCATTGTGCACCTCCGAGGAGGCCATCGCCCTCTGGGCGAACCCGAGCTGGTGGCGCATGTAGGTGATCGAGTCGACCGTCGTGTCGATGTAGGTCTGCCTCAGGCGCTCGTACTGGCGCCGGTTGGCCAGGGCCGAGAGCTTGGCTCCCCGCGTGGCAAACCCGTCAAAGAGGGTCCAGTTGCCCGAGAGCGTGAAGCTCTCGGACTTGATCCCGACCTGGGAGACGGCCGTCGCCGCAACGGAGTTCTGGTACGAGTAATTGTAGGACGCCCCGGCGTTGATCTTCGGCAGGAGGCGCACCTTGGCGATCGAGTACGTCTTGTCCGCCTGCTCCAAGTACATGTGGTAGACCTCGCTCTGGAAGGTGCTCTCTATCCCCTCGCCGACGAAGCCGGCCAGCACCGCGTCCGCCAGGTTTGAGGAGTATTCCGGATGCGGCAGAGCGATCGGGATCTGCTCCTCGCCGATGTCGTCGGTGCCGATCAGGCGGGTGAAGACCCGTTTTGCATACCGGTAATCCTCGTCGGCCCGGTCCGCGGCGAGGGTCGCGTCATCCACGTTCATCGTGAATCCCTGAACCTCCGCCTGGGAGACCGAACCGGCCTCAAACCTCGCGTGCTGGGTGGCCAGGGCCTGCTCGGCCAGGTGCTGCTGGAAGCGCGCATTGCGGAGGGCAATCTTAGCGGCAATCAAGCCCATGTACTGGTCGCGGATCGTGACCGCGAGCGTCCGGTAGGCGTCCGCGTACTGCCGCTCCGCGATCTTCACCCCAAGGGAGCCGATCTGGGCCGAATTCTTGTAGGCGCCCCACTGGAAGATGGGCTGCGAGAGGCTCGCCCCGTAGGTGAAGCCCTTGGCGGTGCTGGGGGTGCCCCCGGAAACATTCTCGGTTGTGTCCTGGTAGCCCGTGTTGGCGCTCACCGAGGGCCAAAGGGAGGCTGCGCTCAGGTAGCGGCCGGCCTCGGCTTGGGCAAGCGTGATGCTGGCCGAGATCGTCGTCGGGGACCGCTCGACAGCCTCCTTAAGGAGGGGACGGAGCGCCGGGAGGTAATCCTCCGGGAGCGTGCCCTCAATGGGGGGAGTCTCCGCCCACACCGCGACTGCGGCGACGCAAACGAGTGACAAGGTTAAAAACAGTCTCATTCTCGGCTTCAAAGTGGTTGTTCAGACCGCTGGATTTTGGACTTGATGGCAATCATAAACCCCGGACCGGCGTCGGAGTTATCTTGAGCCCAACCAGACACCTGCGGCACTCTGATCGTTCCCCTTAAAAATCAAATGAACGCGGGCGAACCGCTGCCGGTCGTGCAGCATGACGTTGAGATCCACTCCAACCGACAGGCGTGGGAGCGAAAACCGCTACTGAAGGCGGTGTACCGCAAGTTCCACGAGCTGATCGCCTCGCGGCTCGACCGCTCGGTCAAGGGGCAGATCGTCGAACTCGGCTCGGGAATGGGATCCATAAAGGAGGTGATCCCGGATTGCATCACTACGGACCTGTTTCCGAATCCGTGGCTCGACCGCCAGGAGAACGCCTATCGGCTCAAGTTTGCCGACGGGAGCGTTTCAAACCTGATCCTCTTCGATGTCTGGCACCACCTGCGCTACCCGGGAACCGCGCTCCTGGAGTTCCAGCGGGTCCTGGCCCCGGGCGGCCGGGTGATCATCTTTGACCCGGCCATCAGCTGGACCGGCCGCCTGGTCTATGGGCTTTTCCACCATGAGCCGATCGGGATGGACCTGGAGGTGACCTGGGACGCGCCGCCGGGATTCAAGCCCGAGGACGCCGACTATTTCGCCGCCCAGGGCTCGGCGACCCGCATCTTCTGGAGGCGCGAGGATCCCATGCGCCTGGCCGCCTGGGACCTCCGCGAGGCCACCCCCCTGCCCTCGTTCGAGTACTTTGCCACAGGCGGGTTTTCCGGGCCGCAACTCGGTGGGCCGGCAGTCTTTGCACTGTGGCGGGGACTCGATCACATCCTGGCGCCCTTTCCCAGGCTGTTTGCCGCGCGACTCCTCGTCGTCCTGAGGAAGACGCCCTAGACCCCGCTGCGCTTCCTTAATAAAGACTCCCTGAGCCTTTGGCCCCTTCCTTTGCTTCATCCCATGGCCCCCAATGATGTTCCTGACGGCAAGGGGAGCTCCTTTTTCGAGCAACATCGGCGCGATTTGAGCGACCTGGTTGCGCTCGCCGTGTCGCTGATCGCCGCGGGGCGGATCACAGGTGAGATGCCGCTTTCGGCTGCGCTGTGCGCGGCGGTGACCGCAGCCTTGGTTCCGCTCAGACCGGCTCGTCCAGATGCCACTCAGTGGTCCGAGTTTCTTGCGGCAGTCCCCCGCCAATGCGCCGCCACGCTCACGACCCTTGCGCTCATCACCTTCGCCCTGCCCCATCCGCTCAAATGCCTCTGGTTTGGGGCCATTTGGCCTGTTGCGGGCTTTCTCGTCCGTTTCAACTGGATCCGGTTAACGCAGACCCTTCGGAGCGCGACCGTCATGACGACGAGCGCCCTTGTCCGCTTTCTCAGGGATGTGGGACTCGAAAAGAGTGCAGTGTGGCTGGGGCGGCGGGCGTGGCTGGTGAGTTCGTCCAGCCAGGAGCGCCTGCGTGTCACGCTTCTTCTCGGGGCGGCGCTCTGGCTCATGCGCGGCTTCTTTCAGGCGACCCAGCACGGGGGCGCCGACGCCCAGTGGTACGGGCTAAATCTTGCGGATGCCGTGGCGCAGGTTCGGGCGGGCGTCTTCCCTCTTTTCGTGGGCCAGAGCCTCTATCAGTTCAACGGGGCCCTCTGCCCGATCCGTATTGCGCCCGCATTCCACTACCTGGGCGTCCTTCTGGACCTGATCACGCTTCGCCAGCTCGGCACCTATGCCCTCCAAAACCTGCTCCTGGTGCTCCTGGGAGTGGCAGGCATGGGGACCAGCTACTTCACCCTGCGCTCGCTCCTGCCGGGACGGGCATGGCTTGCGGCGGGGCTGGCTGCACTCTTTCTCTCCTGCCCGGGAGTCCTCGGGGTCGCCTATAACACGGACCTCTACATGACCTGGACCACTTTACCGCTCGTGCCGCTCATCTGGTACGCAACCGTGCGTTCGTTCCAGGACAAGGGCTCCGCGGGAACGATGCTGCTCTTGGGCGCCTCGCTCGGCCTCACCTGGTGGGGACATTCGCCGATCGCGCTTTGGTCCACGTTTCTTGCGGGTGCGTCCCAGGTGGTGCGGATCATTGCCTCAAAGGGCACGGGGAAGCTCTGGGGCGCGGCCGTGCTTGGCGCCGTGGCATTTGCGGCCATCGCGGCATACCCCGTAGCGTCGGTCTTACTCTATCCCGCGGAGCCCTCCAAATCCGTGAACCTGTTCCAGCACGCTTCGCCTGGTATTGTGGTCTATTTTCTAAACCAGGCAGCTCCGGGCGCCTTCCTTCCCCTTAGTCCCATTGGAAGGGAGCTCAGCGACTTTCAGTTCGGCTACGCCCTCTGGGGGCTCCTCCTCTTCTGCGTCTGGGTGCAGCGCGGGTCCCCCTGGGCTGCCTCCCTCGTGCCAACAGCCGCGGCGGCCTTTCTCTTGCTCCTGCTCCTGCCGCTGCCTGGGTTGGACACGCTCCTTTGGACCCTTGTCCCGGGATTCGTGCGCGACGTGACCGGCAACTGGCCCATGAGCCGCATCTATTTTCCCCTGGCGGGATCGACCGTGTACGCCTGCGCCCTCTGCGTGGCCTCCGGCCGCCTTCGGCCCGCCCAAACCCGCATGCTGGCCGCCATGGTCTCCATCGGCTGCCTGTGGAGTTTCTCGGAGGCAGCGAAGTTCGCAGCCGGGTCGCGGCAGCTGGCCCGGCCGGAGCAAAGTGCGGTCGACTCCCTTCGCCCGGAGAACGTCCAGATTACCCGCTATTCGTACTCGATGACGCCGGATTTCCCGGCCCACCCCAGCACCTTCACCCATGGCGTGGCGGACCCGGCGCTGGAGAATCGCCTCCTCTCAAGGGACATGGCGACGGAACTCCTCTCCAATTCCAAGTCGGCGCTGGAGGAAAGTCGGGTTGAGACGGCCGGTGATTTCCAATGGGAAATCGATCAGGGTGTATACAACCATGCGACCCTCGACACGCCTCTCCTGCTCGAGCCGGGAAAGGCCTATCTTCTTCAATTCGAGTTTACGGATCCCGCGACGATTCAGGGCGTACTCCAGATGAAGGGTCCGCACTTTTTCCGTGAATACGGTCTGCCGGAACACGGAGGCCCGCGTTCCTTTGGCGCAGGCAGCATGCACCCGAACTATCTCCCCCTCTGGACGACGGCAGGCCCGGAGACCCTCTCCGTGCGCTTCGTTCCACCGGCCCCTGTCCCGGAAGGGGAACGGAACGGCGTCGTGGCCCGTGCGCACCTCCTCAGTTACGATCTTCGGAAGCTGCCAGTCCGCGTCGAGTCGTGGATTCCCTACCGCGCGGTGGTCAGGAGCCCCGAGGCATCCTGGCTTGAGACTCCTCGGGTATTTCAATCCGGATACCGTGCCCTTGTAGATGGCAAGACCGCGGAGGTACGGAAATCCCCGGAGTCGCTGGTGGCGGTCGCCGTGCCCCAGGGCGTATCCCGCGTGGAGCTCGAGTATGCTGCGCCAGGCGGGCTCCAATTCCTTTTCTGGGTTTCGTTCATTTCGGCACTAGCAAGCTTCTTTCGTCTACTGACAAGCAAGGCCAAGTTGGTTGTCATCTCCTAGAGCGATTCTGATTTAGACAGAAGTGCTAAACTCATGGATTCGGGAAAATTGTGCCGTGGAATTCCTGATTTAAATTCAAACAAGTTCACTGCGTCTTCCAATCGCCCCTCGCCCGCAGAACTAACAGAAACGCTAGCGATGCCCGTTGGCGGCACCTTCAACTCCAAAAACCTGAAGGGCCACAGTATTTAATCGTTAAGCACAGACTTTAACCGTTAACAAAAAATCCACCCAAGAGTTCAACTATTCCGTCAATTGCCGAGGGCGTCATTTTAACAGGTTCGGTTGCTTTGAACCACCGTTCGAGATTTTCAAACGGAGAGTCGTTAGTGAACTCTTGCTTTCCTGCGCCAGGGTCAATGCAATCGACAGAAATAAAGTCGCGAAATTGAAGCATTGCCTGAATTGATGTGCAGTTCCGAGGGACTACTAGGACCTTGATTGTTTTCCCTCCGTTGATTCGCAGTCTGTATTTGCCCGTCAGCGGAAATCGCAAGCGATGTCGATCCAACATCATTGGTAACGCAGATTGTGCTCCCTTTTCGGCCGGGCTTTTGGCGAAAGGTTCAATGCTTTCCAATTCACCTGAAAAGAGGACGGTGTCGCCCGCGCGAATCACAGGAAACCTATTATGTCCAAAATTGAATTGCGCGATCTCAGGGGACCGATAGGCCGCGAGGTCTGGGCTTCTATCGATCAATGAATCCTGAGCGAAGATAAGAAGCCGTCCGGCCGCCAGTCGGCTAAACGACCGGTTTGGAATAGGGCCAGTCAATGCGGGATCATAGCCATGAGCGTCAATTGCGACAAACGCCGAATTTTCCTTATCTGGAAAAAGAATGTTTCCACTTGGCAAGGAATGCAGCAGTTCTGCTTCAGCGGGATATAGCTCGGCAAAGGATTTGAGGCCTTCACGAAAATCGGTAATCCGGAGCGAAGCGCTTGCCCTCGGTTCGTCATCCGCGACAATCATCAAAGATGCGCGTGGAAGGAGTTCAAAGACGATTCTTGAATCGTTTCCAATTTTAGTCGCTTGCTCGATGGCTACGCGATGAGCGTTATTCAAGCGCAGTAAGGGAGGTCCGGCAAAAATTATTCCCAGAATCAATAGAGATATACTAAAAAGCATCCTTTTGCTCCCAACGAACGGCCTCTTCGAGGAATCGCGAACTCGGCAGGAAAGAGTCATAGCATCGACGACTCTTACTCCGGCAAACTTCTGGCTCAGAAACTCAAATGCACGGTTCGCACCGAAGGATGCAGTAAACGCTATCAATGGAATGGAGGCCGCGTAAGCGCGCATGCCGTCTGTATCCCAAGGTGGCAAAAGAGGCATCGAGAAAAACAGGCCACACAGGAGTGCGATCATCCACCAATAGTTCCTAGTGCTTTTTACCTGAAGAATGCCGGTTATAACGCCGATGCAAAACGCAAAATGGAGGGCTAAATTGAGCGATCGCCGAACGACGAATGAGAATAGATAGAAGCGCTGCACAAACTCTGCCATCGAGCGGATTGCACCGGTAAAGAAAGAAAGCGGATGGTGTATTAGCTGCAGCTTTACTGCGTGCAGGACCGCTAAGTTGTCGCCGCCATAACGGTTCATTGCGTCTTCCCATGTCCCACCCAAAACCAGACTGTGTAATACGTATACGGAATCGGAAATTGCAGAGGGATTGTTGGCGTAGATCGATTGCTGCAAAAGTTTACTTAGGAACAGGATAAGGCACACGCTAGCAGCCATGTGCAATGCCAACCTGCGTCGTTTGAAACCCTCAAATGGCGAAAAAAGAAATGCACCTAGAATCAGTGTCGGAATTGTTAATAAAGCACCTGGCCTAGCCATTTGCGCCAATGTGAGAGTTGCGATAAACACGCCCCAATTTAGTGCCTTTTTTGAATCAGGAAGGCGGCAGGCTAAACCCACTCCAATGTTGCAAAACATTACGCCAAAATGCTCGGAAAGCGGTATTCCTAAGAAGCGCCTTAAGAACAAATAATCTACCAACATCAACAAAACAGCGGGTAAAAAGCCGAGGGACAATGCAACTCCTGACATAGCGTACCAGCACGATGCAGCGTCGAGAAGAGCGATGCTCGCGAGTGTAAGACGGTAGTCGCCGTGAAAGCACTTCCACAGAACAGCTAGGCTCCCAGTAGCAATTGGATGTCCGTTCCCCAACCCAGCAAAGGAGTTGCCTAATGAAAGACGCCGGGCGTCTGCGAGATAGCCGGAAGCGTCCGAGAATGGCAGTAATCCACCAATAAGCATTGTATCGCTGCGGCCGGTGAACCAAATGCTCCAAAGTGGAAGCAGAAAAAGGATGCCTGCAATCGCCCACGAACTCACTGGCCAAGTGAATCGTGGAACGAGAAAAAGTGCGCAGCAAAGTGCACAAATGGCTCCGGGCAAAAATATCCCAATCAATAACTCAATTCCAACCTTTGATGCGAAATCGGAGGATCCAGAGACAACGTAAAGAGCAAACGCACTTATCGTGCCCGCCGTTAATATATCAACAGCCCAATCGATTGTTTTTTTCTTATCGATAATCAGCTATCCTAAATCACACTTCAGGGCTTAGTCGATACCGGTTACGAACTTGAGTTGACCGTTGTTCGCGAACCCCGACAGAGCAACATGGAAGAGGCGAAACTTGTCACTGGATTATGTGCCTGAGAAATAGATTACGCGGCCATGCGAACTGGCGAATTTTTCCGGCCAAATGGTGAAAGGATCGATATTTTCTGTGAATTCACCATCCGCAAGGGGTCAAATGGTGTAGAGCGCTTTATCGGCCTTTCGAGGCAGACCTAGCGAATCTCTTTGCCTCCATCGATATACTCGTGCTGAAACCAACGAGGTGACCCACCCTATTCCTGCCGGTGTTTCAGCGGTTGTTTCCAAGCATATCGAAACAACACGGGCTTGGTATGACTCGGCCCTGACGGTTCCTAAGCCTGCATCCCGCTCGTATAGGATTCTACTAGCTCACTATTTTGGACTCTTGGTTCCTCCGGATGCGTCAGTTCTTGAAATCGGGTGCGGTTCGGGAGAACTGCTCGGGCAGCTGCGTGCTCGCCGCAAAGTTGGTATTGATGTCTCGGAGGGTCAGATCGCGATGGCTCGACAGAAGGCTCCCGACGTCGAATTCTATGTTCAGGCAGCCGAGGCGCTAAGCCTCGATGAGCGTTTTGACTATATTCTTATTTCGGATACACTCAACTTTGCTGCGGACGTCCAACAGATTCTCGATAAGCTCCATCGTGTATCGCACCCCGGGACCCGCCTGGTGATCAACTACCCTTCCGCTTTGTGGCGACCGGTTTTTGCAGTTGCGGAGGCGCTCGGCTTAAAATCAAAGCACCCCCAAAGCAACTGGCTGTCCAATGATGACATTGCTGGTTTGATGGTACTTTCGGATTGGGAGACATTGACCTACCAACCCCGAATGCTCTGTCCGATCCGAGCCTTCGGAGTCGGCAGCTTCATCAACCGGTGGCTCGGGCCCTTATTCCCCTGGTTCTGTGTCACCGTGTTCGCGGTCGCGCGTCCCGTGCGCCGCAAGGAAACCGGTCCCTTAAGCGTATCGGTCGTCATTCCAGCAAGGAACGAAGCAGGAAATATCGAAGATGCCATTCGGCGCACCCCGGATATGGGTGCCGGCACCGAAATCATCTTTGTTGAGGGACACTCGAAGGACAACACGTGGGAGGAGATCCAGCGTGTCGCCAAAGAATATCCCCATAAGCGGATTAAAATCCTCCAGCAAACGGGTCGTGGAAAGGGTGACGCCGTTCGCGCTGGATTCGCAGCCGCAGAAGGTGACCTCTTCATGATCCTCGACGCGGATCTCACCGTGCCGCCCGAGGAGATGACCAAGTTCTACGACGCCGTCGTCTCGGGCCGAACCGAATTCGCCAATGGATCGCGCCTTGTGTATCCAATGGAAAAGCAGGCCATGCAGTTCTTGAATATGTGCGCCAACAAGACGTTTGGCGTTCTCTTCACGCTGATGCTCGGCCAATCGCTCAAGGATACCCTCTGTGGCACCAAGGTGCTCCGTAGAGCAGATTACGAGCGGATCGTCGCCAACCGCGAGTTTTTCGGCGCGTTCGATCCCTTTGGCGACTTTGACCTCCTCTTCGGGGCGGCCCACCTGAACCTCAAGATCATGGATGTACCGGTTCGGTACAGGGGCCGCACTTACGGGTCCACGAATATTCACCGGTGGAGCCACGGATGGTTGCTCCTGAGAATGGTTGTTTTTGCGGCGCGCAAGTTGAAGTTCGTTTGATATGAGAAGCCATTTTGGGTGCCAGATTCGATGAGTTCCCTGATTCGCTCGGCGATGGTGGCATTTAACCGGTCCAGAATTTGGCGCCGACGTGTCAGCGTGGGAAAGGATTCATTTACGGCCGCTTCGTTTGATCGACTCCTCTACTTGGGGATGCGGAAAACGTTCCATTCGGACACCGACGAATCTCGATTCCTCGCTTCCTGCTTAAAGCCGGGGATGCATGTCGTTGATGTCGGCGCCAATCTGGGAATCTACTCCCACATCCTTGCTCGCGCAGTTGGTTCCTCTGGGCGGGTCACTGCCTTTGAACCGGACCCCGACGTTTACGCATCATTATCAGAGAATATACGAATTAACGGACTAACCCAAATCGTTGCCCATCGCATAGCTCTAGGGGCTAAGAGCGGGACGGCATCCTTTCAAAGGAGCAGCCACAACTACGGTGAGAATCGTCTCACGGTCGCCACTCCCGACGGCGCGTCCGTAGTTGAAACTCCGGTAATAATGCTCGACGAATTCCTTGAAGGTGCCCCTGTGGATTTCATTAAGATGGATATCCAGGGTTGGGAGCTACCTGCCTTGAAAGGGATGGAGAAAACGTTGGCGGCCAATCCAAACATACAATTGTACGTAGAACTCTGGCCGTACGGAATGGCCGCCGCCGGGGCGACTCCGAAAGGCTTGTTCGAGTTCCTCAACGATTTCGGGTTCTCGATTGAATTCCGCCCAAAGCGCGGGATGCCGACTGCAGCCCAGTTCGCGAGATACAGCAGGATCAAATACTGGTTCACGGACCTCTATGTCAGGAGGTAGCAGCTGAGCCGACCGATTGGCTCTCGTTGCTTTAGCCCGATTCGCGACGTGGCAAACTGGTTTGCCTTCAAGGGATTCCGCAGGTAGACCGCTTGTACATGGCCATGTCGAAGACAGCACTCCGGGTTGGCGTAATAGGCTTCGGCCAATGGGGTCCGAACCACGTCCGCAATTTTAGCCGGATTGAAGGGTGCACCCTCATTCGAGTGTGCGACAGCTCGGAGAAACGCCTGGCGCTGGCCCGAAAGCAGTTTCCTGGCGTCGAAACGACGCGCAATCCACGCGGTATCACGGGCGCCCCCGACATTGACGCCGTGGTCGTCGCTACCCCCGTCCAGTCGCATTTTGAACTGGTAAGGGAGTCATTAAGGGTCGGGAAACACGTCCTCTGTGAAAAGCCGCTAGCGCTCAGTTCTGCCGAGTCAAAGGCCCTTTGCCTACTGGCCAGAAAGCACCGGAGGGTGTTGATGGTCGGGCACGTTTTCCTGTACAATCCGGGAACCCTGCATCTCAAGCAGGCCATCGACCAAGGTGAATTGGGTCGGATCTATTACATGGACGCCGTAAGGACCAATTTGGGCCCCGTCCGCAGCGATGTGGGCGTCGTGTACGACCTCGCGAGCCACGATATTTCAATTTTCAATTACCTGCTTGGATCCAAGCCAGCAACGGTGTCCGCAGTGGGCGGCGCATTCCTGCAAAAGGGGATCGAGGACATCGGTTTCCTTACCCTCACCTACCCCAAGGGCGTTATCTGCCATGTCCACACCTCGTGGCTCAATCCGCGCAAAGTCCGCCAACTCACCGTGGTGGGAGGTCGAAAGATGGCGGTTTGGGACGACATGAACACCCTCGAACCCATCCGTTACTACGACAAGGGCGTCGTCCCGAAGAGCTACTCCTCATTCGGGGAGTTCCACATGATCCTTCGGGACGGCGCGATCACGATACCCAAGCTGACACCGTTTGAGCCTTTGATGCGCCAGGACCAGGAATTTGTGGACTGCATTCGCAGTCGAAGGCAGCCGGCTGCCAGCGGGGTCTTCGGCACCGAAGTTGTTCGTGTGCTCGAGGCTGCGCTGCGATCAGTAAAAGGTGGGGGACGCACGGTAAGGGTGCGTTACACCTAGAGCCCACTCACTCGCTTTTGTGAGTCTAGGCCCTGAAAATAATAGCGCGTTGCGGCTGAGTGTCATTGTTCCAGCCTTCAATGAGGAGGCGTTGCTCGACCGGTCCCTGCGTTCATTGCGTAGCGCATTGGATGAAACCGGCGGCCTTTCCGAGATTATCGTCGTAGATGACGGCAGTCGGGATAGAACGGGTGTCATCGCCGATTCCCTAGCTCGCGAGCTACCGAATGTACGGGTCGTCCACCAGGCAAACCAAGGTATAGGCGGTGCCTTCCTAGCTGGGGCACAGACGGCTACTGGAGAATACCTGATGCTGTGGCCCGCTGATATGGCGGCGGAAGCCAGCGATCTAAAACCCTACACCGACCATCTTGGGTCGGCGGACGTGATTGTAGGGTGTCGCAGACACCGAATGGGCTACAACCCACTCATGCTTCTGAACGCCTGGATCTATCCGAAGCTCGTTGCGGTTCTATTTGGGCTACGCCTTCGGGACGTGAATTGGATTCAAGCCTACCGGCGAAGCCTGTTCTTAAAAATTGAGATCACCCAGCGAGGCATTCCGATGCTCGCTGAGGTGCTTGTCAGGCTGCGAGACATGGGGTCGACCATCCTTGAGATCGATGTCGAAATGAGGCCCCGCGAGGGAGGGGTCGCATCAGCATCCCGATTACGGGTGATGTGGCGAACCCTGGTTGGATTGTTTTCCTTCTGGCGAACCTGGCGGCAAGAGGTGTGATAAGGAGTCCTATGGCAAATCCCGCAGAAGTTCGCGTGCCTTTTCAGGATCTTCCCCAGCAGATCCGCAGTCTGGAGCCAGAAATGGAGCGCGCAATAAAGGCCGTGCTGGCGCACGGACTATTCATATTGGGGCCCGAGGTAGCTGCCTTCGAGGCTCAATGGGCCTCCTACTGCGGCACAGCGCAGGCGGTGGGGGTGGGATCAGGAACCGATGCCCTGCATCTTATCCTCCGCGGATTGGGTATCGGCAGGGGCGACGAGGTGATCACCGTAGCAAACACCTTCATAGCAACCGCCGAGGCGATTTCCTTTTCTGGTGCCCAACCGGTCCTTGTCGATTGTAGGAGCGATTTCCTTATCAATCCGGATGCAGTCGCCGCGGCCATCACTCCGAAGACAAAGGCGATCATACCGGTGCACCTATACGGACAGCCAGCCGATATGGCGACCCTTGGCGCAATTGCCAAACGCCACGGTGTTCACCTGATCGAGGACGCCGCACAGGCCCACGGCGCAACGCTAAGGGATGGGCGAAAGTGTGGAAGCCTGGGCGACGCCGCGGCCTTCAGTTTCTACCCTGGAAAAAATCTGGGGGCGTATGGCGATGGCGGTGGTGTGACGACAAACGACCCGGATTTGGTGAGGCAGATCCACCTTCTGCGCAATCTGGGTTCCACAGTGAAATACCACCACGAGATTAAGGGTTTCAACTCCCGCCTCGACACGCTTCAGGCAGCCGTTCTGTCGGTAAAACTAAAACGCCTTGAAGCGTGGAATGAATCGCGGCGGAAGGCAGCCAACCTATACCGGAGTGCACTCAACGGGTGCCCCGGGATAACCGTTCCGGTGGAGGCACCATGGACGGGCAAGCATGCCTACCACCTTTTTGTCGTTCGCGTAGTGGGCAAGGACAGGAATCTTGTCGCGAGGATTCTTGCCGAAAAGGGCGTGCAATCCGTCGTGCATTACCCCGTGCCAATACACAGGCAACAGGCCTATGCAGAGCTTGGCCTATCCGCGGGGGCTTACCCGGAGGCCGAGATGGCCGCAACTCAGGTGCTTTCCCTCCCCATGTTTCCTGAAATCACGGTGGACCAGATTGCCTATGTCGCAGACACACTTCGTGCCTCGATGGCCGCCAGAAGCGGGAGTCTGCCATGATTACCTTGCAGATCGGTTGCTTTTCTAATTACGCTCAAGGGCCTATCCACCACCCATGATTTCCGTTGTAATTCCACTGCGCAATGAGGAGTCCAACGTTCCAATTCTCGTCGAGAAGCTCGGCACGGCCCTCACCCAATTGGGTCGCGAGTTTGAGGTGCTCCTTGTCAATGATGGGAGCGTCGACGCCACGGCTTCACGTATCAAGGAGGCCTGCAAGGCTGATAAGCGATTTAAGGCCATACACTTCCGTCGCAACTGCGGCCAAACCGCTGCAATGCAGGCGGGCTTCACCTATGCTGCCGGCGACGTGATTGTGGCCATGGACGGCGACCTTCAGAATGACCCGGCCGATATCGGCAAGGTCTTGGCCAAACTCGATGAGGGCTACGATCTTGTGTCCGGATGGCGCAAGGATCGCCAGGATCACCCGATAAAGCGAAATTTCCTGAGCCGAGTGGCTAACGCCCTGATTTCACGCACCACGGGCGTACATCTTCACGACTATGGATGCTCGTTGAAAGCTTATCGCCGCGAAGTCCTCGAGGGTATTTCGCTGTACGGGGAAATGCACCGCTTTATACCCGTCTACGCCTATTGGAATGGAGCTCGGATTGCTGAAGTCCCGGTTGTTCATCACGCCCGCGTTCATGGCGTCTCCAACTACGGACTCGAGCGCGTCATTAAGGTCGTGCTCGACCTCGGGGTCGTACTTTTCCTCCACCGTTATGCGAAGAAACCCATTTACGTCTTCGGGCTTTGCGGGATCTTTTGTTGGGCGGTAGGCGGTATCTCCACGTTAGCGGCGGTCGCATATAAGATCCTCGGGCAAAAATCCTTTATACAGACGCCGCTACCGACACTGGCCATCGCCATGTTCTTTGGTGGAACCATTTGCTTCCTTTTGGGCCTTCTTGCGGAGCTCAGTATCAGGACCTATTACGAATCCCAAGGTAAGATGACCTTCGTCGTAGCATCCTACGACAACATCGATACCCCAACCCGCAGATCAACCGACCGTCGGGCGTGATATAGCATGTGCGGTATCACGGGTTTTGTGGGAACTGGAGACCAGGGTGTCCTTCGCAGGATGACCGATGTCGTGGCGCACAGGGGCCCAGATGACTCGGGATATTGGATGGATCCCGTGTCCCGCGTCCACCTTGGGCACCGTCGCCTTTCCATCCTCGATCTAGCCGGAGGGCACCAGCCCATGCACTCGGTTGACGGCGATCTGGTCATCGTCTTCAACGGCGAGATCTACAACTTCGCCGAGCTACGCTCGGAACTTGTAGCCCGCGGGCACCGCTTCAATACCGACCATTCCGATACGGAGGTGCTCCTTAACGGATACCGCGAATGGGGCGCTGCCCTCCCCTCCAAGTGCAATGGGATGTGGGCCTTTGTGATCTACGACAGGGCTAACCGAAAACTCTTCGGAAGCCGCGATCGTTTCGGAAAAAAACCGTTCTTCTATTCGCATCAGAACGATGCATTTGTATTTGGATCTGAGTTGTCCGCCGTGCGGATGCACCCAGCGGTTTCACAGACCGTGTCCCGCCGGGCCCTAAAGAAATATTTCGGCTACGGCTACATCCCGGCTCCGCTCACAATTCTGGAGGGGGTCTTCAAATTACCAGGAGGGCACTCGTTCACGGTCGACCTGGACGCCCCCGAACTTGCACCGCGTGTGTCGAAATATTGGGACTTCGTTCTTGAGCCGTTTACCGGAGCCGAGATTCCACACAACGCGGAGGAGGTATGGTCGGAGGAATTACGTTCACGTCTTGACACCGCTGTTAAACGGCGCTTGGTGGCGGATGTGCCGGTGGGAATTTTCCTGAGCGGTGGTATCGATTCCTCCGCTGTTACAGCACTTGCCTCACGCCATTTGCCTGAGGGAATGCTGAAGACCTTCAGCATCGGTTTTGAGGAGGCAAGTTTTGACGAGTCCAGTTACGCGCGAGCGGTCGCCGCGCAGTTCAAGACACACCATTACCAAGAGACCTTGTCCATTTTGTCGGCGAACGAACTTCTCGAGCAGATTGTTAAGCATCTCGATGAGCCTATGGGCGACAGCTCATTGTTGCCCACCTATCTGCTGAGCCGATTCACGAGCAAACACGTCAAGGTAGCCCTAGGCGGCGATGCCGGAGACGAGCTTTTTGCTGGGTACGATCCGTTCGTTGCCCTCCGGAGAGCGGAACTCTATGCAAAGGCTGTCCCCCGCCCCGTTCATCAGGGGATCAGGATGCTCGCTGCGAGGATGCCCGTGTCTCATCGAAACATGAGTTTTGATTTCAAGATAAAGTGCACGCTCCGAGGGCTTTCCTATCCTTCAAAGCTATGGCTGCCCACCTGGATGTCTTCGCTAGATTCCGATGAGCTACAGGAACTCTTCAATGAGCCAACCGATATAGAGGACCTCTATTGTGAGGCTATCCAAGCCTGGGAAATGTGCACCCAAGCCGACCTAATCGATAAAACACTCCAGTTCTATACTAAGCTCTATCTCCAAGATGATATCTTGGTGAAGGTGGACCGAGCCACAATGATGCATGGCCTCGAGTCCCGGGCTCCATTTCTTGACATCGACTTCGTAGATTTTGCACGGCGAATTCCGTCGGTATGGAAATACAGGAATGGGGTGACCAAGTTCATTCTAAAGAAGGCATTGGAACCCTTGCTGCCCAAATCCATTCTATATCGTAAAAAGAAGGGGTTCGGGGTGCCAATAGGCCTTTGGTTCAAAGAGGGTGCGATACGGATGCGCGAGCTCCCCGAAGGACTCGCGCTGAACAAGGGCTTCGTTCAGCAAAAACTTGCCGAACATCGAAGCGGTGCCTCTGACCAGCGAGCATTTCTCTGGAATACATGGTTGCTTGGAGAATGGAGCCGGCCTTAACGAATGCCTCTATCAAACTTAGAATACATTCCCCTCAGGCTCATCAGGCGGTTCGTCCTGAGCGACCGCCTGCTTCTGCGGTTTGGGAAACTGTTCCCCTACTACCGAACCAATCACAATCAGGTCGACCCGTCGCCGCTCGTTGACGCCTATGATAGCAGGCTCAAATCCGCTGGTTTTGAGCCGAGAGGAACCCGAATCCTCGAGATCGGCGTAGGACGGACAAATTCAACATGCTATGAAATTGCGGCACGCTTCGATCCGTCGACCACGTATGCACTCGAGCCGTTCGTCGATTTTGGTGCTACCGATGATGACCGGTTGCTCGAACTTGTCTCCAAACGAAATCACCAGGCTAAGGAAGCAATAGCCAATCGTGTTAAGCGGGTACGGGACCTCACAAGTATTCCCTCGGGTTCGGTGGATCTGGTTCTGAGCAGTTCCGTGCTTGAGCACGTGAGCGACCCCGACTCGCTCTTTAAGGAGCTCCATAGAGTGCTGTCGGCAAACGGGTCGATGTTGCACCTGGTGGATTACCGAGATCACTTTTTCAAGTATCCCTACCATTTCCTTCAATTCAACAAGACCACATGGAACAGGTGGCTTAACCCTGGCGACCTACCGGTATGGAGGGTGTACGATCATATCGAACAGATTTCTGCAGCGGGTTTCAAAGTCCGTGTGCTGGATGAGACCCGAGATGATCGAGCGTTCGGCTTAGTGGCTGAGAGGATCTCTAAAGATTACCGGAGAGATGATTCGCGCCTACTAACAATGGTTGCATCCCTTTTTGCGACAAAGACGTAAGATCGATGAGGATCCTTCTCATCAATTACGAGTATCCCCCAGTGGGGGCGGGAGCGGCTACTGCCACCAAGGCGATGGGCCGGGCTCTCAGTGCAAGCGGCCACAATGTCACCGTGTTAACAACGAGGTATGGTCGTTTCTTATCGGAAGTCGAAGAAGGTGGTGTGAATGTAATCCGAGTGGATTCTAGGCGACGCCGGGCTGAGTCCGCCTCCATTTTGGAAATGGTCTCATTCATGATGCATGCTCTTTGGGTTGTAAGGCGGTTGGTCCGCACGGAGAAGATTGAGGGGGTTATCGAATTCTTTTCCATTCCCTGCGGCCCAGTGGCCCTGTGGGCTCACTGGGCCACCAAGGTCCCTTACATTGTTTCTCTAAGGGGCGGCGATGTTCCCGGGGCTGAGCCGGGACTCGGAGTGGTTCATAGGCTATTAACACCCATCCGTCGCGCCGTGATGCGCTCTGCGCGCGCCGTTGTTGCGAACTCTAGCGGGCTTAAATTGCTCGCTGAGAAAGCTGATCCATTTCCGGTGTCGGTAATCGCCAATGGGGTGGACAGTTCTTTTTTTGTTCCGCTTCCATCGCCCAAGTGTCACGACGATGTGAAATTGCTCTTCGTTGGTCGTTTTCAGAAGCAAAAGAACCTGTTGTGGCTCCTCGAACAATTCGAGAGCATCGCGAAAGGATCCCACGTAAGAGTATCGCTCGATATGGTTGGGGATGGTCCGCAGAAATCCGAAGTCATTGAACAAATAGCCACTCTGGGATTGTCGGAGAGCGTTTTTCTTCACGGGTGGTTGGGTCGCTCGCAGCTTCGTGATTATTATCAAAATGCGAACCTTGTTCTTAACCCTTCGCTCTACGAGGGCATGCCGAATGTCGTGCTCGAGGCGATGTCCTGTGGCTGTGCGGTCTTAGCAAGCAGGGTCCCTGGAAACGATGCAGTTGTGCAAGATGGGGTAACCGGCTGGCTGTTCGATCTTAACGACAGTGAAGGATTCCAGAAAAGGATCTCTGATGTAATCTCAAATCCCCAACTGGCACGCGATGCGGGCTCCGCCGGCCGGTTGCGTGTCGAGCACGAGTTCTCGTGGTCGCATGCGGCGCAAAGTTATCTTGAACTGTTAGGGGACAGCACGCCAATTTCATCCCATCAATGATTTTAGTAACGGGTGCAGCGGGATTTATCGGCTTTCATGTCGCTCAACGTCTCCTAAAGGACGGCCATGAGGTCCATGGCATTGATAACCTGAACGCCTACTACGACCCGGCGTTAAAGGCCTCGCGTCTTCAGATATTAAAAAGGTGTCCCGGATTTACGTTCCTGCAGATCAATATCTCCGACAGAGCCTCCATGGAGTCCTATTTTTTGTCAAATAGACCCCAATATGTGATTCATTTGGCCGCCCAAGCCGGCGTACGGCACTCTATCAGTAACCCTCACGAGTACATCGATAGCAACATTACGGGGTTCCTTCACGTTCTTGAGGGTTGCCGGCATTCAAAGGTGAGCCATCTCGTGTACTCCTCTTCGAGTTCTGTTTACGGCCTCAATTCCTCGATGCCGCTCTCTACCGAACAGAGCGTAGACCATCCAGTGAGTCTCTACGGCGCTACGAAAAAGGCGAATGAGTTGATGGCGCACAGCTACAGCCATCTATACCGCATTCCCACTACCGGTCTGCGTTTTTTTACCGTGTATGGTCCATGGGGTAGACCCGATATGGCCTATTTCTCGTTCACGAAGGCAATCTTGGAAGGCAAACCCATCGATGTCTTCAATAACGGGAAAATGGAGCGCGATTTTACCTATATCGATGACATCGTCGAAGGCGTGGTGCGGATAATGGTCCATCCTGCATCCCCGGACTCGAATTGGGATCCACAAGCGACAGATCCTGCGAGCAGTATTGCACCGTATCGCTTATATAACATCGGAAATCACACAGCGGTGCCACTACTGAAATTTATCGAAATCCTTGAGGAGTGCCTTGGTTCAAAGGCTATAAAACGCTTGTTGCCTGCTCAACCTGGAGACGTCCTGACAACGACAGCAGACGTATCCGAACTGCTCAGAGACTTCGGCTTTGAACCCCGCACACCCATAGAGATCGGAATTCGCCAATTTGCCGAATGGTACCGCGCATATTACAAGCGGTAATTTAGAAAAAAGTGATCAAAACAATGAACGTTCAATTTCAACTCGCTAGCCAAGGTTGATCCGAAAATTGTCAAACGTGCGCAACAGCCATTTTCTTTAAGCCTAATATGTATGCTCAACGTTAAACAGAAAATGCGGATAGCACGCATGATAAATAGCGGCCTACGGCCGTTTCGGTATTTGTCGGGAAAGACCATGCGTACGAAGTGCCTGCGGAAGGGAATTCATTGGGACCTGGACCTCGATGAGGGAATTGACCTTTGCATATATCTTCTCGGTGCGTATGAACCGAAGGTACTTCGAGCCTATTCCCGAGTTATCAAAACGGGCCACGTAGTCTTCGATATTGGCGCGAATATCGGCGCTCATACACTACACTTTGCCAATCTAGTTGGTGATTCAGGACGGGTATTTGCATTCGAACCCTCCGACTATGGAGCCAGAAAACTTAAAGGGAATCTTGAGCTCAATTCTACCTTAGCAAAACGCGTTGAATTTCAGCAATGTTTCTTGGTTTCAGAAGATTCCGAAGCATTACCCGAGAAAGTGGTATCAAGATGGCCTGTTGCAAACGAACATAGCGATTTGAACATCGATCATTTGGGAAAGCCTGAGACTCTTTCCCAAGCGGTGGCTGTTACCGCTGATAAGGTCTGCGAAAACGCTAAGATAGCTCGCCTAGATTTCGTAAAGATTGATGTCGATGGCTTTGAATACCCTGTTCTACGGGGCTTCCAAAAAAATCTCATGCGCTTCAAACCGCATATTCTTATCGAGATTGCCCCTTTTGTATATCAACACGAGAAAGCAATGGAATTTGACGACTTTGTGCGATTTATCGCTCGATTGGGTTACTCGTTTACCAATGCAAATACTGGCGCTCAGGTTCCAAGCGATCCAGTGAAACTGCGAAGATTGATAACGCCTGGAGCTGCGCTCAATTGTCTACTCCTTCCGACTCCCGTATCCTGACGTAAGATGCGCCTGCGGACATCAAGTAAATCAATGATACGTTCTCTGATGTCGACAACCGTAGATTCGAATTATGTTGTGGGTGTATGTAAAACGCCTCGACGTGATTTTCCTTCTGTAATTCACTAATTCGGTGTGACCATTGTGAATACAAAGGCGAATCCCGTAGGTCTCCATTTGCGGGAAGATTCCAAAAGGAGCACAGGAGCTGTTTTCGGCTTGTTACTAATATTTATCGCTTGGGTTGTTGGAGTAGTGCCTCTGATCGATAGTTACTATATCCACAGTTTCGAAGCCGATTCGTCCGCTGTAATTTCTTATACCGAGGTTTATCATGAGTTCTTTCACCACCCTCTAAAGGTCGAATTGCCGCGAGTTACGGCTTATCCTCCATACTTTGACGGAGCCTTTATTGTATATGCTCTCGGAATCGACAACGTTCGGTTCCTCAGATTTGCGGGACTTGTATCCAAAACGGCGACGCCTACAAGCGAGAGCATCACTATTTACACCATTCGGCATATCAATGCTCTATGCCATTTATGTAGCGCTCTGGTTCTCTTCCAATTTGGGCGCAAAGCATTTCATAACGTGTTTGTTTCGTTCGCTGTTTCGTTCTGTCTCCTTTTTTCGATTCAGATCCTGCAAATAGATTTTCTTCGAATTGATCATCTCATACTTTGCCTATTCGTAATTTCCGTTTACCTAGCTTTCCGAGTAGCAAACAATATTAATAGCCGCGCAAACTTGGTGGTGCTTGCGCTAGTTTGCGGTTTCCTTGTCACTACAAAGATTACTTCGTTTGTACTGCTGACCCCGGTTCTTTGTGTGCTATTCCTGCGTGCTAGAAAACTTGGTTATCGTGAAAGCCATCTTCTGTTTCCTGCATTGATATTTGTCGTTTCGGCAGCCTCACTGTCATCTCGGTACCTAATTCATCCGATGCTCGCGCTGCAGAATCTTGTGGCGAAATATGAGGACGTTAAGAGCTGGGAGGGCGTTATGTCTCGGAAACCTTTGTTGTATTATCTTTGGGACCTTCCGCTCGCCAATGGATTTGTTTTTACAGCGTCGGCGCTCATTAGCGGTTCTGCTGCGATATTTATGATTGTCGTGTCAAAGTATCGGACCGCTCTGCGGGTGATCCTGGGCTTCTCATTTGGGTTCTTTACCTTGGCTTCGATCGCGTCCCTAAAGTATCCTCGGGGAGGATACCACCTTGTCCCGATCTATGCCCTTTGCGGAGGCATCCTACTAACCTCAGTGGACGAGTTCTTCTTGCACTATATTGCGAATGCACGATTATATCGAGCTGCTAGAGTCGTTGTACCACTGGCGTTCATTTGCTTGTTTGTTAAGCAAACCCTTCCTAACTACACGAGGTTGCGCGTAACGGCAGAAGCGCTAAATAGTTCGATAGATATCACGCGTGAACAGCCGATTAGATGGCTCCAGACACACGTCTCTACATCTGCACGAATTGTAATACCGATAAATTCTGAATGGGCTATGCCACCTTTGGATGTGGCTGGATATACGGCGAGATACGCGTTCTTGGCGATCCCATATCTTGATCGAGACGCGTTAGCCAAATACCCTCCCCCAACTCTTTCGGATCTTAAAGCGAAGGCCGATGTGATACTTCTAAACGACTTCCACCCGCAGGTCTATTTGGGCTTTGTTAGAAAATTTGGCTTAATAGATACTGCAAGCCAATGGGAAGCTTTCTATAATATTACACTTAAAGATTTCCCTACATATCGTTTTGTTAGTGAGACTCCATGTTACGGAGTGTCTGAGGTGCGAATTATTATCATCAATGGCGCTGTTGTTAAGGCCGCCCTGCCTATAACAGAAACCGCACCTCCTTTAGTACGCTAATGTAACTCCAAGGGGCATGATTTTCCCGTTTGTTATCTTATCGGTGGGCCGTTTTGCATTTCCTCGGTTCACGACAATTATGCATCTTCTGTTGCCCGTTTACATCGCAACAAACACTGACCTGCCCCCCTGAAACTGTCCGGGTTTGAATGAGAGTCCTTGGCGGGTATAACCCGAACAAGGACCATGAAGAAGCGACATACCGAAGAACAGATCCTGGCCGTCTTGCGCCAGGCCGAGCAGGGCAAACCATTGCCCGATTTGCTCCGGGAGCATGCGATCGCAGCCCCGACCTA
>CAITBM010000051.1 GCA_903890485.1 uncultured Opitutaceae bacterium | reverse complement strand
GGGAGCTCGTCAATCCGAGCCAGCCCCCGGTCCACGGCCGCGCGGCTATACAGAAATTTATCGAGGGGTACCGCGACTACAAGGTGCTCTCCAACTCGGACGTCGCCACGAGCACGCTGATCGACGGCGACACGGCCGAACAGCTGGGCACCTACCACCAGAAGGTTCGCAGCCCCGAGGGCCGCCTCTTTGACGTCTCGGGCCGGCTAGAGATCGGCTGGGTGAAGGACCCCTCGGGGGAGTGGTATATCGCCCAATTGGCCACGTTCCCAGGCAAGTAGGGCCGCAGGATGACCAGCGCCCCGCCGGTTACACACCCGGCGCGGTTTTTTTGCTGGGATATTTCGGGCCGGACTGGACCCGCCGCCGCTTTAGCCTGTCCGAACAAGGAGGAGAACCCTCGCTTGCAGTCGAACGCCAAATAGGACAGTATCGGAGCCACATCGCGATCTCGTGTTAACCTCCGGCAGCCGGGGGCCGATTAACAACATCATGAAACCCGCCGGAGACAGCGTGCCACGGTCCAAATACGACTGGATCTTGGTGTCGAGGGAGGCGCCGCCGAAGCGCACGGCCGAGCTGCGGGTGCTCGACTACAACGAGATCTACGCCGTCTATGACGAGAAGACCGCCCAGGAGCAGGCGCGCCGCTGCATCCAGTGCCCAAACGCCCTGTGCTCCCAGGCATGCCCCCTCTCCAACCGCATACCGGAGTGGCTGGCCCTTGCGGCCGAAGGCCGCTTTGTCGAGGCCTCCCGCCTCTCGAACAAGACGAGCAACATGCCCGAGATCTGCTCCAGGGTCTGCCCCCAGGAAAGGCTGTGCGAGGGGGCCTGCATCCTCAACTGCAGGACCGACCCGGTGTCGATCGGGGCAATCGAGCGCTTCATCAACGAGTACGCGTTCAGCCACAACCCCGAGGTCATTGTTCCGGCTGCCTCGAACGGGCTGAGGGCCGCGGTGATCGGCTCCGGGCCGGCCGGGATCGCGTGCGCCGACGAGCTGGCGAAGCTCGGCTACCAGGTCACGATGTTCGAGTCCCTCACCCTTCCGGGAGGCCTCCTGGTAAACGGCATCCCCTCCTTCAAGCTGGAGAAGCCAGTCGTGGCGCGCAGGATGAACATCCTTGTGGAGCGCGGCGTTGAGGTGAAGCTCGGGATCACGATCGGTAAGGATATCCCGCTCAAGGAGGTCATCAGGACCCACGATGCCGTCTTCCTCGGCCACGGGGCGCAAAAGGCAAAGGCTGCGGGCGTCCCAGGCGAGGGCGTTTCCGGGGTCGAGCAGGCCCTCCCATTCCTGATTGAGAAGAACGCCGGGCCCGGGATCGTCGCCAGCCGCGAGGTCAATGTCCGGGGCCGAAACGTCGTCGTCCTTGGAGGCGGAGACACGGCGATGGACTGCCTGAGAACCGCGCTCCGCGCGGGCGCTGAATCCGCCACCTGCCTTTACCGCCGGGACTTCTCTAACATGCCGGGCAGCCGCAAGGAGTACTACAATGCCCTGGAGGAGGGAGCCGAGTTTCAGTTCCTCACCAACCCCGTGGAGATCATCGCCGACTCGGGGGGCTGCGCGACCGGGGTGCGCTGCGTCCGCATGGAACTCGGTGCGCCGGATGCCTCCGGACGAAGCAAGCCGATCGCGGTGCCGGGCTCGGAGTTCGTCGTGCCCGCCGAAGTGGTCATCGTCGCCTACGGATTTGACCCGGTCTCATTCCCCGACGACAGCGAATTCGCCAAGATCAAGATCAACGAATGGGGAGGGATCGTTGTCGACCGCGACCAGATGACCACCGTCGACAAGGTCTACGCGGGCGGCGACTCCGTCCGGGGGCCGAGCCTCGTCGTTCACGCCGTGCGTGACGGGAGGAGGGCCGCCATGGCGATCCACCGCAAGGTCGGGGCCCAACGCGTGGCCGGCGCCTAGGACTTGCCGACGTCCTCCGGGTGGACGGGCCAATACGCCTCGTGGATTAGGAGGCCCTCGGCCTCCATGAGCGGCCCCAGGATCTTGGTCCCCGGTGAAATGCGCCTGAGGATCTCGCGGCTAGTGAGCGGGTCCGGGTCGGCAGGCAGGCCCATCACGCTCACGAACGGGGCCTCGGACGTGCCGTAGACCACCCGGCCGATGCCCGAGAAGCAGATCGCCCCGCAGCACATCGCACAGGGCTCGGTGCTCGTGTAGAGCGTGGACCTGGCGAACGTCGCCCGGTCGATCTTCGGGCTGAACGCAGAGATCAGGCCGGTCTCGGCATGCTTGGTGATGTCGCCGGTGGAGTGGACGCAGTTGGAAAACTCCGCGATCACCTTGCCGTCCTTTACGAGGAGGGCTCCAAACGGCCCACCGCCGTGGGTCGTCGCGTACCGGGCGAGCTCGTAGGCGCGGGCCATGAAGACCCGATCCTCGGCGGAGCACGCCGGATCATCCCGCGAGGGGGCGGGAAACGCCGCGGACACGTTCGCCCCGCACAGGAGAAGCGTTGCGAGGCACAGGAGGCTTGCCGGTCTGGGGATCATGGACGGTCCACTGCAATAAATATGCCATCCCGCCTCAGGCCACCTGCGGGGAGGCCGCTATAAATAGTATGATGACTTATCCGATCCATGAAACCCCCCGCGTTTGCGCGCTTTCGACTCGGTGGCAGGCGGTTGTCCCGCCGGCCGGGGCGCCCCCGGGCACACTCCCAGGGGCCCCTGCAGTGGCTTCGCCTTTACACCAACGTCCGCCCAGCCGATGAATGGGGCCCCGAGCCCCGAGAGAACCTCGACCCGTACCACCCCATGCGCTTTGGCCACTTTGACGACACCGCCCGCGAATACGTGATCACCCGACCGGACACGCCCCGCGCGTGGTCCAACTACCTGGGTGACCGCCGCTACGGGGCGATCATCACGAACAACGCCGGGGGCTACAGCTTCACGCGTTCCCCGGCTTCGGGCCGATTCCTGCGGCACCGGTACAATTCGGTCCCGATGGACATGCCCGGCCGCCAGTTCTACCTGCGCGACGCCGCCACGGGCGACTACTGGTCGGCAGCCTGGCAGCCGGTCGGCAAGCCCCTCGATGAATTCTTCACGACCACGCGGTTCGGGCTCGGCTACGCCGTGATCGAGAGCGAGTGGCGCGGGATCCGAAGCGAGGCGACCTACTTCGTTCCGCTGGGCCAGGAATTCGAGTACTGGCGCCTGAAGGTCACGAACACCGGGAGCACGCAGCGCAAGCTGAGCGTGTTCTCGTTCTGTGAATTCACGACCGAGTGGAACCTGAACCAGGACCTGCTGAACCTGCAGTACTCCCAGTACATCTCGCAGGCCGACTGGCAGGACGGATTCATCCTCGCCTCCTCCTGCCGGAGGCTGCCCGAGGACCCGGCCAACTTTGCCAACACCGACCAGTCCCGCTGGTGGTGGATGACCCAGGTGGGCGGCGAGGTCGTCGGATATGACTGCGACCGCGACAAATTCCTCGGGGCCTACCGCAGCTTCGATCGGCCCGAGGCGGTTGAGGCGGGGGCCTGCAGGAACAGCGACCACATGTCCGACAACGGGTGCGGGTCGATCCAAAGCGACCTCGTGCTCCCTGCCGGGGCCACGACAGAGGTCATGGTCCTCCTGGGGATCGGCAAGAGCCCCAAGGCCAAGCAGGCCTGGGCGCGCTTCGGCAACCCCGAGGCCTGTGACCGGGAGCTTTCCAAGCTCAAGCGCCATTGGCACGGCCTGGTCGGCAAGATGCAGGTGAAGACGCCCGACCCCGACTTCGACCACATGGTGAACGTCTGGGGCGCCTACAATGCGCTCATGACCTTTGAATGGTCGCGTTCCTGCTCGCTGGTCTACACCGGCGACCAGCGCGACGGTTTCGGCTTCCGGGACACGGTGCAGGACATGATCGGGGTTTCCGGCATGATCCCCTCGCAGGTGAAGGACCGCCTCAAGCTCATGCTCTCGGGGCAGGACTCCACCGGGGGAGCTCAGCCGGAGATCCGCCCCTGGTCCCACGCGCCCGGCAAGATGAAGCCGACCCCTGCGCACCACTACCGCAGCGACGACTGCCAGTGGTTCTTCAACGCCATCCCGGTCTACGTGGCCGAGACCGGCGACGTCGGGTTCTACGACGAGGTGGTGCCGTTCGCCGACGAGGGCAAGGGCACCGTTCTCGTCCACCTGCGCCGGGCCCTCGAGTTCAACCTTAAGCGCACCGGCGCGAACGGCCTGCCCTGCGGTCTCCTCGCCGATTGGAACGACTGCCTGAAGCTCGGCTACAAGGGCGAGTCGGTCTTCGTCGCCTTCCAGGTGCGCTACGGCCTGCGCGCCTACGGAGAGATTGCGGGCAAGCTCGGACGGGACAAGGAGCGCCGCTGGGCGCTGGGCGAGCTCGCCAAGCTGGACGCGCGGATTCGCAAGACGTGCTGGGACGGCAACTGGTTCATCTGGGCGATCAGCGAGGACGGGGTCGTCTTTGGGACCAAGAAGGCCCGCGAAGGCCAGGTCTACCTGAACACCCAGTGCTGGGCGGTGCTCTCGGGCGCGGCTTCACCCGACCAGACCAAGAAGGCTCTCGATGCGGTCCACAAGCGCCTTGCCTCGGAGTACGGGGTCGCCCTGTGCAACCCGCCGTTCGAGAAGACCTCGGTAAAGGTCATGCGTGCCGTGCTCTTTAACCCAGGCAACAAGGAGAACGGGGGGATCTTCAGCCACACCCTTTCCAGCACCGCCACCCTTCACCTGGCGCGGAAGATCCGGCTCCCAACGCTGGGCAGCAGCCCACTGAGCCTCCTCCCACTCGGCCCAACCCCACTCTTCTTGAGCAGCCCGCCCCCACCGGGGGCTCCGGGCCATAGTGACCATGTAGCTGCCAGCGCGAGCAGGAGCAGCATGCTTCGCCTTAGGAGCAGCCGAAGGCTTCGCCTCAAGGGCGGCTTTAGGAGGGGTCTGAGGCGCGG
>CAITBM010000050.1 GCA_903890485.1 uncultured Opitutaceae bacterium | reverse complement strand
GGGGTGCGGAGCTACCGGGCCATGCAGCTCTTGCGCGACAAGCACCGGTTCACCTCGGTGATCAACCTGCAGGGCGGCATGAGGGACTGGCGGCCGTGAGCACGCCCTTCTGCGTCCTCTCGATCGCGGGCTCCGACAGCGGAGGCGGCGCGGGAATCCAGGTCGACCAGCGCACCATTCGTGCGATCGGCGGGCACGCCCTGACGGCCGTCACGGCGGTGACCGCGCAGGACCTGAACCGCGTCGTGGCCTGGGAGCGTGTCTCGGGCCCCCTCATCCGGGCCCAGGTCGAGGCGATGCTCCGGGGCTTCACCGTCTCCGCGGTGAAGACCGGGCTCCTGCCGGGCTCGGCCGCGGTGCGCGTCGTGGCACGCGCGCTCAAGAGGGTGCCGATGGTTCCGCTGGTCGTCGATCCGGTCCTTTCGTCCTCAAGCGGCACGGTCTTCCTCACGGGGGCCGGCATACGGACCCTCAAGTCTGAGCTTCTCCCGATCGCCTCACTGGTGACCCCCAATTGGCCGGAGGCCTCGGCCCTCACCGGGCTCCCCGTGGGCTCCTTTGCCCAGGCAAGCCGCGCCGCCGCCCGCCTTGCGGACGAGTGCGGGTGCCCCGTGCTCGTGAAGGGCGGCCACGCGCCCGGCGACCTGTGCCGGGACTACCTGGCCCTGCCCGGCGACGAGCCCACGAGCTTTGAAAGCCCCCGGATAGAGACCCCGAACACCCACGGGACGGGCTGCGTCCTGTCGGCCGCCATCGCCGCCTGGCTCGGCCGCGGCGCGTCGCTGCCCGAGTCCGTTCGGCTCGCCCGATCCTTCCTCACCCGGGCCCTTGTCCGGGGCCGCGGCGTCAAGTGGAACGGCCGGGGCACGGCGTATTTCGGAGCCCGCTAGGTGCGGGCTGTTGCCGCGGTTGAAACCCGCGCCCGCGTTCCCCAGTCTTGCGACCAACCCCAATGAAGCCGATCACCCCGCTCGTCTCGCTCCTCCTGCTTTGCGCGAACCTGGGCGCTGTCGACAAGGTCCCCGAGTACGCCATCACCGACCGGTACGCCTCGGCGCCCTCGATGCTCCTCCGGGCGGGCAGGGACGGCGAGGTGCGCGAGATCTGGTGCGGCATGGACCCGGGCCGGATGCGCCACATCCCCCTCTTCCTTGAGACCTCGCTCTACGGCAAGGTCCGCAGGGGCGACTCCTGGGTGGACCTCAGGACGCTCCCCTACCGCCACACGGGGACAAGGCCCGGGTTCATCCGGCTGGAGGCGGAGGACGGCTCCCTCGTGATCGAGATCTCGGCGAGGAAGCGCGCGCCGGAAAGCCCGATGTTCGTGCGCTACACCTTCACTAGGCCCGCGGACCTCCGGCTCTGCGCCCGGTTCAAGTACCCGGAGTTCACCCAGTCCTTTCGCGCCAATGATTCTGCGGGGATCGCCGAATTCCGGACGCTCTGGCGGAGCGAGAATCCCGTGCTGACGACGACTGCCGGGCCACGGCTCCTGGTCGGGACGGCCCCCCTGGGCCGGACCCTTTCGATCGACTCGACCGGCCTGGAGAAGGAGCTCGACCAGGTGCGCGAGGTTCTCGTGTGCGTCGACGCCACGGACACGGCGCCGCCCCCGGGAACCTCCCCCTCCTATGCGCAGTCCTGGGCCGAGGCCCTCGGCGGGACGAGCGACCCGGCGAGCGAGGTCGCACTGTCCCGGGTCTCCCTCTCGAGCGACAACCCCGGCCTCGACCGGCTCTTCTCCGACTCGCTCGACGCCATCCGCGCCTCGCAGTTCTCCTCCGGTGACCTGATGGCCGACATCTTCTTCTACCGGGACTCCTGGCTCCGTGACGGCACCTACACGATGATCGGGCTCGCGCTGGCGGGCGACTACGGCGCGGTCGACCGCTACTTCGACTTCTGGACCGCCCAGCGGGACTTCTCGGTCGGCGGAGAGCGCGAGGCCCAGCAGCCCGCGATCGCGATCACCGGGATCTGGTACTACTCGCGCCTGAGGCCCGAGGGGGAGAAGTTCCTCCAATCCTCGTGGCCCTACGTGAAGTACTACTGCGACTATTATGCGGGACGGGTGGACCGGGAGGGAATGCTCAACCTAGCCGAGGAGTGGATTTGCTTCATCCCGGCTCCCTCGACCTGGCCCAACGCCGAGGTCTACAGCGGCCTGCGCGCCGCCTCGAAGATCGCGCGGGCGCTCGGGCACGCGGGCGAGGAGGCCCTGTGGACAGGGGCGGCAGACCGGCTCCAGAAGGTGTTCCTCGCGCAGGCCTTCGACGCCGGCAAGGGGAGGCTGATCCCAATGGCCGGGCCCGCAGGCAAGGTGTTCACCGATCCCGACTACCCGAAGGCCGAGAACCGCAACGGGCCGGTCCGGGAGGACCGGACCGACGCGGGGATGCTGATCATCGGGCGGCTCGGGATTTTCGGGAGGGACCAGGGGATCATCGCGGTGGATGACCCCAGGTTCGCCTCGACCCAGGCCGAGGTGATCCGCGACCTTGAAAACCCCGACCATTCGATCTTCCGCTTCGGGCCGAGCCCCGGAAGCCCGCACGCGCCCCAGGGCGAGCTCGACACCTGGCCCATCATCGGCAGCTGGGCCGCGCAGGACGAGTGGCTCCTCGGGCGGACGGACCTGGCGTGGAGATACCTGATCTCGGGGATCGTGAACAAGCGGGGCAACGACATCGAGGAGACGAGCGGCTACCTTCCGGAGTACTGGGACCGCAAGGGGGTCCCCGACAAGCAGATGATCGTCTGGTCGCACGGGGACTTCGTGACCTCGACCCTGGTGCTCCTCTTGGGGATCAACCCCGAGTCGGACCGCGCCGACCTGGAACTTGCGCCGAGCCTTCCCCCGGGGATGGGCCATGCGCACCTGGGCAACTTCCGTTTCCGGGACTGGCGCCTGGAGGTGGACCTCCATCGGAGCGGCGAGAGGGTCGACGTGAGCGTCTCGGCCTCCGGCCCGGCGGGTTCCGAGCTCAAGGTCGGCCTGCCTTTTGGAAAGACGCTCTCCCTCTCCTCCAACGGCCAGGCCCATTTCTCGGTGGAGCCCCGGGAGTACTACCTCGCCTTTGGCCGCAACGGGAATGCAGCGGAACGCCTCCGCATCCTCTCCGAGGTCCTCCTCGGCCGCGCGCCCGCGCGCGATCCCGGGACCATGACGCCCGCCCAGATTGAGGACGCGATCGTGGCCACGGAGAAGGACTACGCACCCAAGAACGAGTGAGCCCCTCCTACTGCATGAGGTAGACCTCGACCAGGCCGATGCCGGTCGAGCCGTTGTTGCCCCCGAGCTGCACGGTGTAGCTGCCCGCCGGCAGGATCGCCACCATCGCGGAGTCCGCTGAGCTCGGGCTCAGGCCGAAGGCCCCCACCGCGGTCATGTCCGCGGAGGTGGCCTGGCGGATCGTCGCCGAGACCGAGGAGGCGCCCGGGACGGTCGAGGTGCCCCAAACCGCGTTGCTCGCGATCAGGGTGCTCTTCGAGTCGTAGAGCCCGATGGTGGGCTGCGCGATCGCGCCGGCGACATTGAACGGCGCGGCACCCAGCGTGGGGCCGATGCCGCGCAGCAGGAGCTGGACGGGCTGGCTGCCCTGGATCACGAAGCCCGCGATCAGCACGTTGGCCCCGGAGCCCACGCTCGCGCGGGCCGAGATGTTGACCAGGTTCGCGGTCGGCGTTCCCGGGTCGGCGTCGTAGATCTCCGCCAGTGCGACGCCGCTCGTGGAGCCCAGGCCCGAGAGCTGGGAGGTGTAGGAGCCCGCCGCCAGGCTGGTCAGGATCGCCGAGTCTGCCGAATTCGCGGCAAGGGAGAACGCCCCGACCTGCGAGAACGCGCTCGCGAGCGCCTGCCCGCCGCCCCACGCGGTGTCGGAGGAGAGCTGCGTGCTGCCCGAGAGCAGCGTGAGGTCGGGCTGCAGGAGGACGCCGGGAACGTTGAAGGGCGAGGTCGCCAGCGTGGGGCCTATTCCCCGCAACAGGACACTCTTGCTTCCGGAGCCCCGGATCACAAATCCGGCGATCAGGATGTTTCCCCCCGTCCCCACGTTGGCGCGGGCCGACAGGTCGACGATCCGCCCGTTGCTTTGGGAGGGCGGCGGCGGGTTGGCCACCGAGAGCACCGCCGCCGCGCTCGTGACGGTCGAGGAGCCGCCGGTCACCGTCACCGTGTAGGACCCGTCGTCGGAGGCCGAAGCATTCCGGATCGTCAGGTCGCTGTTCACCGCTCCCGCGATCGCCGAGCCGTTAAGGTACCACTGGTAGGAGAGCGGTGCGGGGCCCGTGGCCCCGACGGAGAACACCACAGTGCTGCCCGGGGCCACCGTCTGGGTCGACGGGCCCGACGTGATCGCGAGGGCCTCCACCTGGGCGCGTCCCGTCCTGCGCGGGCCGTACTGGTACATCGGCCAGTCGGCCGACGCGGCCCCCACCCCCAGGTCAAAGGCGTAGAGCTTGTGGTCGTTGCTCCCGAAATAGAGCGAGGTCCCGGAGATCACCGGCGAGGACCGGATCCAGTCGTCGGAGGCGTAGGTCCGCACAAGCGCCCCGGAAGGGGAAACCGCGTACACGTTGTGGTCGTAGCAGCCGATGTAGACGGTGCCGTTCGCATCCACCGCCGGCGCGCTCGCCCTCACCTGCGCCCCCAGCGGGGTGCGCCAGTTTTGCTTACCGCCCGAGGCGGAAACCGAATAGAGGTACCCGTCGTAGCCGCCAAAGTACACGGATCCGCCCGCGAGGGCGGGCGCCGAGGTGACGCCGTTGCCGACCTTGAAGGTCCAGCGGAGGGCGCCCGAGGGATCGACCGAGTAGACATTGCCGCTCAGGGTCCCGAAATAGACATTGCCGGAAGCATCGACCGCCGCGGCCGTGTAGATCGCCTCTCCGGAGACCGGGGCGGCGTATACCCACTTCTTGGTGCCCGCCGAATTGAATGCGTAGAGCGATCCGCCATCCGTCCCGATGTACACGGTGCCGTCCGCGCCCACGGTCGGCGCGGCATAGGAGGCGCCGGGGACCGGGGCAGCCCAGCTGCGCACCCCGGCCGGGGTGACCGCATAGAGGTTCCCGTCCTCGGCGTGGAAGATCACGGTCCCATCGGAGGCGAGCGCGGGCGAGGATGACACGCCGTTTGAGAGCCCGGAGCCGCTCGCGGGCGTGGGCACGGCGAACTTCCATTTGAGCCCGCCGCCCGGGGCGAACGCGTAGAGGTTGCCGTCCGTGGAACCCGCGTAGACGGTGCCGTCGGGGGCCACGGCGGCCGAGCTCGTGTCAAAAAGCCCCGACGAGGCGTAGCTCCAGGCCACTGACCCGGAGGGGCCGAAGGCGTAGAAGGAGCCGTCGTTGCTCCCCACGTAGACCGTGCCGTCGGGGCCGACCGCCGGGGAGGAGGTGATGGCGTCACCCGTCTGTCCCTGCCAGCGGGAGTCCGCGATCGAGAGCGTGAAGTCGCCAATGTCGTTCCTGGTCTTCCCGTCGACGCAGATCAGGTAGGCGGTTCCCGCGGAGGCCTGGAACGAGCACACGCAGGAGCTCACCACCGTTGTCGTGCCCTTCTGGCCCGTCGACGCGGCCGAGGCCACGAGCCCGAGGGTCGGAATCGAGGAACCCGTGTACACGGCGACCTCGGGGTCGATGTCCAGGCTGTACCCGGAGACCTGGGCCTGGCCCGTGAAGGGCGCGGTCCAGGAGTACCAGAGCGAGTGGCCCCCGGCGTTTCCAAGGATCTTGGGCTCATTGGGCTCGAGGGAGGCGCCGGGGTTGGCGTCCGTGATCGAGAGGCTGGCACCGGAGAGGACCCGCGGCTTTGTGACCGAATCGTTGTCGGGGTCGGTGTTGATCGCCAGGACCGTCTGGCCGTTCTGAACTGCCTGGCTCGACTGCCCCTGAACCAGGATCTGGTAGGTGGTGCCCGCGGAGGCGTGGAAGGAGACTTGGCTGTAAGCCACGCTCGCCCCGGTTGTGCTGCCCTCCAGGGGCTCGCTGCCGAAGGTCATGTTGTCCCTCACCAGGGTGAGCGCACCCAGGCTCGTTCCCGTGTAGACGCCCAGCAGGGTTGGGTAGGTGCTCCCCCCGGTGAGGAAGGCACCGCCCTGGGTCCCGCTCGTGTCGACCTCCACGGTCGCGTCCTGAGGCGCCGTCCATTGCCACCACTGCGAGTAGACTCCCGCCGTGCCCGCAACCGTCGGCGTTCTTGCCTCGGGCGTCTTCGGGCTGTCGGCGTTGCTGGAGCGGGTGTAGGGGTCAAGGCCCTGCAGCACCACGCGGGTGGCGAAGGTCGAGTTCGGGGTCGATGATGGCGCGGCGAGGACCTTCGCCAGGTCCAGGCGGCCATTGGTCTGGGCCTTGCCCCCGAGTGACGAAAGGGTCGCCGCCCCGTTAAGGACCCGGTTGATGGTCTGGCGGTAGGTGTCCGAAGGGTATTTGGCCCTGAGGAGCGCCACGGCCCCGGTGACAAACGGCGCGGCAAGCGAGGTCCCGCTCGCGTAGGAATAGCCGGAATTGCCCGAGAAGGAGGTCGACAGGATCCCGTCCCCCGGGGCGAAGATCTCGACCGAACCCGAGCCGTAGTTGCTGAAGTAGTCGGGCAGGTCGCGGTTGTCGCTCGACCCCACGCAGATGATGTTGTCGAGCGGGTAGTCCGCGGGGAATTCCGGCGCAATGTCGATGTTCTCGCCGCTGTTTCCCGCGGCGACAACGAAGACGATGCCGGCCTTGCCCGCCGCCTGGATTGCGTCCATCTCCGCCTGTGACCCCGTCGCGCTCCCGAAGCTCGCGTTGATGACCTGGACCTTGTGCTTGATCGCGTAGTCGATGCACGGGAGCTCGTTGGAGATTGAGCCGGAATTGCTCTTGTCGAGGAACTTGAGCTCCATCAGCTGCGTCTTCCAGGCGACCCCGGTGACCCCGAGCCCGTTGTTGCCCACCGCGCCGACAACCCCCGAGGTCAGGGTGCCGTGGCCCTCGTCGTCGGCGGGGGTGCCCGTCCCCGCGATGGCGTTCAGCCCGTTCAGGGAATCGGTCTCGGAGACCGTGTCGGCCTGCCCGGTGCTCGAGCTCACGGAGGCGTAGGAGGCGGTCGTGTTGGGTGTCGGGTTCTGCCAGAGGTTGGCGGCCAGGTCCTCGTGGGTCGCGAGGACGCCCGTGTCGAGCATGCCCACCACCACGCTCTGCGCCGAAGTCTGGACGTCCCATCCGGCCTCGGCGTTGATGTCGGCCCCGGCGAGGCCCCCGTTGGCGCCCGTGTTCTTCAGCCCCCACTGGCCGCTCAGGTTGGGGTCGTTGGGGACCGTGACCTGGGTGCGCCTCACATAGTCGGGCTCCACGTATTCATACCGGCCCGTGGCCATAAGGCGGGAAATCGCTGCCGGCACGGTGTCGCCCGCCGCCAGCCTGATCACGCGAACGCCGCCAAAGCGCTCGAACTGGGCCCGGAGCGTGAATCCCTCGTCGCTCTCGGCCCGGTCCACCCGGGTGAGCATCACGGCCTTCGGCTTCGCGATCACGACGCCGTCGCGGTAATCCTGCAGGCCTTCCCGGACGCCCAGATTGCCTCCGTCATGAAACGGCGACGCAGCGCACGCGCACGCCAGCACAAGGAACGCTGCGGCCGGCACCAGGCTTCGCAGGAGTCTCGCAATGAGGGTCTTGGGCATCGGGGTTAAAGGGAGGGTAACTCGGGCTAGGGCCATCTGACATATGACGCGCGCCGGGGTGCCATCGTTTCGGAAATTGTGAGGCCGGCCTCGGCTGGTTCCAGCCGTTCCCGACTAGGTTTCCTGGAGAAGCACCTCAAGAGGGGGGTGGTCCACCACTCCCCTGCCGGCGGCCCATCCCGTCAGCACTGAGAGCGAGGAGACGATGGCCACGGCGGCCGCGACCTGGCTCAGCGGCGAGGTGGCGTCGACATGAAAGACATAGCGCGCAAGGAGGAGGTTGCCTCCCACGGCGAATGCCGACCCGACAATCGCTGCCTGAATCCCCAGGACCGCGTACTCGACAAGCTGGATCGCCGCGAGTTGGCGCCGGGTGGCGCCCAGCGTCCGCAGGAGGACCGTCTCCCTGATCCGCTGGTGGCGCCCCATGAAGATCGCCCCGGCAAGCACGATCAGCCCGGTTGCCACGGTGAAGAGCGCCATGAACTGGATCGCGAAGGCCACCTTCGAGAAGATGCCGTCCAAAGTCTCCACTACGAGGGCCAGGTCGATTGCCGTCACATTGGGAAACCGGTCGACCACCGCCCGTTGCACCCGGCCCGACTGCTCCGGCGATTCGGCATGGAGCGCGGCGAGGAACGTCTTTGGGGCGCCCTCGAGCACACCGGCGGGAAACACCACGAAGAAGTTGGGCTCCAGGCGCCGCCACTCGACCGCACGGATGCTCCCGACGACGGCGTGCACCGCGACGCCCTGGACGTCCCAATCCAGGCGGTCCCCGAGGCGCAGGCCCATGTCCTTGGCCAGGCCCTCCTCCAGGGACACCGGTACCGGCAGGTCCCCCGACGGGGCGCTCCCCGTGAAACGCCCCTCGACCACCTTCTCGGTCTTCGAAAGCGCGTCCCGGAAGGTCGACCGGTACTCCCTCCGGAGCGCCCAGGCGGCAATCTTGGGGTCCTTGCCGTGGAGAAGCGTCTCCACGGCGACCCCTTTAACGGCCGAGATCTTCATGGTCACGATCGGGGCGCTCTCCAGGACCGGGACGCCCGTGGCCGCGGCCAGTGCCTTCAGCGGCTCGATCTGGTCGTCCTGGATGTCGAAGAGTATCAGGTTCGGGCGGCCCTGGGTACCGGCGCCGCGGATCTCACTCAGGAGTGTCGAGCGTGCAAGGAAGAGCGTGAGGACCAGGAAGGTTCCCAGCCCGAGGGATACCAGCAGGAGGACAGTCCGGTTGTTCGGCCTGTGGAGGTTCTCGAATCCCTGGCGGACGACATACGGGAGGCGCTTCGGCACGAACCGCCTCGCCGCCCAGGAGACCGCAAAGCCCAGGCCCGCGAGCGAGAGAAACCCGAGGCCGAGCATGCCGGCAAATCCGAGTCCCACGGCCACCGAGCC
>CAITBM010000049.1 GCA_903890485.1 uncultured Opitutaceae bacterium | reverse complement strand
GGTTCGGGATCAGCGAGCACCTGTGGATCACCTACAAGTGGTTCTCCGTCGCGCACGGGGCGGACCAGACGGGTCCCCTGGCGGGCGTCCCCTACGACGGGGCGGAGCCGGCGAACAAGGAGTACTACGTCGACTCCGATGACGTCTGGAACACGGACCTTCCGTGGACCGAGGACAACATCCCGAACTGGTGGAAGCGCCACTGGCACGACCGGATCACGGACCTCGTCGACCAGCATGAGCCCGACTTCCTCTACTCCGACGGATCCCTGCCCTTCCAGGAGTACGGCTACTCGGTCGTGTCGCACCTGTACAACCTGAGCGCCAAGCGAAACGGCGGGAAGGCCGACGCCGTGTATTTCTCCAAGAGGGACCGCGACAGCGAATTGGGCACCTGCGTGCTGGACCGCGAGCGCGGGGTCCTCGATGACATCCTTCCGCGGCCGTGGCAGACGGACACCTGCATCGGGGAGTGGCACTACAAGCGGGGCACCCACTACAAGACACCCAAGGTCGTGGTCGACATGCTGGTCGATATCGTGAGCAAGAACGGGAACCTGATGCTCAACGTCCCGCTGCCGGCCAGCGGGATGCCGGACATGCAGGAACTGGCGGTGGTCGACGAGATCACGCGCTGGATGGCCCTGAACAGCGAGGGGATCCACGGGACGAGGCCCTGGAAGAAGTTCGGGGAGGGCTTGCCCGACCAGGCCGCGGACCAGAAGAGCAAGACGTTCAACGAGAGCTCCCGCCGGGCATTGGACGCCAACGACGTCCGGTTCACGACCAAGGGCGACGTTCTCTACGCCTTCGTCATGGGCAGGCCCGAGTTCCGGACCCTGATCCGCTCGCTGGCGACCGACACGGCCCTCCGGGTGGGCCGGGTCTCGGGTGTCGAGCTGCTCGGCCACGACGTCAAACTCACTTGGACCCAGGACCGGTCCGGACTGGCCATCGACATCCCCGAGGGGCTGCCGGCCGACCACGCGGTTGCGTTCAAGATCCGCGGCGCGGTCTAGGAAGCCGGGCCCTGGCTACAGCCCGTCCTCTCCCGGAAGATCCGGGAGGCGACGCCGTGGACTTGGTCCACGGTGATCGCCTTCATGCAAACATTGTCGCGGCATGACGTCTGCCGGTTGTTGAAGGCGTTCACACACGGGCTGCAGGCGATGCCGGCCCAGACCGGGTGGCTTCTCGGCCCGGGAGCCGAGTAGAGGAGTGGGGTCTCCGGCCCAAACAGGGCCACGACGTCGACGGAAGTAAGGGCCGCGAAATGCGCGGGGCCGCTGTCGTTGGTCACCAGGACCTCGGCCATGCCGAAGAGGACCACGAGCTCGCGCAGGGTCGTCTGCCCGGCAAGGCATACGCTCCTTGGGGAACCCACCGATCCCGCGAGCTCGGCGATCCCGGGCGCCTCCTCCGCCGATCCGGTGAATACGATCCAGGCGCCTGGGAATTCGGAAAGGAGCCTGGCGGCCAGGTCCCGGTAGTTGGCGAGGGCCCACCTGCGGAGCGGGAGCATGTCGCCCGCGTTGGCGTTCAGGACGACAAGCCGTCCCTCCGCCGGGACGCCGAGGGAGCCAAGTTTCGCGCGGACGGCCTTTGCCTCCTCCTCCCCGGCGACAAAGGCCGGCAGTGGCCGGCTCTCGGGCGGCACCACCGGCAGCGTCGGAAAAGCCGCCGGAGGGAAGTCGAGCGCCTGCACCAGGCTTGTGAACGTGCGGCTCGTGTGGAGGTGGGGGTTGTAGAGGACCCGGTGCGTCATCAGGTCCCCGCGGTAGGGGCCCTCCCCGAAATACACGTGGAACCCCACCCTCCGCTCGGCCCCGAGGAGGTAGGCGATGGCCGCCGAGAAGCGCGCGAAGAACTCCATGTCGATGCACGCGTCGATCCCGAGGCGCCGCACCCCGAGGATCGCCTGGAACGCGCCGCGGACCATCGAGGCCGGGGTCCGGGTGGCCACCGTGATGACGTTCTGCGGGGGCACGAGCCCGACCAGGTCCACGACGAAGCGGTTCTCCTCGAAGCAGAGAAAATACACGTTGTCCCGCCCCACCCTTTCGCACGCCAGCCTGACGGCCTCGTGGGCGAGGACCGTGGAGCCCTGCTCGGCGAGCTTAAGGAAGAGGATCCGCCGGACCTGGGCCGGAGGGGCCCCCTGGAACAGTCCCTCCGCCCTGCGGACCTGGGTCAGGAGCCAGCAGAGGGGCGCACCGACCCACCGGTCGATCCACTGGAGGGTGCGCGCATCGCTGCTGAATCGTTTCACGGTTGAGAGTGGGGGCGGATGGGAGGGGAATGGACTAGCCCAGGGCCGACCCAGGAGGCGAGTGAAATGCTCCCCGCGCCCGGCCCGGGGCGGGCCCAAAACCCCGTGGGGCCCGGGAGCTTGCGCAGGATCCGGGGTTTGGGGTTGCGAAATTCCCGGGAAGCGGCGATCGGTCTTCCTGTCTAGCGCGAACACGATCGCGACCGGACAACAGATCCAACCAACCATGCCCTTCGGACAACGAGGCTTGATCGCCATGCGAAAAGCACCCCGGTCCCCCCTTGCCGGTCCGCAGGTTTTCCATCGATGGAATCCAGCGGAGGCAACGTGGAATCGCTAGAATCCGTGCCGGCGGCTCGCCGGGCGCCCATCAGCTCGGCCGGGGGCTTCGCTGCCGCGAAGGCGGCAGGGACGAAGATTGTCATGGTGACCGCCTACGACGCGTGGACGGCGCGGCTCCTTGCCGACTCACCCGTCGACTGCCTCCTGGTGGGCGATAGCGCCATGATGGTGGTGCACGGCGAGAAGGACACCCTGGGAGCGACCCCGGAACTGATGGCGCTCCACACCCGCGCCGTGGCCCGCGGCGCGGGCGCAAAGTTCATCGTCTCGGACATGCCCTTCCTCTCGGCGCGCAAGGGCGAGGCCCATGCGCTCGACTGCGCCTCCGCGCTCCTGCGGGCGGGGGCCCACGCCGTGAAGATCGAGGGGGCCCGGGGCCACGTGCACGTGATCCGCCACCTGGTCGAGTCCGGAATCCCAGTGATGGGCCACCTCGGACTCACGCCCCAGTGGGTGCGCGGCCTGGGCGGATTCAGGGTCCAGGCCAGGGACCAGGCGGCCGCGAAGGCGCTCATGGAGGACGCGCTCGATCTCGAGAAGGCCGGGGTCTGCGCGCTCGTCCTGGAATGCATCCCCCAGGCTCTCGCCCGCGACGTATCCCAGGCGCTCGAGATCCCCACCATCGGAATCGGCGCCGGGAGCGGCTGCGACGGCCAGGTCCTCGTGCTCCAGGATCTCCTGGGGCTAAGCCCCGACTTCAGGCCCAGGTTCTCGCGCCCGTTCGCCGACGGCGCATCCCTTTTCCAGGGCGGCGCTGCGGCCTTCGCCGAGGCGGTCCGGGAGGGCTCATTCCCGTCCGAGAAGGAGAGTTTCTAGCCGTGGCGCGCATCACAAGGAGACTCAAGGATTGGGCGGCCGAGCGCAGGTCGATCGGGCTTCTCGGCCAGAGCGTGGGCTTTGTCCCCACGATGGGCGCCCTGCACGCGGGGCACCTTTCGCTCCTGGAGCGCGCGCGCAGGGAGAACGATCGTGTGGTCCTGAGCATCTTCGTGAACCCCACGCAGTTCAACGACCCCGGCGACCTCGAGCGCTACCCCAGGACACTCGACAGGGACGTGGAGCTGGTCGGCTCGCTTGCCGACCACATCCTGGTTCCGGAGCCCGAGGAAATGTACCCGGAGCGGTTCCGCTACCGCGTGACCGAGACCGGGGAAAGCCTTGCGCTGGAGGGGGCCCACAGGCCCGGGCACTTTGACGGGGTCCTCACCGTGGTGCTCAAGCTCCTGAACCTCGTCCAGCCGCACCGCGCCTACTTCGGGGAGAAGGACCGCCAGCAGCTCGAGCTCGTCCAGGGCATGGTGAAGGCGCTGCACCTGGACCTTGAGATTGTGCCGTGCCCCACCCTCCGCGATCCCGACGGCCTGGCGCTCAGCTCCCGGAACAGCCGGCTGAGCCCGGAAGGCCGTGCGCGAGCACCCCGGTTCCCCCGCATCCTGCGCGGCGCTCCCGACGCGCCGACGGCCGCCGCCACACTCCAGTCCGAGGGCTTCCAAGTCGACTACGTCGAGGATCGCGCGGGCGTCCGCCTGGGTGCGGTCCGAATCGAGGGGGTCCGCCTGATCGACAATGTCCCGCTCTAACATCGCGTTCGTCCTCACCGGATCGGTCGCCGCCTACAAGGCGTGCGAGGCGATATCGCGCCTGGTGCAGCGGGGGCACCAGGTGAGGACCGTCGCCTCGGCCTCCGCCCTGCGCTTCGTGGGCGCCGCCACGCTCGAGGGCCTCACGGGCGAGCGGGTGCTTTCCGACCTGTTCGAGCCCGGAAGCGCCCTGGAACACATCAACCTCGGACGCTGGGCCGACCTGGTCGTGGTCTGCCCGGCGACAGCGAACACGCTGAACCGACTCTCCGCGGGCCTTGCCGACGACCTCGCGGGCGCGCTCTTCCTTGCCCATGACCGGAAGAAGCCGTTCCTCGTGGCCCCGGCGATGAACCCCAACATGTGGGCGCACCCGGCAACGCGCGCATCAGTCGCCCGACTGACCGATTGGGGGGTTCGTTTCATCGCGGTCGGCCGGGGCCGCACGGCGTGCGGCGAGGTCGGCGACGGACGCCTAGCCGAGCCCGGGGCCATTGTTGCCGAGGTCGAGGCCACCCTCTCAAGGCCCGCACGGCGGCTCCGGGTCCTCGTCACGAGCGGGGGCACCTCCGAGCCCGTCGACGGCGTCCGCGTGCTCTCGAACACGAGCACGGGCCGGACCGGGGCCCGGATCGCCGACCACCTGTCGCAGGCGGGCCACGAGGTCGTGCTCCTGCGCTCCGCATCCTCCATTCCCGCGGAGGGACCCGCACGCCAAGAGACCTTTGTCTCGTTCTCCGACCTCGACCAGGCGCTTGGCCGGGTGCTCGGCGCGGAGCGCTTCGACGCCGTGGTCCATGGAGCGGCGGTGAGCGACTTTGGGATCGCCCAGATTGAGGTCGCGGGCGGGGTGTATGCGCCGGGGACAGGGAAACTGCCCTCGACCGGCGCGCCGGCCCTCCACCTTAAGCTCCACCCGAAGCTGGTGGACGGCCTCAGGGCGCGGAGCGCAAACCCCGGCCTGGCCGTGGTCGCATTCAAACTTACCCGCGGGGCCGGGAGCGACGAGGCCCGCGCGGCCGTGGAGGACCTTTTCGGGCATTCGGGGGCCGACCTGGTGGTCCACAACGACCTTTCCGAGCGCTCGGGCAGCGAGGCCTTTCCCTCGACCCTCCATTTCAGGGACGGGCGGCCCAGCCTTGCGTGCCCGACCCGAACCGAGCTCGCCTCCGAGCTCGAACGCCTCCTGGTTGAGTTTGCAGCCCCTTCTTCCGTCCCAACCTAGCCCTCCCCATGCTCCTCTGTCTCGACATCGGCAACACCCAGATCCACGGCGGCGTCTTTGACGGTGACGTGCTCCGCTGCCAGTTCCGCAAGTCAACGCAGCCGCTCGGCTCGACCGACGAGCTCGGGATTTTCTTCGTCTCCGTGCTCCGGGAAAACGGGGTCGACCCCCGGTCCATTGACCGCGTCGCCGTCTGCTCGGTGGTGCCGGCCGCCCTCCACCCCATCCGCGGAGCCAGCAAACAGTACTTTGGACGCGAGCCCTTCGTGCTCCAGGCCGGCGTAAAGACCGGGCTTAAGGTCCGGTATCGCAATCCGCTCGAGGTGGGCGCCGATCGGATCGCGGGCGCGATCGCGGCGTCAACCCGTCACCCGTCCTTAAACCTAATCGTGGTGGACTGCGGGACGGCGACCACCTTTGACGTGGTGACGTCTGCGGGAGACTACCTGGGCGGGGTGATCCTGCCCGGCATCGGAGTCTCCGCCGAAACCTTGGCGAGCCGCACGGCGAAGCTCCCGCGGGTGGAGATCGCGCGGCCCGAGTCGGTCCTCGGACGCTCGACCGTGGAGAGCATCCAGTCGGGCCTCTATCACGGGCACACCGGGGCGATCCGCCACATCGTCGACGGGCTGGCCAGGGAGGTCTTCGCCGGGGCGCGGCCCCGCATCGTGGGCACTGGCGGGTTTGCCCGGATGCTCGAGGAGGAGCACCTGTTTGACGAAATCGTCCCGGAGCTGGTCCTCCTCGGCCTCCAGCTGGCCGAGCGGCTCAACCGGGAGGGCTAGGTTTCCCTCAGGCTTTGCAATCGTCCGAAGCAGGCGCACGCTGGGAGCCGAACCCATCGCCACCCGACTCGTGAAGGAACCCCGCAAAGAAGAACGGGAACTCAGGTGCTTCCGCAAGCGCCGCTACCGCACCCAGGGCGACGCGCTCGACGCGGCGATGGTCGCCGGCGTCGAGCGGCAGAGGAAGGCCTATCTCTGCCCCTATTGCCGGCTCTGGCACCTGACGACGTCCGGCCCGGCGTAGGGAATTCCCCGAACCTTGTCTCGACCGGGCAGGGTATCCCGTCCAATACTCCCGCCTTTCCCGTCAGCCCAACCCCCCACCCCCAATGGAAATCTCACGACGTGACGCGTTGAAGGTAATTGCCGGCACGGCCGCGCTAGCGGCCCTGCCGCGGGCTCGCGCGGACGAACCCAAGGCCCCCGAGCCCGTCTCGCAGGCCCCGGGCTCGTTCCGGCACTCGGTCTGCAGGTGGTGCTACTCGAAGATGCCGCTCGAGGACCTTGCGCGGGAGGCGAAACGCATCGGCCTAGAGTCGGTCGAGCTCCTCGAGCCCTCGGAGTGGGCCGTCGTCCAGAAGCACGGGCTCACCTGTGCCATGGCCATGGGCGCCACCAAGATCCCCGAGGGCCTGAACCGGATCGAACACCACGCGGTCCAGGTTCCCGGAATGATCGAGCGGATAGGACAGTGCGCCGACGCGGGCCTGCCCAACGTGATCGTCTTCTCGGGAAACCGGGCCGGGATGGATGACGAGCTGGGCCTGAAAAACTGCGCGATCGCGCTCAAGCAGATCGTGGGCGCAGCCGAGAAGCGGAAGGTCACCGTCTGCATGGAACTGCTCAACAGCAAGGTCGACCACCACGACTACATGTGCGACCACACGGCCTGGGGCGTGGAATTGGTGAAGCAGGTGGGCTCCGAGCGCTTCAAGCTCCTCTACGACATCTACCACATGCAGATCATGGAGGGCGACGTCGTGCGGACGATCCGCGAGAACCACGCCTACATCGCCCACTACCACACCGGCGGGGTCCCCGGCCGGCACGAGATCGACGACTCCCAGGAGCTGAACTACCCGATGATCGCCCGCGCGATCAAGGAGACGGGCCACCGGGGCTACCTCGCCCAGGAATTCATCCCCGCGAAGGACCCGATGACCTCGCTGGCCAACGCGGTAAGGCTTTGCACGGTCTAGGGCCGCGAACCTCCCTCCCGGGATTTCCCTCGTCTGCCGGCGCCGTTTGCCCTAGCGCGGAGCCATGTTCCTCGACTTTTCCGGCCTCGCTCCCCGGAGCGCCTACCAGTGGATGACCTCCACCATCCTGCCCCGTCCCATCGCCTGGGTCTCGACGATCTCGCCCGACGGGAGGGCGAACCTGGCCCCGTTCAGCTTTTTCCAGGGCATCACGGCCAATCCCCCGACCCTCATGTTCGTTCCGGCCAACACCCGTGACGGCCAGAAGAAGGACACGATCCGCAACATCGAGCTCGTGCCCGAGTTCGTGGTGAACCTGGTGCCGGAGGCGCTGGCGGCCAAGATGAACGACACCGCGTCCAACCTGCCCTACGGCGAGAGCGAGTCCGCTGCTTTCGGGATCGAGACCTCCCCCTCCACGAGGGTGCGGCCCCCGAGGATCGCCGCCTCGCCCGTGTCGTTCGAGTGCACGCTGGACCAGGTGGTCCACATCGGATCGGGCCCGCTCGCGGCCAACGTGGTGTTCGGCAGGATCCTCTGCGCGCATGTCAGGGAGGAGGTCCTCGCTGCGGACGGCTTTCCCGACCCGGCTAAGCTGGACCTTGTCGGGCGACTCGGGCGCGAGGCCTACACCCGCACCCGGGACACCTTCTCGCTCAAGCGGCCGGACCGCTGAGCGCCGGAGCGGCGCCTGTCGAGCGCTCGCGAAGGGCCTCGTAGATCGGCTTGTCACCGAGCGCCTCGGCAACCCCGTACGCCACAAATCCGCCGACCAAGAGCGGAAGCATGAAACTGTAATTCCCCGTGAGCTCCGTCATGAGGACGATTCCGGTCAAGGGCGCGCGAACCGTGGAGGTAAAAAGAGCGCCCATGCCGACTACTGCGAAAACCTGGGGATTCGCGGCCCACTCGGGCAACCACGCGTGGACGCCAGCGCCCAGTGCAAGCCCGCCGAGGGAGCCCAGGACCAGAAGCGGCGCAAAGATCCCTCCCGCGGCGCCCGAGCCGTAGCTCACCATGGTGAGAAGGAACCTGCCTGCAACGAGCAGAAGCATCCACTTGACGGCCAAATCCCCGGAGAGGGCGCGGTCGCTCAGAAGGGCGCCGGAGCCGCTCATCGCGGGATAGGCCCATGCGGCGACGCCAACAACGAGCCCCGCAAGGGCCCCTGTCAGCGGTGCGGGCCAGGATTTCAAGCGGTCGAAAAGGTCAAGGCTCAGGAGGAGCGAACGGTTGAAAAGGACCCCGAAGAGTCCGGCGGCAAGCCCCAGCACAGCGCATACCGGCAGCGCGTGTAGAGTCGGGGCCGGCATCCCCGGCATCGCAAAAACGGGGGTCTCTCCCGTGACCACCCTGCACACGACGTCCGCCGACACCGACGCGAGGAACGAGGCCACAAAGACGACCGGCGTGAAGTTGCCATTCAGTTCCTCAAGGGCAAAGATCAGGCCGGCCAGCGGCGCATTGAATGCCGCCGCGAGGCCCGCCGCGGCGCCTGCGCTTATCAGGGCTTTTCGCTCGCCCTCACCCTGCTTCACCCGGAACAAGGAGGAGACCATGAGTCCGGTCGCTCCGCCCATCTGAACGGTTGGGCCCTCGCGGCCGAGGGTGAGGCCCCCGCCTATGCCGGCCACACCCGCCATGAACTTCACGGGGATCACCCGCCTCCAGTTGAGCCCCTTCTGGCCCAGGACCACGGACTTCAGGTCCGGAATCCCGCTTCCAGCGGTCTCCGGGGCAAAGCGCCTCACAAGCCAGAGGCCAAGCGCGCTGCCCGCGGCACCGAGGGCCACCGCAACCCCTAGACCCTCCCACGACGGCAGGCGCTCGATCAGGCGGATCCGGGTTTCCTCGCAGAAATGCAGCGCCATGCGGAAACCCGAGGCGACGAGCCCTGAAACGATGCCGACCACGAGTGCCTTGGGAAGAATGTGGCGCCGCTTGACCTCGGTTTCCTTCAAACCGGAGTTGATGGCTATAGGCGGACTCATGGACCCCATCGTCCGTGCCTATCCCATCCCCGTCAAATCGGCAGTTGGCCTACGAGCCGACTGGCCTCGGCCTGCGCGCTTGCAGTCCTCGGCCGCCTTGGGGGAGACTCTCCGGCCCCCATGTCCATTCTTCCCTCCGATCCCAGCCCGATAGACCCCGGAGAGCCGGAGAGGCACGGCTTGAGGACGGACTATATCTCGGGCCTGGAGAACGTCGCCCAGACGCTGGGGACAATGGCCCCCACGGGAACTCTCGGCGTCATCATCCCGCTGGTGATCGGCAAATCCGGGAATGCCTCGTGGCTCCTGATCCTGGGCATTGTCGCGGTATTCCTGCTCATTCTTTTCAACATCAATGTCTTCGCAACCCGGACCGCATCGGCCGGCGGCCTGGGCACTTACGCCGGGCTGGGCCTTGGACGGCGGGCCGGCACCTTCACCAAGTGGATCTACGCGCTGGCGATGCTCTTCGGGGTGGCGGGGTGCGCGCCCTCGGCGGCGTACTACGCCTGCCTCCTGATTTCGCAGGTCTCGGGCATCCCGAACACGCCCCTTCTCGGCGCCGCGGTGACCGCCGCGGTGGTCGCGGTCGCCTGGTGGATTGCCCACCGCGACATCAAGCTCTCGAGCAACGTGATGATCGTGATCGAGGTCGCCTCCCTGAGCGTGATCCTGGCGATCATCGCCGTCGCCATGGCCCACCAGGGCCCGTGGGTTGACCGGCCCCAATTGACGCTCGAGGGGGCAAGCCCCGGGACCTTCAGCGCGGGCCTGGTCCTTGCGTTTATCATGATGGGCGGCTTTGAAAGCGCCACGACGCTCGGCGCCGAATCCCGGCGCGCCCAGTGGACGATTCCCCGGGCGCTCGTCCGCTGCGTCGTCCCGGTCGGGGTCCTCTATGTCGTGATGACCTACCTCTTGGTGGTTCTCGGCCGGAAGTTCGGGATTGCACTCGACCAGCTGGACGCGCCGTTCGACACGATCGCGCGCGCCCACCACATGCCGCTCCTCGGGGCGGCCAGCTCGCTCGGGGTGGCGACGAGCTACTTTGCCTGTACCCTCGGCTCCCTGAACGCCGGAGCCCGGACACTCTACTCGCTGGCGGAGGACGGCGGATTCTTCGGGGCCGTGGGCTCCGCGCACCCCCGAAACGGCACGCCCCACCGGGCAATCGCGCTTCTGGGGACGCTGGGGATCCTCGCCCCCCTCGGGCTCCTGGCCCTCGGCACGTCGCTCGTCTCCACGATCGACTTCCTCTCGCAGCTGGCGGCGCTCGGCTTCATCGGATCGTACTTCATGGTCTGCCTGGCCGCCCCATTCTTCCTGAGGCAAAGCGGCGCATTCAGCCCGAAGATCGTCTCGGTTTCCGCCGCGGCCCTCCTGATCCTCGCCGGGGTCATGGCGCGGAGCGTCTACCCGGCGCCGGAGGGACCGGCCCGACTGTTGCCCTACGTCTTCCTCGGCCTGGTCGCCACCGGGCTCTTGCTCTCGCGGCTTTCGCGGGGCAAAAGCCCCCCTATTCCGACTCGGTAAACTCGCAGAGCGCGAACACGCGGACGCCCAGGGCCTCGAGCCTCTCGGCGCCCTTCAGGTCCGTCAGGTTCACGACCGCCCCAACGTCCCGGACGTGGCAGCCGATCTTCTCAAAGAGCTCGACGGCGGCGCACAGGGTTCCACCGGTGGCGATCAGGTCGTCCATCAGGAGCACGTTCGCCCCCTTCGGCGCCGCGTCGGTGTGGATCTCAAGGATGCTCTGCCCGTATTCGAGCTGGTACTCGGCGTGGATCGTCTCGCCCGGCAGCTTCCCCTTCTTTCGCACCATGATCATCGGCTTCTTCAGCACATAGGCGAGCACCCCGGCCGGGATGAATCCCCGGGCGTCCAGCCCCGCGATGAAGTCGATCGGCTCGACCTTGTAGCGCTCGACGAAAAGGTCCATCGCGGCGGCGAATCCCTCCGGGTGGCGCAGGAGCGAGCTCACATCCCGGAATCTCACGGGCGGATGCGGCCAGTCCACTATCGTGCGGATCATCGACTTAATGTTCATGGTTCGTGGGTTTGTCCCGCGCCTTGGGGCTCATGTCGGGGCGCGGGCTCGCATCACGCCCCATTTAGGGGCCCATGTGAACCCGAATCCGCGTCTTATCGGCGGATTCGGGGCGGCGGCGCGAAGCGCTCGCCTCCCCGGGCCAAAGGCGCCAAGGTCTGGCACCTCAAAACGGCCTGCACCCGAAACCCCATGGAAACCGCGCCCGATCCCAACCCCGACTCAAACCGGATCACCTCGGTCGACGCCCTCCGGGGGCTCGTCATCACGCTCATGGTCTTCGTCAACGACATGGGCGAAACGCCGCAGGCGCCGACCCTGCTCAAGCACGTGGGCGTCCAGGCCGACTCGATGAGGCTGCCCGACCTGGTATTTCCCGCCTTCCTCTTCCTGGCGGGGGTGTCGGTGCCCTTGTCGTTCAGCCGCCTCTTCGCCCAGGGGAAAAGCCGGCTGGACGTTCTCCGGAAGGTGCTCGCCCGCACCGGGGCACTCCTCGTCATGGGCGTCGTGATGGTGAACATGGAGGAGCACGAGCCCTGGGCGCGAGGCCTCTGGGGGGCGCTCGCCTACGCTTGCATGGCCCTGGCCTTTGCGGTCGTCCCGCGGAACGCGGGGCCGGCGCGCACCCTCCTCAAGGCGGGCAGATCGGTCGGAGCCGGGCTCCTGCTGGCCCTGGTCCTCGCCTACCGCACCGCGGACGGCAAGGCCCTGTTCCTTGGGCCGCTCTTCACGCCCGGGGACACGGTCTGGCTCCGGCACTCCTGGTGGGGCATCCTCGGCCTGATCGCATGGGCCTACCTGGCCTCCTCGGTCGTGTACCTGGTGCTCGGAAAGCGCCGGGAATGGCTGGTCGGGGCGACGGGCTGGTTGCTCCTGCTCTTCGTTGCCGCGAAATCGGACCTGCCCGGCCTCCTCGCCTCGCGGACCTGGCTCGATTGGGCGAGGCCCGCGGTCGACGCGCTCGTGTCCGCCCTGGGCTGGGTGAACGGCCAGGTCGGGATCGGTGGCGACCTCGGATCCCAGGCCTCGATCTCCGTCGCCGGATGCTGCCTGGGTTCTATCCTGGTCTCGGGATCGGAAGTCGAGAAGGGGTACCCGAGGGTGCGCTGGGCCCTCACGTTCGCCGCGGGCCTCTTCCTCCTGGGCCTCGTTCTCGACGCGCCCGATGGGATCAATAAGATCCGGGGAACGCCGTCATGGTGCATGTACTGCTCCGCCATCACGGCTGCGGCCTGGGCCCTCCTGTACTACCTCATGGACATGCGCGGGAAAGGCCGGTGGAGCAGGATCGTGCAGCCCGCTGGGGCCAACCCGCTCCTTGCGTACCTCCTGCACCCTTTCCTCTACATGCTGGTCGGGCTCGCCGGCGAGCGAGCGGTTGCGGCGGTGTTTTTCCACCACAGCCTACCCGCCTCGGCCACCGTCTTGGGGTCGCTCGTCATGGCGATCGCCGTGGTGCAGGCGACCGGCTGGATCGCGAGGTCGGGCTACCGGCTGAAGGTCTGAGGCGGGCAAGACCCCGAGGGAGGGACAACACCCCATACTCGGGGCCGGCGGTTTCACGTAGTCTAACGGGGTATTGCCACGGCCGTCCCCACTGGGGCGGCTCGATCGTTCCGGGCGGCGGCCGAGACGGTTCGGACTCCCCGCCGTTGAAAGGAAACCCAACATGGGACTCATATTCCTGATTGTTCTCGTCATGCTTATCGTCGGCGTATTGCCCACCTGGCCCCACAGCAGGAGCTGGGGGTACTACCCCAGCGGGGGCCTCGGCCTCCTTCTGCTCGTTCTCGTGGTCCTGATGCTCACCAGCCGGCCGTAACGCCCCCATCATGCACCAAATATTCCTGGCACTCTTCCTTCTCGTTTTCGGATTGAACCTCCTCCTTGGGCTTTCGATCCCCATCTGGGTCTCCGGCCTGCTCGCGGTGATCGCCGGCGTGCTGATCCTCATGCAGCGCTTTGGCGTCTCAGTGAAGCCGAAGGGCCCGTAGGCCCCCGCCCAGTTTCAACGGGCAGCAGCCGGCCCGCCCCACCCTGCCAAACCCCGCCGGCCGGGACCTACGCGCCCTTCTCCTCCCAAATCCCTGCGAGGTGGATGAGCGTCTCCACCCCCTTGGCCATGTCCTGCAGGCTCACCCATTCACGCTGGCTGTGAACCCCGTGCATCCCCGTAAAGAGGTTCGGCGTCGGCAGCCCGCGAGCCGTCAGGTTCGACCCGTCCGTTCCACCCCGTACGGAGGGTGAGATGGGGGTGAGCCCGGCGCGCCGCAGGGCCTCCCGGCCAAAGTCCACCGGGCGCATGTCCTTCTCCAGCCAGTAGCGCATGTTGCGGTACTGCTCCTGGAACGTGAGGCTGAAGCGCGCACGGGGCTCGGATTGCCTGAGCCCCGCAACCACCTTTTCCACGCAGGCCCTCTTGGCTGCCAGGCCGTCGAGCTCGAAGTCGCGCAGGATCATCCAGATCTTCACCTTGTCCGCCGTGCCGATGACCTCGAGCGGGTGCACGAATCCCTCGCGGTCCGAGGTCGTCTCGGGGGCGAGGTCCCTCGGGAGGGCGGTCAGGAACTTGCCGGCAAGCCGGAGGGCATTGACCATGACGTCCTTCGCCCAGCCCGGATGCGCCGCGACCCCCTCGATTTCAAGCACTGCGGAGTCCGCGCTGAAGGTCTCAAAATCGATTTCCCCCGGCTCCTCGCTGTCGAGCGTGTAGGCCACGTCGGCGCCCAGTTCCGCGAGGTCGAGCTTGTGCATGCCCTTGCCAATCTCCTCGTCGGGATTGAAGCAAAGGCGCAGGACGCCGTGCGGGATCTCGGGGTGCCTGAGCAGGTGCCGGGCAGCCGCCATGACGATGGCGACCCCCGACTTGTCGTCGGCCCCGAGCAGCGTCGTGCCGCTAGCGGTGATGATATCATGGCCGATCGCCCCCCTCAGGTGAGGGGTCGTCTCGACGTCGAGCTTCTGGTTGGGGTCGTCGGGAAGCGTGATCGGCCGGCCGTCGTAGGCCCGGTGGACAATCGGTTTGGCTGCGCTCGGAAGGTTGGTGGCCGTGTCGACATGACCGCACCAGGCCATGCGCGGCACCCCGGGCTTCGCCGAGGTGGCCGGCACGGTTGCGAACACGTATCCGTTGGCGTCGAGCTTCACGTCGCTCGCACCGATCTCCCGAAGCTCGATTTCGAGCAGGCGGAGGAGATCCCACTGGCCGGGGGTGCTGGGGAACGTCTCGGAGTGGGAGTCGCTTCGCGTGTCGATCTGGACGTAGCGCAGGAAGCGCTGGAGGAGGTCTTCGGTGTCGATCTGCATGGGCCACGCTCGGATTGCCGCCGCCGGGATTCAAATCGATTCCGCAGCTGGCCACAAATTGTGCGACCAACGCATCCCGATCCTCAGGCGCCTCGAATCCCCCGGGGCCGCCATGGCCCTGAGGAGACGGCCATAAGCGCCTTGTCGCGCGTGCCGTAACCCCATAGGAACAACACGTGAACTCGACCGCATTCCGGGCCTTGGCGCGTGCATTGACCGTGTCCGCCGGGGTCGCGATCGCCGCGCTTGGCTCGTACGCCGAGCCCGCGGATCTTCCCTCAATCGACGTCGGCGTTGCGACCGTCACGGTTCATGCCGGCGGCGCCTTCCTGTGGGACTACTTGGCCAAGGGCGGCGGCCAGCGCCACGGTGTTGCCGCTCCGGTCTTCAACATCGACGGGCGCGATGTCACCATGGCCACGGGGAGCATTCGGTTGCTCGGGGCTCCGATCGGGCTTCCCAACGGTTGCCGGGAAACCGCGTTCCTCGGCGACGTTTCCGGCGAGGCGGGCCTTCACCTGAAGGTCGTTTTCAGGACAGCCGAGAACGATCCCGTGGTTCGCTTTCACTACGAGGTCCTGAGCGACACCCCGCGTAGCCTCACGAAAACCGCCGGAACGGACAGGATAAGCTACCTGGGTTTATCCCTGGCCAGCCTTCCGGAGGCCACGGAACTGCGCCTCTCCGAGTTCAACGAGGAGTTCCACAGCTATATGCCCGTTGAGCGGGTGCTCGACGCCCGCCTCTTCGCCGACGGCGAGGAGGCCATGGGCCCGGTCTTGCTGGCCGGCGATGCCACGGAACAGCTCCTAGTCGCCTACGAGCACGGATCCACGGCACCGGACGAGTTCCTGCATTACCGCCTCGCCCCGGATCGCTCGGTCGTTCTCGAGGCGGTCAAGGGCAACTATTGGTCGGGTGAGAAGATCGGGCCGGACAGTCCGTTCTCCACAATCTGGTTCGAGCTGGGGGCTGTCCGAGGCGACCGCCTGGCCCTGCAAAGGGCCTATCGGAATTTCGTCTTGAAGCACCTCGCATTGAGGCCCGCCACGCGCAGGCCGCAGATCTTTTACAACACCTGGAATTACCAGGAGCGGCTCAAGAGCTGGAAGGGCCGGCCCTACCTCGCCGAGATGAATGCCGACCGGATGCTGGCCGAGATCGACGTTGCCCACCGGATGGGCATCGAGGTGTTCGTGATCGACGCCGGGTGGTTCGAGAAGCCGGGGGACTGGCAGCCGAGCCTGTCGCGGTTTCCCGACGGCCTGAAGGGGATCAAGGCCAAGCTCGACTCCTACGGGATGAAGCTCGGGCTCTGGTTCGGCCCGACGACGGTCGCCTTGACCTCAAGGATGCTGAAGACCCACGCCGACTGCACCCAGACCCTCGACGGCAAGGCTCGCGACCCCTGGGTCGTTTGGGAGACGGAGTCGTCCTTGTGGTGCTGCGTGGTGAGCCGCTACGGCCAGGACTTTGCCAACCTGCTGATCCAGCTCAACCGCCAGCTCGGCGTCACCTACTTCAAGTTCGATTCGGTCGACCAATACGGGTGCAACGACCCCGGGCACGGCCATGGAACCTCCTCCAACTCGGGCAAGGAGCGCGGCGAGTGTTACGCGTTCCAGATGCCGCTCGCCATGGCGCGCATCGCCGAGACGGTGAGCAGCGCCATTCCCGATGCGATCTGCGATTTTGACATGACCGAATCCGGCCGCAGCTTCGGCCTGGCTTACCTGACAGCAGGAAAATATTTCCTGATCAACAACGGCCCCTACAACCAAAACTACGACCGCCCGCTGCCTCCGGACGGCAACTGGAACCTCTTCTTCTTTCCCGGGCCGGCTCGCGACTGGATTTGCCGAAGCCCACTCGTTTTTGACCAGTGGATTCCCTCGACCTTGTTCCTTACCCATTACCTTCCCGACGACCCCGAGGAGAACCAGATGCTCAGTCTGGCGTCGCTGGTCCTCGGTCAGGATGGGATCTGGGGTGATCTGCCCGCGGTCTCGGAGGGGGGCGTGGCCCGGATGGGCGCCATCCTCGGGAAATACAAGCAGGTCCGGGATGATGTCGCGGAGGCGTTTCCCGTTCGGAGCGGGCCGGTTGGGGGCACTCCCGAGGTCCACGAGAAGATTGCGCCCAATGGAAGGGGCGTTGTCGTGCTCTTCGCACGCCCCGGCACCTACCGGTATGTCACCTCGAATCGAGTCGACCGCAAAGTCTGGCATGATGACGCCACCCGCGTGACCTTTGACGACGCTGGCCGGGCCATCATCACCGCGGTTTTCGAGTCGCGGCAGGCGGAATTCCCCAAGGCGGGAGCACACCTCGTGTTTTTCGGCGTCGACTAGCTCGCGACCTCTTCGTTGCGCCATCAGCAGGTGGTGCTCGGGACAGGATTTGAACCTGCACGCCTTACGGCAACGGCTTCTAAGACCGTCGTGTATGCCAATTCCACCACCCGAGCAAAAGCAGGGAAACGGCAGGGAGGCTTAAGGACCAATCGCCCGGCGGCAACCCTGATGTCGGGAACCTTGAATGCTAAGGTGCGACCCAGACATCGGCACGCATAACCCCATGGGGCCCAAACGATACCCATGGGCGAATCGCCCGTGGACGAATGGACGAGACCCCTCTCGGCCCGGGAGTTTGGGGCGTCGCCCCGACTTCAGAGTCAAATAGCCGGGAACCACCACAAGAGAACGGGTACCAAATAGGAGGCGGCACTCCCGTTTCCGCATCCAGCAATAGCTTCCAGTCCTGGACCTGGTTCCTCATTAACGCCCTACTGTACCCATGAAAACCTCCCGCTCCCTGCTCCTCGCCCTCACCCTGGTCACGCCCACGGCCCTCGTCTTCTCGACCGGCTGCTCCAAGTCCAACACGGACAAAGTCGCCGACGCCGTCCAGGACGCCAAGGTGGCGGTCAAGGACGCCGCAACGGACATCAAGGACGGTGCCGTCAGCACCTGGAACAGCATCAAGGATTACACCTACGACAAGCGTTCGGACTTCGCAGAAGGAGTCGAAAAGGCGACGAAGTCGATGGACGAAAAGCTCGCCGAGCTCAAGGCCAAGGCGACCGCCGACACCCCCGAGAAGACAAAGGCCCGCGAGGAGTACGATGCGGCGCGCGCCGAGCTCAAGGCCAAGCTGACCGACCTGGGAAACGCCTCCGCGGACACGTGGGCGGCCGCCAAGGTCGAGGTCTCCAAGGCCTGGGACAAGGTCGAGGCGTCCTACGACAAGCTGACGAAGTAACCCCCCCGGGGTTACCGAATCCCGATGCCGAGACGGTCGCCCATCCGGGCGTACGTCTCGACGCAGGCGGCGCTCTGCTCGACCAGGTCCGCGTCAAATAGGATCCTTCCCGCGGCGAAGAGCGTGATCACGCACGAGCCGCCGAAGGCGAACATCCCCTTTTCCTCGCCCTTGACGACCGCGCGTCCAGGGACGTAGCTCTGGACAATGCTGCCCACGTTGGTGGCGCCGACCTCGATCAGGGCCACGCAGCCAAAGTCGGGCGCCTCCACGAGCGTGATCATGCGCTTGTTGCGGACCAGGTAGGAGATGTTGCGCCTGAGCGCTATGGGGCTAACCGAGTAAAGCGATCCCCCGATTAGGCGGGACTCGTTGGGTATGCCCGAGACCGGGAAGTGGAAGCGGTGGTAGTCGCTTGGGCAAAGCCTGGAGATCAGCATCGAGCCCCCGCCAAACTTGGCGGCAAGCGTGTCGTCGCCCAAGAGCTCCGCCAGCGTGAACTTCGCCCCCTTAACGTAGAACCCGGCGGCCTTGTCGACATCGGGAAACGCCAGGTGGCGGCCGTCGGCCGGAAGAACGGCAAGTCCCGCACCCTGGGCAATCGGCCTGGCCTCGGGCTTAAGCGCCCGGTGGAAGAACTGGTTGAAGGTCTTGAATTCAAAGGGCGACTTGGCGAACTCCGAGACGTTAATGTCGTAGTCCGCGATGAACTTGAAGATGTGGATGTCGCTGCCCTCCCTGTTCATCTGCCTGCCGTAATACCAGGAGAAGAAGCGCCTCTTGGCGAAAAGCCAGACCGCGAACCGCCCCACGGGATTCTCGTACGCGACGCGCAGCCACCGCTCGCCG
>CAITBM010000048.1 GCA_903890485.1 uncultured Opitutaceae bacterium | reverse complement strand
GTCGACCCACATCGCGATCTGGGCGCCCGGCCCGTGAACGCCCTCGATGAGGATTCCCTCGACGTCGGCCGTCTTTGACGGCCCCGTGCCCCAGATCACGTGCGGGTCGCTCCCGAGCGCGGCCACGGCAGCGGGCCGGTCCGGATGGAGCTTCTTGCGGGAAATGACGGCGACGTGCGCCCACGGCGCCAGCGCCGCGAGCCGCGACGACGAGCTCGTGTCATCCAGGATGATGGTCCCGGTCTCGGCGATCGCCCCCGCCGCCCGGGTGATCCCGAAGGAATAGTCGTCGACCCGCGCTCGGTCGAACTCGGTCTCGACCGTGAACCCGTCGCGGAGGAAGGGAGCAAGAAGCGGCCAAAGGACGGGATCGCAGTAGCCGCGCATCCAACCCCGTCCCCTCAGGCTCTCCGCCAGGGCCGCGGGGCTTTCGACCACCTCGCCGTTCACGGCCCTCATGCGAAGGGAGAACTCGGCGAACGGGTCGCCGGAGCCCGCGCGGTCTCGGGCAAGCTCAATGCCGCTGTCGAAGCTGGGCAGCGGGGCCCGCACCTTGAGCGGCCCGAGGGCGCTCCGAACCTTGCCGAGTATCGTCTCGCGGTCTCCGCTCATGGCGAGGCCCCCCCTCCGGGCGGTCTCCTCGGCGCAAGCAGGCGCTCGCGTCCAACCCCGTACAGGAACCCGCACAGGCCGAGGAAGAGGAGCATCGACAGGCCATCGGCGTAGGGCCCGTTGTAGAGCGGGTTGCTGGCCGTCGCCCAGTCGGCAAACCGGTTGTCGATGGGCTCCAGGCTCGGGACGCCCTGCAGGAGCGCGATCACAATCCCGGCGATGGCCCCGCCGGCAATGTAGCCGGAGGCAAGGAGCACCCCCGGGCTCTTGTCCCCTTCGGCGGCAAGCTGCTCCTCCGAGAGGTTCTTCCCGCTGTGCTTTCGCCTGTTGTAGGCGTCCACGAGCCAGCGGACGATGCCTCCCGCCCAAATGGGGCTGGACGACGAAAGCGGCAGGTAGATGCCGACCGCGAAGGCCAGAGACGGGACCCCCGACATTTCCAGGGTAAGCGAGATCATGACCCCGAGCAGGACAAGCGACCATGGGAGCTTGTGGCCCAGGATCCCCTTGATGATGTAGGAGATCAAGGTCGCCTTGGGAGCGAAGAATTTCTTCACCGTCGAGCCGTCCGGGCGCTTGAAGTGGGTCCCGTTGATGCCGGGGTCGACGAGCCAGACGGCTTTCCCCGCGGCATCGACCAGGTACTTTTCGGAGGCGCCCCCGGAGGGGTCGCTTCGGTGCCACACCAGGTACGAGTTTGCATCGTCCCGGGACTGCGGGCCGATCAACTTCTCACGGCGGGCAAGGGTCGACGGATCCACGCGCAGCGCCTCGGCCGAGACTCCCGACACCGGGATGTAGGTTGCAGCCGAGTCGTTCAGCGCCAGCAGCATAGGGCCCAGGACAACCGCCGAGGCAAAGGACCCGAACAGGATGGCGATCTGAAGGTACTTCGGGGTCGCCCCGAGGATGTACCCGGTCTTGAGATCCTGGGAGGTGCTGCCCCCGTTTGACGAGGCGATGCACACGATGGCGCCGATGGAGAGGGCCGTCACGTAGTAGGCGCTGCCGGTCCATCCCACCAACAGGAAGATCAGGCAGGTCAAAAGCAGGGTCGCGATCGTCATTCCCGATATCGGGTTTGACGAGGACCCGATCTCGCCGGTCAGCCGGGAGGACACCGTGACGAACAGAAAGCCGAAGAGGACGATCAGAAAGGCCCCCACGAGCTTCGTCCCGATGCCCGCGTCCAGGAGCATGGGTGCCGCGACGATGGCCGCCATCAGGACAATGATTCCGATGCCGACAAACTTCATCGAGAGGTCCTGCTCGGTCCGGGGAACCGGACCGTCCGGCCGTCCATCCGTGGCGCCCAGGTTCAGGAATCCCACGTCGCGCAGGCCTTCCTTAAGGCCGTGCCAGATCGTCGGCAGGGAGCGCAGGAGGCTGATGATGCCGCCTGCAGCGACAGCACCCGAACCGATGTAGAGGATGTAGGCGCCGCGGACGTCGTCGGGCGCCATGTCGGCAATGGGGATCTTGCCCGGGGCAACCGGGACGCCGATGTGCTCACCGAAGAACTTGATCATGGGGATCAGCACCAGATAGGACAGGACACCGCCCCCGCACATGAGGGCCGCGACCCTCGGGCCGATGATGTAGCCGATGCCGAGAAGCTCGGGGGAGATCTCGGCGCTCACCGAGGCCCCGTTGAAGGGGGCCCCAAAGATCTTTTCTGGCGTGTCCTTCCAGAGGCGGGCGG
>CAITBM010000047.1 GCA_903890485.1 uncultured Opitutaceae bacterium | reverse complement strand
ACTCCGCCCGGTGGGTGTTGCCGGTGACGTCGATCAGCAGGGTGCGGAAGATGCGGTCGACGAGCCACGGCGGGCAGGCCCCGGGGGCGTCACCCGTCTTCGCGAGCTTGCGGTCGAGCTCGAGGAAGGCGATCTCCAGCTCGTAGAGGCTGTCGTTGCGGGCCTCGTCGATCCGGGGGCTCTGGCTCGTGGGCCCGATGAAGAGCCCGCTGAAGAGGTAGCTGAGCGAGGGATGCTGGTGCCAGTAGGCCAGGAGGCTCTTGAGCAGGTGGGGCCGGCGCAGGATTGGGCTGTCCTCGGGCCTGGGCCCCCCGAGCACGACGTGGTTGCCGCCCCCGGTGCCGACATGCCTGCCGTCGACCATGAACTTCTCGGCGCACAGGCCGCACTTGCGCGCCGTGGCGTAGAGCCACTCGGTCTTGCGCGCCAACTCGGGCCAGCTGCCCGAGGGATTGATGTTCACCTCGATGACACCCGGGTCGGGCGTGATCTTGATGTTGTCGAGCACCGGGTCGTTCGGGGGGAGGTACCCTTCCAGGACAACCGGGATGTTGAGCGACGCGGCGGTGGCCTCGACGGCCGCGAGGAGGGCGAGGTAGTCCTCCACCTTGTCGGCGGGGGGCAGGAAGACCGACGTGTTCCCGTTCCGGGTCTCGACGCAGAGCGCGATGCGGACCTCGTTGTCGGGGTTGGGCCCGATCGAGCCGGGCACCCGCCACGGCTGGAGCGAGAGCGGGAGCCTTAGGCCCATCGGGGAATTCCCGGGGATCAGGTACATCCGCTTCGCGACGAAGTGCCAGGGGGAGCTGATCCAGGCCCCGGTGGGGCCCTTCAGGACCGGGAGCGCATAGCCCACGGGCGTGTCCAGGCCGGCCTCCAGGACCTCGCCCAGGCGGTCGCGCTCCGCCTTGTCACTTGCGGAGAGCTCCTTCGGGTCGAAGCCGGCGGGCAGCCTGCGCTCCCTCCAGATCGCATAGAGGGAATCCTCGTAGCCGGGGACCAGGAACTCCGGCCCGAGATTGAGCCGCTTGGCGAGGGCCTCGGCGAAGCGCTTCGCGCTCTCGGGGGGGCTCGGCGCCGGGCTTCGAGGGGTCGGCCAGAAGCTCGGGATTCCTCCAGATCGGCTGGGTGTCCTTCCCCCAGAAGCACGAGAGGACCCAGCGGGGGAGCGGCTCGCCCGGGTACCATTTACCCTGGCCTTAGTGGGCGAAGCCGCCCTTGGCGAACTCCCGGAACACCCGCTCGAAAAGCCTGCCGGCCAATTCGCGCTTGCGCTCGCCGAGTGCCAGGACGTTCCACTCGGCCCCGTCCATGTCGTCGGCCGCGATGAAGGTGGGCTCGCCGCCGACGGTGAGCCTCACGTCGCCGGCTTCCAGGAGCCCGTCGACCTGGAGGCCGACCTTGTCGATCTCGGCCCAGGAGGCGTCGGAGTAGGGGAGCGTCACCCGGGGCGTCTCCAGGATCCGGCGGACACTCATCTCGAATCCGAACGTGGTCTCGCATTTCTCGACGGCCCCGGAGATCGGGGCGGCGCTCGAGGGCTCGGGGGAGCAGGCGAGCGGGATGTGGCCCTCGCCCGCCAGAAGCCCCGAGGTCGGGTCGAGCCCGATCCATCCGGCGCCGGGCAGGTAGACCTCGCACCACGCGTGCAGGTCGGTGAAGTCCTGGGCCGCGCCGGCCGGGCCGTCGACCGCCTTCACGTCGGGCCGCAGCTGGATCAGGTAGCCCGAGACAAAGCGGGCCGCCAGGCCGATGTGCCGGAGCACCTGGACCAGGAGCCAGCCCGAGTCGCGGCAGGAGCCGCTGCCGAGGGTGAGCGTCTCTTCCGGGGTCTGGACCCCGTGTTCCAGGCGCACGATGTAGCGCACGGCGCGGTTCACGCGCTGGTTGAGCGACACGAGAAAATCGAGCGAGGGCCGGGGCGAGAGGTCGACGGTCTTAAGGAACTCCGCGAAGGCCGGTGTCGCCTCGTCCTTCCTGAGGAAGGGGGAGACCTCCGTCGCCAGCCTCGACTCGTACGTGAAGGGGATCTTCTCAGCGGTCGGGTCCAGGAAGAAGTCGAAGGGGTTGAAGACCGTCATGTCCGCGATCAGGTCCACGTCCACCGAGAACACGCGCGTCGGCTTGGGGAAGACCAGGCGGGCGCTGTAGTTGCCCTGCGGGTCCTGCTGCCAGTTGATGAAGTGCTCGGCCGGCTCGATTTTGAGCGCGTAGCTCAGGATGGGCGTCCGGCAGGACGGTGCCGGCTTCAGGCGGACCGTCTGGGGCCCCAGGTTTACGGGCCGCTCGTAGCGGTAGGAGGTTCGGTGGTGAAGGGCGACGTGGAGAGCCATGGGGACAGGTACACCCTCGGGGTTTGGGCTGGGAAAGACGACGCAAGTTTTGGGCCATTCGTGGCCGCAGGTGAAAAAGAGGGGGTATTTTCAGGGAGTAAAATTATGTCCCTTAAGGGTTTGGGGCACTGTTTATGCAGGATCAACCGGGCGCTCCTTTTTGGGCCTTTTGGGGGAGCAAGGCCCACCTACTTTCCTCTCGTCGTTAGCTGGGCAATGCCCTAGATCTTCACGCTTACTCTGATGAAACACTTCCTCAAAGAGACCGACCTGGGACCCAAGGAATTGGGCGAGGTGTTCTCTCTTGCGCGCGAATTCAAGCGCACGCGGGGAAGCGTCCCGGGGACCGCCCTCAAAGGGCAGACCTGGGCCATGATCTTTGCCAAGTCGAGCACCCGCACCCGCGTCTCCTTCGAGGTCGGGATCAATGAGTTAGGCGGCCACCCGCTTTTCCTGAACACCCACGACATCCAGCTGGGCCGGGGGGAGAGCGTGGAGGACACCGCCCGGGTCCTTTCCCGGTTTGTCCACGGGATCGTGATCCGGACCTTTGACCAAGAGCAGGTGGAGCGGCTGGCTGCCGCCGGGTCGGTCCCGGTGATCAACGGGCTCACTGATTTCCTCCACCCCTGCCAGATCTACGCCGACGCGTTCACGGCCGCGGAGCGCTGGGCCGGGCCGAAGGGCGACCTCCTGGGGGCGCTCCGGGGCCGCAAGATCGCCTTCCTCGGGGACACGGGCTTCAACATGGCCAATTCCTGGATCCTCGGGGCGAGCCTCTTCGGGATGAGGATCTCGCTGGCGGGCCCGGCCGGCTATGAGCCCGGGACCAAGATCCAGGCGCTCCTTAAGTCCGAGGGCCGTGCGCTCGACTACTCCTTCACCACGGACCCTTCCGAGGCCATCCAAGACGCCGACATCGTCTACACGGACGTCTGGGCCAGCATGGGCCAGGAGGACGAGGCCAAGGCCCGCGTGGCGAAGATGCGCCCCTACGCCGTGACGGCCAAGCTCTTCGCGGCCGCCAAGCCGGACGCCCTCTTCATGCACTGCCTGCCGGCGCATCCCGGCGAGGAGGTCGAGCAGGCCGTCCTCGACAACCCGCGCTCGATCATCTTCGAGGAGGCCGAGAACCGGCTCCACGTCCAGAAGGCGATCCTCTCGGTCCTTGCCGCGAGCCGGGGCAAATGAAATTGCACGGCGAGCTCCGCCGTGCGAGCTTCCCACTTCCCTCATGAAAATCGTACTCGCCTATTCCGGCGGCCTCGACACGTCCGTGATCGTCAAGTGGCTGCATGAAACCTACGACGCGGAGATCGTCACCTTCGCCGCGGACATCGGACAGGAGGAGGAACTGAAGGGCCTCTCCCAGAAGGCCAAGAGGACCGGAGCCTCCAAGCACTACACGCTCGACCTGGTCGAGGAGTTCGCGCGCGACTTCATCTTCCCGATGGTCCGCGCCAACGCGGTCTACGAGGGCCAGTACTACCTGGGGACCTCGATCGCCCGGCCCCTGATCGCCAAGGCCCAGATCGACATCGCGAAGAAGGAGAAGGCCACCGCGGTGGCGCACGGCGCCACCGGCAAGGGCAACGACCAGTGCCGCTTTGAGCTAACCTACATGGCGCTCGCGCCCAACCTGGAGATCATTGCGCCGTGGAAGCTCGACACCTTCCGGGAGAGCTTCCCGGGCCGCTCGGAGATGATCGAGTACTGCAGGATGCACAAGATCCCCGTGGAGGCCTCGGTCAAGAAGCCCTACTCGATGGACAGGAACCTGCTGCACATCTCCTACGAGGCGGGCATCCTCGAGGACCCCTGGTTCGACCCGACCACGAAGGCCAACAAGGCCATGTTCAAGCTCTCGGTCTCGCCCGAGGACGCGCCCGACAGGGCCGAGTACGTGGAGCTCGAGTTCCTTAAGGGCGACTGCGTCGCCGTGAACGGCAAGGCGCTGTCGCCGGCCGGGGTCCTAAAGACCCTCAACCGGCTCGGCGGCAAGCACGGCATCGGCCGCGTCGACCTGGTCGAGAACCGCTTTGTCGGGATGAAGAGCCGCGGCGTCTACGAGACGCCGGGCGGGGCGATCCTCATGCACGGCCACCGCCAGGTGGAGTCCCTCACGATGGACCGCGAGGTGATGCACATTAGGGATTCCCTGATCCCGAAGTACGCGGAGCTCGTGTACTACGGCTTCTGGTTCGCCCCGGAACGCGAGGCGCTGCAGGCCCTGGTCGACGAGAGCCAGAAGTTCGTCTCGGGCACCGTGCGGCTCAAGCTCTACAAGGGCAACATCATCACCTGCGGCCGCAAGTCGAAGTACTCCCTCTACGACATGAAGATCGCCTCCATGGAGGGCGTGAAGAGCTGGTACAACCAGAGCGACGCCACCGGGTTCATCCGGCTGAACGGCCTTAGGCTTAGGGCGCGCAACCTGGCGCAGCGCGGACCTAAGGTCTGAGATTGCACCGCCGGGTCGGGCGGCCCCTGGGCCGCCGGCCCTCCGGGCCCCCTACTTGGAGGCCTTGGGGAACTTCGCGATGAAGGCGTCCGGGCCGCCCTCCTCGTAGCCCACCTGCTTGAAGACCACCTTCTCGTCCCCGTCGAGGACGATCAGGGTCGGGAACCCCTCGATGCCGTACTTGTCGTTTAGGGCCTTGTTCTGCGCCTTCACGGCGTCGGCCTGCTTGGCCTGCCGGGGGAAGTCCACCGTCACCAGGACGAGCTTCTGGTCGGCGAAGTCCTTGAACTTCTGGGTTTCGAAGACATCGGCGTCGATCCGCTTGCACCAGATGCACCAGTCCGAGCCGGTGAAGTCCAGGAGCAGGAGCTTGTGCTCCTTCTTGGCCGTCTCGAGGGCCTTGGAGTAGTCCTCGGTCCAGGCGGCGGCGCGCGCGGCGGCGGAGAGGAGGAAGGCGGCCGCAACGGCCGCCAGGAGGCGGTAGGGATGTTTCATGGGTGGTTTAAAGGGGTGCCTAGGGAAGTGGGAGTCGCCGCCCGGCGCAATATTCCTTGGAGGCGTGCTAGAAGAGGGCGTTCACGACGATTCCCACCGCGGTGATGGGTCCGGAATCGGAGAGGCCGTCCAGGGTGCGGTCGACCTTCTTGATGGTGACCTGGGCGCTGTTGTAGAGGCCGGGGTCGTTGATCAGCTTGCCGAGGGTGCCCTCGCCCTTGGCGAGCTTGTCGGAGACCGCGCGGATGTTGGCGATCGAGGCCTTCAGGTCGTCGGCCGACTTCTGGTCGTAGACCAGGGTTCCGAGAGGACCCTGGCCCGACTTCACCTGGTCCATGATGCCCTCGGCGTTCGCCACAAACTCCTTGGCCTGGGCCGCGGTGGAGCGGATGTCGGTCACGGCCGCCAGAAGCTCGTCGTGGAGCTTCGGGTCGTTCACGAGCTTTCCGAGGGTTCCCTCGCCGCGGTTGATCTTGCCGGTGATCTCCTGGAGGTTCGCCATCGTCGCGTCCACGCGGCTCGAGTTGTCGGAGACCAGCTTGTCGAGCTTCTGGATGATCCCGCCGCCGGCCTTGCCGTCGCCGTTGATGGCCTTGCTGAACGAGCCGAGCGAATCCTGCAGCTGCTTTCCGAGGCCGCCGATTTCGGACATGAGCGTGTTCAGGTCAGGGGTCGAGGCGGTGCGGATCTCGGCCCCGTCGGGGAGCGAGGGGGCGCCGTTTGAGCCCATGTCGATCGCCACGTAGTTGCCGCCGATCAGGCCCGACATGACGATGGTCGCCACGGCGTCGCTGGCGATCGGGACCTTGGGATCGATCTGGAGCACGGCCTCGGCGCGGCGCCCGGCCAGCCGGGTCAGCTGGACCGAGCCGACCTTCACGCCGGCCTGGCGGACGTCGTCGCCGTTCTTCAACTCCTTCAGGTCGTCGAAGCCCGCGATCAGCGTGTGGGTGCGCTCCGCGAAAATCTTCCCGTCGCTCAGGGTCTCGAACGTGACCCAGACGAGGGCGACGCCAAGGAGGAAGAAGAGCCCGACTCGGGCGGTCTGTTGCGTGGTGTTCATGATGTCTTCTGGTTTTCCAATTTCTTAAAGCGGGGATTCTGGATATCGATCTTCGGGTAGAGGAAGTCGACGAGCGCCGGGTCCTTCGTGGCCGCGAGCTCCTTCGGGGTGCCGAGCGTGATCAGCTTCCCGTCCATCAGGATCCCGACGCGGTTGGCAATCGTGAGCGCGAGGGAGCGGTCGTGGGTCACCACGATCGAGGTGACGCTGTACTCGTTCTTGAGGGTCGCGATGATCTCGCTGATGGTGGCGCTCATCACCGGGTCCAGCTCGCTTGTCGGCTCGTCGTAGAGGAGGAGCTGCGGCTCCATGACCAGGGCGCGCGCGATCGAGACGCGCTTCTTCATGCCTCCGGAGAGCTCCGACGGGAACTTGGAGACCGCGTCCTCGACCGAGAGGATCCTTAAGGCGTGCATCACCCGCTCCCTGATCGAGGCCTCCGTCCCGGAGCGGTGCTCCCGGGGATAGAGCGCCAGGTTGTCGTAGACGGAGAGCGAGTTGAAGAGGGCCCCCGCCTGGAAGACAAGGGCGAGGCGCACGCGGTCGCGCGTCTCCTCAAGGCTCGGGTCCTGCCCGTCCACCCTGACCGTCCCCACGGTGGGAAGCTCCAGGCCCGCGATCTGGCGCAAAAGGACGCTCTTTCCCGAGCCGCTCGGGCCCATCAGGACGAAGATCTCGCCCGGAAGGACGTCGAATGAGATGTTGCTCAGCACCTCGGTGCCGGCGTAGGTCTTCGACACGCCGTCCACCTTCACCCCGACGGCGTTGGCCTCGGCCCCGGTGAACGGATTGCGTGTCTTGCTGCAGGAGGTTTCCATGGAGGTGGGGGCCTAGAGGAGGATCTTCGTGACGAAGTAGTCGAGGACCAGGATCAGGATCAGGGAGACGACGACCCCCCGGGTCACGGCGGCGCCGATCTCCCGCGGGCCGCCCCGGGTGTTGAGCCCGATGTCGCAGCACACCAGGACCACGACGAAGCCGAAGACCTCGGCCTTCTCCATGCCGTTCATCACGTCCTTGAACTTGGTGTAGTGGCGGAGAGCGGCGAAATAGGCCTGGGGGCTGATCCCCACGTAGCTCACGTAGCGGGCCACGACCGAGCCCCCGAACCACCCGACGATGTTGGCGATCACGATCAGGACCGGCATCATGACCAGGACCGCGGCCAGTCGCGGCAGGACCAGGATCTTGGCCGCCGGGATGTTCATGGTCGTGAGGGCGTCGATCTCCTGGTAGACCTTCATCGACGCGAGCTCGGCGGTGATGGCTGAGCCGACGCGGCCGGCGAGAAGCACCGCGGTCATCATGGGCCCCAGTTCGCGCGCCATCGAGAGGCCTACCAGGCTCCCGATGAATTCCTTGGCGCCAAAGTCCTGCATCGCATAGCCGGCCTCAAGGGCCAGCACCGTGCCGATGAAGAAGGAGAGGATCGCGACAATCGGCAGCGTCGTGTAGCCGATCATGTAGCACTGCTCGATGAAGCGGGCGCCCTGGCGCGGGAGGCTCCCGGTGTACGAGAGCGACCGGAACAGGAGCTGGACGACGCTTCCGACTCCCTCGAGGATTGCGTTGATTTGCTTCATTTCTAGCGGTTCGGGGACTTATTATCTGCCGGTTTGCCTCCAATATCGAATCCTAAGATCGACCAGGCCTCGCCCGAGGTCGAGCGGCGCATGCCGACGATCGGCCCCAAGTGAAACTCCGAGAGGTTCCCGTCGGCGCCCCGCCGCCAGGTGAGGGCGTTCCAGAGAACGGAGGAGCGCGTCTCGCCCGTCGGCTGGTGGTCGTAGCGGTAGAGCGAGAGCAGGGGGGACCAGGTCTCGCGTATGTCGGGGTTGTCGGGAAAGAAGACCTCGAGCGGGCTCGGGAACTGCAGCTGGCGGCTTCCCGCCCCGTTGTCCCAGACGGAGACCAGCGGCCAATAGTGGCGCTTGTAGGCGTGGGCGATTCCGGGGCGTGAAAGGCTCTTCTGCTCGAGGGACCAGTAGACGAAGTAGAAGAACTGGGTCTTGGTCTGGCCGAGGTCGTCGTCGGACCAGTTCTTCTGGTGCCAGAGCGGCCAGACGACCCAGGTCGAGTCGGAGCCCTTCAGGTTGGAATAGGCGTAGAACGGCGCCCACCGGTCGACCACGCGCTCGTCGCCGCGCCCCTGCACCAGGAACGGCCAGAAGTAGCGCCGCTCGCTGTAGCGGTAGGGGGCGGAGCGCTCGGTGTAGCCGAAGAACGGCCAGAGGTAGTTCTCGCTCACGACCCCGGGGCCGGCCTCCCGCGTGTAGAGGGGGAGGATGCCGAACTGTGTGGACGGGGCCGTGCCCTCGGGGGCATCCGGGCCGGCGTCCACCACGTTGTTCCAGAAGAACGGCCAAGCCGCATAGAAGTGGCTTGAGACCCCCGGTCCCTTCGTGGAGCCGAAAACGGGCCAAACGGCGAAGCCGTTCTCCTCGCCCCGGTACGTGCGGATGAAGGGGAAGGGCGTGAAGTAGGTATGGGTACCCTTCTTGTAGGCGTCGACGTAGAGGGGAAACAGGACCCAGGAGAGCTCCCGGAACCCGAGTCGGTACCTCACGGTGCCGTAGAGCGGTATCACGGCCTTGTAGCTGTCGTCAGGGTCCCCGGCATCGAGCGAGAAATAGAACGGCCAGAGGTCGAAGCGCCTCTCGGCAAGGGACGAGCCGGTCCCAGGCGTGGCGTCCGTTCCCTCGCCGTTGATCAGCTGGAAGACCGACCACTTGTAGGAATCGGGGTACTTCCGGTAGAAGAAAAGAGGATAAAGGATGTCCGTCTTCACGCTGTCTTCTCGGGTAACCCGGACATAAAAGGGCCTGAAGCCCCGGGCCACCCCGGCATCCGGCGCGGGTGCCGGTTCGGAGAAGAGCAGGGGACCGGCACCCTCCCAGGCAACCGTTGCCCCCGAAACATCCTTCTGTAACACAAATGCGGGCCAAGCGTTTAGCTCATACGCATGCGCCCGCAAAGCGGCGGCGGCCAACAGGCCGGCAACAGCGGTGAGCCTGACGATCTTCATGGTTGCTGGGCACCTCGGTCAAAAGGTACCCAGCGTACCATGGCCAGGATTGGAAAATCTGCAACCATTTACAGGGTAATAGATTTACCTGCGACACCCGGAGGGCCGCAGTGGTTCCATCGCCCGCCCGATTAGGCGGCTAATGAGATTCAGGCCAGGACGCTCCCGCCCAGTTCAAGCGCCCGGAAATTAGAGACCGCGGCTCCGCACGCCTCGCGCAGCGCGCGCACGGGTTCATCCCGGGCCTCGTCGGTCAGTTGGAACGTTCCCCAATGCATGGCGACGCTCAGGCGCGAGCCCACGTCGCGGTGCACGCGCACGGCCTCCTCCGGGTTCATGTGGGCGTCCTTCATGAACCAGCGGGGCTCGTAGGCCCCGATCGGGATCATTGCCAAGTCCGGCGCCCCGCAGCGCCTGCCAATCTCGGCGAAGAGGCCCTCGGCGTAGCCCGAGTCCCCCGCGAAGTACGCGAGCCTGCCGCCCGTGCGTACCATGAACCCGCCCCAGAGCCGCTGGTTGGTGCTGAAGGGGGACCGGCGGCTCCAGTGCTGCGAGGGAACAAGCGTCACCTCGACGCCGGCGGGCGCCGCATGGGTTTCCCACCAATCGAGCTCCGCCACGCGGGTGAGGCCCACGGATGCGAGGAGGGCCTTGTGGCCCACCGGGGTGACGACCAGCGGTTGGTCGCGCCGCGCGAGTCGCCGCAGGCTGGCCAGGTCGCAGTGGTCGTAGTGGTCGTGGGACAGGAGGACCACGTCGATCGGGGGCAGGGCTTCCAAGGCCACCGCCGGGGGAGCCACCCTCTTGGGCCCGGCCCAGGCGAAGGGGCTCGCCCTGTCGGAGAAGACCGGGTCGGTGACGAGCGTGGCCTCCGCGCTCTGCAATAGGAACGTCGACTGGCCGATCCAGGTGGCGGCGAGCCCCGGAGCCGCGGGCCTCTCGGGAAGCTTTGCGGCCGCCACGGGGACTTCCGCGGGCCAGAGTGCCGCCCGGCTGGTCAGCTTCCACTTGAACAGGTCAAGGAGCCCGGCATGGGCGGGGGCACCCGGATTGAAGAATGTTTTCCCGTTGAAGTGGTCGGACGGCGGCAATGACATGGGTTGTTGACCTTGTGAAAAGAACCACACCCTTGCCGACAAAGATCCCGGCGCAAGCGCATGCCGCGGAAAGTGACCCGTGCGCATAAGCGGGGGAATCGCGCGGGGAATCGAGCTCCACGTGCCGCGGGGGGACGCCGTGCGGCCGGCAACCGACGGCATGCGCCAGTCGGTCTTCTCGAGCCTCGCGGCGAGGATCCCCGGCTCCCGCTTTGTCGACCTCTTCGCGGGAAGCGGGGCCTATGGCCTGGAGGCCTTCAGCCGGGGCGCCTCCGGCGGGACGTTTGTCGAGCGGAGCGCGAAGGCGCTCTCCTGCCTTCGCCGCAACATCGACGCCGTCAGCAAGAGCGTGGGCCGGGACTCGGGGCTCCTGGCGGCCGTCGAAGCTGACGCCCTCTCGGTCCCGACCGGGGTGGGAGAGCCGCCCGACCTGATTTTCGTGGATCCGCCCTACGAGGCGATCCCCGAGGTGGCCCCGGTCCTGTTCTCTAAGCTTTCCGCGGCGCTTCCCGCCGACTGGCCGGGCCTGGTGGTCTTCGAGATGCCGGGTGAGGCCGTGGTCGAGCCCGTCGGCTGGACCTGCCTGAAGCGCCTGGGGCGCGGCGCCCGAAACCCGAGCGTGGCGTTTTTCGCGCGGGCCCGGCCGGCCTAGGCGCCCGCCTTGGCGATCGCCACCGCAGCCACGACGGCCGTCTCGGTCCGCAGCACGCGGGTTCCCAAGTGGGCGAGCTCGAAACCCTTTTGCCTGAGGAGATCCCGCTCACCGGCCGACCATCCGCGCTCGGGCCCGAACCCGAGGATCGCGGCGAGCCCAGGTCCCACGGGGGTCATCCGGCGCGTGGCCTCGTAGTTGTCGAGTGCGATCCTTTGGGACCCTTGGGGGAGCCCCTCGATGGCTTCGGAGAGGCTCGCGAAGTGCGTCACCTCGGGGATCCGGGTGTCAAAGGCCTGCGCGGCTCCCTCGACCAGGTGGCGGCGCCATTCCCCGCTCCTCCAGAGCGTGCTCTCCGCGTAGCTGCGCTCGCCCTTTTCGGAAATGAAGAAACGGATCGAGGCGACTCCGAGGGCCGTGGCTTCTCCCAGGATCTTTCGCGCGGTCTGCGGCCGGGGTATCGCAAGCAAGAGGTCGATCGGGTCCGCCGGCGTCGTCGGGGTCGTGGCCTCGAACTCAAAGACAATCCCGTCGCTTCCGACCGAAACCACGCGGCCCTTGCCCCGGGGGCCATTCACGATGCCCGCGTCGAAGAGGTCCCCGGGGGCCCGCTTCAGGACTTTCTCGATGTGGACGGCCCGGGAGTCCGCCCGGGAGAGCGGTGAGGCGATCTCCCCGGGTTCAAAGAGGATGAGGTTCAACGCGGCGCCTGGGGCCGGCGGCCCGATTCAGGACAGGATGCCCTCGATCGTCTTCAGCTCGTCGGCGCTAAACGCCAGGTTCTTAAGCGCGCCCAGGTTCTCGTCGATCTGGGAGGTCTTGCTGGCGCCGATCAGGGCCGTCGTGACGGCGGGCTGGCGGAGCACCCAGGCGAGCGACATCTGCGCGAGGGACTGGCCGCGGGCCTTCGCCAGGGCGTCGAGCTTCCGGATCCGGGAGAGCTTTTCCTCCGTGATGTTCTCCGGCTTGAGGAAGCGTGGGTCGTGGCCCGCTCGGGAGTCCGAGGGGATCCCGGCCAGATAGCGGCCGGTGAGCATCCCCTGCGCGAGGGGTGTGAAGACGATGCCCCCGATCCCCTCGCGGACCAGGACGGAAAAGAGCGCCCGCTCCGGGGTCCGCTCGAACATGTTGTACTTGGGCTGGTGGATGAGGCACGGGGTGCCGAGGTCCCGAAGGATCTTCGAGGCGCGCTCGGTTGACGCGGCGTCGTAGTTGGAAAGTCCCGCGTAGAGGGCCTTGCCCGAGCGCACCGTGTGCGCGAGGGCCCCCATGGTCTCCTCGAGCGGGGTCTCCGGGTCGGGCCGGTGGCTGTAGAAGATGTCCACGTAGTCCAGGCCCATCCGGTCGAGGCTCTGGTCCAGGCTCGCGAGCAGGTACTTGCGGGAGCCGAAGTTTCCGTAGGGACCCTCCCACATGTCGTAGCCGGCCTTGGTCGAGATGATGAGCTCGTCGCGGTAGGGCCTCAGGTCGTCCTTGAGGACCTGGCCGAAGGTGGTCTCCGCGGATCCCGGGGGCGGCCCGTAGTTGTTCGCGAGGTCGAAATGGGTGATCCCCTGGTCGAAGGCCCTCAGGACCAGCGAGCGGCTGTTGTCGTAGCTGTCCACGCCGCCGAAGTTGTGCCAGAGGCCGAGCGAGAGAAGCGGGAGCTTCACGCCGCTGCGACCGCAGCGGCGATAGAGGTCGGGGTTCGAGTAGCGGGTGGTGGCGGGGGCGTAGCTCATGTTGGGGAAGCCCTTAGGCATGAAAGGGGCGGCGTCGCGCAGCAAACCCAAACTCGGGCGGGAGCCGGTTTGGCCACCCTAGGCTTGACGGTCCTCGGCTCCATGGGGAACATTCCCGCCTCGGAGACGCGGGCGTAGTTTAGTGGTAAAACTTCAGTTTTCCAAACTGGCCTCGGGAGTTCGATTCTCCCCGCCCGCACCATTCCAAATGCCCCGCGAGCCCTGTCCGATGGCTAGCCGCGGCGCTGCGGGATCAGGGCCCGGATCCTCGGGTCTGAGCGGATCCACCTTTTCGAGTCACCCTTTGAGTCGGTCTGGATATGTTGATGTTGATACAACTGACGCTGGTTGTCCATCCCTGGCGGAGGGAAGGCCCGGCTCGGCGGGCCTGACCGGAGCCAGGGATGGATATAGTT
>CAITBM010000046.1 GCA_903890485.1 uncultured Opitutaceae bacterium | reverse complement strand
GATGATCAGCATTCCCGCGTCGATCCCGTCCTCCCGGTCCGGCCCGTTGCGGTTCTAGGCCTTCGGGTAGTCGGGATCGGTGAACAACTTTCCTGCGGGCCCGGCCATTGGGATCAGCCTCCCCTTGCCGGCGTCGAATGCCTGCGCGAGGAAAACCTTCTGGAGCCGGTCCGCCGCCCCCGTCCACAGGGCCTCCTCCCCCGTGTGCCCGAGCTCCCGCGCGATCTTCGCCGCTGCGCGCAGGCCGCTGTAGACCTCGGCGTTGGGCCAGGTCGAGGGCGCCGGGATGAAGCAGATCCACTCCTCGGCGAGGTTGAGCATGCCCTCCCTGTCCACCCGGCCCGCATAGTAGTCGCAGTAGTATTTCACGTAGGGCCACGAGGATTGGAGAAACCCCTTCCCCTCGGGCCTCAGGCGCGAGTAGTACCAAATCCCGGTTATCGCGATTGCGGGCTGCTGGGCCTCGCGCTCGCCGCCGACCGAGAAGTCCCGCTGGGCGGTCCAGAAGTCGAAGTACCGGTCGACGGCGCCGTAGTCGCCCGCCAGGGCAAGCCCGATCATCGTGTAGGTGCCGTCCCTCAGCCACGAGTCCCGGTAGAAGAAGATGTCGGCCATCAGGTCCCCGGAGGAGAACTGCGAGGCTCGGATGGCGTCGAGCGAGTCGGAGAAGAGCCGGTCGAGGCCGGGGTTGTCGCTCGAGAGGGAGACCCGGGTCATCGCAACCTCGCTCGCCGGGTCGCTTGTCCCGCCCAGGGCCTCAGCCCAGGACTGCGCATAGGAGGGGGAGGTGCCCGGGGGCGGCGCCGTGTCCGTGGCGTCAACGCACACGAGGGCCTCGCGCACCCCGTCGAGATCCTTCTCCAGGCCCGCATTGTCGATCGAAAGGGTCCGGCCCATGGGGGCCGTGCCGATCACGAGCCGCGGCCCGGCCGTCGTGGTCAGGACGGGGTTCTCGCTCCTCCAGAGCGTGCGGAACTCGGCGATCCCCGCCGAATCGTTGGCGCGCGACGACTGCGTGAACTCGGGGTACTTGAACCGCGCGCTGAGCCGCAGGTCCACGGGCCTTGTGAAGGTGTAGCGCACAAACATCGGGCTTTCCGGCGCCCGCTTCCTTCCCGAAATCTCGATCACGAGCGAGCCGTCCTCCGCCTCCAGCCGGATGAACCCGGGGCGCGTCCCCGTGTGGCGGTAGGGGAGCGTCCGCAGGTCGACCCAGGAGTCGCCCCTGCGGACCTTCCCGAAAAGCGAGGTCTCAAGGAAGAGGGGGATGTGGCGCATCCGTCCCGGGTCCATGCCGCACCAGATCTCGCGCACCTCGCCGTCCCTGCCCGCCCGGAGGAGCATCGAGGGCGCCGCGGCGTACCGGTCGGTGATCGCGTACTCGGGAACCTTGTCGACGGCCCCCAGATTCGCGCAAAGCAGGAGGAATGGAAGGAGCGGGGCGATCGGTTTCATAGGGGTTGGACGCCAGACTGGGCCGCTCGGGTGCGGGTTTCAATGGCGGCAAGTCCGCCCTAGCGGGCGCCGAAAAACGCGGTGCCCCGGCCGTTCCACTTGACGCCGCGGCTCCGGATCAAGGCGCGGGAGAGGAAGGAGCGGGCGAGCCGTACCGACTCGGGCAGCGACGCTCCCCGGCCGAGCCATGCGGCGATGGCGGCGGACAGGACGCAGCCTGTCCCGTGGGTGTTCTTGGTCTCAATGCGGGGGCCCTCGAAGCTCGTGGGCTCGTCGCCGGGCAGGACCAGGTAGTCCCGGCACAGGTCGCCGGGCGCATGGCCGCCCTTGACCAGCACGGGGCACCCGCACTCCTCCGCAAGGCGGACGGCCGCGCGGCTCGCCTGGGCACAGGTGCCCACGGGGAGCCCGGTGAGGGCCGAGGCCTCCTGCCAGTTGGGGGTCACCAGTGACGCGATCGGGAGAAGTTCCGACTTGAGGGTCCTGATGCCGGCCTTGGTGAGGAAGACCGTGCCGCTTGTGGAGGAGAGGACCGGATCGACGACCAAGGGAATCATGGGCACCCGCTTCAGCGCGCGCGCCACGACGCGCACCGTGTCCGAGCCCGGCAGGAGCCCGGTCTTCACCGCCGATACCGTGAACCCCCGGAGCATCGCCTCGACCTGGGCTTGGATGAGCGGTCCTGAGACACGCTCCCAGGCCACGACGTGGTTCAAGTCCTGCGCGGTGACGGTCGTGACGGCCGTCAGGGCGTGGCCCCCGATGGCGCGGATGGTGCGCTGGTCGACCTGGATTCCAGCGCCGCCGCCGCTGTCGGAGCCCGCTATCGAGAGGATGCAAAAGGGTGTGCTCATTCCTACCAGCCCCTCATCCCTCCCTGCAGGTTGATCACCGAGGTGAAGCGGTGCTTGTCGCGCAAGAGCTGCATGGCCCGGTAGCTCCGCACCCCCGCGGCGCAGTAGACGACCGTGCGGATGCCGGGGTCGAGCGGGTCGGCGGGCCCGGGCGGGAGAGACTCAAGCCGGCCCAGCGGGATGTGGTGGGACGGCATGATCAGCGACAGCTCGCGTTCCCATCCCTCCCTGACGTCGAGGATCTGGAGCGGCCGCCCGTCGCCCATCATGGCGCGGAGCCCCTCGGCGTCGACTTGGTCCCGCTGGTTCCCGGCCTCGCAGGTCTCCCCGTAGCCCTCGGGCGGAAGCTCCGTGATCGGGCGCCGCTGCGGATCGGGGCGCAGGCGGACCAGGTTGGAAGTCATGGTGAGGGTGTCCCAGACCAGGAGCCGGCCGCTCAAAGGCTCGCCGACCCCGGAGAGGACCTTGATCGCCTCGCAGGCCTGGACCGTGCCGATCAGCCCGGTGACCGCCCCCAGGACGCCCGCCTCGGCGCAGTTGGGCACCGTGCCCGGCTCGGGCGGTTCCGGGAAGAGGCACCGGTAGGTGGGTCCCCCCGCGAGGTTGAAGACGCTCAGCTGTCCCTCGAAGCCTTGGATCGCGCCGTAGACAAAGGGCCGGCCCGCGATCACGCAGGTGTCGTTCACCAGGTAGCGCGTCGGGAAATTGTCCGATCCGTCGACGACCAGGTCGACCGAGCGCACGAGCTCGAGGGCGTTGGACCGATCAAAGCGCGCGGCGATCGCCTCGACCCGGATCATGGGGTTGAGCGCCAGGAGGCGCCGGGCCGCGGACTCGGCCTTGTTCTGGCCCTGGTCGGAGCTCACGTAGAGCACCTGCCGCTGGAGGTTTGAGGTGTCGACCCGGTCCGGGTCGATGACGACGATCCTGCCGACCCCCGCGGCAGCCAGGTAGAGGAGGGCGGGGCAGCCGAGGCCTCCGGCGCCGACCACCAGCACCGAGGCGCCCTTCAGCTTCTCCTGGGCTTTGGGCCCGAAGCCCGCAAGCGAGAGGTGCCGCTGGTACCGCGCGATTTCTTGGGGGCTTAGGGCCATAGCAAAACAGGCCTAGGATGCCGCCTCGGCGGGCACTGCGCGAGAGAATCCATCGTAGGTTTTGTCCCAGTCCTTCCACACCGGATCGTACCCCTGCGAGCGCAGAAACGCGGCGACCTCGGCCGGGCTCCGGTCGTCGTCGATCGCAAACTGCTCGAGGGACTCGGGCTCGCTCGCGTAGCCCCCGGGATTGGTCCGCGACCCGGCGCTCATGGCCGTGAACCCGAGGCGGAACGCCTTGTTGCGGAACTCGGCTCCCTCGCGGGTCGAGAGCGAGAGCTCGGCCTCGGGGCTCAGGAGCCGGAAGGCACAGGCCGCCTGCACCAGGTCCCGCTCGCCGAAGGGGGTGACGGGGATCTCCTCGCCCTGGTGGGGCCTGAGCCTCGGGAAGGAGAGGGAGGTCTTGGTCCGCCAATGGACGGTCTCCACGTGGCGAAGGTGGAGTCCCGTGAACCAGGCGTCGGCGCGCCAGTCGCTCAGCCCGAACAGGGCGCCCAGTCCCACCTTCCGGATGCCCGCACGGCCCAGGCGGTCGGGCGTCCCCAGCCTGTAGGCCATGTCCGCCTTGGGCCCGCTCAGGTGGTGGCGCGCGTAGGCGGCTGGGTCGTAGGTCTCCTGGTACACCATGACGGCGCTCAGGCCCTCGCTCCCGAGCCTGGCGTAATCGTCCTGGTCGAGCGGCTGCACCTCGATCCACAGGCCGGAGAAATGCCCCCTGAGGAGCCGGAGCGCGTGGGCGATGTAGTCGGTGCCGACCCGGCCTGTCTCGCCGGTCACCAGGAGCACGCTGTCAAACCCGTGCTGCTTGAGCACCCGGGCCTCGGCCAGGATCTCGGCATCGGAGAGCACCTTGCGGCGGATCTTGTTGTGGGCGCTGAAGCCGCAGTACGTGCACACGTTGGCGCACGCGTTGGAGAGGTAGAGGGGGGCATAGAGGCGCATCGTGCGGCCGAATCGCTCGACCGTGCTTCGGTGCGCGGCCTGGGCCATCGCTTCCAGGTGCGGCCCGGCGGAGGGCGACAGGAGGGCGGCAAAGTCCTCGAGGTCGACCCTGCCCCGCGGCTTCGCGAGGGCCCGGCCGACGTCGGCGGGGGTCTTGGACGCGATCCGCCGCGAGACCTCCCCGAAGTCGTGCTGGCGCCAGATGTCGGTAAAATTCACGGCCTGGCCTCCGCGAGGAATGCGGTCAAAGGGGAGGTCGCGCTCGCCTCCACGGGGCCCCTAGAGCCCGAACGTTCCGCGGGGCCCGCGGTGCGGGCCAGCCATCCGGCCTCCACGGCCAGTCGAAACGCAGCGGCCATCGCCACGGGGTCGGCTGCGGCGGCTATGGCCGTGTTCACAAGCACCGCGTCAGCCCCCATCTCGAGCGCGGCGGCTGCGTGCGACGGGGCCCCGAGGCCCGCATCGACCACGACCGGGACCGTGCTCTGCGCAATGATGATTTCCAGGAAAGCCCGGGTCTCCAGCCCGAGGTTGCTCCCGATCGGTGCGCCCAGCGGCATCACGGCCGCGGCTCCGGCATCCTCAAGGCGCTTGCACAGGACCGGGTCGGCGTGCACGTAGGGCAGCACCACGAATCCCCGCTTCGCCAGGATCTCCGTCGCCGCGAGCGTCTCAATCGGGTCGGGCATCAGGTACTTGGGGTCGGGGTGGATTTCGAGCTTGAGCCAGTTCGTGCCGAGCGCCTCGCGGGCGAGCTCCGCGGCAAGCACCGCCTCGCGCGCGTTGCGGGTCCCCGAGGTGTTGGGCAGGAGCCGGTAGCGCGAGGTGTCGAGGTGGTCCAGGATGTCGTCGGGCTCGCCACCCGTCCGCACGCGCCCGAGCGCGACCGTGACCAGGCCCGTGCCCGAGGCCTCGAGGCTTCGGCGCATCACCTCCGACGAGCTGAATTTCCCGGTCCCGAGGAAAAGCCGGGAGGAAAGCGGGATGCCTGCGATGACAAGGGGTTTGTCGCTCATAAAGGGGTTCTAGACGGGCCAGGCTTCGGCCAGGGCCCTGAAGTTCTCGGCGATCTTCTCCTCCCGGTAGAGGAACGACGACACGGCCACTCCCGCGGCGCCGGCCCTGTGGAGCTCGGCCAGGTCCCTCGGCACGATTCCCCCGATCACCCACGCCGGAATGTCGCCCAAGGCCGCGATCAGCCCGCGGGCGCCCTCGAACCCGAGCACGGGGGACAGGTCCGACTTGGTCGGGGTGTAGCGCAAGGGACCGACTCCCACGTAGTCCAGGCAGCCCGATTCGACGGCGCGCAGGGCGTCCTGGGGGAAGTTGATCGATCCCCCGACGATGCGGGTGCTCCCGAGGCGCCTGCGGGCGTCCCGCCAGTCGCCGTCCTTGCCTCCGAGGTGGACCCCGTCGGCGCCGGACCCAAGCGCGATCTCGACCGAGTCGTTCACGATCAGCGTGGTCCCGCTCGCGCGGCAGATGCCGGCGACCTCGCGGGCCACGGCGAGCCAGTCCGTAAACGGGGCGGCCTTCATTCGCAGCTGGATGAGCTTCGCCCCGGAGGCGCACAGGCGCCTCGCCTGTTCCGGGTGGGAGAGGCCTAGCCCGTCCTGCGTGAGGCACATGATCGGTGCCGCTAGCCTGGGGTCACGCGGCATGGAGCCCTCCCGGGAGGAGTGACGCCGCGCCGCTGAGCTCGCGGAACGCGCCGACTGGGTCGTCGCTTCCCCAGACGGCGCCAATCACCGCGGCCCCGTCGAATCCGAGCTCGTGGCAGCGGCCAAGCCGCGCTGCCGTCACGCCGCCGATCGCTATCGCCGCGCCCGACCTGGGCAGGGAGAGCAGGCCCTTCAGGCGCTCCCAAGGAAACCCCTGGCGGGGCCCGTACCCGGGCTTCGAAAGGGAGGGGAACACCGGGCCAAAGATCACCTGGGGGAATGCGCCGAGGCGCTCGGAAAGGTTCTGCAGGTCATGGCAGGCGCTGCTGAACGCGTCCGTTGCCCCCGCACGGTCCCGGTCGCCCAGGTGGGTCCCGAAGAGACCGAGATCGCGAGCGAGCGTCGGGTGCCCGTGCAGGATCAGGCGCTTCCTCCAGGCCGCGGGCAGCCCCGTGATCCACGACTCGATCTCGCCCGGGGGCCAGCCGGGCTTGCGCACGTGGTAGCGCTCGAGGCCCGCGGCGAGCATCCGCCCGAGCGCGGTCGCTTCGCGCGGGTCCCTTCCCTCAGGTGAAATGACGATGATCTGCATGGATCGGGCCGCCGGGCGCGGGCCTATCCCCCCTGGGTGGCGCGGATGACGACGACCTGGTCCCCGGCCGAGAGGATCCGGCCGCCCCAGGAGGGGCGCGGGACCACCTCGCCGTTCACCGCGGCGGCGATGCCCTTCCGGGCGGCCAGCCCCAGCCGCTCCAGAACCGAGAGGAGCGCCGTCGGGCCCTCCAGGGGTTGGGGGCTGCCGTTCACCCAGACCGACTCGGATTGCTGGGTCGCGCTCATTTGGCGGCGTCCACGTAGATCTCCCCTCCGCTCTCCAGGAATTCGCCCGACTTGGCGCGCATCCCGGCCTCGATCGCCGCCTCGGTCGTGAGCCCCTGCTCCTCGGCGTAGCGGCGCACGTCATCGGTGATCTTCATCGAGCAGAACTGGGGGCCGCACATCGAGCAGAAGTGCGCCGTCTTTGCGCTGTCCTGCGGGAGCGTGGCGTCGTGGTATTCGCGGGCCTTCTCCGGGTCGAGCGAGAGGTTGAACTGGTCCTCCCACCGGAACTCGAAGCGCGCCTTGGAGAGGGCGTTGTCGCGGTACTGCGCGGCGGGGTGGCCCTTCGCCAGGTCCGCCGCGTGGGCCGCGATCTTGTAGGCGATCACTCCGGCGCGGACGTCGTCCCTGTCCGGGAGCCCCAGGTGCTCCTTCGGCGTCACGTAGCAGAGCATGGCTGTCCCGTGCCAGCCGATCATCGCCGCGCCGATCGCGCTCGTGATGTGGTCGTAGCCGGGCGCGATGTCGGTGGTGAGCGGCCCGAGCGTGTAGAACGGGGCCTCCTTGCACCAGTCGAGCTGCTTTTCCATGTTCTCGGCGATCATGTGCATCGGCACGTGCCCGGGTCCCTCGCACATCACCTGCACGCCCAGCTCCCAGGCCCTGACCGTGAGCTCGCCCTGGGTCTTCAGCTCGGCGAACTGGGCCTCGTCGTTGGCGTCCGCGATCGAGCCCGGGCGCAGGCCGTCGCCGATCGAGAACGACACGTCGTAGGCCGCCATGATCTCGCAGATGTCGTCCCACCGGGTGTAGAGGAAGTTCTCCTGGTGGTGGGAGAGGCACCACTTGGCCATGATCGACCCGCCGCGGCTCACGATGCCGGTCATCCGGCGCGCGGTCGACGGGATCGAGCGCAGGCGGACCCCGGCGTGGATCGTGAAGTAGTCCACCCCCTGCTCGGCCTGCTCGATCAGGGTGTCCCGGAAGAGCTCCCAGGTCAGGTCCTCGGGCCTGCCGCCCGCCTTCTCCAGGGCCTGGTAGATCGGAACCGTGCCCACGGGGACCGGGCAGTTGCGGATGATCCATTCGCGGGTCTGGTGGATGTTCCTTCCAGTGGAGAGGTCCATCAGGGTGTCGCCGCCCCACTTGACCGACCAGCGCATCTTCTCGACTTCCTCGTCGATCGAGGAGGCGACGGCCGAGTTGCCGATGTTCGTGTTGATCTTAACCAGGAAGTTCCGGCCGATCACCATGGGCTCGAGCTCCGGGTGGTTGATGTTGGCCGGAATGATCGCGCGGCCTCGGGCGACCTCGTCGCGCACGAACTCGGGCGTGATCTCCCTGGGGATCGAGGCCCCGAGCCCCTGGCCGGGATGCTGCCTCCAGAGCGAGTTGCGCGGGCCCGCGGCGGTGAGCTCCATCAGCTCGGCGGCCCGCTGGAGCTTGGAATTCTCCCGGATCGCGATGAACTCCATCTCGGGGGTGACGATCCCGCGCCGGGCATAGGCGAGCTGGGACACGCGCTGTCCGGGCTTGGCGCGGAGCACCTTGCGCGAGCTTGAGTCGAAGAACCTGATGGGGTTGCGCCTTCCCTCGCTCTCGGCCTGCTCGCGGTGCTTCTCGGAGAGGTAGCCGTCGTCGATCGGGCGCACATCGCGTCCCGCGATCTCCTCGACGTCGCCCCGCTCGCGGATCCAGGGCTCGCGCAGCGCGGGAAGCCCCAGCTCCGACTTGGCGTGGAATCCGGGGTCGCCCCAGGGTCCGGACGTGTCGTAGACGCGGACCGCCTCGTTCGGCACCTCGGTGCCGTTGGGTAGCCGGGTGGGGGAGAGCTCGATCTCGCGCATCGGGACCCTTATGTCCCCGCGCGAGCCGTTGATGTAGACGCGCCTCGATGCGGGAAAGAGCCGGTGCCCGGCGCCAGTGACTTCGTTCGGTAGGGACATAGGGAGGGAGGTTATGGGGGCCGCGGACCACACTGCCGGCCGGGTCACAGATCCCTCCGCCTTCGCGAACGGCCCTGTTTTCCCTACGGCGTTGTGAGACGCATCAGGTTCGAAGGATTTGGCAGCGGATCTTGCTGTCATCTCAGCCCGGGAACCCCGGGCTCTCCTAAACGAGGATAGGCTGAAGTAAGCGCGGAAATGGGGGGTATCAACTGGAATCGGTGGATTTGGGGAAACCCGGGACACGAGGGGGCGTCATTTGGTTGCAACCCATTCGCCCATGGCTATCCCCTTCTCCCCGATGTCGCACGAGCCTGCATGCCGTGGCGTGTCCACAAACATCGAGGATTACTTCCTCACCCGGCGGAAGT
>CAITBM010000045.1 GCA_903890485.1 uncultured Opitutaceae bacterium | reverse complement strand
GGCGTTGAGGAACGCGCCGTCGATCCTGCAGGCGTGTTTCTTAACCTCGGATCCGAGTGCCTGGGCCTCCGTGAGGCTGGCCGAATCGGAATTGATGACAACGGCCGTGGGGCCGAGGGCGGTCTTGGCCGAGGCAAGCGTCTCGGGGTTTCGGCCGGTGACGATGACCCTGGCCCCGTCAGACTGGAGCAGCTGGGCGGTGGCCAGGCCGATGCCGGTGGTGCCACCGGTGATGAGTATGGTTTTGTTTTTCATGATGATTTGGTAATGGAATAAACGTTCCAAAAAGATCCGGGAAAAATCACCCGAGCGCCTGCAAGGCCAGCTGGGCGGACTGCCTGAGGTCCTCCCGGCGCCCGAAGGCCCGTGAAGCCACGCTCAGGCCGAGCATCGTGTGCAGGAGGAAGTGGGCGAGGGCGACAACGTCCTTGTCCTGGGCGATCTCCCCCTTTTCCTGGGCGGCCTTCAGGCGGTCCGCAAACAGGCGCTCCATGGCCCTTGCATGGGCCTGGGCGAGGGCTCGCGTCTCCGGGTCGTGCGGGGCCTGCTCAACCATGGAGTTCACCATGAGGCACCCCGGAGAACCCTTCTCGCAGTTCATGTCGATCATCCCGTCAAAAAGCTCCCTGAGGTCCTCGCGAACCGGCTTGGAGTCATCCAGCTTGCGACGAATCCTGTCCACGGAGCGCTCGGTGTAGCGCTTCAGCGCCATCAGGAAGAGGGTCTGCTTGTCGCCGTAGGTGTCGTAGAGGCTCTGGCGATTCACCCCGAGTTCCCCGGTCAGGTCGGCAAAGGACGTATGCTTGAAGCCTCGCGCGCGAAAAAGCTCGAGGGCTCGGTCGAGTACCTCGGCTTCGTCGAATTCCTTTGTGCGGGACATGGCGCATAACAGAACATGCATTCCAGAATGTGCAAGAAGAAAATATCCATCGAGGGATGGCGCGGCAGCCAAGGTGGCTCCTCCCGTTCCAAGCCGTTTCGGGAGTCCGCACCTGCCAAGAGCCGACGCCAGCACCAATACTACAGATGATTGTGAAGGCGCTCATGCCGCCGCAGCCAGGGGCAAAGCCGCCCGTGGACTTGAGTGTCCGGGAAAACCTCCTTCAATTGTTGGAGTCCTCGGGATTCAAAGTCGTCTCTGACGGCGAGGTGGATTGCCCTTTTCACTACAGGGATCCCGAAAGTTACTGGGTGGCTCAGCGAAGCTCCGGCGTACTCGAGGCTGTCGCTCGGCGGGTCGGAGAGGACCATCTAAAGTCGGCCATTTCCGAAGTCGGGCGGGTTTTGACCCAGGCAGATGGCTCGATTCTTTTTCGCAACAGGATGAGGTGGGTGCTGCTAGGGTTGCTATAGAGTTTAGGTGTGGGAGTGGGCTTATCGCTCGCGAGGCTATCGAGCCCGATGGTCTTCGTATCGGTCGCCCAAGCGGTCGAATGCCTTGGGATCGTGACCGACGATCGTCGCTCCCATTAGGTCCGCAATGGCAACCTGCCAGGCGTCGTTTTCGCCCATTCTGTTTGAGGAGCGACGTTGGAGGACTGCTACTCTCTCGGCGTGCTGACGCCCGATGATTTGCCAGCGATAGGGCCGCAGGGCATCTCGAACGGCATCCGGGTCACTGGCTCCTTCCAGCACTTCGCTAAAGGTTACCGGAGACACCCACAGATCCACGCGGGGATTCCTTCCCATCCAGCTACGTGCAGGTCCGTTCTCATCGGCTGCGGTTTCATTGAGCAGGTCGATAACGAACGATGAATCCAAGAGGCAGCGCTTCATTTACGCGGGATGATTCGGAGGCGTTGGTCTCCGGCGTGCCGCTCACTCCAAGCGAGCGCATCCGCTCCCGTCACAATCTCATGCTCGCGGATCAAGCTTCGGACAAACGTAGCCTTCTTCATGCCTGCCTGCTTGGATCTCCGGGTAAGCGTCGCTTCCTCTTCCTTTGTTAGGCGGACCGTAAGTATGCTGGGCATTGTATCTCTTATGTATGTCATTGGTTGGGGTGGGTCAAGAATTGGGCTAGATGAACCAAGGGGGGGAATCATAGCAGTCCCGCCTCGCGAAAACTGTAATACCCTCGTCCCAGAGGGTCAGCTCCACGGCGTCCTATGATAACATGATCCAGCAGAGGGATATCCACAGCCGCTGCGGCCTCGCGGAGTTGCCTAGTAAGTTGGATATCTGCAGCACTGGGAGCCGGGTCACCTGATGGATGATTGTGGGCGCAGACCACGGCCGAGGCCGCCTCCCGGATCGCCGACCGAAAGACTTCCCTTGGATGGGCCAAGGCCGCGGTGGCGGTGCCCGATGAAACCTCGACGCGTTTCCTAAGCCTGTTCCGCCGGTTGAGGCTAAGGACCCAAAACTTCTCAACCTCCAGACCCGAGGCGACGGTACCGAGGTATCCGGCGATCAGGTCGGCGCGGTTGAGGATGGGCGCCTCGGAGGCGGGCAGTCCAACGGACCTCCGGGCCACCTCCATCACGGCCACGAGCTGGAGGGCCTTCACCTTGCCGATTCCCTTCAGACTCCTGAAATCCGCCTCCTGCCAGGCGAGGAGGGCGGCCAGGGATCCCGCTTCGGAAATGAGCCTCGAGGAAACCGCGATCACGTCCTGGCCGCGGGTGCCGCTCCTTAGGAGCATCGCCAGGAGCTCCGTGTCGCTGAGCGCCGATGCGCCGAGCTTTGCCAATCGCTCCTGCGGCCGTTCGCCGGCCGGCATGGTGCGCAGCCGGCTGGAGGGGTAGGGGGCAAGGGGCGCCTGTTCGGGGGTGTCCGGATTCACTGTCCCTCAACGATATGACTTCCTCAAAATTAACAACACAATTAGACATGTCTAAAAAAGCGAGCGGGCGATTCCCGGTGGGACGTCGCCTGGCGCGGTCCGACTAGGGGATGCACCCTAGGGTGGCCGGGTGATCTCCCTGTCCCTTTCGCTGGGTACCCCCTATTCAGAATGCCCCCGAAAAGGCGTTTAATGGGGCCATGGAACAGGAGCTTGGATCCAACCGAAGGCACCGGGACGCCCAGGCCGGGCCCCCGGGCGGCCTTCCTATCCATGCGCGATGAAACCGAGGGAGCCTAACGATTCCAACAACCCCGAGACCGGAATCCCGGACTCAGAAGTGCTTAACGTAGCCGTTTCGGCGCAGCCGTTCGAGCCAACGGTCCTCGTATTCCCGTCCCATCTGCTGGACCAGGATCCGCTCGATCTGGTCGCGAACCTCGTCCAAAGGCTGAATACCGGCATACTTCCGATCTTCTGCGAAAAGGAGGAAACAGCCCTCTGGAAGGACCACAGGCTCAGAGCATTCGCCCTTCTTGACCGCGAATAGGGGCTCGCTGAACTCGGGCTTCAGGTCGCTGCGCTTCATCCAGCCCCAATCGCCGCCCTTGGCGCGGCGGGAGTCGGAGCTGTATTCCTTGGCCAAGTCCTCGAACTTCTCCCCGGACCGAAGCCTCAGGAGGATCGCGTCGGCTTGGCCCTTGAGCTCGCCGTCATTCTGGCCGGGAGCTCGGGAAAGTTGGATCAGGCGGAGGTGGACGCTGTCGTCCTGGTAAAAGCGGTCTTTGTTCTCCTTGTAATACTGCTCGATGCGGACGGGGCTCACGATGCTCTGCGACTTGTGCTGCTGGTGCATCATGTAGTTGTAGATGATGTCCTCCTCCACCTCCTTGCGATAATCGCGCATCGTAGTCCCCCGCGCCCGGAGGTAGGCCAGGAACTTGGAGCGGTCGTTGTCGAACTGCTCGTTCAGCTGGTCGGCGATCTGGTTATCGATGAAGTTCTGCGGGACATGCTTCTTCTCGTCCTTTTGGAAATCCTTGATGATCAATACACGATCTATCAGGTTCTGGATTGCATTGTCCTGGAGCGACTCAAGCTTCTGATTGAATTCCTGCTCGTTTCGGGCTTCCCGCTGCAGCTGGGGGATCAACGGGGTTACCTCGCGGCGCACATCATCGACCGTGATGATCTTGTCCTCTGCAATGGCCGCTATCCCATTGGCGAAGCGGAGGTTAAGACTGTCATCCGCAGGGGCTGTCTGGGCCAGGCCTGATGTCGCGATGAGCGTTGCTATGAAAGCAGCGTGGGCACTGCGGTACAGGGTCATGGGTTCGGCAAATTTTTCAAAAAGGCGATAATCTCCTTCAATCGTAGGTGGGGGCGGGGTGCGGTCAACCTTGGAAACCGGGTGCCGATCATCACCCAGTCATCCCGTTGGCCGGAGCCCCGCAGGCACTTCAGACGGTTCGACTCTGATTCGACGGAGAGAATGCCCTTTTGTTCCGCCAGAACGCGGATTTCCGTGACCTGCAGGAGCGTCCGGACCTCCTGGGGAAGCTTTCCGAATCGGTCCCTGAGCTCCTCCTCGATCTGGTCGACGGCCTTCGGGGTGTCGGCCAGTGCGAGGCGCCGGTAGACGTCGATTCTGAGCCGGGTCTCGGAGACGTAGGAAGAGGGAACGCGTGCCTGGATCCGCTTCAGGTCCACCCCTTGGGCATCCTCCGCATCCTTGAGGGCGGTGTAGCCGTCCTCATGGCGGCCTCGTTGGGGGGTGTCCGAAGGCCCCCCCTCGCCGACAAACACGAAGTCGAGCTTCACGGTGGCCCGGATCGCTGCGGCGGTCTTCTCGCCCTTTAGGCGCGCCACGGATTGCCGGAGCAACTGACAGTAGAGCTCAAAACCCACGCCGACGATGTGGCCACTCTGCTCGGCGCCGAGGAGGTTGCCCGCGCCCCTAAGCTCAAGATCGCGCATGGCGATCTTGAAGCCGGCACCGAGCTGGTTGTGCTGGCGCAGCGTGTTCATGCGCTGGCGCGCGACGTCAAGGAGGCGGGTGTGGCGGTGCAGGAGGAGGTAGGCGTAAGCCTGGTGCTTGAAGCGGCCGACCCGTCCCCTGAGCTGGTAGAGCTGCGAGAGCCCGAATCGGTCCGCGCCCTCGATGATCAGCGTGTTGCAGTTGGGGATGTCCAGGCCGCTCTCGATGATGGTCGTGCAGACGAGGACGTTGTAGCGGCCGGCGACAAAATCCGTCATCACGCGCTCAAGCCCCGTGGCTCCCATCTGGCCGTGGCCGACCCCGAAGGTGACCTCGGGCATGAGGGTGCGCAGGCGCGAGGCCACCAGGTCGATCGTCCCGACCCGGTTATGCAGGTAGAACACCTGCCCGCCCCGCCTAAGTTCATGCCGAATCGCATCCACCACCACCTTCTCGTCATAGGTCTTCACGATCGTCTGGATCGGGTGGCGGTTGACCGGGGGCGTGTCGATGACGCTCATGTCGCGGGCGCTCGTCAGGGCCAAGTAGAGGGTCCTCGGGATCGGCGTTGCGCTCATCGAGAGGACGTCCACCAGGGAGCGCATCGTCTTGAACGCCTCCTTGTGTTTGACGCCGAAGCGCTGCTCCTCGTCGATGATCAAGAGGCCGAGATCCTTCGGGACAACGTCCTTCTGGAGCAGCCGGTGGGTCCCGATCAGGATGTCCACCCCGCCGGTGGCCACGGCTTCCAGGATGGTGTTCTGCTCGGCCTGGGTCCGGAATCGGCTCATCATCTCGATCGAGATGGGATACGCCGCCATCCTCTCTCGAAACGTGTTCAGGTGCTGCTGGGCCAGGACCGTGGTGGGAACGAGCACGATCACCTGCTTGCCCGACTGGACGGCCTTGAACGCCGCCCGGAGCGCCACCTCTGTCTTCCCGAAGCCGACATCGCCGCAGATCAGCCGGTCCATGGGGCGGGTTCGCTCCATGTCGCGCTTCACCTCGTCGATCGCCCTCATCTGGCCGGTCGTCTCCGTGAAGGGGAACGAGGCCTCGAATTCGCCCTGCCACTCGGTGTCGGCCGGGAAGGCGAAACCCGCCTGAGCCTCTCGGCTGGCCTGGATCCGAAGGAGCTCGGCGGCCAGGTCCACGGTCGCGCGCTCGACTGCCCGCCGGGCCTTCTCCCAGCGCGCCGTGCCGATGCGCCCGAGCTGGGGTTTCGTGCGCCCGAGTCCCACGTATCGGCTGATCAGGTGGGACTCCTGGAGCGGCACGTGGAGGGTGACGCCGTCGTCAAACTCAAGCGAGATCACCTCGCGGATGCCCTGGGCCGTGTCGAGACGGGTGAGCCCCCGGAAAAGGGCTATCCCGTGCTGCAGGTGGACGACAAAATCGCCCTCGACCAGCTCAGAAAAGTCGAGCAGCTGGTCCACCTGGGCAACCGATACCCGCGCCCGGGCGCTGGCAACGCTCCTCCTCGCCCGTTTCCTGCCGAACATCTCTGTCTCGGTGACGAACACGAGCCCCTTGGAGGATCCCCCGAGCGCCAGTTTGGCCCCGGTCCTCCAGACTGCCCGGAACCCCTCGTTCAGGTTTCCCCTGAGGAAGACCGGGTCCAGGGCCTTCAGGGAGGCGTCCGACCCGAGGACCTCCCGCATGCGCTTCTCCTCGCCGTCCTTGGAGGCGGCCAGGGCTACCGTGAAGCCCTCCCTCTTCCAGGCGGCAAGCTGGCCCAGGAAGGACCGACGCGCATCCTCCTCGGCGTCCAGCCTGTCGCGCGCCAGGAGGCTCTCGGGCGCAATGCGGCGATGGTGCTCGAGACTCTCCGTGTCCCAGACCACCTCGGAGAGGGCGCCGTCGACGATCACGCTCGACTCGTCGAGTTCGCCGATGCCGAAGGCCGCGACGCACCGGGAGAGGAGGGGGGAAAGTCCGTCAAACCCCTCGGTCGAGAATGCACGGAACTCCTCCTCGAGCGCCGCGGGCTCGATGAAGGCCAGGTGGGCCGACTCGGGCAGGTAGTCGGCGATCCCGGTCTTTGCCGCCTCCAGGCGCACCCGGGGCGAGGCTGCAACCGATATCCGCTCGACGCTGGCGCCGGAGCGCTGCGTCACCGGGTCGAACGCCCGGATGTCCTCGATGTCGTCGCCAAAGAAGTCGAGGCGGTAAGGCTCGGGAGCTGTGACGGGATAGACGTCGATGATGCCCCCGCGTATGGCATAGTGGCCGGGCGATTCGCAGACGGCCTCGCTGTCGTAGTCCAGGTCCCGCAGGCGCTGGAGCAGCTCCTGGAAGGGCTGGCGCGTGCCGCGCACGAGGACAATCTCGCTTGCGGCGTATTTCTCGATCGCGGGCACGGGCTGAAGGAGCGCCGAGGGGGTCGAGAACACGACCAGGACCGGTGCAGCGGCCCCGCCTTGCCCACCGAGGGCCTCCCTAAGCTTCGAGAGGACGGTCAGCCGATCACCCGATGCCGCGAAGGCCTCCCTCATGTCGCGGCTGTCGGCCATCGACTCGGGGAACACCAAGGCCTGGATGGCAGGGCCGCCGGGGATCGCTTTCGCAAAGAAAGCCGCGTCCTCGGCCAATTGCTCGGCGCCCTTCAAGTCCGCAGCGACGACGACCCAGACTGCGGACGGGTGCTCCCGGAAGATCTCGGCGAGCACGGCCCCTCGGGCGGCCGGGCAGACGCCGAGCACCTTGTGCCTCACCGCACCGTTCATGGGGCTCCCGTTCCCGGATCCAGGCTCTTTAGCGCCGCGCGCGCGGCCTCCTCCTCGGCAACCTTCTTCGACGGGCCCTTGCCTGTTCCCTCGAGGCGCTCAAGGACGTACACGGCCACCTCATACGTGCGCTCGTGGTCGGCACCCTGGGTGGCCACCACGTCGTAGCGGATGGCGTCGTTGCCGTGCACAGGCTGGATGATCTCCTGAAGGCGCCCCTTGGGGTTGGCGTGGGACTCGAGAGCCGCCAAGCGTTTCCCGAGGTCCCCGTAGACCCCGAGAACCGTCCTGCGGGCGGACTCTATCCCCCCATCCAGTTCGACCGCACCGACCAGGGCCTCAAATGCGTCCTCAAGGGCGGCGTCGCGGCTGCGCCCGCCGGTGGACTCCTCGTTGGCGCCCATGCGCAGGCAACCGTCCAGGCCGATCTCGCGGGCGAGGGAGGACAGGAACCGGCCCTTGCCGAGGACTGAGCGGCGCTTGGTCAGGTCTCCCTCGCGGTCGTCGGGATAGAGCGAAAAGAGCGCCTCGGTGAGCACGAGCTGGAGGACCGAGTCCCCGAGAAACTCCAGGCGCTGGTTGTTGCCCGGGGCAGCGGGATTGTCCTGGAGGTACGAGGAATGCGTGAGCGCCCGCTCCAGGTGGGCTGACTCCCTGAAGCGGTACCCAATGCGCGCCTGCAGGGCCTCCAGTTCGCTGCTCATGAGCTTGCGCTCGTGTAGCGCCGCAGGCCGCTCCGGAACACCGCAACGGCCAGCGCAAACCAGCCGAGCGCCGCCACGAAGAGGCCGAGGGCCCACCACGGCTCAAAACCGTAGAGCAGCTCGCGCGCGGGGCCGTTGCTGACGACGACCACGGGGAGGATCCAGACGAAGATGACGCTCGCGATGCGGTTGAACGCCTCCCTGGGCAGGCGCGAGAATTCCATCAGCGTGAAATAGCTCCCCTCGACGCCCTGGGAGCTGGTGATCCAGAATGCGAGCGACATGGCCATCACGAGCGCGCTGTAGTGGATGATGACGCCGCAGGCCACCATGCAGAAATACACCATGACCGCCACGGCGCTCGGGTGGAGCCCCAGCTTCCAGGCGGAATAGGCCACGATCGCGGCCGCCGCGACGGAGTTGAGGAGCCCATCCAGCTCGAGCTTGCGCGTCGAGGCCATGAAGAGCGGGTCGCCCGGCTGGGCCAGGGTGAAATCGAAGAGGCCGCTCCTGACGTTGCGCCCCATCTCGAAGATCCCGCTCCAGAAGAATCCCATGAGGAAGCGCTGGATCAGCATCGATGTGCCCACGAGCAAGAGCATCTCGTACTTGCTCCAGCCGGCGACCGTCGTGGTGTGGCTGTAGATCACCAGGATCACCGCCACGTTCACCGAGATCCACAGGAGCTCCACCACCGACCAGATGAAGAGGTCGCCGCGAAACATCATGGCGCGGACCAGCGAATAGCGGGCGCTCGCCAGCCAGATGCGGAAATAGTGTGCGAGTTGGGCCATGGTCGGTTCAGCCTCCTGCGGCCGTGTGGTGGCGAAGGCCGCGGCGCCACACAAATTCCGCGAGGCACACGAGCGCGAAGGCCCAGAACGCCTGGATCGCCAGGCCCTGGACAGCGAAATCAAAACCCTGGCGGCCGGTGATGATCGAGGCCGGGAAGTACGCCTGGTAGAAGAAGGGCAGGAAGCGGACGAAGTTGAACGCCGCATGGGGCAGGAGGTCCAGGGGGAGCATCTGGCCCCCGAGCAGGTTCTCGATCGCCATCGAGAGGATGACGAAACCCTGGATGTCGAGGAACCAGAAGGCGAGGAGGCCGAAAAAATAGGCGATGCTGAACTGGATGATGGCGGTGAGCGCCATGGCCGGGACCGCCAGCACGTAGCGCCAGGCCTCGTGGGGGAGCTCCAGGTAATGCCGAAAGAACGGGAGCGCCACCAGGAGCGCCAGGAAGCCGAAGGCCCCCGAAACGACGCGGGCCGCGGCGAAAACGCTCAGGCGGTAGGCGAAATAATTGATGGGCTTGAGGAGGAACTGGTTGATGAGGCCGTTTCGGATGTCCTCGCTGATCTGGTAGTCCTCGTTGAAGGCGCCGATGAAGAACTGCAGGACGAAGATCACCACGAAGTAGGTGAGCGTCTGGGAAAACGAGAAGCCCCCGATCCTCGAGTTGGAGGCGAACGCGGCGCCCCAGAGGATGAACACCACGACCAGGTGGAAGAACCAGAAAAGGCTCCGCACCCCGAAGTTCCAGCGGTAGACGAGGTTGCTCTGGAGCCCGACGATGAAGCTCTGCGCGTACTTGGTCATAGGCCGAAACGGCTGACGACCTCGCCCGCCAGGTTCTTGTAGGCGGCCGCACCCGGGCCCGAGGGGTCATACTCAAAGATGGACTTTCCAAAGCTGGGCGCCTCGGAAAGCCGGACGGTCCTGGGGACCACCGAGGAGAAGATCTTCTCGGGCATGTGCGTCTTCACCTCCTCGACCACCTGGCGGGAGAGGCTTGTTCGGACGTCGAACATGGTCATCACGATGCCCCCGAGCTCCAAGGCCGGGTTTATCCCCGCGGTCTTGAGCCGGTCGACGTTGCGCAGGATCTGCCCGAGCCCCTCGAGGGCCATGTACTCGCACTGGAGCGTGATCAGCAGGTAGTCCGCGGCGGCGAGGCTGTTCATGGAGAGCATGCCGAGGGCGGGAGGGCAGTCGATGATGATTACCCTGAAGCCCCCGGAGGCCACGATCGGGGCGAGGACGCCGCGCAGCTTCATCAGGTAGTTCTCCATCTGGGAGAGCTCGATCTCGGCCGCGGCCAGGTCTTCCTCGCTCGGGATCAGGGCCAGGTGCTCGTACTTGGTCGGCGTGATGAGGGAGAGGGCGCCGTCCTCGCCCCTGAGCGCCCCGTAGAGGCTCTTGCCCTCCTGCTTCTCGATGCCGAGGGAACTCGTCGCGTTGGCCTGGGGGTCGAGGTCGATCAGGAGGGTGTGGACCTTCCTCAGCGCAAGCCCCGCCGCGAGGTTCACTGCGGTCGTGGTCTTGCCGACGCCGCCTTTCTGGTTGGCTATGGTGAAGACGGTGGTGGGCATTTCGGCTGATTCTCGTTTTTACAATGCCGCGGCGTCAATTCCCGGCGCACGGCGTTCGGTCTTGACCGCTCCCGGCCGTTCGCTGGCATCAGGACCGTGGATTCCCTTTCGAACCTCTCCCAAAAGGCCATCGACCCGCGTGACCGCCTGATTCTGGCGCTCGACGTCCCCTCCCTGGACGAGGGCAAGAGGTGGGTGGAACGCCTGGGGGACTCGGTTCAGTTCTACAAGCTCGGGCTCCAGTTCCTCATGACAGGCCAGTACTTCGACATGATCGACTGGCTGGGCGCCCAGGGCAAAAAGGTGTTCGCCGACATCAAGTTCTTCGACGTCCCGGAGACGGTGAAACTGGCCGTCGAGCAGCTCCAGCACCGGAAGGTCGACTTTGCCACGGTCCATGGGAACGACCCGATGATGGAGGCGGCCGCCTCGGTGAAGGGAAACCTGAAGATCCTGGCGGTAACGGTCCTGACGAGCCTCGACAAGGGCGACCTGGACGACCTGGGATTCCAGTGCAACCCCGAGGAACTGGTGCTCTCCAGGGCCCGGCGGGCGATCAAGCTCGGCTGCGACGGGGTCATCTCCTCGGGGCTCGAGGCCGCGCGCCTACGCAGCGAGCTCGGGCACAACTTCCTCATCATCAGCCCCGGGATCCGTCCCGTGGAGAATAAGCCGAACGACGACCAGAAGCGCACGGTCGACGTCGAGGACGCCTTCAGGCTCGGCGCCGACTATATCGTGGTGGGGCGACCCATCCGCCAGGCCAAGGACCCCAAGGCTAAGGCCGAGGAAATGCAGGCGAGGATAGCGGGGCTCTTCCGGGCCTAGGAGGATGAAGGCCGCCCGGCACTTCCTTGCCTGGGCGCTGGCGGCGGCGGCCGCCTGGGCGGGGGACTCTGCTGCCCGGGCCGTGAAGCTTCCCGGTGCAAGGTACGACGGGTCGACGGTCCTCCACAACCAGTGGGCGATCCACCCGGTCGGCGAGCAGGTGCCGATGGGCGACTTCCCGGTGTCGGTCGCCGTGAACCCGATGGGAACATTGGCCGCGGTCCTCCATGCGGGCCATGGCCAGAACGAGGTGCGCCTCGTGGACCTGCGTACCCGGAGGGTCGTGGGGGCTGCCCCGATCCGGGAGGGGTTCTGCGGCGTGGCGTTCTCGTCGGACGGGTCCACGCTGGCGGTGAGCGGGGGCAGCGACGGGGTGATCCACCTCTTTCCCGTTTCCGCGGCGGGGCTTGGCGCCCCGAGGGACGTCCCGGTGTTTCCGAAGGGAGACTCCGGCGTCGTTGCCGGTTTGGCCCTTTCCCGGGACATGAGGTCGGCGATCGTCGCGCTTTGCTTCGACAACCGCGTCGTGCGCGTGGACCTGGCGACGGGCGGGCGGATGTGGGTTGCGAGCGTGGGACCAGGTCCCGTAAAGGGGGCGCGCCCCTCTAAGGATAACTCGATGCCCAACGACGGGGAGATCCCTATGGTTCTCGACACCGATCCCCAGCCGCTGGACGTCGTATGGGACGAGGCGCGGGGCCGGGCCTATGTGAGCCTGTGGGGCGGCTCCTCGGTCGCGGTCCTTGACGTCAAGACGGGACAAGGCGTGGCGGAGTGGCAAACGGGGCTTCATCCCAACGAGATGGTGCTCTCCAGGGACGGCCGACTCTTTGTGTCAAACGGGGGGCTTAACACGGTCTCGGTTGTCGACACGGCGGACGGCACCGTGGGCGAGCAGCTCTCTTCGGCGTTTGCGCCGGGGGATCTACCAGGGGCCACCCCCGACAGCCTCGCCCTTTCCCCGGACGGGGGCACGCTCTATGTCGCAAACGCCGACACGAACACCCTCGCCGTCTTCGACGTGGCGCAAAAGGGGGCGGGCCGGCCCCTGGGGTTCGTGCCGACGGGGTGGTTCCCGTCGTGTGTCCGCCTGACTCCCGATGGACGGGAGCTCCTGGTCCTGAACGCCCGAGGCCTGGCGCCCAAGGCAAGCCAGGGAGCTGACGGGAAATGGACCTCGATCTCGGACCTCTACAAGGGCTCGCTTGGGGTCGTGGAACTGCCCCGGGGCGCAGCCTACGCAAAGGCCCTGACCGAATGGACGCATCGGGCCCAGCAGTGCCGTCCGGCATCCCCGGCGCCGGTCGAGCCGGGCAATCCGGTTCCATACCAGGCCGGGGGCCCTTCGCCGATCACTCACGTGCTCTACATCGTTAAGGAGAACCGCACGTACGACCAGGTTTTCGGCGACCTTCCGCAAGGCAACGGCGACCCCGCCCTCTGTCTCTACCCGGAACGGGTGACGCCCAATCTGCATGCCATCGCCAAGCAGTTTGTTCTCCTGGACAACCTCTACGCGAACGCGGAAGTGAGTGCGAGCGGGCACGAGTGGAGCATGGCGGGATACGCCTCCGAATTCGTCGAGAAGAGCTGGCCCGTAAACTACGCCAATCACGGAGGGCATACCCACGTCCCGTACCCGGCCGAGGGGCATTATGCCGCGGCATTCCCTGCCCTGGGCTACATCTGGGACCGCGCGGCCAAGGCTGGGGTGACCTACCGCAGCTACGGTGAGTTCACCGAAAAGCCCCTCTCCCCTGGGGGGCCGGTCTGGACGAACCTTGAGGCGCTCAAGGGCCACCTGGACCCCAACTACCGGGGGTGGGACATCGCCTACCCGGACCAGCGGCGCGCCGACGAGTTCATCCGCGAGCTCGCGAAATTCGAGGCGTCGGGCGAGATGCCGCGCCTGCAGATCCTGCGCCTTCCCCAGGACCACACGGCCGGCCTGAAGGCCGGCAGCTGGACGCCCGAGGCGATGCTCGCCGACAACGACCTGGCCGTGGGCCGGGTTGTCGAGGCGCTTAGCCGGTCACGCTTCTGGAAGGAGTCCGCGGTCTTCGTCGTTGAGGACGACGCCCAGGCCGGACCCGACCATGTCGACGCGCACCGCACCGTGGCCTTGGTCGCGGGCCCGTTTGTCAGGCGCGGCGCCGTCGACTCCACGCCCTACACGACCTGCTCCATCCTCCGGACGATCGAGCTCATCCTGGGCCTTGAGCCGATGTCCCTCTTTGACTCTGCGGCCCTCCCCATGCGGGCCTCCTTCCAGGCCAGGCCCGACTTCTCGCCCTACCGGGCGCTGCCGGAGTCCGTGGACCTGAATGCGCGCAACGACGGCCGGGGCAGGCAGGCCCGTGTGTCGGCCCGGTTTGATTTCTCCCGGGAGGACCTGGCCGATGAGCAGACCCTCAACCGGGTCCTCTGGGCTGCGGCGCGCGGCGAGCGGTCCCGCATGCCGGCCCCTGTCCGCGCGGCCTTCGTCCGGGGGTTTCCCGAACCCGACGACGACGACTAGACTCCCTGCCCCTAGTTGCGCTCGGGCTGCTGGTAGGGGATCGGGCTTATGCCCTGCTGCCTGCAGAGGGCGATGTCCACGATCGAGTATTGCGGCGAGCCCAGGAGGGGCTGCGTGGCCTGGAGTTCCTTTGCGCCCTCCGCCGCAGCCGCGGCGAAGGGCGCCGCACCCAGGTAGGTGGTCTCGAAGGCCACGATCCGTCCGCCCTCAGCGGCGTCATAGAAGCCGGTGAAACAGTGGCCGGGCCGAAACAGGAGGACGGGCCTTAGCCCGATCCTCCGCAGGACCGAGGCGAAGAGGACCGAGGCGTCGACGCAGTTGGCCCCCTGGTCGTGGACGGACTGGTCAAGGAAGCGGACATACTGGGTGGAGACTAGGGCGGACGTGCCGCTGTCGGTAGCAACGTTCACGTAGCTCAGGCCCCGGGCCGCCAGCGCGTCCCAGACCGCCTGTGCCTGCTGGAGGGCGGCCTGCGGACCGCCCTGGTATCCGGTGAAGGAGCGCTCGGCCCCGCTGGCCACGGCCTCCTGGAGGAGCGCGTTGATCCAGGGATGGTCCTCGTTCACAAACGCCGCGAAGCACACGCTCGTGTCGAGCCACTGGCCCGTGGCCGGGAGGAAGATCCGGGATACGGCCTCGTTCACCGAATGCAGCGTGCACACCAGAGTGGCCTCGGCAGCGGGTTTCCCGTCGACCGACAGCGTGGCGACGAACGCCTGGGGCGAGAGCTGGGAGGCGCGCCTGAGCAGGTCGAAATTCCAGGGAAGCTCGGGGCTTAGGGAGGCGGTTGTCGACGCCGTGGGCACCGGGACAACGAGCGGCGCGATGAAGAGGGGCGACTCGACCCTTAGCAGAGCAGTGGAGGAGGGGGCAAGGTTGTGGACCGAGAACGCCAGGCAGCGGGAATACTCCGGATAGGAGATCCCGAAGGAGAGCATGAGGGAGGGGTAGATGTTGTTCTGGAACGACGCCGTCATCTCGAACGTGGGGGCCGACGGGGCGGGGGTTTCGGCGGGGCGGGGGGGCGGGGCGGCCTCGGCCCGGGCCAATTGGGGCGCCACGGTCGGGACCGCGCGGCTTCGCTCGAGCGAGATGCCGACCCGGATTCCGATCGCGATCAGGAGGAGCGGGATCACCCCGTAGCGGGTTGCCGCGCTCAGGTGCCGGCGGTGCCGGACGGGGGTGTTGGGGTCTGCCATGATTCGCGTTGGGCCTTTGACTGCTTCCCAATACCATGGATTTTCTTTCTTGCGTGTGCAACCCGGCGACCTCAAAGCGCGTCATGCAAGGCACATGTACCTAAGCAGAATCAGGCTCCTGGTGGCCGCCTCAGCCCTCGCCCTCTGCGGATGCGCGCAGATAACGACGCGCTCGGTGCCCAAGGTCGATGTCACCGCGCACAAGCACGTCTTCGTCGAGCACCGCCTGGCCGACAGCTTCGGCGTGGCCGACGAGATCGCCCGGCAGCTGCGCGCGATGGGCTACGACGCGTCGTCAGGCGCCCTCACCATGATGCCTCCCGAGACCGAGCTCATCGTGTCGTATGACGACATGTGGACATGGGACTTCACCACCTACATGATCGAGATCGACATGCAGGTGAGGGCCGCCCACTCCGACAAGATCCTTGCCGTCGGGCACTACTTCCGGCCGGCGATGGTGTTCGGGCGCCCGCCCTCGGAGATGATCCACGAGCTCCTGGCAAAGCTGTTCAGGCACGCGTGATTTGAGGGGGAGCCGGGCGTAGCGCCCGGGCCGTGGCTCATAACGAGGAGGTCGTGCACCGGCGCCGGCCCGTGGCTGGGAGTGGACGGCGTCTTTGGGGCGTTCGCGGGGGAGGCCCGGCGGGTGGTCTTTGCGGCTTCTTTGGCATGCATGGCTTGTGCGGTTTAGCTTCTGCCCGCCCTTCGCCCGCGCCGTTTTGGGGGACCCCAAAAAAATCCCCCCGGCGCCGGGCACCGGGGGGGCAAATCTTTTTTTAGATCAGAACCCCCGCGGCGCGTGAAGCGACGAAACGATGACGACGACAGCCGAGGAGACGGCGACGGGGGCAGCGAATGAGGCTTTGCCTGCAGGGATCATGGTGGGCGGCCAACAAACCCGGCCCCCAGGGGGGGTGTCAAGAGGAAGGCACCCGGGCAATCCGGCCCTCCGGCTGGAATAAAGCTGCGTCACGGGTACTCTAATGGGCAGTGAAGACGTTAATTCCCTCCCTTGCATTCCTGGCCCTTTCGGCGACGTTGCTCGCCGATACCGAGATGAAAAACACCAAATCCGCCCAAGGCGCCGCATGCCTGCCCGACGCCAAGTCGGCCTGCGGGCTGCCTTCCAACGTGGTGATCGACATGTCGAAGGCCACGGTCCAGCACACGGACGCCGAATGGCAGCGCCTGCTGACCCCCCGCCAATACCAGGTGACCCGCCAGCAGGGCACCGAGCCGGCTTTCCGCAACGAGTACTGGGACAACCATGAGGACGGCGTCTATTTCTCGGTGTGCAGCGAAACACCGCTTTTCGACAGCCGCGACAAGTTTGAGAGCGGCACCGGTTGGCCAAGTTTCACCAAGCCGATCGAGCCGCTCTTTGTCGCGGTTCAGTCCGACGTCTCCTACGGAATGGTGCGCAACGAGGTGCACTGCTCCACGGACGGGGCCCACCTGGGGCACGTGTTTGACGACGGCCCGGCCCCGACCGGCATGCGCTACTGCATCAACTCGGCGTCCCTGCGCTTCGTCCCGCGAAAGCAGTACGAGCAGTGGGTCGCCCTCCACGGCGCGCCGGCCGCGAAGTGATCGAATCCTTCCTCGACGGAACCCTCCGATGAAACGTTTCCCCAGCATCCTCTCCCTAACCCTGGCCCTTTCCATGACCCTTCTCCCCCATGCAGCTAAGGCCGACTCCGTCGTACTCGGCGGCGGCTGTTTCTGGTGCCTTGACGCAGCCTTCCAGCTGCTCCCTGGAGTGACCCACGTCACCTGCGGCTATTCCGGCGGCACGCTCGCCAACCCGACGTACCAGGACGTGTGCACGGAAGAGACCGGCCACGCCGAGGTGGTGAAGATCGACTATGATCCGACGGTGACCTCGCTCGACAAAGTGCTCGGCTACTTCTGGCACGTGCACAACCCGACCCAGGTCGGCGGGCAGGGCAACGACATGGGAAGCCAGTACCGCTCGATCATCCTCTACGCCGATGCCGCCCAGAAGGCGGCTGCGGAAAAATCGCGGGCCGCGGAGCAGGCAGGCCTGGGTGCTCCCATCACCACGGAGATCGTTCCCCTGGTGAAGTTCTATCCGGCCGAGGACTACCACCAGAACTACTTTGCGAAGCATCCCGACGAGGGCTATTGCTCGGTCGTGATCGCACCCAAGGTCAACAAGCTGAAAAAGCTCATCGGCAGCGGCAAGTAGCCTAGGCCTAACACTTTGCATTTGCGGGTCCCGGGTGCGGAACCCAGATTGCGCCCATGGTGGGATGGTTCGGCGACCTCGGCCGGCTCTATTGGGGGCTCCTTTACTGGAACACGCGAAAGGCGTTGTTCCGGCTGAAGGGGGCGCGGGGTATCGCCCCGTGCCACCATCCGAGCGACTCCGGGGCGGCGGGTGCCACCGGATGCGAGGCGTGCGTGAACTGGAGGTCCGCCGAGCGGTTCCGGAGGATGTGCCCCCTATTGGTGACCGCGGTAGACGGCCGCCGGGTCTGCTCGGTCTCGAACGCCGAGGTGAGGCCGTTCTGGGGAAGGGCTTGCGCGATTCTAGGATCCTCAGCGGCGGCTGCCGTCCTCCTGGCAATTCTCACGGTGTTTGCGGGCTTTCGGGTGATCGGCTACCGGGTCTCGTTGCGCGCGGTCGCCTGGCCGGGCTCCTGGCATGAGATCCAGCAGGCCCGGGCCGACTACTACCACCGGCTTGCCGTGAAGAGCTTTGCGCAGGGTGACGTGCGTCGGAGCTACCTGGCCCTCAACCAGGCCTATGCGCTCGACCCGCATAACTTCGAGTCCGACCGGCTTCTTGCGCAGCTGGCCCAGATCGGCAACCCGGACTTCTCTGACACGATCTACTCCCGCCTGGTGCAGGAGGACATTGGGCATGCCGAGGAGGACGCGCAGCTTTGGATCCGCGCGCTCATCGAGCGTGGGGATTTTCCGGGGGCGGCAGGCCTCGCTGCCCACATGCTCCTCAGCCAACCGGGCCACGCCTCCGCCTGGGCCCAGGCGCTCCTTTTCTCCGAAAGGATGACAGGGGACGCGGCTCCGGTCGACCAGGTGCTGGCCCAGGGGAGGGCGTTGTCCCCCGGGATTCGCAATGTCCTCTCGCTCGCGCAAGCGATCCGCAAGGGAGATGCGCCGACCTGCGCGGCATCGATCCGGCAGAGCCTGGCAAAGGCGTCCTCGCCCCTTGAGGTCTACTATGGGCTGAGCCGCCTGATCGACTTCGGCCGCGCTTCGGAGGTGGCGGCCTTCACCGAGGGCGCCTCCGGGGCCGTGCTCGGGGCCTACGACCGCGAGGCGCTCAAGATGGATGCCTACGCGAGCCTGGGGTGGGGTTCTCTCGTCCGCAGGGAGATAGCGGCTCTGCTGGAGCACGGTGCCTCGGCGCCGGTCATCGAACTGGTTGCAGCGCACCTGGTGAGGCATCCCGACCCGGAGACCGCGGAGTACCTCTTCCAGCAGCTGGACCTCCATCCGCTTGCCGCGCTTCCCGAGTATTCCAGCCCGAGGCTCTCCCTCCTGTGCGCCGCAGGGGTGAACCGCCTGAGCCTGCGGATGCGCCAGCAGGGTGAGGCCGAGGGGAAGATTGTGGGCGGAAGTTTCCTTCCCTGGATGAGGGGCAGGGATTTCTTTGAGGCCAATCCTCGCGCTTCAAACCCGTCCGCGATCCTGCCGGCGATTGGATCGGTTTCCCTGGAGACCCTCTATGCTGTCTTCGAACACTACCGCTCGATAAACCCGGGGATGTGGAGGGACGCCAAGGCGGCGCCTCCCTGAAGCGCCCTAGCGCTCGTGACCGTAGGGATCGGCCTGGTTTTCGATCGCCCTCTGGCGGCGCTCGATGTTGGCCACGACGTAGCGCTCGTTGAGCTCGTTGAGGACCTCGTCCACATCGCGCTCCTGGACGTAATGGGCCAGGGCGTGCGCCCTGAGGACCTCCCAGTAGCCCTCAAGCTCCTGGTTCTCGATGCCCCCAAGCGATTCGAGTGCCGCGGCCGCGCTCGCGTGGAAGTCGTTCAGCTTCTTGGCCACGATCAGGCGTGCGTCGGCCTCCATCTCCTGGGCCGCCGGGAGCGCATCCCTGTCGTGCATGAGCGCGAGGTTGTCGACCCATCCGACGATTCCCTTGATGGGAAGCTCCGCCACCCGGACGTCCTTGTAGGCGGTGTTGGCGGCGATCATCGTCATCGACCGGGTGAGGGATTCCAGTTGAAGCGCTGTCCGGTCCAGGCTGTCCGCACCCATGCGCAGCTCGGCGAAAGCCTGGGCGCGGTCGCCAAATGCCGAGCGGACACCGCCCGATGCGCCGGCAAAGGAAACCGAGACATTCTTGATGTTGCGCGCCAGGGCGAGCAGCTGCTCTCCGTAGTGCTCGATCAGCCGGTCCCACGACTTGATGGCTTCGGCTATCTTTGCGCTCCTGCGGTAGTTCTCGGAGACCTGCCGCAGGTAGTCGCGCAGGCGCTCGCGAATCGCCGATTTGAGCCAATTCTCGATCGCCTCCAATTTCCCGAGGCGGGCCTCGATAGCGCTCTCGGTGTCCAGCACCGTCTGCATCGACGACTCGAAAACCTCGCGCTGCTTCTTGGTCGCAAGAATCCCAAACGGGGGCCGGGTCTCCGATACCTGTTGTTTTTCCGCGATCAGCCGTTCCAGGGCATCTTTCAATGCGTTCCGGCAAAGGTCGAGGTAGGCCTCGTCGCGCAGCAACGAGATGACGTCGTCAGGCAGCGAAATACCCGATATGAGTGCGGGGTTTCATGGCTGGTCAGCGTATCAAAAACAGCCCAAAGTACCTTCTGGTCAATCAGAAAGGTATAAGTATAACCACGGTCGCCAATTGGCTCCCGCAAACCATGGGCGATTCTTGACGTGGTCGGACACACCCCGATGATCGGCCGACCCCCCCACTTACCTTTATGAAATTCAGAAAACTGGGCCGGACCGGCCTCAATGTATCGGAGATTGGATTCGGCGCCTGGGCCATCGGAGGCAGCTGGGGCCCCCAAAGCGAGTCCGACAGCGTGGGAGCCCTGAACCGGGCCCTCGACCTGGGGGTCAACTTCATCGACACGGCCGCCGGCTATGGCAATGGCAAGAGCGAGCAGATCATCGGCAGGGTCCTTAAGACCCGGCGGGATGAGGTCATCGTGGCGACGAAGACGCCGCCCGCGGAGGGACCCTGGCCGCCATCCCCCTACTGCAAGCTTTCGGACAGGTATCCCGAGAAGTATCTCCGGGCCAACATCGAGGAGCGCCTGAGGAACCTCGGGACCGACCGCATCGACATCCTCCAGCTCCACACGTGGACCCGGGCGTGGAACCGCAACCCCGAGTGCTTTGAGGTCCTTCGAAACCTCAAGAAGGAGGGCAAGGTGAGGTTCGTGGGGATCTCCACGCCGGAGCACGACCAGAACAGCGTCATCGACCTGATGAAGGAGGGCTGGGTCGACGTGGTGCAGGTGATCTACAACATCTTTGAGCAGGAGCCCGCGGCCGAGCTTCTGCCCACGGCGCTGGAAAAGGGCGTGGGCATCATTGTCCGCGTGGTCTTTGACGAGGGATCGCTCACAGGCAAATGGACCCCGGAGACGACCTTTCCGGAGGGGGACTTCCGGCGCAATTACTTCCAGGGGGACCGCCTCGGCCGCGCCGTCGAGAGGGCCCGCAAGGTGGCCCTTGAGATCCAGGGGAGCGGACTCACGATGCCCCAGGCGGCGATCAAGTTCGTGCTGGCGCACGCTGCGGTCGGAACCGTGATCCCGGGCATGCGAAGCCCGGCCCAGGCGGAGTCCAACTGCGGCGTGAGCGGGCTTGCGGATATCAGTCCCGAGCTCCTCGTCCGGCTTCACAAGCACAGCTGGAACCGGGGCTTCTGGTACGGCGGCAAGTGAGGCATTGCGCGGGCAAGGGGCGCTGGTGCCCCTAGCGCGAGCGCACCTTCCGCGGGGTGGGCGTCCCCAGGTCCCTGTCCGCCGCGAGCTGGCGGAAAGCCACCTTCTGCCAGGTCCTCCTGCTTCCCGTCCAGAGCCTCCCGTTCTGGAAGACCAGCGCATCGGCGCAGTGGTTGTTTTCGGGGCCGCCCTTTCGGAGCGTGGAGAATTCCATCGGCTGGATCTCGTAGTCCACCGACTCGGTCCTTCCGCGGCTCGAGCCCGCGCCCAGCGTCGGGTGCGCGCCCAGGCTCAGGCTCGAGCTTGAGCCGAAATTGCGCAAGGTCTGCACCCGCTTGCCGACCAGCTCGGCCGCAAACTGGTTGGTTTCGCGGTCGCTGTTGGCGTGGAATATCTTGGTTCCCAGGTTGCCGATCAGGGTGTCGGTGAGGGTGCGCGCCTCGCTCCCGCTTCCCAGCGCGGCCGCCAAACTCGGGTAGCTCTGCGTCAGGTAGACTGTCGCCGCGCGGGACGAGCGCGCGGTTGCCTGGAACAGCGGGTCGTAGCGGCTCGTGAAATGCTGGCATTCATCCGCCCAGATGAAGAGGGGGCGCCCCATGCCCCGGATGTTGTCGGTCCGGCGCTCCACGGCCTTCTGCAGGCAGTATTTCCAGATCACCGCGGCCATGCGGCCGACCTCGGACCATTCCTTCACCGGGAGCGCCACCACGATGATCCGGCCGCCGATGGCATCCTCGGGGCAGAGCGTCGTCTCCTCGCAGAAAAGCTCGCGCATCTTGCCGCGCATGAGCCCCTCGGCGAGCGTCGAGAACATGGCGACGATGCTCCCCCGGGTCTTGTCGCCGAGCGTCGGGAAGTGGCCAAGCCAGTACCCGAGGACCTCCCGGCAGTCGATCTCCCAGGGCGTGCCGAGTGCCCGCTCTCGGGCGGCCTCTAGCCGCCGCCAGCAGGCCGACTTTTCCCGCCACAGCGCCGTCGAGGCGCTCACCGGGTCGTTCGGGGCGCTCCGGATCACCTCGAACATCCCGTGGAGGGACACCGCCTCCCCCGACATCACCAGCACGTCCACGCAGTTTCGGATCAGCGAGCGCATGGCCCTTTCCCAGAACGGGTCCCCGCCGCGCGACCGCGCATCGCCCGAGCCGATCGAGGACACCTCGGTGAAGAGGTTCACCAGGTTCTCGGTGAGCCCGGCCGCCGCGCCGGAGCGCACGGACTCGTACTGCATGAAGTTAAAGCCCCAGGAATGCTCGTCGCCGAACATCGCCAGGTCGGATTCGCGGCCCGTCTCCGAGGCGTAGGCTCTCCAGAGGGCGGGCTCCTCGGGCTTCGCGCAGAGGACCAGGCCTCCGAATCCGGCCGCGAGGAAGGCCCGCGCCAGCGCCCGGCCGCTCCCCGAGGTCTTTCCCGAGCCGGTGCCACCGAAGATGACGGTCCCCTCGCAGGCGTCCTTGATGCGCCAGGAGTCGGATCCCAGGGCGACGAGTCCCTGGTGGTCGGGCCACCCGACGCGCGGCGGGTCCGTCGGGTTCACAGGCTCCGTCCGCCGATGTCGTGGCTCGGGGCGCGGCCCGAGAGGACGAAGTTGTCGAAGAGCTGCTCAAGGGGGAGCAGGCGCCCGCGCGGGCTGGGCGCCCTCTCCTGGGACCGCTCCGGCCGAACCGGGCTCTCCTTCGCCCGCCGTTCGAGCTCCACCTCGAGGAGTGCCCTGGATTGCTTGAGCTGATCGGCGCTCGCCCCCTCGCCCAGCTGGTCCATAGCCGCGACAAGTCGGCCGAGCGAAATGAGCGGTTCGTCAGTCCCGCAGGCGGCGATGCGCCCGTGCACCTCCTCCAGCGCCCTCTCAAATTCCCTGGAGAGCCACAACGAGGCGGCCGGCACGCCGGGCGGGGCCGGCCGCGCGGTGCCCAGTTCCGGGGCCAGAGGCAGCTGCAGCGCGCTGTCGAGCGATTCAAGGGAGGGAACATGGACGTGGGCCGGATCCCGAGAGGGAGAGGGGAAAAGCGCGGCTCCGTACGGCGCCGCCTTGGCGCGAGCGGCGGCCCCGTCGATCTGCGATAGGGCGCTCGGGCAATGGGAGCGAAGGTAGTCGCGCACGGACGTGCGCCACGGGCCCTCAAACGGCAGGCCCAACTTTGCGGGCTTGTGGAACCACGGTGCCCCGGCCAGGGCGCTCTCGATGTGGTCGACCATCGCCGCGATGACGCTGGGGGGCATCTCCGCCGCAAGGCGGCCCGCCTCGGGAGGCGTGTCGCCGAGGATGATCCTTTCCAGGACCCGGAGGACGGCCAACCGCGGCGCACGGGCGGCCGCGATCAGCTTTGGAGACACGCCCTCGACGGCGAGTAGGGGCGCGTCCTGGCCGACCAGGCTCACGCGGTAGCCCAGGTCGCCGAGCGCCTGCGCCTGCCGCTCGGTCCAGCCGGCCTGGGCACGCTGGCCGGCCCGGGCTAGCGAGGCCGAGTCGACACAGGCCAGCGTGGAGGGGGTTTCCCTAAACGAGGTGAAATTGAGAACCCGGGTGTGGACGTGGAGGAAGGGCATGAGCCACCGGTTGTTGGGCTCCGCGAATTGGCCGGCCAGGATCCTGCCGGTGAACCGGGCCTGGGCCGGTCCCGGCCCGCGGACCCCTGCGCCCGCCTCGATCCGGGCGCAGCCGTCGTCGCACAGCGCCACGAAGCGCTCCAGCACGCGGCGGTCGCCGGCAACGAGTGCCAGGGCCGACACCGACGGGTCCGCTATCTGGACAAAGTCGTAGGCGGCAAACCGTCTTTCCGGCCGGGAGTATTCCCGGGGAAGGGGCCGGTGTGCGGGTACGTTGCCCAAGTCATAGTGAACCGGACCAAAGCCCGCCACCCAGGGGAACGCGCCATGATAAAGCTTGCTCCAGCGCTGGAGGTTGAGGTTTCCGGCAAGCCTTCCAAAATCCGCGGCCAGCGCTCCCGCGCAGTAGGGCTTTGGGAAGGGCGCAACGACGGCCGGATCCGCACCCAGCAGGAACCGGTGGTAGTGCGAGTGGTGGCTCGAGTTTACGGCAAGCGGGAATGGGTACGTGGGCCGTTCCATTGGGGAGGAAAGCTAGTGCGCCGGCCCGCTGACGTAGCTGGTGGTGCGCGTGGTCCGGTCGGAGCGCTTGGTGAGGGAGGCGTCATCGGCCAGGATCACACCCGCGGGAGGCGGGCCGATGGGGAAGGTGATGAGAAACGGGGGCGCGGGAAGGTACTGGGAGTTTCCGGGCTGGGTCGCCGTGATCGTCACCTGCCCCGGGGTGCCTGACGGCCTCAGCGTGAACCCGCTCAAGGTGGCGGGACCCGAGGTGAGGGTGAGGGTGACCGGCAGGCCGCTCGATGCCTGGGCAGTAAGGAGGGTCGCGGGCGAATGCGTGGTCACCCCGGCCGGCGGAGTCGCGGTGATCGTCTGCGGAAGCAGGGCCGTGAAGTTGGCCAACAGGGATTTGTTTCCCGTCATCAGGACCGAGACCGAGGGTGCCGCGGAAACCAGGTCTCCTGTCCAGCCAAGGAAGGCGTTCCCGGGGCTAGGGGTGGCCAGTGCCGTGGCTTGGGCGTTCGTCGGATAGCTTCCGCCCCCGGAAACCGATCCCCCGGGGGACGCCGAAAGGGAGAGGGTGAACACGGCCGGCATTACCGTGACCCAGGCCGTTGCCGGTGCCGACGGGTTGTAGGCGGCATTGCCCATGTCGAGCAGGGTGACCGCGAAAGAGCCCGCTGAGGGGAAGGTCGCCAGGGCGGTCGGTCCCGATCCCCCCGCGGCGCCTCCCCAAGAATAGTTGCCGGTCAACCCACCCGATGCTCCGAACGTCGTGGACTGGCAGGCGTAAAGCCTTGCCTGGGAGGGCGTTATCGCGGGCGCCGGCTGCGACGCCCTCCCGACCGTGACGCTTGCGAAAGCCCCGGCGCTCATCCCCGCCGTGTCGGTCGCGGTCGCCCGCACCAGGAACGTCCCCGCAGACCCGAAGGTGTAGGCCGCCGATTCGCTGTCGGAGGGGTTGGAGGGGCTCGGGTTTCCCGACACGCGTGCCCAGGTCCCGCCGTTGTCGGTGGAGACGTCGATTGCGACGGAAGCCAGGGCGTACCCCCCGGGGGAGCGCGACGCCGACAAACCCAAGGTTGACGCCTGGAAGACCGTCGAGGCGGCGGGGGCCGCCACTGAAACCAGGGGAGGCAAAGGTGTCGGCGTCGGGGTGGGGGTGGGTGATGGGGTGGGGGTAGGCGTGGGCGTGGGAGTCGGCGTTGGCGTGGGCGGGGTGCCGAGCGTGCCCCCGCCGCCGGAATCCATGGTGTTGGTCGTGACGATGCTCAGGGGGTTGCCGCTCACGCGTGCCTGGTAGTACCAGAAGCGCAGGGTGTAGGGTCCTGCCGCCGGCCCGGTGATGATCCAGCTCGCGTGGAGGTTGCCATCGGCGGGGGAGCCGTCGGACGCCGAGATGTGGATCGAGGCGTTCACGTTGGAGATCGTTCCGGCGCCCCAGGCGGAAACCGAGGGCGAAGCGCCGATCGCGGTCGCCGTGGCCTGACCCACCAGGTTGCCCCCCTGGTCGAGGAGATCCACCTGCCCCGGAAAACTGGAGGTTCCGCCCGGGCTGTCGTCGCAGGTCCACAGCACCGAGAAATTGACGCGGTATCCGGCGGTACCCACGACGATCGATTCCGAGGAGTAGCGCCCGGACTGGGCCAGCAGCTTGCCCTGCAGGGCCCCGGAAAGGGCGATCAACCCGAGTGACACCTTGCGAAGCGCGCGGCCGAACCTCATGCCGCGGATTCGGACATTAAACAGGCAAGTGAGACAAGTCTAAGTTATTCACCGAAAGACCGCGTCCTTCACCTCGCCGGGCCGGAGCGGGTGCCCCCGAGGATGATGAAGGTCCCGTCGAGGCCAAGGAGCCACCGAATGAGGGCCCTCATCGGAGCGGCGGCCCGCCAGGGCGGCACGTAGGCTTCGCCCGGGTGAAGCCGCACGCCGGCCACCCGCTCCGGCACGCGGAGCAGGTGAAAGAGGCCGTGCAGGGGATTCCAGTTTCCAAACCACCACGGCGGTATCCTGCCGTCGGCGGTGGCCGGCATGGCGATGCACGTGCGGTAGAGCCAGCGGCCCTCGGCGGGGGCAAAGACGACCTGGAACGGGCCCAGGCGCCGCAGGTTCCCCTTGGGAAGAAGGGGGCGCTCCGGGAAGGACACGGTGGTCGTCCGACCCGACTGGCCCTCGGAGTAGGAGACCTCACGGGTCGCCCGGCTGCTCACCAAGAGGGAGCTTTCCTGGGCGCATTCCTCGGTGGCCGCCTGGCAGATCCAGCGGTTTCGCAGGTTGGCGACAAGCGGGGCCGCGTTCTCGCGGCCGCCGAGCTTGCGCCAGATGGCGTTCTGGGACTGCGCCGCGGCATAGACCGCGCCTCGGGCCTCCCGGACGATGTCGACCTCGCAGTCCGCCCGCACCGCGTGCCTCTGCCACTCGTCCTGCTCGATGAGGACCACGTTCCGGTTCAGCCAGTCCGGGTGGTCCTCCCGCCGGTCAAAGCGCTCGAGGACCACCTGGTAGGCCAGGGTTTTCAGGAGCGTCGACGCGTAGCGGCGCTGGACGGCGAATTTCTGGGGTATGGCGAGCGAGACCACCTTGCCGAGCTCGATGTCGCGCAGGTCGAAGGTGCTGTCTCGGCAGAACACCTCCGCGATCTCGGGCTCGGCGAACGGCACGAGGAAGTTGTAGAGGGTGCTTCGCACGCCCCCGAGCTGGTCCGCCGGCTGGTTCCAGTAGTTGTTCTCGAGCTGGAAGCGGGCCTCGGCGAAGGCCGCGTTCCCCTGGAGTTCCGCGTCCTCGGCCGCCGCGCGGACCAGGAACTCGCGGTAGCTCTCGGGGACCGTGAGGATCTCAAGGAGCGTGAGGAGGTTCGGCGGCGGGGTTCGCGGGTTGCCGGGGCTGCGCAGTGCGCGCAAGAGGCGGATGCCCCACGCCAGCTTGTCGCGCGCCTGGGGAACGAAGAACTCGTCCCGGCTCTGGGCCTCCTCGACGGCTAGGCCCGTGTCGACCAGCATCTGCGCATAGGTGTCGGCGGGGACCCTGTCCATGGAGAGCAGGTTCAGCCGGACGGGGGGGCGCCAGTCGCCGGGAGCGTCCACAGGCCGGGTCTTGATCACGCACAGGTCCTCGTGGCGGCCGTGGAAGCGGAGCAGGCTATCGACCGTCTGCCACTCGGTCCCTTTCTCACCCAGGACAAATCCCCCCCAGGGGGGCACGCGGTATCGGGCCCGCCGGCACCGGTCGGCGCACCGGTGGAGGGCCTGCCCCTTCTGGTCGGCCTGGAGCCTCAGGCGCTCGATCTGCGACGCAGGTGGCTCCGGGCCCGCGGGCCGTAGAGCGCCGGCCTTCAGGAGCCTGATTTCCCCGAGGATGGCCGCCTCCTGCCGGGCGTGGTCGAGCTTTGCCGCGCCAAACTCCCGCTCCAGGGGGCTTCCCCTCCAGTCCTCCCGCTCTACGCCGCGCTCATTCACGCAGAGCGAATGAAGCCGCGGGACGATGCAGCAGAGGGTCTTGCCGGAGCCGGTAGCGCCGGTGACCAGGCCGCCCCGGCAGCCGGCGTTTCGGTCCACCCGGACCCCCGCATAGGCGTACATGCACCCGGGGTGCCTAAGGTAGATCGGGCGCCGCTGCTTCGGGCCGAGCGCAACATGGGCGAGGGCGCCCCAGGCCACGGGCCAGATCCCCAGGCATGCCCGGTTGGCCCACTGTAGGGCCCACCTGGGCAGGCCGCCCAGGGCCCCGGCAGGCGAGAGGTGGGGGACGGGCAGGAGGCCACGGTCCTGCAGGAGGCGCGCAAGGAGGGCGGCCGCCAGAGCGATGGCGAGCGATTCCGCTACCCTGCGGAGGACATAGCAAGCATAGGGGACCCGGTCCATACCGGGACGCCTAGTTAACGCATGATGTTAGACAAGTCTAATAAATGCGGGAATTGGGGCTCAGTGCCAGCGGCCGCCGCGCCAGGCCCACCCGCGCCCGCCCCGGGCCCATCCGCCGGAAATCCACGCGGCCCCGTTGTAGGGCCGGCGGGCATAATGTCCCGCCGTCCAGTACCACCCGCCGTGCCAGCCCCAGTAGCCGCCGAGCCAGACATAATCCGGGTAAGGGCAGGCGGGGACGTACTCGACGATCGGGGCCGGGGGCTCCTGCTCCACGACGGTTCCGTCGGTCATCTCGGGAACCGGGGGAGGTGGTGTGGACGGGGTGGGCGCAACGGCCGGGGCCTGGGCGGGCGCTGCGGGGACGGGAGCGGGTGCGGCGCCCTGGGCTGCCGGGGGCGGCGAAGAGGGCGGGGAGGGGGGGGCCGACGAGGCATTGGCCTCGCCGATTGCCCAGGTGTCGTTCACCCAGACCCAGCCACCGTTGGAGGCCGCCCAGTGGCCTGCGACCCAGAGGGCGCTCGGCGAGGGGGGCAGCTCCCAATGGCCCGCGATCCAAACCCAGCGCTGGGCGTTGTTCGACCAATGGCCGGCGATCCAGACGTAGCCCTGACCCGGCGCCACGGTGATCTGCTCACCCTCGGCGCGGAGGGGGGCCTGGTAGGTCACGGTACGGCTATAAGCAGTTGGAGGATAATAGTATGCAGGTCCAGGAACATAGAGCGGCACGGCGAGGTTGAGCCGGAAACCGACATAGGCCTGGGCGCTCTCTGGCGCAGCCAAGGCCAGGGCTGCTGGAAGGAGGAGAAGAAGCTTGGTATTCATGGATGAGCGGATCCACCTTTTCGAGTCACCCTTTGAGTCGGTCTGGATATGTTGATGTTGATACAACTGACGCTGGTTGTCCATCCCTGGCGGAGGGAAGGCCCGGCTCGGCGGGCCTGACCGGAGCCAGGGATGGATATAGTT
>CAITBM010000044.1 GCA_903890485.1 uncultured Opitutaceae bacterium | reverse complement strand
CGGCGAGGAAGAGGAGGCTGCCGCAGGCGGTCCGGGACAAGGTTGCGGGTTTCATCGTTGGGTCGGGCAGGCGGGTCATGGATTTCGGGTCCCTTCTAGAATTCGTCGTACGCGATCTGGCCTGGAGATACCCCTGCATCAGCGAGCAGCTTTTTGCACGCCTTGATCATCATGGGCGGCCCGCAGAGATAGTATTCGACCGCCTTCGGGTTCGGGTGGCCCTTGAGCCAGTGGCGCGAGACCACCTCGTGGATGAACCCCTCGTGGCCCTCCCAGCCGTCCTCGGGCAGGGGGGAGGACAGGGCCAGGTGGAAGGTGAAGTTGGGGTGGGCCCGGGCGAGTCCCCGGAAATACTCCTCGTAGAAGATCTCCTGGCGCGACCTGGCCCCGTACCAGAAGCTCACCTTCCTGGCCGTGCCCTCGGTCTCGAAGAGGTGGGAGAGGTGGGCCCTTAAGGGGGCCATCCCCGCCCCGCCGCCGACATAGACCATTTCCTTGCCCGTCGGCTTGATGTGGAAGTCCCCAAAGGGGCCGATCGCCGTCACCCCGTCCCCCGGCTTCAGGCTGAAGACATAGGAGGAGCCGGCGCCCGGAGGGCAGTCCTGCCCCGGGGGAGGAGTCGCGATCCGCACGTTGAAGCGCAGGGTCCGCTCGCTCCGGGCGTTGCTGGCGATCGAGTAGTTGTTGCGCCGACCCGCCTCCGGCCCCTTGGCGACCAGGTCGAAGAGGTGGTGCGTCCTCCAGACCGAGGCGTAGGGCTCCGGGATGTCGAAGTCCCGGAAGCGGATCTCCCCGAAGTTGGGGATGTCGAGCTGGAGGTAGTCGCCGGGGGTGAACGCGACCTGCTGTCCCGGATCGGCCGGCTCAAGCACGAGCTCCTTGATGAAGGTCGAGACGCTCTGGTTGCTCACCACCCGGTAGCTGAGCGTCCTCTGGGGCCGGACCGCTGCGCCACCGGCCTTCAGCACGTTGATGAAGATCCTGCCGGAGCGCTCCACGACGGGGTAGGTCGCCAGTCCCCTGCAGATCGGGGCCCGGGCCGGTGAGCCGTCGGCCAGGTTGAAGCGCCCGTTGTGCTTCGGGCACTCGATGATCCCGTTCTTCACCAGCCCGTCGGAAAGGTGCGTGTTGCCGTGGGTGCACATCCCGTCGGTGGCGTAGAGCTTCCCGTCGTCGTCGCGGCAGACGGCAAAGCTCTTGCGCCCGTGGTCGAAGCGAACGACATCGGCCGGGGCCAGGTCGGCCGCGGCGCAGACCGGCGCCCATCCCTCGGGATCGGCCGCCGAGACCGTGGCGGGGGTTTCCGCACGGCGGGCCCTGGCCTCCGGCAGCTTCCGCTTCACGTAGAACGCGGGGTCGCGCACCTGGTGCAGGAGCGAGGGGACGATCTCCCGCCACGCCGACAGGAGGCTCGGGTAGGGGACCGGCATGTCGTCCTTCACGATCTCGTGGAGGCGCGGGAGCGCGTGGTAGGGCACCAGCGGGAACATGTGGTGCTCCACGTGGTAGTTCATGTTCCAGTAGAGGTACCGGTGGATGAAGTTCATGTGCACCGTCCGGCAGTTCAGGCGGTGGTCGAGCACGTTCTCGGCCAGGCCCGCGTGCTGGGTGAGCCCGTAGACGCTCACCATCCACGAGCCGTAGACGTTCACGAGCCCGACGTAGAGGAGGGGCAGGATGCTGCGCATCGAGAGCGCAAGCGCGATCACGCCCGCGTAGAGGAGGACGTAGGCGCGGGCCTTCCAGTAGATCTTCGGGAACTCGCTGGCGGGGATGAACGTCCTCTCGTCGGGCGCCATCCTCCCCAGGCTGTGCATGAGGATCCGCGAGAAATACTTGGGGTAGACCGTGAGGTTGAAGAACCCCATCGTGATCGCCCGGAGGTTGGGCGGCCTCGGGACGGCGATCTCGGGATCGCGGCCCACGATGATCGTGTCGGAGTGGTGCCGGGTGTGGCTCCACCTCCACACGGTCGACTCGCGCATGACCATGAAGGAGGCGATCTCGTAGAGGGCGACGTTCATCCAGTCCGTCTTGAACGCCGTGCCGTGGCCGGCCTCGTGCCAGCGCGAGTCCGAGGTCGACGCGTAGAGCACCCCGTAGACGGCGAAGGGAAGGACGGCCCACCAGCTTCCCCACAGCCGGTAGCCGGCGTAGCCCGAGCCCAGGATGAGGGCGAACCAGAGGATCGTGTCCCGGACTGCCGGTCCGTCCCTGCGGTCCAGGAGCCGGCGCATCGTCGCGCGCGGGACCGGGCACTGGTACCAGTCCGCCTCGGCCAGGCCCCTCTCGACGGCCTTCGCGGCGTTCTCGCCGACCAGGCTGTAGTCGAGCTTCGCGGGGGGTCTCTCCTCGAGCACCGTGGCGTGGGGGTCGCTCATGGCGCGGTCCGGGGGAGGGGCGCCTGCGCGGCCGCGTCGCCGACGCCCCAGTCCCGCTCGATTTCCTCAAGGGTCCGGCCCTTGGTCTCCGGCAGGAACTTCCAGACGACCCCGATCAGGACCGCGCAGAACCCCGCATACGCATAGAAGGGGAAGGCATGGTGGAAGCGCTGCACGAACCACGAGTCGTTCGCGTCCATCATGGGAAAGGTCTGAGTCACGAGATAGTCGGACGTCCAGAGGAAGAAAGTCGCAAGCCCCAGGGCCCGGCCCCGCACCGTGGTCGGGAAGATCTCCACCAGGATGACCCAGATGACGGGACCGACCGAGAGCCCGAAGGCGGCGATGTAGGCCAGGATGAAGGCGAGCATCCACGCCCCGGCGGAGGCGGGATCGGCCCCGAGCTGGGCCATGAGCCCCATGGCCAGGAGCGAGAGGCCCATCCCGGCTGCGCCGAGGAGCATGAGGGGCCTGCGCCCCCAGCGGTCGACCGAGGCGATGGCGACCAGCGTGAAGACCACGCAGGAGCCGTTGATGATCACCTGCTGGAGGAGGCCGGCGTCGACCCCGGTCGAGGTGCTCAAACTCCTGAAGATCGTCGCCCCGAAATACATGAAGACATTGATGCCGGTCACCTGCTGGAGGACGGCGAGGGCGAGCCCGAGGAGGAGCGGCCGCCTGAGCCTGGGGGAGAGAAGGGAGACCTTTCCCTCCTTGTCCCGGGTGATCGCCGCCTCGATCTCGGCGGCCTCGGTCTCGCAGAAGCCCGCCCCGCCGACCTTGGTGAGGATTCCCTTCGCCTCGGCGCCCCGGCCCATCTCGATCAGCCAGCGTGGGCTCTCGGGGATCCGGAGGAGTAGGAGGGCGAAGAGGACCGCCGGGGCGACCCCGGTGGCGAACATCCAGCGCCACCCGTGCTCGATCAGCCAGGCCTGGTCGCCCCGGCCGGCTATCCAGTAGTTGACGAAGGAGGTGGCGGCTATCCCGATCACGATCGCGATCTGGTTGACGGCCACCAGGCGCCCGCGCACCCGGGCCGGGGTGATCTCAGCGATGTAGATCGGGGTCGCCATGGAGGCGATGCCGATGCCGACCCCGCCCAGGAAGCGGAACAGGATGAAGACCCCGACGCCGCCGGCCAGGGCAGTGCCGGCCGCCGAGAGAAGGAATAGGGCCGCGGAAAGGAGGAGCGGGAGCCTCCTACCGAACCGGTCGGCGACCCCGCCCACCACGAGGACTCCCAGGGCGCAGCCAATCAGGACGCAGCCCGAGACCCAGCCCTTCATCGCGGCGCCCAGGGCGAAGCGGACCGTCAGGGGCTCGATGGCCCCGGAGATGACCCCGGTGTCGTAGCCGAAGAGGAGCCCCCCCAGGGCGGCGACCAGGCAGATGGGCACGAGGTACCCGAAGTTGACGGTGACCGGCTTGGCGGATTGGGGCATCGCTGGGGTGGGGCGCCGGGCGCCGTTTAGGGAAGACCCGACTCTACCACCATGACTTCCCGGTATAGGCCGGCTTCGGCAGGGTCCAGGCTGGCGTGGCAGGGGCGAGCTTCGCAAGCGCGTCCTCGAGCAGGGCGGAGCCCTCCGGGGGTCCGCCCAGGTCGGGCACGGGGACAAGCTCCCCGCCGCGCTTCGCCGACTCGTGGGCGACCAGGCCGGGCAGGTTGTAGCGCGCGGCGGCCCACACGTGGTTCGGGGGAAGGGTGTTGCTCGTGCAGGCCCTCACGAAGTCGTCGACCAGGAAGAGATGGGAGCCGAAGTGTCCGGTCGGCATGTGCACCAGCTCCCTGGGAAGGCGCCAGACGGGGTGGACGGGGGCCATCCCCGAGTGGAAGTCGTGCTGGGTCCCGTCCTCCTGCTTGTCCCCGAGGTCGCTCAGGTCGTTGGCCGAGGGGCTGCAGCGCAGCAGGTCGCTCACCGGCGTCACCTCCCGGCTCCGGTTCACCCAGACGTCGCCCTCGGGCTGCTCCTCGAAGCACCCCTCCGTCCCGAAGAGGCTCAGCCTCACCGAGCGGCCGCCCCAGTGGCCGACGCGCCGGAACTCGTTGATCCGCGCCGAGCCGCCGTCGCTCGTCCGGAAGAGGGCCGTCTCGTTGCTGAACTCGTTGTCCCACTGGTTGAGCCCCTTGCCGAAGACCCCGTCCCCGCTCTGGTCGACCTGGCCCAGGCACGACACGTGGGTCATCCGCGCGCCGGTGACGCTCACGATCATGCTCATCGTGTGCGTCGGGTAGAACATCGGGGGGACGCCGGCCGTCCGCTTCCAGTCGGCGCCGCCGCTGTACTTGTAGGCCTCGTAGAATCCGTGGGACATGTCGTGCATGTACTCACCCTCGCCGTACACGAACCGGCCGAACTTGCCCTGGCGCCACATCTCCCTGCAGAAGATCGCTGAGGGATAGTAGTAGCTGGTCTCGCCCAGCATGTAGGTGAGCCCGGTCGCCTTCACGGTCTCCACCAGCTCCGCCAGGTCCTCGGCGCTGACCGCCGCCGGGACGCTCGAGTAGACGTGCTTTCCCGCCTTGAGGGCCGCGATGGCCTGCCTGGCGTGCATCCAGCGCTGGGTGAAGATGGCCACCGCGTCGCAGTCGCTCGCCAGGAGCTCCTCCAGGGTCCCGTAGGTTTCCGCGACGGCGGCCCTCGCCGACTCGATCCGCCGGCGGTCGGGTAGGATCTCCGCGATCGAGACGCCGCGCACCTGCGGGTGCGCCTTGAACAGCGGCACGAACGCGCGGGCGAAGCTCCCGGCTCCAAGGATGCCAATCTTAATGGGCTTCATGGTCGGGAGGCATGAACATGGGGCTGAGTATAGGTTCATTCGCCGGCACGTGCCTCCTAGGCAGGGGCGAAGGTCTCCCGAAAAATAAGGTATCCATCGCGGGTGACAAACGCGTGACCCGGCTCCTCGCTCAGCCGGCGCTACCTGCCCGCAGGGGCGGGAGCGGGAGGCAGGAAGTCAAAGCTCACGAATTTCTCGAGCGGCATCGGGGTCTCCAGGAGCTTGAGGTCCAAGAGCGCGGTCTGGAGCGCGGTCATTCGCTCGGGCGTGATGAGCCCCATCCGCTCGCCCTTCGCCGGGTCGCCCTCGACCAGCTGGTAGCGCTTCATGGCGGAGATCCCGTAGTCGAAGATGGCGTCGGTCTGCGAGGGGTTCTCGACCTGGATCCGCGCGCGGGCCTCCCGGCCGTCGCCGTTCAGGTACTCGGTGTAGCCCCGGATCGTGGCGGCGACGAACGCCCTCACGGCGTCGGGATGGTTCGCCACGAAATTGCGGTTCGCGTAGATCACCCGGTAGGGGTCGTAGCCGCCGCTCGAGATCAGCAGCGCGCGCGTCTTCGCCCCGTGGAGCTCGGCGAAGTACGGCTCGTTCGTGATGAAGCACTGCTGGATGAACGACTTGTCCGTCATGAAGCGCGCGATCCCGTAGTCCATTGGGATCAGGTTAAAATGAACCCCGTAGCGAAGCTGGATGTACTCGACCCAGTGGGCGCCGGGATTGCTCATCACCGAACGGCCCTCGAGATCCATGAAGCTCTTAACGGGCCCGTCCTCGTGGACCATGACCGCCTGCGGATCGTGTTCCATCTGGGCGCAGACGACCACGAGGGGCAGGCCCTGCTCGACCGCGATGATCAGGTCGTCGCAGCGGCCGATCGCCATGTCCATCCGTCCCGTGGAGACGATGGGCAGGGGGACGGGGCCCGGCCCGCCCGCGTTGATGGTGACGTCGAGCCCGGCGTCGCGGTAGTAGCCCTTCGCAAGGGCCTGGAAGAAGCCGCCGTGCTCGGGCGAGGGATACCAGTCGAGCTTGAACCCCACTTTGAGGAGGGGTTTGGCCGAGGTGGCCGGGGCGTCCCCGGCGACCTTGGCCGGCTCCGCCTGCCGGGCGCAACCGGCGGCAAGAAGGGCGCCCATCACGAGCGGAATCAGCCATGTGCGCGCGGGAAATTTGGAAGACATGGGATGAGGCGCGCTGACGCAGCCTGTTCGTGACTCGAATTGAATTCCGAGCGCACTTGCAACAAAATCCATTCCTGGGTTCAGGAAACTCATGGTGGCGCCGCGCACGGTTCCTGCTCGCCGGGCCCCGAAAAGAAATGCGCGCCCCCCGACACGTCTCCTTGAATCACCCCGGCCACTTCATTTTCGTTTGCTTTCCCGTTCCGATCGTGGCCTTGCTCGCAAAGAGCCTCATATCCTGACCGATCACCGTGCACCTCCTTCGCCGCGCCAGAATCCCCCTCGCTTGCCTTCCGGCCCCGCTGAACCGGGCGAAGGAGGGCTCGCCCCCCCTCGAGCCCTGGCGCGAGTGCGACGTCCTCCTCGACGGGGACAAGGTCGCCTCGGTGAGGGAATCCGGCACCGGAGCCGGTGACGCGCCGGCCACCCGCGTGACCGACCTGGGCGGCGTCTTGGTTTTCCCGGGCCTCCTGGAGGTCCACACGCACCTCGACAAGTGCCACACCTGGGACCGCGCGCCCGGGGTGCACAGCGACTTCTGGGAGTCCCTCGGCCTGCTGCACGCCGACAGCGTCCTGTGGACCGAGGAGGACGTCTACAGGAGGGCGGAGTTTGCCATGAGGACCACGTGGGCCCACGGCACCCGCGCCCTGCGCACCCACATCGACACAAACTTTAGAACCGGCGTGGGCTCGCTCGCCGCGATGTCGCGGCTGCGCGCCGAGTGGGCGGGCAGGGTGGAGCTCCAGGTTGTGAGCCTCTTTGCCTTCAAGGATTTCTTCGGGGGGGCCGCCGACCACATCGTCGCCCTCGCGGCAAAGCACAAGGTGAACGCCATGGGCGGCTTTCCCCAGCCCAATCCCGACCTCCCGCGGCAGCTGGACAGCATCATGGCGGCGGCCAGGGAGCTGGGTATCGGGCTGGACCTCCATGTCGACGAGAGCGACCTGGTGGCGGCCGAGTGCCTGAGGGCGACGGCCGAGGCGGTCCTTCGCAACCAGTTCCCCTATCCCGTGGCGTGCGGGCACAACTGCTCGCTATCCGTCCAGTCGCCGGAGCGCGCGCGGGAGACCATCGCGCTCGTCAAGGAGGCCGGCATCGGGATCATCTCGCTCCCGCTCACGAACCTCCACCTCCAGGGCAGGGCGCGGGGGCCGGTTGCGCCCGGGGCAAAGTTCGGCGCCCCGCGGACGCCCCAGTGGCGGGGCCTTACCCTCATCCACGAGTTTGTCGAGGCGGGGGTGACGGTGGCGTGCGGCGGCGACAATGTCCGCGACGCCTTCATCGGCTGGGGCGACTTTGACATGGTCGAGGTCTACGTCGAAAGCGTGCGCCTGGCCCACCTCGACACGCGGCTGGCGTTTTCCCCTGCGGTGGTGACAACGGGCCCGGCGGCGATCATGGGCCTCCCGGGGTTCGGCCTCGTCGCCCCGGGGTCCCCCGCGGACCTGGTCGTCTTCGAGGCCCGCAAGCTCTACTCGCTCCTCGCGCGGCCCTCGACGCCGCGCCGGTTCGTCCACGGCGAGGAATTCCGCGAGGCCCTGCTACCCAGCTTTGACGAGATGGACGCCTGGCCAAAGGCCTAGGTGCCTACGGTCACGCCTCGACTCGGCGGCGGAAAGCCTGGGGCGTCGTCTTAACCAGGCGCACGAACGCGGCGTAGAAGGAGCTCTGCGAGCTGAAGCCGCTCGCCAGCGCGACGTCGATCACCTTGTCGTCGGTCGTGAGCAGGAGCCTCTGGGCGTGCGTGATGCGGTACTGAAGGAGGTAGTCGCGGATCGTCAGCCCGCAGTGGCGCCTGAAAAGGGGCATGGCGTAGTTGGGGTGCAGGTTCGCAGCCTTCGCGATGTCGGCCACCGTCAGGTTTTCCTGAAAGCGCTCCGCCATGCACTTGGCCATGCTTTCCACCCTCTGGAGCCCCACGGTGGACTCGCCCTCGCTCCAGCGCGTGGCCGCCTCGGCGACCCTCGAGAAGGCCTGGTCGGCGAGCCAGAGGAAGCAGGCCTCGAGCTCCAGGAGCAGCCTCCGCTGCTGGGGCAAGGTGGGATTCTGCAGCTCCTTCACCCACGCACGGATGTGGAACCGGTCCCCGAAGCTTGGCGGCGCAAAACACCAGTTTCCCTTCATCAGCTCGCGAACGAAGCGGTCCGGCAGGCCCCACGCCCACACCCAGGCTAGGGGCACCGTGATCCACGCCATTTCGGTGTCGGGGTCCACCTGCACGAGGCTGTGGGGCGTCGACCCCCAGAAGAGCGCGAGGCGGTTCGCCGTCAGTCGCCGCATCGAGCCCCGGTGCAGGTAGGTGACGGCGCCGCGGAAAACGTAGTTTATCTCCACCTCGTGATGGTGGTGGATCACGCCCATCGGCTTGGGCGGGTCTTGAAGCTGGGCGTTTAAGCCAAAAGTTTGGAAACGAACGGCGGTCATGCCCTTATTAATCAGGAACTATGCCCATCCGTGCTCCGGAATCAAACGGCATCGTCGTTGGCGACCGAAAACCGGGCTCCATGGGCTGCCTTCACCGGGCCCGCGGGCGCTCGGAGCGGGGAGACCTTATTATTTAGGAAGGCTTTTTGGCGGGACAGGAGGCACGGCCCGGGGAATCCGCCTATACTCCGCCCCATGCGTCGCGTCAACGCGGAGTGCCAGCACGATGAAATCCAAAGACTTCAGTCCTATTGGAGTAAGGTATTCGTCGGGTGCTTTAGACTCAGCATTTCAGAGTAAACGATCCAGGCCGTAAACGCTCATGCCCCGAAGTGTTAGGGCCGCCAAGGCCCGATAGCGGCAGCCACCCAACAAACCACATGAACACGACCACCACCAAGTTAGTACGTGTTAGTTTCGCGACGGCCTGCGCTTTCGCTTGTCTCGCAACGGGCCTCCGAGCGCAGAGCTCCACACCGCCGCCATCCTCGGACGCCAGCTCGGCATCGTCCACCAAGGTGACGAAGATGGAGAAGTACACCGTGAGCGACGTCCCGATCGAGGACCAGGTCCTCCCAACGGTCCGTCCGCTCGACGACGTCATGGGCGACGACCGCAACATCCTCGACATCCCCCGCTCGGTCACTGCGGTCAACACCGCGCTCATGGCGGACCGCATGGTGAAGAACGCCATGGATCTCGGGCAGTTCTCCCCGGGCGTCTACTCGGCCGCCCAGTACGGAATCCCCGCGGTCCCCTACATCCGCGGCGACCTCTCGCAACTCTACGTGGGCGGGCAGCAGGTGCCCTTCTCCCGCAATTCGACGCCCCCGAGCTTCAACGGGGCGGACGCCTTCAACATCGTGAAGGGCCCGGGCTCGGCGATCTACGGGCCCCAGACCGAGGGCTCGGGCGGCTACGTGGACTTCGTGATGAAGGAGCCTTACTTTGACCGGCAGCGCACGAACATCGACTTTACAATGAGCGGCTGGGCGAGCGGCCACTCCTACTCGAACCCGGAGGTCACGATCGACACGGGCGGCCCGATCTCGGACAAGCTGGCCTACCGTATCAGCTACCTGAGCCGCTACGGCAATGGCTTTTACCTGAACGATCACAACGAGACCCAGGACGTCTACGCGGCCCTCACGTACCGGCCGTCATCAAAGCTCTCGGTCGAGGGATGGGTCCAGGTCTACGAGGACCGGACGAACGAGATCGCGGGCGTGGGGCGCGTCACCGAGGACTTCATCAAGAACGGCAACTACATCGCCGGGCCCGCGAGCCCGACGACGTCGGGCCCCACGGCCTACTTCGGCTATGACATCATCACGTTCCCGAACCCGCCGCCCTACACCTTCGGCAGCGTGGCGGACGGCTCGTACTCGGTCGTGAACCCGGCCACGGCGCACACGGTCAAGCTCGCGCCGCAGATCGCGCTCATCAACCCCTCCGACGTCGCGCGGGCGTTTGTCGCCCAGGGCCAGGTGAAGACCACGCTCGAGCTTTCGCCCGACTCCTCGGTCGTGAACCGGTTCTTCGCAAGCACCGGACACTCGAACAAGACGGAGGCCCTAGGGTACAGCGAGTGGGTTCCCAAGGACGACTCGGTCCAGGACAGGCTCGAGTTCCGCAACAAGTTCGTGGCCGCCTCCTTTGACAACAGCCTGATCACGGGCCTCGATTTCAAGTACAGCGCCCTGACGGCCTACCAGGACTTCTCGACCGAGCCGGCAAGCTTCTACGACCTGTCGCAGCCCCTTTCGCTGATCGCCTACCCGGGTTACGCGGCCGAGGGCAACACCTTTGGTGGCGGCCTCCAGGTCCCGGGCAAACAGGGCTACAGCGCCGGCGCATTCGGCACCAACGTGGTTGAGACCTCCTACGACACTGCGTTCTTCGTCCAGGACGACATCCAGCTGACGAAAAAGATCACGCTCACGGCCGGCTACCGCATCGACAACGTCTCTGCGCACGGAAAGAGCCCGCCGTTCATCCAGACCGGCTACATCAACAGCTTCTTCACGTATGTGCCGCTGGCCTCTCCGGTCTACATCCCGGCGGGGGGATCGAACGCCTACCACACGGGCTACGACAACAGCCGGGCGGTCAACGACCAGTCGTTCTTCACGAGCCTCACCTACAAGCCGACGGAGAACACCACGCTCTACGCCACCTACGACCACGTCGACGGCATCCTGGGTTCCTCGAACTTCGGCGGCGTGAACGCGCAGTACCTCGACCAGGTCCTGAGCACCAAGAGCACGCTCTACGAGGTCGGCTTCAAGCAGAGCCTGATGAACAACACGCTCTACTTCTCGACCGCGCTGTTCCAGCAGCTCAAGTACGGCACGCAGCTGACGGGCGGAAAGTTCCCGATCAAGGACAACGGAGTCGAGTTTGAGGTGGTCTACCAGCCCAGCAAGGCGTGGAACTTCAACGCGAACCTCACCTATCTGGACGCGACGGCCTTCGGCTACTTCTTCCAGTCCACCGGCAGCTACCTCGACGCATTTGCGAAGACGACGCCCGTGGACGGGACGTTCGGCACGGGCCTCGGCGCGCCCAACTTCACGGGGTACACACCTCCGGGACTGCGCATGCGCGCCCCGGGCATCCCCCAGGTCCAGGCGAACGCATTCGTGCAGTACACCTCGCCCCTGGGATGGGGCGTGGGCGTGGGCCCGCAGTTCAACGGCAGGGAGTACGCGAACGACCAGAACACGCTCTACATCCCGCCCGAGGTCCAGCTCGACGGCTTCGTCTTCTACGGAAGGAAGGGGTGGGACGTGCGGATCAACGTGAAGAACATGCTGAACGCGCGGCTCATCGACCCGATCGATGTGAGCTTCGCCGGCAACAGCCTCATCTTCGTGCGGCCCCCGATCACGGCCTCGATCACCCTGCGGCTGCACTACTGAGCTAGCCAATCGGGACAAAAATATACACGTTTGGGAGCAGGCTGCGATCCCCGGCGGAACGCAGCCTGTTTCGCTTTCCTGAGACCACCCCATGCTTAGGCCCTTCGACAACAACCTCCCCCGCCGCCTGCGCTTTGGCCGCGGCATCAGTGGGGAACTCGCGGCGGAACTCCGAAGGCTGGGCTGCTCCCATCCCTTCATCATCACCGATGCGGGTGTCAGCGGGGCGGGGCTCCTTGACCGGGTGAGGGGGGCCCTTGAGGCGGAGCACTTCCGTTCGGTGGTCTTTGACGGGACGGAGCCCGAACCCCCGTTTGCCTGCGTGGCGGCCGCCGTGGCGCAGGCCCTGGGGAGCTTCGATGCCGACGTGGTCGTGGCGCTCGGGGGCGGGAGCGTCATGGACACCGCAAAGCTGGTCGCGGCGACACTCAAGGACGGGCGCGAGGCATCGGCACTCGCGGGGATAGGCAAGGTTTTGCGTCGCCCCGTTCCGCTCGTGTGCATCCCGACCACCTCGGGCACGGGCTCCGAGGCCACCCCGGTGGCCATCTTCACGGATCCTAAGACGGGCAACAAGGTGGGGGTCGTGGACCCGTGCCTCGTGCCGGACGTCGTGCTGCTCGACCCCGAGCTCACCGACCTCCTGCCCAAGCTGCCGACCGCCGCCGCGGGCATGGACGCGCTGGTGCACGCCCTGGAGGCCTTCATCGCGAAGATCGCGACACCCCTGGCGCGCGGCCTGGCGCTCGAGGCCGCCCGCAGGATCGGCCCGGCCCTGCCTGCCGTCTGCAGGAACGGGGGCGACCGCGACGCAAGGGATGCGATGCTGCTTGGCGCCAACCTCGCGGGCCTGGCCTTCGCGAATTCCTCGTGCTGCGCGGTGCACGCCCTAGCGCTTCCCCTCGGCGGCCAGTTCCACATCGCGCACGGCGTGGTGACCGGATGCCTTGCGGCGGAGACGATGCGCCACAACCTGCCTGAGATCCGGGAGGACGTTGTCGTGTTTGCGAGCGCGCTGGGGTGGAAGGACACCGATCCCGACCGGTTCCCGGACCAGGTGGCCGCCCTTGCCCGTAGCATTGGGCTGAAGGACGTGCTATCCTCCGTCACCGTGCCCCCTACCGCACTGCCCGAACTCGCCAGGGCCGCCGTCGCCAACCGGCGCCTCATGGACCCCAACCCCCGGCCGGTGACTGAGTCGGACGCGCTCGGGATCTACCGCAGGACACTCGGACTCCATGCCTGATTCTGCGAAAGACCTTCTTGCGGGCCTCGGTGCCCAACCGGTCCTCTTCAGGGACGGCCTCTGGTGCGAGGGGTCCGGGGGGCCCCTAGCCGTCCTGAATCCGGCAACTGGAGTTGAGATTGCCCGGATCACCCTGGCAGGGCCTTCCGACTTTGCCGCCGCCGCGACCGGCGCCGAGGCGGCCCTTGCCTCCTGGCGCCACGAGCCGGGAGCCGCGCGCGGGGAGATCCTCAAGAAGGTTGCAGCGCTCCTTTCCGTGAAAAGGCAGGCGCTTGCGGAGCTCCTGACCCAGGAACAGGGGAAGGTCCTGGCGCAGGCGCTCGGCGAGGTCGACTACGCGGCGAGCTTCTTCCAGTGGTTCGGCGAGGAGGCCCGCCGGCCGGTCGGCAGGCTGCAGCCCCATCCGGTGCGCGACCGGGAGTACCGGGTCAAGTATGCGCCCGCCGGCGTCGCCTGCCTGGTGACGCCCTGGAATTTTCCGCTGGCCCAGGGGGCGAAGAAGATTGCGGCGGCTCTGGCCGCGGGCTGCACGGCCGTGTGGAAACCCTCGGAACTGACCCCCCTAGTGGCCCTCGCGCTCGGGGCCCTCATGAAGGAGGCGGGTCTTCCCCCCGGGGTCCTCCAGGTCCTTCCGGCCCTGGGTCCGGTGGCCGGCGAGGCCATGACCGGGGACGCCCGCTTCCGCGTGATCTCGCTCACGGGCTCCACCCAGACCGGGCGCACGGTCCTGAAGGCCTCGGCGAAACACCTGCCCCGCCTTTCGCTCGAGCTCGGGGGCAATGCGCCCTTTGTGATCCTTCCCGACGCCGACCTGGATGAGGTGGTGCCCGACCTGGTGAAGCTCAAGCTCCTCTGCTCGGGCCAGGTCTGCGTGACCGCCAACCGCGTCTTCGTCCCCGCCGCCCTGGAGGCGGCCCTGATCGAGAAGCTCTCCCAAGTTTGGCGCGGCCTGCGCGTGGGCGATGGCCTGCAGTCCGGGATGGACGTGGGCCCGCTCATCCACGCCCAGGCCTGCGCGCGCGTGCGCGGCCTTGTGGAGGACGCGGTCTCCGGCGGCGCGGAGATCGTGGCCGAGAACCGGAGCCACGAGGCCCACGCCTCGCTCGCGGGCGGCAGCTTCTTCCCGCCCACGCTCCTGCGGGGGGTGCGCGATGACATGGCCCTCGCCCAGGAGGAGATCTTCGGGCCCGTGCTCCCGCTTCTCACCTACGGGGACATGGACGAGGCCGTGCGCCGCTCCAACGCGACCGCGGCTGGACTCTCCGCCTACGTCTACGGGAGGGACCTGTCGCAGGCCCAGGCGGTCGCCGATGCGCTCGAGGCCGGCATCGTGGGCATCAACGAATGGCGCCCCCTGAGGGCGGAGATCCCATTCGGGGGGACAAAGTCGAGCGGGCAGGGATGGGAGGGGGGCGAGGAGGGGCTTCGCGAGTTCATGGAGATCAAGGTGATCTCCGCTCCGAGCCCGAGATTGCGAGCCTCGGGCCCCCGCTAAGTTTCCGTGCACGGTCTTCCACCGACCTCCCGGACCTTCGGGGTGACGCCCACGGGGGAGACCGTCCTCGCATTCAGGCTTTCCAATGAATCCGGGGCCTCCGTGGAAATCCTCACCTACGGGGGCATCGTGAGGTCCCTGTGCGTGCCGGCCCTGGCGGGCTCGGCCGCCGACGTGGTCCTCGGGTTCGACCAGCTTGAGCCCTACCTGAAGGGGCATCCCTACTTCGGGGCCATAGTCGGCCGCATCGCGGGACGGGTGAGCGGAGGGCGCCTCCTCGCCGGGGGTCGCCCCTGGAGCGTCGCCTGCAACGACCCTCCCAACCACCTGCACGGGGGCAAGCGCGGTTTCGACAAGCGCGTCTGGATCCCCGAGGTCCTTCACCGGGACGACGGGGCGCCGTCGCTTCGGCTCAGGCACTTTAGCCCCGACGGAGAGGAGGGTTACCCGGGAAACCTCGAGGTCGCGGTCACGTACACGCTGGCCGCGGACAACAGCCTCATCTTTGAGACCGAGGCCTCGGCCGACCAGGAGACGCCGCTCAGCCTGGCGCAGCATTCCTATTTCAACCTCGCGGGAGAAGGCTCGGGGGGAGTCCAGGGCCACGAGGTCCGGATTTTTGCGGGGGATTTTGTCCCGACGGACGACGCCATGACCCTCCTGGATCGGCGCGAGCGGGTGTGGGGAACGAGCGCCGATTTGAAACGCCAGCGTCCGCTGGGGGAAGTCCTCCCGCAGCTGGCCCGCTCCCACGGGGACCTCTACCTGCTTCGGGCGCCGGAGGAACAACCGCCGGTGCTGCCGACCCTTGCCGCGACCGTGTTTGAACCCCGGTCAGGCCGGATCCTGGTCGTGTCCACCACCGAGACCTGCCTCCAGTTCTACACCGGAAGCGGCCTGGATGGGACCCTCGTTGGCAAGGCCGGGCGGCCCTATGGCCGGCATGCGGGGCTCTGCCTGGAGTGCGAGGGCTATCCCAATGCAACCACTGTCCCGGGTTTCGGGGACATCCTGGTTCGCCCCGGCACGCCCCAGCGCCGGACCACAGTCTACCAATTTCCCCGTCCTGCCTGAGGTGAGGGGTGTGGGTTTTTCCCGTTCATGGCGCCCGGCCCGCCCCCGGGGTCTGGACAAGGGGGAGGGGCGCCGCCAAAAAAGGTAGCGCCCCGCCGCCTGCCGGGCGCAAACCCCACCCCGCGTGCCTCCCCGACGTCTCCTTTTTCTGCTTGGGCTGCTTGCCGCGGCATGCTCGGCGGCGCCAGGTGCCGGTGCCGATCCGCTGTTCCAGCTGGGCGACCGCTGGGCGCTCGTGGGTGACAGCATCACCCACGCGGGCGCCTACCAGTACTACATCAACCTCTACCTCCTCACGCGGCATCCCGAGCTGGCGGTGACCCCTCTCAACTGCGGAATCGGAGGGGACACGGCGGAGGGAGCCAACGCCCGCTACGACTGGGACATCGCGCCGGGGCACCCGACGGTGGCCACCGTGATGCTGGGGATGAACGACGTGGGCCGCGACCTCTACGGCCCGGCCGGCGAGTCGCAGTCCGAACGTAGGCGCGCCAACGACCTGCGCTACCGCTCGGAGATGGAAAAACTGGTCGGGAGGCTCCGGGCCGACCACCTTCGCGTCATCCTTCTCTCGCCGTCGCCGTACGACCAGACGGCCAGGAACGACACGGTTGCGCCCCAGGTGGGCGTGAACGACGCCCTCGCCCGGTACGGTGAATTCTGCCGCGAGCTCGCCCAGCGGCGCGGATGCGGTTTCGTGGACCTGAACGGGCCCATGACCCGGATGACGCTCGAGGGTCAGCGCCGGGACCCGGGGTTTTCCTTCGACCCCGCCGACCGGGTCCACCCTTCAGAGGTGGGCCAGTTTGTGATGGCCTCGCTTTTCCTGCAGCAGATCCACGAGGACCGCGAGGTGTCGAGGATCGAGGTCGACGCCGCCGGCGGCCGCCCCGGTCCGTGCTCCCGATGCCGGATCGAGGACCTCCAGGCCTCGCCCGCGTCCGCCGCGTTCCGCTGCATTGAAGAGGACCTCCCGTTTCCGGTGCCCGAGCCGGTGGCGCAGGCTGAGGTGCTGACGGGCTTCAACACTGCGCTAAACCAGGAGATCCTCCGCATCACGTCGCTTCGGCCCGGCTCCTACCAGCTTTCGATCGACGGGAAACCTGCGGGCCGCTTCGAGGCCGGGGAGCTGGGACGGGGCGTGAACCTCGCGCTCCTCCCCGGGACGCCCCAGCTCGCGCAGGCGCGCGAGGTCGCCGCCACGGAACGCCTGAGGTTCGACCTCACCTGCAGGCTGAGGACGGTGGCGCTCCTCCACCAGTTCATGCTCAGGAACGCCCTGCCCTATGACGGGAGCGCGGCGGCGGTGGAGGGGCTCCGGGCGAAGCTCGAGGCCCTGCGCGTCGAAGGATGGCCCTACATCGCGGCGTTTGACCGGTACTTCGCGGAGTTCAAGGTGCTCCGGTCGCAGGGCGACTCGGTGGGCCGCGAGGTCGACCGGCTGACCGAGCTTGAGCGCGCCCAGGCAAGGCCCGCCTGGCACCGGTACCAGCTGGAGCGGGTAACCCCGTAAGGCACCCGGATTCCTCCCATGCGCGCGCCCGTCTCCTTTATCCTCGCCCTCGGCGCCTGGATCCTCCCGGCTCGGGCGGTCCCGCCGCCGCTCTACACCTACACGGTCTCCCAGGACGGGACGGCGGCCTCCTACGACCTGGCCCTGGCGGCGTCGACGATCCAGGGCGTGATCAACCGGGTTTCTCCCGAGGTCTACCTGCTTTCGTCCAAGTCGGGGCGCCCGCAGTACTGGCTCGACGTTATGTCCCGGGAGGGTCGGTGGCTGGAGGGCAGGCAACAGCTGCAGGTGGCGGACCTCTCTGGGCTCGTCCGGCTGGCCGGCTCCCGGCTGAGGGGCGCCGTGATCTGGGACCCCGCGGTTCCCGCAACCGTTAATGTGGCCACGATGCTCGCCGGGGTCCTGGACGGAGTTGTGCTCAGCCCGGACCTGGCGGCGCAAGAGCTTGCCGGGTGGCGGCTGCCCGTCCTGAAGGACCTGCGGGGAATGTTCACCGGGAGCGAGACCGGCAGCGCCAAGAACGACGCCTACCGATGGGCGATCCGCGAATACCTGGAGAAGGGCGCCTGCTCCGCGGGGCTCCTGTGCCTCTTTGAGGATTCCTTCAGCGCCCGGGAGAAGGGCGACTTGAGCTACGTGGTCACCCGGGACTGGGCCGTGAAGAATCGCGCGTTCGTCCTGGACCTGTCGCCGTGGGGGGACGAGCGGCCCCAGGACGATCCCGGCCAGAGGCTGGGCCTCGACCTGGAAACCTACCGGATGATCCTCGCGGAGACCCGGAGGCACTCGGCGGGAAAGCGCATGACGGAGCTCAGCGGGTTCTTCGCATTTTCGAAGTACAGCAACATGCCCGGCCACAAGAGCGCGCATGATCCCGTGCCGACCGAGTGGGAGACGGTCTACGTGGCGACGCCCTACAATGTCTACCAGAACACGGTGACGAGCTACTGCTTCAACCAGTCGCTGCACAGCCAGGCCCCGAGGGCCCCTCTGCACCAGCGCCACGCCGCCCGGTCGATCCCGCTGGAGGACAAGACCTACGTCTGCTTCCTGATGGCCGACTACGACTCGGGGACTCCCCTCTATGATTTCCTGCCGGACCACTGGAAGGACCCCAGGCGGGGCACCCTGCCCCTGGCCTGGGGGATAGACCCGACGCTCCTCGACACCTACCCCGACCTGATCGCCTACTACTACGCGACGGCCACCCCGATGGACACGTTCACGAGCGACGCGAGCGCCGCCGGCTACATGAACCCGAACCGGGTCCCCGCGGAGGAGATGCCGCTCTTCGTCCGCCACAACCAGCGGTATTTCAGGGAGGCGGACATGACGATCGCCCCCATGGTGCTCGATTGGGACCAGCCGACCGCGCGGGTGAAGGATGCCTTCAGCGAATTCTCGCCCGACGGATTCGGGACAATCGTGATGGACCTGCACGGGGGAGGCGGGAAGCTGCCCAGTCCCCAGGAGTGGAGGGGAATGCCGGTCCTGGAGCTGGAGAGCGACGTGGCGAGCGGCGTCTTCGAGGGTGTGGAGACCACCGCGGACAAGCTCGCGGCGGCATTCAGCAAGCGGAGGGTGGGGACCCCCGCCTTTCACCTGGTCCGGATTGTCTGGATCGATCCCTCGAACGTCGCCGACTCCGTCGCGGCCCTCAAGGCGAGGCACCCGGAGCTTAACCTCGAGGTCCTGGATCCCTACACGTTCCTGGCGCTCTATAAGAGAGCACTCCCCCGGTTGGCGGTGCACGGAACCCCGTAAAGGGCGCCGGGGGCTCTATTACCGGGCCTAAACGGGCGATCACCGAATCTGTTATTCCGCTCTGGTGGGGGCGCCGGGGCGCCCCTAAGTTGCAACCTTTTCGATTCCGGGTACGTCTAACCCCAGACACGCTACTCGTATTGCACCCGTCCCGGCCTAGGCTGGAGGCCTTTGGCCCAGGGGCCGGCTGGCGCGCAACTTCGCCCTAGCTGCCTAAAAACCCGACCAAACCATGAACTCCCCATCCTCTGCAGGCCCTTGCCTAAGATACCCTTGCCCAAGGGCCGTTGTCTCCGCGCTTCTCATTTGCGGCGCGCTCGTAGCCTCGGCCACCCGGGCGCAGGCTGAGGAAAAAACCTACACGCTTTTCCAGGGTGACAACATCTCGGTTGGCCAGGGCGCCGACCTGCGCCCGGTCAAGGACGTGAACGGCCACTCTTGGGTGATTGTGGTCGACGGCAAGGAGGTCCTGGTCTCGGCCGCCATGGGCCCGATCAACCTGAAGGTGACGCCGCTCCTGAAGCTTACCGATGTCTCCGCGACGCTCTCCGGCTTCAAGGCCGAGCGCTCCTACACGATGGCGAACGACCCGGCGGTGAAGCTCACCCGCTCGCTCAGCCAGACGGCCCAGACGAATGCCGGCTACCAGGCGTCGGTCAACCAGGCGACCGCTCTGGCAAACCAGGCGATCACCTCGGCCGAGATGGGTGCGTCAAAGACGAGCGGGGGGCCCGGCGCCGGGTTGTCCACTGCCGCCAATCAGGCGGCTGTCGACACGGCGACCAAGGGAGTCGATGCCGCCGCGGGAAGCGGGGGCGCCGACCTCTTCACGCAGGGGATCAACGACCTCTCGGGCGACTTCGATGCCCTGAGTGTCTCCTTTGAGATCTCCTCTTCGGTGCCGCTCAAGGTCCCCTACATCGTCACCATGGCGCGCTTCCATGACCGGGCTGGCCCGGAGGGAAGCTACCAGAACCTGGTCTACGCCAAGGCCCTTGATGCCGTGGGGTCGAAGGCGGCCAAGGTCGAGTTCCAGCAGGCGGGCTTTCCGTTGGGCTACACCCTTCTCGGCTACGAGGTCCACGTGTACGACGAGGGCCGCGAGGTGGCGACCAACGTAGCCCCCAAGCGCCAGGTCCTAACGAGCGAGCAGGCCTTCGAGTATATCCGGGACAAGTACGTCGGTGCCCACAAGGGCCAGACGCTCCAGGCCACCCCGGTGATGGGCACTCTTCCCGACGACCTTGCGGCCCAGGTGGCCACCGGAAAGTACGCCAATCCCTTCTACGTCAAGGTCTCCAAGGACGGAAAGGCGGACGAGGCGTTCTCCGACCCGTCGTGCAAGGAGAGGATCGACGACGCCTACCTCGTGTCGGTCGTCCGCGCGATCCGGTTCAAGCCGGCGCTGACCTCCGGCACTCCCGCCGAGGGCGTCGCGATGCTGAACCTGACCCAGCTCAGGCTCTAGGCACGCCGCCGGCCTAATGGGCCGGCAGGGCGATCAGGAAGCCGTCGAACCCCGCGGCGACCACGCGGTCCCCGGCCAGCGCCATCGAGCCCGCGTAGCCTCCGAACCCGTTCGCGGGGGGAGGCGCCGCCGGGTGGCGCCAAAGGACTGCGCCAGTCGCGCGGTCCAGCGCTCCGGGTTCGGCGCCGCCCCCTCGACGACCTCGGGGGGGTCGGGATCGTACTTGGGCATCGCGATCTCAATCTTCGTTTCCTCCTCCTTGACCTTGGGTGGAGCGTGGTAACGCGTCAGGTTTCCGCCCCAGGCCACGAGGAACTCCGTCGTCACGGTGACCGCGAACCCGATGAGGAGGCCAGGTCGCATGATCTTGGGGGTTTCTGGACCTAGTATACGCCCGCCCGGCCCCTTCGTCCAGTTGGCCACCCGTAGTAGTCTGCCGCTTAATACGGCTGAAAAGCCCCTGCACTGCGGTCTCGTCGCCGCGGGTAGCCTCCGGTCGACGGGTTCACTGAGGCCGCCCTTGCGCGCCGGGGCTCCGCTCCTAGAGTATCGGCTTCACCCCCCCCCGAAAGAACCCCATGAAATCCTCTCTTAAGGCCTTCCTCGCGTGCGCCCTCGCCCTCGGCGCGCTTCTCCTTGCCGCCCCCCGGGCGCGTGCCGCCGAGTTCAACGGCGTCTGGCGCCTGGACGATGTGAAGCCCTGGGGCGTCACGCTCCACACCTTCATCGCCCTGCACACGAAGGGCGGGGTCCTCGAGGGGGCCGTCTACCCGAACGGCTCCGGCGACGTGCCGATCCGCTCGCCCCACGTCGAGGGCGCGGACACGGTTTTCGGAATGGACTGGGGCTGGACCTTCCACGTGCGCCCCGATGGCGGGAACCTGCGCGTCAAGGTGATCTACGGGGACAGCGGCTCGTCCGAGGGGGTAGCGGTTCCCGTGGGCGAGGACGCCTTGAAGCCGCTTCCCGCACTCCCGCTCCCCGCGCTCCGCTCCATCCCGGACAACGGGCTGGCTCGGACACCCCCCATGGGCTGGAACAGCTGGAACCACTTTGCCGAGCACGTGGACGAGCGGGTCGTCCGCGAGACGGCAGACGCCATGGTGAGCTCCGGCATGGCCGCCGCCGGCTACCTCTACATCAACATCGACGACACCTGGGAGGCCGGCCGCGACGCCAAGGGGGAGATCCAGACGAACGCGAAGTTCGGGGACATGAAGGCCCTTGCCGACTACGTCCACGCGAAGGGGCTGAAGCTCGGCATCTACTCCTCCCCCGGCCCGCTCACCTGCGGGGGCTACACCGGCAGCTACGGGCACGAGGAGCAGGACGCGAAGACCTACGCCTCCTGGGGGATCGACTACCTAAAGTACGACTGGTGCAGCGCGGGGCACATCTATCCGGAGTCGGCGCTCAGGGCCGGGTACCAGAAGATGGGTGAGGCGCTCCAGGCCTCCGGAAGGCCGATCGTCTACAGCCTCTGCGAGTACGGGATGGGCGACGTCTGGACCTGGGGGCCGCTCGTCTCGGGCAACCTCTGGCGGACGACCGGGGACATCTCCGACAACTGGAAATCCATGGACTCGATCGGCTTCAACCAGGGCAAGCTCGCCCCCTTCGCCGGGCCCGGGCACTGGAACGACCCCGACATGCTCGAGGTCGGAAACGGCGGGATGACCCCGACGGAGTACCGGACCCACTTCAGCCTCTGGTGCATGCTGGCCGCCCCGCTCATGGCGGGCAACGACCTGCGGAGCATGTCGCCGGAAACCCGCGACATCCTGACCAACCGCGAGGTGATCGCGATCGACCAGGACAGCCTGGGCCATGAAGCCACGCGCGCCTTCGCCAGCAATGGGATCGAGGTCTTCACGAAGGCCCTCTCCGACGGCTCGGTCGCGCTCGGGGTCTTCAACCGGAACGGGGGCGAGGCCCCGGCCAGCTTCACGTGGGCCGACGCCGGGATCCCGGGAAAAGCGGCCGGGGTCCGGGACCTCTGGCAGAACGCGGACATTCCCGAGACCGACGGGTTCAAGGGGACGGTCCCCGGGCACGGCGTCGTGATGCTCCGTATTAAGCTCGAGGGCCAGGTCAAGTGACCCCGCCCGGTCGCGCCCGGGTTTTCCCTGGGCGCGAATAGCGTGGAGCCGCGCGCCCGTTGGGTTCAGGGTGGGGGCTCTTTTCCTGACCCATGACCGCGACCCCATCGCCCTCCCTGCCGCCCGACGGCAGGGCGCTGGCTTGGCAGCGGAAGGAGGATTTAAGGACGTCCCTCGGCAACTGCACGAAGGAGGGGATCGTCGCGATGCCGATCGTCACGATGGCGCTCCCGGCCAGCATGGCGATCTCGGCCCTGGTGACGAAGGGCTTCCCCCTGCCGACCACCGAGATCGGGCTCATGGCCTCGATTCCCTTCATCGGTAACTTCCTTCAGATCTTCGTCTCGCCCGCCCTCATGCGCTGGAAGGCGCCGAAGGTCGTCTCGGTGTCGGCCGCGGTGCTCCACCTCGCCAGCTGGATCACCTTCGGCTTCCTCCTTCCGTTCATCCCGCGGGAGTCGCCGGGGATCGCGGGCCTGTGGATCTGCGGGTGGTTCTTCGTCTCGAGCTGCCTGGGGGCCGTGGCCGGGATCTCGTGGAGCACGTGGATCGACGAGTGGATGCCGATGCGCCTCCGGGGAAAATTCTTCGGCCGCCGCAACCAGCTCCTGCAGTTCTCGACGGTCGTCTTCCTGACCACCTCGGGCTGGATCCTCTACACCTGGGACTACAGCGTGGGGGCCTTCCAGGCCGTGATCTTCGGCTCGGCCTTCCTGCGCATGTTCTCGCTCCGGTGGCAGTGGAGGAGCCCGACCCGGCCGCACCGTCCCGCCCCGCCCGAGGCCAGGTCCATGGGCACGCAGCTGGACGTTCTCCTTGGCGCCCCGAGCTTCCTCGTGTTCGTCCTCTTTGGCGCCATCTGGAGCTTTGCCGCCAACTGCTTCGGCCCCTTCTACTTCGTCTTCATGTTCGATCGGATCGGGTTCTCGGCCCTGGACGTGGGGATCGTGACCGCGCTCTCCCAGGTCGGCGGCGCCCTGTCGCTCCCGGCGTGGGGCCGCCTCCTGGACCGCTTCGGCAACAAGCACGTCATGGTGGTCTCGCTCCTCCTCTGGCAGCTCTCGATGTTCACCTGGTGCTTCGTCGGGCCCTCCAACCGCTGGATCCTCTACGGGCTCTGGACCTGGATCGGGGCCACGAGCGCGGGCTTTGTCCTGGGCCAGTTCGTGATCCTCCTGCGGCTGATCCCCCAGGGGGCCCGCAAGCTCGCGATCGGCGTTAACCTGGCGGTCTCCTCGCTCGTGGCCGCGGTGGCCCCGGTCTTGGGCGGCTGGGTCCTCTCCCATGCGCCGGCGGGGTGGGGAGGCCCGCTCCACGTCTACCACCTCTGCTTTGTCGTGCAGCCGGTCGTGGCGCTCGGGGGGGCCTTCCTGCTGCTCAGGGTGCGCGAGCCCGCGGCTAGCCCCTTGGCGACCGTGGTCGGCGCCATGCGGAATATTCGAACCTTGGGCGGCGTCCTGGGTCTGAGTTTCCTGGTGAACTTCATCTTCGTAGACCGGACCCGCACGGATGGCCCCGCCCGGTGAAACCGGGACCCCGCCGGGCGCGTCTCGACAACCGAGCGGACACCCGCAATCCTCACCCTGTCATGCGCCTCCAAGAAAACTCCAAGCGCCGCGGCTTCACCCTGGTCGAGATCCTGGTCGTGATCACGATCATCACGCTCCTGGCCGGCCTCACGATCGCCAACATCGGCAACATCTTCGGCGGGTCCCAGGTGGACATCGCGAAGCTCTTCGTGAACCAGAGCATGCGCACCCCCCTGGTCACCTACCGGCTCCACATGGGCGGCTACCCCTCGACCGAGGAGGGCCTTGCGGCGCTCAAGACGGCGCCCGCGGGCAAGGCCGACCGCTGGAGGGGCCCCTACCTGGACGAATCCATCAAGGTCCCGATCCTCGACCCCTGGGGGGAGCCCTACCAGTACCGCTACCCGGGCACCCACAACAAGGACGGCTACGACCTCTGGTCGAAGGGGCCGCACAAGACGGACGGAGCCGATGACAACATCGGGAACTGGTGACCGCAGGGGATTCACCCTTGTCGAGATCCTGCTGGCGCTGGCCCTCGTGGGGCTGTTGAGCTGGATCTTCATCGGCGGATCCACGGCACTTCTGGCGGGCAAGGCCCCGTCCCCGGACGAGCAGTTCTGGAGGATCTGCGCCTCGGCGCGCAAGCAGGCGCTCGAGGGGCAGAGGAGCGTGATCCTGACCTTTGACCCGAAGGCCAAGGGCTTTGTCCTCACCGACGGGGCCAAGGTCCAGGCGACCCCGGTCGCAGGGCCGGACGACCTGGTGATCGACTTCCACCCCGCTCCCTCCGACTCGAGCAGCTCGACCCTGATCGGGGGGACCCTGGTCGAGACCGAGCCCCTGGCCTCGGTCACGTTCTTCAGCGACGGCACCTGCACCCCCTTCAGGGCCCAGTTCCGCAGCGGGGGCGGGGCGCACTTGCTCTCGATCGACCCCTGGACTTGCGCCCCGATCCTCGCCTCCCCCGATGGCACATCGTAGGGGATTCACGCTGATCGAGGTCCTCGTGGCCCTGATGATCTTCGGCCTGACGGCCGTCGTGATGGGCGGGGCGTACCTGAACGTCCTCAACAGCTACGAGGCCGCGGAGCGCTCCAACAGGAACGAGACCGAGGTGGGCTTCGCCCGCTCGCAGCTCCTGGTGATCGCGGACCTGCAGGCGGCCCAGAGCGGCTCGGAGTTTGACGACGGCGACCGCCACGTGAAGTGGACCGCGGAGGCCGAGCCCACGGCGACGACGGACCTCTTCACGGTCACCTTCACGTGCGTCATCACCGACCAGGCGAGCCCGGCTCCCCGGACGGTCACGGAGAACTTCATGCTGCTCCGGCCCACCTGGAGCGACCCCACGGCGCGCACCACGCTCCGGCAGAACTCGGCGAGCCGCATCGCGCTCGCCCAGGGAAAGCAGCCCCAGTGAGGCGCCGCGGCTTCAGCCTGATCGAGGTGGTGCTGGCGATGGCGCTCGTGGGCCTGGTCCTGGTGGGCCTGAACACCTTCATCTTCTCGATGAGCGAACTCTGGGGGAAGAACGCCGACGTGCGGCTCTTCGACCAGCACGTCCGCGCGGTCACCCGCTACCTCCAGCGGGAGATGGTGCGGGCGTCGCTTCCCCCCTCGGCGGCGCCGAACGCGACCCCAGTGGGGATCCAGCCCGTGAAGCCCCAGGGGGGAGGCCAGGAAAACTTGGTCACCTACATGCAGCTCTCCGGGGGCCGGATCCTGCGCTGGCCGGGAAGCGCGCTGCCCGAGGTCTTCTGCTCGCTCCAGGTCCGCCGCGGCAAGGGGCTCTACATGCTCTGGCACTCGGACCTGGAGAACCACTTCACGGACGACCCGCCCCGGGAGACGCTCGTGTCGCCGCTGGTGACCGGGATCGCCTACGACTACTTTGACACGGACTTCAGCAAATGGACGACCGAGACCGCGCTCCGGACCGACACGAGCGGCAACCCGCTCCCGCCGCAGCGCCTTCGGGTCACGTTCGCCTACCTGCACCTGGTCCGCGAGACCCTGGTCACGGTCCCCGCCGTCAAGCCGGGGCTGCCCAACCCATGGTGACCGCCCCGATATCTCCGTCCCGGGACCGGCGGCTTCGGTCGTCGGTCATCGTCCTTGTCCTGGTGACCCTGGTCTTCACCGCGGCGGCCCTGACCGCCTTCATCGAGAAGGCGGGCAACGACCTCCTGGTGGAGATCCGGCAGGCCGACGCCCACCGCCTGCGGCAGGAGGCGTTCTCGGCCCTCGAGGTGACGCTCGGGGTCCTCGAGGATTTCCGGCAGGCGGACAACGGCCTCCGGAGCCCGGCGGAGGGGTGGGGGGACCCGCTCGCCTGGGCGGGATACAGCCCGAGCGAGGGTCGCACCGTGGAGATCTCCTTCCGGGACGAGAGCGGGAAGATCCCGCTCAACCGGGCCGACCTGGTGACGCTCACCAACCTCTTCACGTACTGGCAGATGCCGCCTGCCGAGGCCTCGAAGCTGGCCGACGCCCTCATGGGCTGGATGCAGGGGGGCTACGTCTACTCGACCGCGCTCACCCCGGACTACCCGAACGCCCCGATCCCCTACGCCGAGCCGGGGCGGCCGATGCGCTCCTTCAGCGAGCTCGCCGCCGTGGCCTACGCCCGCGACGTTTTCTTCGACGAGAACGGGCTCCCGAACGCGCTCTTCTGGAGGTTCGTCGACGACGTCTCGATCTTCAACTTTCCCCAGCCGAACGTGAACGGGGCGAACGAGGACGTGATGTCGGCCCTGGGCCAGTACTCCGATGCCCAGCAGCAGCACCTGAAGGATTTCCTGACCGGCGCGGGCCAGTACGCGCACGAGGGCCAGCAGTGGTTCTCGACCACCGGAACCGTCGCGGCCGTGGCCGGGGCCGGCGGCAACGCCGCGGCCTTCGGGACCACAATCTCGGCACTTCGGGTGACGGTCACGGTCAGGGAGGGTCGATCCGTGTACCGGATGTCCGCCGTCGTCGCCCCCCAGGGCGGCGCCACGGTGAACGCCACCAACGCCGTCAATGCAACCGTGGCCGCCTCCGGCGCGTCTCCCCTCACCTCGACCCCCGTGACCAACCAGTCCCAACCCTCCTCCACGGCCACCTCCGCCAACGCGGCGGCCGCGGCCTCGCAAAGCATCAATTATCCCTTTACGCTCCTGGAAATGCTGGAAGATGATGAGATTCCGCAGCAACCCGCCGCCCCCACCCAGACCTGAGCATGTGCGCCTCCCCGTTTGACTTTCTGAGGGCCGGACCGCCGCCCCCCCGGGTGGCCCTGCTGCCGGACTCGGTGTTTTTCTCCCGTGCGGTCCCGGTGGCCCCCGGGGCGACGCGGGCCGAGGTGGTGGCGCAGGTGGGCCTGGCGCTCGAGTCGTTTTCCCCGTTCCCCCTGGCCCAGCTCTACTACGGCTACTACTGGCCCCAGGGTTCCCCCCGCGCCCTGGCCTACGCCTCCTACCGCAGGCGCTTCACGGTCGACCAGGTGGCCGGATGGTCGGGGGCCGAGTATGTGCTGCCGGCCTTTGCCGGCGCCCTCGGGGTCCCCGCGGCCCCGGGGACCACCCTCGTGCTCTCGGAGGCGGAGTCCCTCACGGCGGTCCACTGGGACCAGGGACCGGTTCCCGCCACGATCCTCTTTGAGCCCGTCTCCGCGCAGGCGACCGAGGAGGAGCGCGCCCAGGCGCGCACCCGGCTCCTGAAGGCGGCCGGCGGGTCCACGGTGGTCCTCGACGCCGCCTCCCCCCCGGTGCCCCTCGGGGGCAAGGACCGCGAGCTCGTCTTCCAGGTCGGCTCCCTCACCTCCCGGGTGGACCCGGAGACCGCCGCGGCGCTCGACGTCCGCGACAAGGGGGACTTGGCGGTGCTCGCCAAGGCGAGGCGGCGCGACCTCCTCCTGTGGCGGGTGGCGATCGGCTCGGTCCTGGCGTGCGCCCTGATGGCGCTCGGCGAGGTGGCCCTTGTCGGCGCCGGCCTCTGGCAGAAGACGCGGATCGCCAAGGTCGCGGCCCAGAAGCCCACGGTCTCGCGCATCATGGACGAGCAGGAGCTGGCCGGGCGCATCGAGGAGCTCTCGACCAAGCGGCTCCTGCCGCTGGAAATGATCTCCGCCGTGTCGCCCGAGACGGCGCTCCCGAAGAACCCGCCCGCGATCCAGTTCCTGAGCGCCACGGCCGGCGCCCTGAACACCATCCAGATCGAGGCCCAGACCAACAACGCCGGGGAGATCGCGGGCTACAAGACCGCGATCGAGCAGTCGGCCGGCGTCGACCGGGTCGAGATCCGGGACCAGCGCGCCCGCGACAACGTGGTCACCTTCACCTTGATCGTCACCTTCAAGCCCGGGGCGCTCTCGCCCGCCGCGTCATGATCGCCACGATCCGCGCCTTCTTCCTGGCCCGCCTCCTCCGCGAGAAGGTCCTCCTCGCGGGATTCGTGGTCCTCTCGGCCGCCGTCTGGCTCTCGAGCCTCTCGGGCCGCACGGGCCGCATGGTGCGCGCCGTGCGCTCGACCACGGTGGCGCTCAACGAGCAGCAGCTCTGGCTCTCGAACCGCGCCTCGATCGAGGCCTCGGCCCAGGCCGCCGCCGGCCGGCTGGACCCGGTCCGCACACTCGACGCCACGCGCCTCCTGGCCGAGATCTCCGCGATCGCCAACGAGACCGGGCTGAAGAACACGACCAGCGGCGAGCCCCGCGACGTCTCCAGCGGGCACTTCTCGGTGCACACGCTCCAGTTCAACGTGACCAAGGTGGACTGGGCCACGCTCAAGCAATTCTACCTCGCGCTCGGCAAGCGCTCCCCGTACATCGGGATCGAGCAGTACCGGATGCAGGTGGACCGCGCGAACCCGGCGCTCCTGTCGGCCAGTTTCCAGATCTCCTCGGTGGAGATCTCGCGCAACTAGGCGCGGGCCCCCGCCCGCCCACCCCAACCATGGCGATCGTCTCCCGGCAGGACAAGACCCCGGAGCCCGCCCCGTCCTCGTACGGCGCCAACCTTCCCCTGCGCAAGCTCGCGTTCCGCGCGATGGCGACCCAGTGCGAGGTGCAGTACACGGCGCCCGGGGGCGATCCCCAGGCCAAGGGGTTCGAGGCGGCCGCCGAGGGGTGGGTGAGGGCGTTCGAGGCGAAGTACTCCCGCTTCCAGCCCGCGAGCATTGTTTCCCGGATCAACGACGCCGCCGGCAAGGAATGGGTCGCCGTGGACCCCGAAACCGAGGCCCTCCTCGCCATGTGCGACACGCTTCACTTTATGACGCGCGGGATCCTGGATCCCTCCGCGCTCCCCTTGATCCGCCTCTGGAACTGGAAGGCCGATCCCCCGGTCGTCCCGACACGGGAGGCCGTGGCCCAAGCGCTTCGCCTGGTCGGGTGGGCGAAGGTGCGCCGCGAGCCGGGCCGGGTGTTCCTGCCGGAGCGCGGGATGGCACTCGACTTCGGGGGGTTCGGAAAGGAGTACGCGGTCGACATGGTGTCCCTCCTGGCGAAGGACCACGGAGTCCGCGACACCCTGGTCGACTTCGGGCACGACTTGCGTGCGAGCGGCGCCCCCCCTGGGCGCCCCGCCTGGCACATCGGGCTCGAGGACCCGGCGAATCCGGGGAAAACCTGGGGAAGCGTCGCCCTCTCCAACAAGTCGATCGCCTCCTCGGGCGACTACCTGCGGAGCTTCACGGTCGCGGGCCGGCGCTACGGGCACATCATCGACCCGAGGACCGGTTTCCCGGTGGCGAATGGCTGCACCCAGGCGACCGTGATCGCCGACACCTGCCTCCAGGCGGGCATGCTCTCGACCGCGGCCTTCATCTCCGGCGTGCAGCAGGGGCTCGAGATGATCCGCTCCTGCCCCGGATGCGAGGGCATCATCCTGACCGAGAAGGAGCGCGCCCAGACTCGGGGGTTCTTCGCGTTCGTGGTCGGGGCGTAGACTTTTCAAGAAAACGTCAAAGTCGGGGGTTTGCGGAAAAAAGGGAACCGCGCGAGGCACCGGGAACAAAGTACCGGGTCTAGGTCCGCGCGATGAACTCTATCTCCACCGCACGCACGACCCACGGACCGCGGCGCACGCTCCGCGCGTCCGGATTCCTCGGGACCCTGAACATAAGGGACTTCCTTATCCGACTCTCGGGCGCCGCGCGAACGGGGCGGCTCCGCCTCCCGGCAGCGGTGTTGATCGCTGTCCTCCAGCGCTTGCCCTCGCTCCAGTTTTTCGCCCGGGCCGCGGACACGGTCCTGGAATCCAACGCTGGGATGCTGCTGAAGGCGGCGGTCGCCGCCGCGGCCTCCCTGGGCGCGGTCGATTCCGTCGCGGGCGCCACGGTCTTCACGCTCTCGACCGGCATCCCCGGCCACCCGAGCCCCTTTGCCGTCACCGCCGGAGTCGCGATCCCTGCGGTCGCCTTCTCCTTCACCTCGACGCCCCCGACCGACAGCCCGCCGAAGTCGTGGACCATCACGGGCTCAATCCCTCCGCTCGCTCCCGGCGGGACCTGGACCGCTGCCTTCGCGATCACGCCGACGGGCCGCACGATCCTCGGAAGCGGGGACTCGACGGGCTATCCGCACGGCGAATTCCTCCTCTGGCGGGACGGGAAGATCGTGCAGCTGGGT
>CAITBM010000043.1 GCA_903890485.1 uncultured Opitutaceae bacterium | reverse complement strand
TGCGGGACTGCGTGCTGTGCCCGCGGAAGAGCTCCTGAAGGCGTCGCACAGCCGCCACTACAAGGAGGACGGCAGGGATCCCCCGATCGCGGTCGACGGCTACCTTTTGCTGAAGGACCCGCGCTCCGTCTTTGCCGAGGGTTCCCAGGCCCACGTTCCTTTCCTCTCCGGCTGGACCGCCGATGAGAATCGGGTCTACACCGTTTTCGGGAGCAACCGCCCGACGGCCAAGTCCTTTGCGGCCTCGGTCCGGGCGCGGTACCCCGCGTACGCAGAGGAGCTCCTGAAGCTCTACCCGGCCTCGAGCGACCAGGAAGCGGTCCGGTCCGCGGGGGACCTCGCGTGCGACGGCTTCATTGTCGCCTCCACCCGGAACGCGATAGGGAAGCACCTGAAGACGGGCAACTCCCCGGTGTACGTCTACCAGTTCGACCGCGCAGTCACGATTGCCCCGGGCACCGTGATCAATGGCGCCGTGGCGACCTCGGCGGACACCGGCGCACGGCACGCCTCGGAGATCCCGTACGTTTTCGGGACGCTCGAATCCGACGCCTCCGTCCCCTGGCAGCCCGAGGACAGGAGGCTCTCGGACATGATCCAGCAGTACTGGACCAATTTCGCGAAGACCGGCAGTCCGGGCGGAAGCGACCTTCCGGAATGGCCGAGGTACCGGGAGGAGGGGAATTTCCCGGTGATGCACCTGGACGTTGTCCCCTCGCCGGCGCCGGAGGCCCACCGCGAGCGCTACCGTTTCTGGGACCAAGAGCCGGCAGCGCCTGCCCGCTAGAGCCGGGCGGGGCCCTATTGCCCGATGATCTTAATCAGCACCCGCTTCCGGCGCATGCCGTCGAATTCGCCGTAGAAGACCTGCTCCCAGGGCCCGAGGTCTAGCCGGCCCTCGGTCACGGCGAGCACCGCCTCGCGCCCCATGATCGTGCGCTTCAGGTGGGCGTCCGCGTTGTCCTCGCCCCGGTTGTGGGCGTACTGGCCGTGCGGCTTCTCGGGGGCCAGCTTCTCGAGCCATTTTTCAATGTCCCCGTGCAGCCCGCTCTCGTCGTCGTTCACGAACACCGAGGCCGAGATGTGCATCGCGTTCACCAGGCAGAGCCCCTCCGTAATCCCGCTCTCCCGGAGGGCCTCCTCGACCTGCCCCGTGATGTTCAAGAGCTTCCGGCGCTGGGGAATCTCAAACCACAGCTCCTTGCGGTAGCTCTTCATTGGGGCGGAGGGTGGGGCCTGGTCGCCCAGTTTTGGGGCCCAGGCTAGGCCGCGAGCGTGAGGATCCGCTCGACCACCTCCGGGGTGATGTCGCCGCGTTCCCCGAAATTGACCTCGCCGCGGGCCTTCAACTTGCCGGCTATCTCCGCCGCGACCCCGGGCTTCACGTCGTAGTCCCTGAGGCGGGTCCTTAGTCCGAGCGATTCATAGAAGCTGCGGGTCCGCTCGATCGCGGCGTCGATTCGGGAGGCCTCCGAGCCCTCGCGGATCCCCCAGACGCGTTCCCCGTACTGGAGGAGTTTCGCGGCCTTCGTGGCGCGCTGGACCGAGAGGAGGCTCGGCACCACGACCGCCAGCGTCCGGGCATGGTCGATCCCGTGGAGGGCCGTGAGCTCGTGCCCGATCGTGTGGCTCGCCCAGTCCTGGGGGACGCCTGAGCCGATCACCCCGTTGAGGGCCCACGTGGCTGCCCAGACGACGTTGGCCCGGGAGTCGTAGTCCTTCGGGTTGCGCACCGATTTCGGCCCCTCCTCGACCAGCACCTGCATGACCGACTCGGCGAAGCGGTCCTGGATCGCGGCGTGGACGGGGAAGGTCATGTACTGCTCGATCACATGGGTGAATGCGTCGGCGACCCCGTTTGCGATCTGCCGCTCGGGAAGCGTGAATGTGGTCTCGGGATCGAGGATCGAGAACTTCGGGAAGACGAGGGGGTTGAGGAAGGCGAGCTTCTCCCGGATGGCGCGGCGGCTGATCACGGCGGCGATGTTGGCCTCCGAGCCCGTGCCCGGAAGGGTGAGGACGACCCCCAGGGGCAGGGCGCTCTTCACGACCGACCCCCTGGAGGTGAGGATTTCCCAAGGGTCGCCGGAGAAGGGCGCGGCGGCGGCGACAAACTTTGCGCCGTCGGCGACCGAGCCCCCGCCCACCGCAAGCACCCAGTCGAGCTTTTCCCGGCGGACGATCTCCACCGCCTTCATGAGGGTGTCAAAGTCGGGATTGGCCTCCACCCCGAAGAATTCCACCGCGACACGGGCACCCAGGGCACGTTGGACCTGCTGGAGGACCCCATTGGTGCGGATGCTGCCCCCGCCGGCAAGAAGCAGCACTCGGGCCGCCTGGGGAAGCTCGGTGGCCAGGGCCTTGATCTGCCCTTTGCCGAAATGGATGCGCGTGGGGTTGAAATAAGTGAAGTTTTCCATGGCGAATATCGAGAATCTGCGAAAAGTGGGAAAATCGCAACTGCCCCTTTGCAACCCGAACCCCTCCGCTACTTCGACCGCTACGAGAAGACCGTGAAGGCCGAGAAGATCTTCGGCGAGCGGTGGCTGCGCTTCGCCTACGAGAATCCCGTCGGGCGGCTCGCAGTCTGGCTGTTCGCGAAGCGGCATTTCTTCTCCTGGTACTACGGTAAGCAGATGAACAGGGAGGGCAGCGACATCCACATCTTCAAGTTCATCGCCGACTACGACATAGCTGTTTCGGAATTCGCCAAGTCTCCCTTTGAGTTCAGGACCTTCAACCAGTTCTTCCACCGGGCGCTGAAGCCCGAGGCCAGGCCCATAGCCCAGGGTGCGGGGCTCGCCGTGCTTCCGGCCGACGGCCGCCACCTGGCGTTCCCCGACGTCGACAAGGCCGCGGGGTTCTATGTGAAGGGGGCGAAGTTCACGCTCGCAGAGCTCCTGGGCGACGACGCCCTCGCCGCCAAGTTCGGAGGAGGCTCCATGCTGATCTCCAGGCTCTGCCCAAGCGACTACCACCGCTTCCACTTCCCGGTCTCGGGCATCCCGGGTGAGTCGCGCCTTGTCGGGGGAGCGCTCTACTCGGTCAGCCCCCTGGCGCTCCGGCGCAACATCTCCTACCTGGTGCGCAACAAGCGCATGATCACGCTCATCGAGGCGCCCGACTTTGGCTGCGTGGCCATGATCGAGGTCGGCGCCACCAACGTGGGCAGCATCGTCCAGAGCTACGTCCCTGGCCGCGCCGTCGTGAAGGGCGAGGAAAAGGGGATGTTCGCCTTCGGCGGCTCGTGCGTGATCACGCTCTTCGCCGCCGGGCGCATCCTGTTTGACGCGGACCTGGTTGAGCAGAGCGCCGCGTGCGTCGAGACGTACGCCCGGATGGGCGACCGTCTCGGCATCGGGATTCGGTAACCCCTGGGGGGTTACTTCGTCAGCTTGTCGTAGGACGCCTCGACCTTGTCCCAGGCCTTGGAGACCTCGACCTTGGCGGCCGCC
>CAITBM010000042.1 GCA_903890485.1 uncultured Opitutaceae bacterium | reverse complement strand
TAAGTTGGGGTGCAATCTTGGGGTGCAATCCGATTTGGGGTTCAATGATTGCGCCCCAAATCGATGACTATGATCAAAAAGGCGCATCTGAGAAGTCCGTGTCCCCGTTGTGGAAGTCGCGGACGAGGGTCTTGATGGTGTTGGGGTGCAATGCCCCGCCCTCCAAGTCCTTTGATCCCCTCCTGTGCCAGACGTAATGGTCCCTCCTCGTCTTGGTAATTTTGACCCTCCGGCCCTCAATTGGGGTGTACCCCATGTCGCTCAGGATGTGCCCGATGGCCTTGGTCTGGGGAAAGTCGCGGCCATCCATCGTCGCCATATCCTTGAGATATGTAACATCTATAACGTCCGGCCCGACGACCGCGCAGGCGTAGTCCGCGATGGCCGTCTCGATGCTGTCTCGGTCTTCGGAGACGTGCATCGAGCGCATCGCCGCCAGCCCATCGGTCTCAGGCGCACGGCCCGACGGGGAGAACTCAGCCGAAATCTTCCAGTCTGACAGCATCCGGGCGAACACGTCGGGCCGACGATCCAAGTCGCCAAACAGCTCACCGAAGTAAGCCTCAGTCCCAGTCACCCCGCCGTGCTGCGCGAAGAGGTCCTCCTTGCGGGTCTGGCGCGTGAAGATCACGCAGTACCGCCGGTCGTTGTCGCCGACCGGGATCGCGTCCGAGTGGTTGGTGAAGAGCATGTATGACGTAAAGTTGGGGATGTGCTTCTCGTCCTTCCCCTTGTGGACGACTGCTATGGTCGCGTTGGTTATGATCGGCTTCATCTTGTCGAGGATGGCGTACTTGTTCGTGCCGCTGATCCTGATCTCCTCAATACAGACCAGCACCGAGCCCTCGGCCCACCCGGTAAATGCGCTGTCGATGGCCGTAGTGGAGACCACCGAGGCCTGCTTGCCCATGACGGCCTGCATGACTTGGAAGAAGTAGCTCTTCCCGTTCCCCTCGATCCCCTTGAGCAGCAGGGCCCACTGCACCCTCTTCCCGGGGTTCTGGTACACATAGGCCATGAAGTCGATCAGGATGCGCTGCTCGCGCTCCGAGCCGACCGTGTTGCCCACATGGATCATGAACCGGTTCATGATCTTTTTGGCCTCCTCGTCGATCTCGTCGCAGGGCTCGGCGCCGCTGCGCTCGTAGGTGTTGAGGTGAGACAGGCCGTTGTCGAGCGTGAAGATCCGCTCGGCGCCCGGCCAGAACATCTTGGAGGCCACGGTCGGGATGCGGCAGTAGGTCAGGGCGAAAGAGGCGGCGTCGGCGACATCCCCGGCCAACACCTCGGGCATGCGGTCGAACTTGGCCCGGAAGGCCTCACGCTTGATCGAGTGCCGGGTGGAGACCATGTCGAAAGTGGCGTCCGCCTCGCAGTAGACCCAGTCGGCCAGCCAACTGGGCCCGTCAAAAGGGGCGGAGCCGTCAGCCCCCTCGACCGAGCGACCAGAGCCCTTGGCGGGCTTGAAGGCCTTGTTGATGACCCCCTTGGTCATCCCCGCCCCCTTGCCGAAGGTGTCGTAGGCAAACCCCGCCAGCATCATCCGCATGTCGGCCCGGAGCTGCACCTCCCCGAGGGCGCTGACCTTGTTGCGCAGGGCCGTGTAGCCCTCCAGCGAGCGCAGCGAACGCGCCTCGGCCTCAAGGGCGACGTAGGTCGAGCCCGTGGGCTGGATCTCGACGGCGGCCCGGCGGCCGCCGGACAACTTGATGATCGACGCCATGGTAACGGGCCGCGCCGCTCCGCCGAATGACCGCCACTTGGTGCGCATCTGGCGGGGGTCGTGCTTGGAGCTGAGGGCGCTCCACGTCGCCCAGCGGTCCCAGCCGTCCTCGGAGCCACGGAACTCGTGATAGAGCGCCATGCCGACGCGAAGCCACTCGTCGTAGTCCTTGCCCTCGGCGGGGTAGTTCTCAAGGAGGGCGTCAATCTCGCCAATCGACATGCCGAGCGGCTCGGCGGCGACCATGGCCTGAAGGTCGCTGAAGTCGTCGTCCTCGCCCCCAACCGTAATCGCGATTTCGGTTAGGTTGACCGCCCACGGCTCCCCGTCCTGCCGCAGGGACCAAGGCGTGACGCCCTCCCGGTTGCTGGGCAGGAACATGATCTGGGACATGACGAAGCTGCACGGGTCCACGTTACCAAGGTCCACAAGGCGAATGATGTCGTTGACGATGACCTTATACTCGGCCTCGTTGACGGGGCGACTGAGGGGGACGCACAGGCGGAACCGGGGGACCTCGGGCGTGTGCCGGAAGGTCGAGTAGGCCACGAAGGCGCAGGGGAGCGTCATCCCGAGCTGGAACTCAATGTCGGCCAGCGAGCCCTGCGGGGCGTCGAAGTCGAGGGTGGCGACTGTGCGCACGGCGATGTTGCCGTCGGCCCGCCCCTTGGTCTCGTCGGCCCGAACGCCGCCCACGAAGGCCGCCCGGCCCACGCTGGCCTCTTTGCTGGGGTACGCCTTAAAGGTGCTCAGTGTCGTGGCGAAGGGGTGCCACTCAGTCTCCCGCGTCTCCGCCGAGGCGAAGTTTTTGCAGTAGGTGAAGCGGATCATCATGCTCCACCCTTTTCAACAGGGAACAAAAACGTCGAGCCCATGGCGTCTGAAGACAAGGCAGCCTACACCGCCTCAAGGTCAAAGCGCCGGTGCCCCGAGGGTAATTGTATGAACGGAATGCGG